>VSND01000018.1 GCA_009774145.1 Lachnospiraceae bacterium | reverse complement strand
TCCAGTGCCATCATCAAAGCCTTGAAACATCTGTGTCTAAAACAAATGGGTTAATCAAAAAGTTGTAAAGTAGTGTTCCATAGTTTCCCCGTTATTTACTCATATTCTTCATTTCCAAATTGTAAAACACCCGTTGCAATTTCATCCATCTCTAATTCCACATTGACATGCTTCAATTTATTTGATTTAAGTTTTGAAAGCAACACGATACTTTCCACATGCACACTCCACGCAAACATGTCACACCCCTTCACCTTCTTCACCTCATATCCTTCCCCGCACAGATACTTCAGATCCCGCGCCAGCGTGGCGCTGTCGCAGCTCACATACACGATCCGTTCCGGCTGCATCTTCACCATCGTCTCAAGCGCCGCCGGATCGCACCCCCTGCGCGGCGGATCCACTACGATGACGTCCGCATGGATTCCTTCTTTCTCGTACATCCCCGGCAGCACTTCCTCCGCCTTCCCCACGAAAAACTCCACATTCTCTGTCCCGTTGAGCTCTGCATTCCTTCTGGCATCCTCAATCGCCTCCGGCACGATCTCCACACCGTACACCTTTCCTGCCTTTTTTGCCAGAAAGAGTGAGATCGTCCCGATGCCGCAGTACAGATCCCACACGGTCTCATGTCCTGTCAGCCCTGCATATTCCAGCGCCGTCTCATAGAGCTTTTCTGTCTGCACCGGGTTCACCTGATAAAAGGACAGCGGGGAAATCTGATACTGCACATCCCGGATCCGGTCTGTGATATATTCCTGTCCCCAGACCGGGATCAGTTCTGTCCCCAGAATCACATTCGTGTTCTCCATATTCACATTGACCATGATCCCCGTCATCCCTGGCACCTCCTGAAGAGATGCTGACAGCTCGTCCACCGCCTTCAGGCATTTCCCGTTCAGCACCAGACAGACCATGATCTCTCCCGTGGCAAATCCCTTCCGGATCAGCACATGCCGCAGTACACCCTTTCCGGTTTCTTCGTCATACGCCGGTATCCGGTATTTCTCCACATGTGCCAGTATCTTTTCCAGTATCTCCTGATTCTCCTCCGGCCCAAGCCGGCATTTTGTGCATGGGACGATCCTGTGGCTGTGCGCTGCATAGAATCCGGTCACGGTCCTTCCGTCCTTATCCGTCCCAAACGGAAACTGTGCCTTGTTGCGGTACCGCCAGGGGTCCTCCATCCCCATGACCTCCGGTTTCTCTATCCCATCCAGTCCGCCGATCCGGATCAGATGATTCTGAATCTTTTTTGCCTTGAAATCCAGCTGCGCTTCATACTTCATCGCCTGAAGCTGGCAGCCGCCGCACTGCCTTGCACAGGCGCATTCCGGTTCCTGCCGGATCCCGGACGGTTCCACCACCTCCATCAGCCGGGCATAGCCATAATTTTTCTTCATCTTCATGATCTTCGCATCAACAGTATCTCCGATCACAGCATCCTTTACAAAAAACGGGAATCCGTCCAGCTTTCCGATGCCTTCCCCGTCCACGCCCATATCCTCTATCTTCAATCTGATGCGGTCATTTTTCTGCATTCTTTACCTCCCCTGTCTCCATTCGATGCAGCCATTTTTCTGCATTTTCCGTCTCCCCTGCCTTAACATTTCCATTTACCCACAAGCAAAAATGAAGCAGGCAGATACTGATGCGCTCGAGTATAACACAGGCGAAGCCGACACCATGCCAGCTTCGCCTTTTTCCTCTCATTTTATTGCCAGCAGACATCCTGCGGCAGACAGATGTTTCTGCATATCCTGCTGAAAGAGCATCCGGATCAGCCCTGAGCTTTCCCGGTACGCCTGATATTGGATTCAAACAGCCGGTTATATCCAAGCCACCCCTGGTTATCTCCGCCCGCTTTCAGCGCTTCCATCATCATCTGCATATGCGCATCCGTATTATCAGCAAAATTCAGCGCCACCGCCTCCAGAAGTGCGGGCTTCTTCGGAGAACCGTACTCCAGCTCGCCATGATGCGCCAGAATACAGTGCTTCAGTTCATTCCCCAGCTTTACCGGAAACCCCTGGATCTGGCGCATCCTTTCCCCGATCATCTCGGCGCCGATCATAATATGCCCCAGGAGCTGTCCTGCGTCCGTATAATCATTTGCCGGGAAAGGCGACAGTTCATATACCTTTCCGATATCATGGCACATGGCTGCCGTATACAGAAGATCCGCATTCAGCGTGGGATACGCACACACATAATATTCACACAGTCTGGTAACACTCAGCGTATGCTCCAGCAGCCCTCCTACGAATCCATGATGAACACTCTTGGCCGCACTGCTGAACTTAAAGGCCTTCACAAATGCGGCATCCTCCACGAAAATGCTCCTCAGAAGCCGCTGCAGATACGGGCTCTCCACCCGGTCTACAAAACCAAGCAGTTCCCGGTACATTCCCTCAATATCCTTGTCGCTTACCGGAAGATAATCCGACGGATTATATTCTCCCTCCTGCGCCTTACGCACTCTCTTCACATTCAGCTGAATCTGTCCCTGAAAACTGGTCACATCCGCCACAATATCCACATAGTCCAGACTTTCAAATGCCTCGATCCCTCTGGAATTCGGATCCCAGATCTTGGCGTCTGCTGTTCCCGTCTTATCCTGAAGAACAACATTTTCATAAGTTTTCCCGGCTTTTGTCAAAGCTGTCTGTCGGGATTTGCACAAATAGATGCCGGTAACACGCTCGCCCTCCCGCAAAGCTTCGATGTATTTCATTCTGTCTCTCCCATTCTCCCTATTCTAATATTTTCAGTTCTACAGACATCTCCAGCTCCTGATAAACGGTTTTATTCAGACGCTGGCAGACTACCTGTATATTCTGTCCATTGGAACATTTCATCAATATGGTCGTTACGTCCTTCAGATTCGTAACGTTCTGGCCGCTGATCGAGGTAATGATATCTCCCGGCTGAATACCTGCTTCCATGGCAGGAGAACTGATTGCCACGTCCGATACATAGACCCCGATCGGGATTCCCTCTGCTTCGGATACGGCAGTCGTCACATCAGCCCCTGTAATCCCCATATATACTATGTCCTGACTGTTGGATAAATGCTCGATCACTTCCATGATATCCGAGATTCCATAAGCCTGGATCGTTCCGTTCTGCCCGGTCACCTCGTACCTGTCCTGGATCAGCCCGATGATTTTTCCGCTCCAGCTGAGCAGGACCCCGCTGCCGGAACGGGCTTTTCCCATATCGGTCGTAAGTATATGATAACTTCCGTCATATAAAGCTGCCGTCTGAGACACAGAAGTCAGATTGCCGTACAGAACCGAACCGTAACAGCCGCCCGGACTTCCCACCGCTATGACCGGTTCTCCGCTCCTGACATTTCTGGATGAGCCGATGTCCGCATAGACGATCACTTCCCGCGTGCTTTCCGAGATATCGCTCAGATTCACGCTGAGTACCGCAAGCCCTGTATTTTTGTCGTATTTCTTCAGAACAGCCCATGCCGTCGAATGGTCATAAAAGGTAACCTGAAGACTCTCGCTTCCTTCCACCTTCTCATAGCTGGTCAGAATCAGAAGCTCCATCCCATTGTCTTCTATGAGCACTCCGGATACGGAACTCTGGCTCGTATAGGTCTCGTCAAACCAGTCTGTATCCGTGGTTACTGCCAGAACATTTACCAGACTCTTCTCTGCCTGTCCGCCGATCTGCAGAAGCTGCTGATACATCCTTTTATAATCCTCAAGCTCAATACTGACCTGTTCCGTAATATACACCGTGGATTCCTCAGCCGTTTCCTCCGGCTGTTCCTCCAGTTCCGGAAGAGTCACCGGCTGCACTTCCGGCTGCTCCGCCTGCATGGACAGATACGGCGCCGCAACAAACCATACCACAAGCGCTGCAAGCGCAAAAATCACACCGGAAGCTGCAGACCATGCAAAACGCTGCACGACCCGGCTCTGATAAAACCTTTTCTGTTTGACCGTTTCCTGAATAAATGACAGGTTTCGGTTGTCTCTTTCCTCTGCCATAAGAACTCCCACGCCTTACACACGCAGCGCCACCGTACCGGATAAAACTCCCGCTTCTGCGCGGCTCCTTTACTACCCTGAATATTATACCTGATTTTTTCAGGCGTGTCCACTAAATGAAACGGAAATTCCGGCAACTTCTTCTTTTCAATCCCCAACAAATGCGGTATGATAGTTGTATTGACAGGAGGATTTTATGAATCAGAAAGCATTAAAAAAACTGGAATATGATAAGATTGTTCATATACTGGCAGAGCATGCCGCATCCGCAGGCGCAAAAGAGCTCTGTGAAACGCTCGTGCCTTCCGATTCTCTTGCAGATATCGTACAGGCACAGACAGAGACCGCCGACGCACTTCGCCGCATTTACCAGAAAGGCAGTCTGTCCTTTGGAGGAATCCGGGACATCCGCGGCTCTGCCAAACGGCTGGAGATCGGAGGCGTTCTCGGCATGGGCGAGCTTCTTCAGATCATGTCGCTTCTGGAGACGGCCGGAAAAGTAAAACAGTACGGACAGCGGGATTCTGAGGAAGCGGCAGGGGATTCTCTGGATGAATCCTTCGATCTTCTGGAGCCGGTCGTCTCCCTTGCCGGCGAGATCCGGCGCTGTATCCTTGCTGACGACGCCATGGCGGATGATGCCAGCAGCGCTCTGCTTCAGGTCCGCCGCTCCATGAGACAGATGAACGACAAGGTACACAGCACTCTCAACTCCATGGTAAACGGATCCGTCCGCACGTATCTGCAGGACCCGGTCGTCACCATGCGGGACGGGCGGTACTGCCTGCCGGTAAAATCAGAGTACCGGGGACAGGTGCCCGGCATGATCCACGATCAGAGTTCTACCGGCTCCACGCTGTTTATCGAACCCATGGCTGTCATAAAGCTGAATAATGATTATAAGGAACTGCAGATCCGGGAGCAGCAGGAGATCGAAAAGGTACTGGCAGCGCTCAGTGAGACTGCGGCAGGTTACCTGGAGCTGATCACAGAAGACTATCAGCTTCTGGTCCGGCTGGATTTCATCTTTGCCAAAGCCATGCTTGCCAAAGACATGAACGCCACCATGCCCATTTTCAATACCGAAGGCAGGATCCATATCAAGGACGGGCGCCATCCGCTTCTGGACCCGAAGAAAGTCGTTCCCACCAATATCCGGCTGGGAAAGGATTTTGACCTGCTCATTGTCACCGGCCCCAATACCGGCGGGAAGACGGTTTCTTTGAAGACCGTCGGACTTTTTACGCTTATGGGGCAGGCAGGACTTCACATTCCGGCATTTGACCGGTCTGAACTGGCAGTATTTGACCAGATCTTCGCGGATATCGGAGACGAACAGAGCATTGAGCAGAGCCTGAGTACCTTTTCCTCACATATGAGCAACATTGTATCTATACTGAAGGAAGCCACACTGGACTCTCTTGTCCTGTTCGATGAACTTGGAGCCGGTACGGATCCCACCGAAGGAGCGGCTCTCGCCATCTCCATTCTGGATCATCTGCACCGGCAGGGAATCCGTACCATGGCGACGACCCATTACAGCGAGCTGAAGGTCTATGCACTTTCCACAGAAGGCGTGGAAAATGCCTGCTGTGAATTCGATGTGGAATCCCTGCGCCCCACTTACCGCCTTCTGATCGGTATTCCCGGCAAAAGCAATGCATTTGCCATCTCTTCCAGACTTGGGCTTCCTGCCTTTCTGATCGATGAGGCAAAGAAACAGATCAGCGCACAGGATGAAAGCTTTGAGGACGTTATTGCCGGGCTGGAAAACAGCCGGGTTACTCTGGAAAAGGAACAGCTGGAGATCGCCCGTTATAAGGAAGAGATCCGGAAGCTGCGCAATGCCCTTCAGAAAAAACAGGACCGCATAGATGAGCAAAAGGAAAAGATTCTGAAAGAAGCCAATGAAAAAGCCGGCGCCATCCTGCGGGAAGCAAAAGAATATGCCGACGAAACCATGAAAAACTTCCATAAGTTCGGCAGAGAGGGCATTTCTGCCAAAGAGATGGAAGCAGAGCGGGCACGTCTCCGGGAAAAGATCAAATCCACAGAAAACCGGATGCAGCCCGGCATTCAGAAGCCGAAGAAAAAGGTAAAAGCCGCTTCCCTTCACATTGGCGACCGGGTGAAGGTCTTAAGCCTGAATCTGGAAGGAACCGTCAGCACCCTGCCCAACGCCAAAGGCGACCTGTTCGTGCAGATGGGCATTCTCCGCTCGCAGGTCCACATCAGCGATCTGGAATATATTGGCGAAGCCGTACTTCCGGAAGGAAGGAAGACCTCTTCCGGAAGCGGTAAGATCAAAATGTCCAAATCTGCGCTGGTCAGCACCGAGATCAACCTGATCGGAATGACCGTGGACGAGGCGCTCGGCCATCTGGACAAATACCTGGACGATGCTTATCTGGCTCATGTACCCAGTGTCCGGATCGTACACGGAAAAGGCACCGGCGCCCTGAGAAACGCCGTTCAGCAGCACTTAAGACGCAGTAAATATGTAAAAAGCTTCCGTCTCGGCTCCCTCGGAGAAGGCGATGCCGGTGTGACAATTGCCGAATTCAAATAACCCCGACATACAAAACAGCATCTGCCCGGAGGGATTTTGCATTCTCCAGGCAGATGCGGAACTTATACAGCACAGCATCTGCCTGGTGAATGCCCGGAAGGATTTCCGAGCGCTCCTGCGGTCGGAAATTCTTCCAGACAAGGGGCATTCTCCAGGCAGATGCGGAACTCATATAGGAGAATTTTATATGCCATCCAAGCAGAAAATACTAATTGTAGATGATGATGCCAACATCGCAGAACTGATCTCCTTATATCTGACCAAAGAATTTTATGAAGTGCAGATCGTGGAAGACGGAGAACAGGCGCTGCAGATTTTCAACACCTTCCAGCCCAACCTGATCCTTCTGGACCTGATGCTTCCCGGCATGGACGGATATCAGGTCTGCCGGGAAATCCGTACCCGGTCCAATATACCAATCATCATGCTCTCCGCCAAAGGAGAGGTCTTTGACAAAGTTCTGGGACTGGAACTGGGCGCGGATGATTACATGATCAAACCCTTTGACTCCAAGGAACTGGTTGCAAGGGTCAAGGCTGTCCTGCGCCGTTTTCAGCCTGCCCGGGCGGACGCTGCTCCCGCTTCCAGGCTGGTGCAGTATCCGGATCTGATTATCAACCAGAGCAATTATTCGGTTGTCTATCGGGGAAAGACGGTAGAAATGCCGCCCAAAGAACTGGAGCTTCTCTTCTTTCTGGCCTCTTCACCGAACCAGGTCTTTACAAGAGAACAGCTTCTGGACCATATCTGGGGCTATGAATACATCGGAGACACCCGAACCGTTGATGTACACATCAAAAGACTGCGTGAAAAAATCAAGGATCACGAGTCATGGCGTCTTGCAACCGTCTGGGGTATCGGCTACAAATTTGAGGTGAAATGATGCGTCTCTCACTGAACGTCAAATATTTTCTCTCCTTCCTGCTTTTTGGAATCTGCTGCTTTTTGTGTATTTCCACCGTCGCTTCCCAGCTGATGATGAAAAATGCCATCTCTTCGAAGGCAGCGGATTTTTATCAGGAAGGAATCTGGCTCACGGATCAATATGTAGGAAATTACTTTGAGGAACAGGGAGACTTAAGGACGCGTTCCGCCATCCAGTCGCAGCTCTCCTCCCTGGATGTCTATCTGGATGCCCGCATCTGGCTCATCAGCCGGGACGGAGAACGGATTCTGGACTCCCGTGCCTTTGACACCCAGCAGGAACGGGTTTCCATACCCGAATTCAATTCAGTGCTCCCCGGGGGGAAATATTATATGGTCGGTGACTTTTTCGGCATGTTTTCCGAGAAAACCCTGAGCGTACTGATTCCGGTCTCACATAATTATCATGTGCGCGGGTATATTGCCATCCATACCCCCATGTCCGTCATTATCCGTGAAAAAGAGGGCTATCTGTTCTCGTTCTATGTCACGATGATCCTGCTCATGGGACTCGCCTTCCTTTTTGCAGGCGCCAACTGGCTGATCGTCTTCTGGCCCATCCGGCGCATGCGCAAAGGCGCCGGAGAATATGCCCTCGGCAATTACGGCACTCCGATTCATCTCAACCGTGAGGATGAACTGGGATTTCTCTCGGACACCATGGATTTTATGGCACAGGCTCTGAAGGATCAGGATGAGGACCAGCGAAAGCTGATCTCCAACATTTCTCATGACTTCCGTTCCCCTCTGACTTCCATCAAGGGATACATCGAAGCCATGCTGGACGGCACGATCCCCTTTGAAATGCAGGAAAAATATCTGAATATCGTCCTGCGGGAAACCGAGCGCCTGAGCAAGCTGACCAGCGGTCTTCTGGCGCTCAATTCCATAGATCCCAGACAGAACCGTCTGTCCAGAAGCCGTTTTGATATCAATACCGTCATCAAGAACACGGCGGCAACTTTTGAAGGCACCTGCACTTCCAAGCGCATCTCCATCGAACTGCTGTTCACCGACTGGGAATCTTATGTCTATGCGGATATGGGAAAGATCCAGCAGGTGCTTTACAATCTGATCGACAATGCCATCAAATTCAGCCAGCCGGACTCTGTCATTACCATAGAGACCACCATAAAATATGAGAAAATCTTTGTCTCGGTCCGTGACACCGGCATCGGAATCCCGAAGGACAGCCTGAACAAGATCTGGGAGCGTTTCTATAAATCGGATGCCTCCAGAGGGAAGGACAAGTCCGGTACCGGTCTTGGTCTTGCCATCGTGAAAGAGATCCTCCAGCTCCACAACGAAAATATCAATGTGATCAGTACGGAAGGAGTCGGCACAGAATTTATCTTTTCTCTCAGCAGGGCATCAGAAGAAGAAAAAGAATAGCCGGAAAAGCGTTCAACCGCTCACACCGCTTCCGCCTTCTGCATCCCTGTAATCTGCCGCATCTCATACAGAATCATCCCAATGGCCGCCGCTCCTGCTGTCAGATCTGCAATCGGTCCTGCATACATGATCCCGTCAATCCCCAGAAACAGCGGGAAGATTATAATCAGCGGGAGCAGGAACAGAATCTGCCTGGTCAGAGACAGAAAGATTCCCTTCACCGGTTTTCCAATTGCCGTGAAGAACGTGGAGGTCACCGGCTGTATCCCGTTCAGAAACGTGGCGAACAGATAGATTCGGAAATATCTTGCGGCAAACAGGAAATATTCCTCTGAACCATCCCCGAAGACGGAGATGATCTGCTGCGGCGCCAGCTGAAACAGCAGAAATGCCGCCACAGATATGGACAGGGCATAACGCACCGTCTGAAAATATACCTGTTTTACACGGTCATAATTTTTCGCTCCGTAATTGTATCCGGCAATGGGCTGCAGCCCCTGTGCCAGACCGATGACCACGGAAAAATACAGCATGGCTACCTTGGAGATGATTCCTGCGCACGCCAGCGGAATCGATTCCCCATAGACCGACCGTGCACCGTAATAGGTCAGAGAGTTGTTCAGCACGATCTGCACGATCATCATGGCAATCTGATTGAAGAAAGACGCCAGTCCCAGAGACATGATATGTACGGCATATTCCGGACGGATCATCAGATTCCGCCTTTCCAGCGTTACAGTCCGGCAGCGGAGCATGTAACAAAAGATCATGCCTGCTGCCACGATCTGCCCGATGATCGTGGCCAGCGCCGCTCCTGCCATCCCCATCCCGAATCCGAAGATAAACAGCGGGTCCAGAACCGTATTGATCAATGCGCCGGTCAGGTTGCAGAGCATGGAATATTTGGGTGTACCGTCCGCCCGGACCAGATGGGCTCCCCCATTGGAATAGATCAAAAAGGGAAATCCGATCGAAGTGATCCTTGTATAGGTAACGGCATAACCCAGTACACTGTCCGGCGATCCGAAAAACCGGAGCATGGGCACCAGAAAGATCTGCGTCAGGATGCAAAGCACCGAACCCATAAGAAACAGCAGCACCGCTGCATTTCCCATATAGTAGACCGCCTGCTCCTTCTGCTTCCGTCCCATAGCCAGGTTAAAAGAAGATGCACCACCGATGCCGAATAAAAGAGCAATGGCGACACAGGAGGTCGTCAGCGGAAATGCCACATTTGTCGCTGCATTTCCCAGTTCCCCGATACTTCTTCCTATGAAAAACTGATCCACGATATTATACAGTGCGCTGACCAGCATGGCAATAATGCTCGGAACCGCAAACTGGCGGATCAGCTGCTCAACCGGTAAGATTCCCAGTTTATTTTCTTCTCTCTCTGTCTTTTCATTCATAAGTCATTCACCTGTTTTCATCCTTGTCTGTATTTCTATATCGGCCGTTGAGAGTTGCCGGAAGCTTCTCTTATCTCCGGCTGAAAATCCTCTGTATCCCCGCAGAAAATCCCGCCCGTTTTGTCAGCGATATACCGCATGACTGCCTGTGCCTTTTCAAAATATTCCGGCATGACAGTCACCGCATACGCAGTCTTTGCTCCTGTTTCTTCCATATAAGAGCGCAGCTCATGGTCCTCCGGATCCGTTTCCATCGCTTCCAGATCCACCGAACCGGCCTCTGGAATACGGATCTCCAGAACCTCCGCCTCTTCCCAGTATTCCGCGCTCCAGCACTTTTCCCCCTTCAGGTGCTGATACAGATCCCCCAGGGAGCCCCCCTCTTTGGCAAGATACAGCCATTCCTCTGGAATTTCCTTCTTCGGCGCCTTATGCTCGGGGCTGCCATTCCTGCGGCAGTCTTTCTGATCAGAAGCTTTCCTGTGCGCATCTTTTTTATAAAACTCTTTTTTATGGATCCCTTTTCTGTCATGCTCTCTTTTATGTAGGTCTTTTCCGTGCATGTTCTTTTTCTGCATTTTTTTCTTTTGCAGGTTCTTTTTCTGTATGCTGTTCTCAGATCTGTCTTCCATTTGCTCCTCCATTGTGCTGCATCCGGTTTCTTCCCGATCAGGCGGCCCTGGCCCCGGATCACGTTCCTTCCAGTCGGAAGGTCTTCCTCGGCTGCACCAGCACCCGGATATCACAGCTGGCACAGCGTACGCCATTTACATTCAGCTCATAGGAGGCAGTCGCCAGAAAACACGCTTCCTCCTCCTGAATTTCCACCTTCTTCGTATGGGTCTCCATCAGAAAACTCCCATACGGAATCGCATAGGTACTGCTCTGGCTCTTATGCTCCTCAAAGACCATATCGGCAGTAACCGGCCCCCGCTTCTGAAGCTCCATCCGGTGTCCCCGGATCTTGATCCGGTTCTTCACCGGCTCTGCCATACCTTCCATCCGTTCCTCATACAGAATATAGTGCGTCCCGTTTCTCTCATAATATTCTCCGATATGCACCATTTCTATGGTATCTTCATCTTCCTCCGCCATATGAAATCCGGCAATCGTCACCATAACATCCTTTGTCATCTTCCGTCTCTCCTGTATCTTCCAGTTATCCATTCATTGTAGCCGTTTTTTCCCGGTTATTCAAGCCCCTTCAGCCATTGAAACCGTACCTTCACCGGAAGTTTCTCCGGATTCGGCGTCTCATATGTCAGACTCCACCACGCATATACCTCTGCCGGCTCTGCCGCGGCTGACACATCGGCGGTATCTGTCTGCAGAATCTCCGGAACCACCATGCATCCGGTCACCATAAGCCCCAGGATCATGGAGCATATCAGAATCCTCACTTTTCTTTCCATAAATCCACCTCCTTTTGTCCGTGTAAACGGCGCTGATTTTCTGCATCTGGTGAACCCCGGATCCGTATGCCGCTGACCCTGTTTTCCCGGTTATTTCCAGACACTGGATACAGATATTATGGCCAGGCCGCCTGCCCTTTATACCGGCCGTCTGCTGTAATCAGCGGAATGTCACAGGATTCCCCATTATACCAGGCATTCAGAACCCGATGGATCGGCATCCCCTCCTCCGGCTGTTCCTCCTTCTCTGCCTGTTCACCCGCTGTTCCTTCGGTCACATGTACCAGTGTCCCCCGGGAATACGCCCCGTCGATCTGGATCTCCTCCAACAGACGGTCAAATCCTTCCTGGTCCAGCACCGTACCGGAAAAATAAAAGTTTTTCAGATGATTAAAATCCATATTTTTCTGAAAATATTCCCAGTACGTCTCCTTTGCATCCTGCAAGGACCGACTGTCCGTCTCAAACGGCTCTTCCCCATCCTCATCCGCAGTTCCAAACCCAAAGGTCAGATGAAATTTCCCGTTCATTCCTTCATCCACTCCGATGGCAGTGACCAGGCTCTGCTGCTCCAGCTCCTGAGAACTGCAGCCATTCAAAAGCAGCGCACAAAGCAGGCAGACAGCTGCCGCAGCCTTCTTCCTTCCGGACCCTTTCATGCTGTGCCAGAGCAGGAGCAGAAGCTGCACCGGCGTCAGGACATCATACAAAAGCATCCGCCCCCATTCCACACACCGGGGCACATTCGCCGCTGCAAAAGCCAGGGCCACCAGTCCAAGCAGAAACCATTTGCTTCGTGCATCCGGTTCCCCGTCCACAAGAGGGGCAAACAGGCTGCTGCACAAAAGAAACAGACCGATGATCCACGCAAAGATGAACATCGCATCCAGTCTCCCGATGACGTTTCCCGGAAAATGCGCCAGTGTCATGGCCGATGCGATTGGATAGACAAGTCCTGTATGTCCTGCATTTCCATAAATACAGTAGGAAAAAAGCCCGAATCCTGCCACGGCCGCCGCTCCGGTCAGCCAGACGGCAAAAACGGTTCTGGAAAAAGAACTCCCGCCTCTGGTCTGCCCCCGCAGATGCCACAGACTCTGCACGGCGCTGAACCAGCAGAACAGTTCATATCCGAGGATCCAGTTTTTCTTTCCGAACGTCAGCCGAAGTTCCAGAAGCCTGCTTCCTTCCACTTCTCCATACATCAGAACCGTCAGAAGCAGCAGCAGACACAGAAAAAACGGAAACAGCACTTCACTGACCCGGAATCTGCATTCCAGCCCCTTGTACAGATTGTAATAACAGAACAGGCAGAACCAGCCCATAATGATCCACAGCGCAGTATCCGTCAGAAGAAACATCCGGATCAGCATTCCGGTCAGGCGGACCAGCATGGTTCCGATCACCCAGTACTGTACATAACAGAGCCATCTGACCATGCGGCTGTCCGGCCGCGGGATCACCGCCGTCCCTGCAAGGACAGCCCCGGAAAACAGAAGCGCAAGTATGAGGCTTCCCGTATGCTCCCGGTTCATGACCAGCGGAGGCAGAAGCGCGCCAAGACTGATAAAAGCCGTCGCATAATTCCGGTAAAGCTGTCTGGAGGATATTTTATGGTTTCCTGAAAACATATCAGCCCTTCTTTCTAAGTTTTACTCTTGCGCCCCGCCTGGCAAAAATGGGACGCTGTTTCATCATGCGGAACGGATAGCGGACCAGTGAATCCCTCTTATCCTCATAGCCGTTCAGATCTGCCGCCACATAGGGCATCAGATAGGGAATGCCGAAACTGTTCAGATGGGACAGATGGATCAGCACCCACAGATATGAAAGCAGGACGCCGTAGAGTCCCAGCCAGGCTCCCATAAAGATGCATCCGTATTTCAGCAGACGAAACGCAGAGGCAAACTCTTCGTTCGGAATGGCAAAGGAACAAAGAGCCGTAAATGCCACCACAATCACAACGATGGGGCTGACCACATTCGCTGAAACTGCAGACTGGCCGATGATCAGGCCGCCCACGATGCCGATGGTATTGCCAATGGGGCCGGGCAGACGAATCCCCGCTTCCCGGATCAGTTCGAAGGATATCTCCATCAGGAGCACCTCCCCCACAGAAGGAAACGGAACGCCCTGCCTTGCATCCGCCATGGACAGTACCAGATTCGTCGGAAGCAGACTGGTATGCCAGGTAGTCACCGCCACATAGAGCGCCGGAAAGCTCATGGCCAGAATGGCTGCAAAAAAACGCAGCATTCTGGCAAAAGTGGCAATCTCAAAACGGTTGTACCAGTCGTCACTGGTCTGAAAGAAACTGTTGTAATCCGAAGGAAAGATGAGAACCGTAGGAGAATGGTCCGTAACCAGCACAATCCTCCCTTCCAGCACCGCGGATGCCGCCCGGTCCGGACGCTCCGTAGACTGAAACTGCGGGAAGGGGGACAGCCAGTGCTTCTCCGTCAGCTGCTCCAGCATCCCGCTGTCCAGAATCCCGTCGATCTCAAAGGCATCCATCCGTTCCCGGATCGTATGAAGAAGCTCCGGATAGATCAGGTCTTCCATATAGACCAGCGCCGTCATTGTATGGGAACGGGTTCCAATCTGCTGCTCTTCCACCTTCATTCCGGGATCCCGAAGCCTCTTTCGGATCAGCGCCACGTTCACTTTCTCGCTCTCTGTGAAACCCTCTTTGGAGCCGCGCATGACCTTTTCGCTCTCTGCCCTGGACACTCCCAGCCCCGGATACCCCTTGCTGGATATCTTATAGACACAGTCGTCTCCCTCCAGAAACAGAATCCCGTTGCCTGCCAGAAGGGCCGCTTCCGCTTCCGCATAGGTCTTCAGAGGCTGCACATCGGACAGACCGATCACATGCTCCTCCAGCATCAGGTTGCTGACTGCCACTTCCACGTAGACCAAAAGCCCCTCTTTTTTTCCGTCATCCAGGAATACCTGCCGGTTCAGAATATCATCACATTTTGCAAACCGGTCTTCCACCCACTTTTTATTCTGTGCAAGAGCCAAAGAGATCTCACCCATACGCCTGCCTCCTCATACAAAAAGGCTGCCGCAGAACATGGTGCCGAAAAGAGCCTTCCTGTCATAAAAACTCTTTTCAGACGCCGCATTCTGCGACAGCCCCATCTCAGGCTTATTATGTCTGTGTTTTCCAGTTTTATACCTGTATTTTCATGGATACGCATATACTACCGGCGTACATTATACGGTACAGTCAGGTATAACTGCTTTGCAAGCCGTCCGGCTCTCATGGCATGATATGCCTTTCTCGCCTTTGCCTGGGTATCAAAAATACCGAATACGGTAGGGCCGCTTCCGCTCATCATGGCGCCCAGCGCTCCTGCCTCCAGCATGTATCTTTTTATCTCCTCTATAACCGGATGGGCCGGAACCGTCACAAGCTCCAGCACATTTCCCATACGGGCAGTGAGAAGCCCAAGGTCTTTTTCCTTCATGGCTTCGATCATCGCATCCACATCCGGGTGCTGCTCCGGCTTCAGGTCGTTGGCATGGAGATTCTCATACACGAACCGGGTCGATACGCTGATCCCCGGTTTGGCCAGCAGAATATAGCATTTGGGCATGGGCGGCAGTGTCCTCAGCCGCTCTCCGATCCCTTCCGCCAGTGCGGTTCCGCGAAGCACACAGTAAGGAACATCCGCCCCCAGCCGCACGCCCCGTTCCATCAGCCCCTTTCTGGAAAGTCCCAGTCCATACATCTGGTTCATGCCCCACAGCACTGCCGCCGCATCCGAACTTCCTCCTGCCATGCCGGCCGCCACCGGAATCCGCTTCTGCAGCTGAATGGCGATCCCGTCCCCGATCTGAAATTCCTCCATCAGAAGCTGCGCCGCTTTATAGACCAGATTGTTCTCATTGGTCGGAAGGTAGTGCAGATTTGTCCGAACCTGGATACCCGGCTGTTTCCGCTTCCGAAGCTCCAGTTCATCGCACAGGCTGATCGTCTGCATAATCATCTTTACCTCATGATACCCGTCCTCCCTCCGTCTTAACACATCCAGGCCCAGATTGATCTTGGCAAGCGCCTTTAGCTGTATCTTATCCATCTCCTGCGTAAATCCTTTCCCTTTTCTTCATGATAAAAACAGTTTAACAGGTAGCCGGCAGATTGTCAAAACATGCCGGCGCCTGCTCTGAACCGGAATCCTGATTTACGATCTTGCAGCTTCCTTTACGATCAGAAGCTTCTGTCCGGTCTTCAGGGCATCCTCTTTCCATTCATTCAGGTCCATGACCACGTCGCAGGAAGTTGCATGTGTTTTGGCAATATCCCACAGGCTTTCGCCGGGCTGGACGATGTGAATGCTCATGCCCGGCATCCGGCGCAGGCGCTCCAGATCCAGAGGCTCCTCCTCCAGATCCTCCACCAGCTCCAGACCGGACGGCTGAACAAACAGAATCTGCATCTGCAGGACTGCTTTCATCTCCAGTTCCTGGGCATCCAGCATGGATACCGTCAGCTGATCCAGACAGAGGAATACCTGCCATTCGCATTTTTCCCTGCTGTCCTGCAGTTCCGCCGTGTGTTCAAAGGGGAAGGACTGCATCGCGCAGGCAAGGGGCTGTGCATCATCAGAGGCTGCATACAGCACCCACAGCTCTACGGTTCCCTGGGCGAGCAATCCCTGTTCGCTCTGTTCCGTATGGTCCAGATGGACCTGGGCTCCGGTGCATAAAATCTGAAGGATTTTGGGATCCGTATCCTTCAGCTTCATGCGTCCGCCCATTCTTGCCCTGGAATCTGACACATTCCGGACAAAGTCCCATTCATACTGCTGTTTCTTCGGCAGGATCTCCCGGGCAAGACTGTAAGCATCGCAAAGCACTTCTGCGGAAGAATCTTCAAAATATCTAAGAAGCAGATCCAGCACCGCATCAATCCGCACCGTTCTCGGTTCCCCGTCATAATCTGCCTGAAGTTCCATCTCTCCGCGCAAAAGCGCAACCTCCGCCTTTCCGGTCAGATCCGTATGGCATGCCTCGCATTCCACCTCCTGATGGAACGGGATTCCCTGCTCTACCCATTGAAGCCTCCCCGGCTCATCCTCACATTCATAGAGGAAAAAGATCAGGAGCTCCCCTTTGACCAGAAGCCTTCCCTCATCCTGACGAACCTCCGTTCCCTGCAGGCGCATTTCCTTCCAGATCAGCCGCCGGATGTTCGGCCTTCCGGGCGGAAGATTTACCTCCTCCTTAATCCGCAGGGTATCCTTTTTATGTATAACTTCCTGCTGCAGGCGTACCGGACAGGTCTTCACATACAGATCTTCTTCCTCCGGCTGACTGCTGACCAGCGGAACCGGCTGCTCCTTCATGGCCTCCGCGGTCAGAGCCAGCACACACTTGACATTTGCCTTTCTGGAATGAATCGCGGAAGCATGCAGATCTTCCAGTTCCCAGTGAAAATCCAGCAGATCTCCCTCTTCCAGTTCATTTAAGAATACCGTCTCATCCACCGGGATGCTGCCCTCAAGAACCTCCGGCATACGGTCTGCCCCTTCTGCCAGATACAGAATCCGGTACAGAAAGATCCCGCGCACCTTCACTTTTCCGTTTTCTCCCTTGACCTCATCCGAACGGAATTCGCCCTGCCGGTGGATCACCCGAAAAATATCCGGCTTCTGATCCGGTACATTCAGGTCCTCTTCCAGCGTAATCTGGCTGACTGCCCTTCCTCTTCTGCGGTTCAGTGTGACATATCTGCGTTCTAATTCCATACCATCAACCCTTTCCTGATCTTCCCATTTATTTAAAAATCACCGGTTTATCAATGTCCTGCAGCTTCAGTACCATATATGGACAGGTCGTCGCCTCCGCCGTTTCTTCTCCTTTCCCGGGACCCAGAAGCTCCGTATCCACACAGACTGCATTGCTGGTCTGATACAGGTCCTCCACAACAATACTGTAGCCGCTGGTCTGCTGTTCTCCATATCCGATACAAATATACAGATACCCTTCATCTTCATAGGTCACCTTAAAAGGAGAGGCTTTTTTCTCTTCCAGCACATTTCTTAATTCCTCCGGGATATTCTCCGGGGCAAGAACGGTAAATTCCAGATCGGAAAGCCGTTCTTCGTCCTGCGTCTGCACGCCGCATCCTGCCAGTATGCACATCGTCAGCACCACGAGACACCATTTTTTCATGCATGCATCTTCTCCTGTCTGTTTATTCTATACTTATGTGGAAAATCCCCTTTTCAGACCAGTCTTATTTCTTGTATTCTTCCTGCCTATCTATTATAATATAATAAAATGAGGCCGGTATTTTGACCGCTGCTGTTTCGCTGTGTTCTGTCTGCACAGGAAGCAGACGGAACAGACACCGGCTGCTCAACTTATCACAGGATCAGGAGGATAAACCCCGTGCATTTTAAAATTGCAGAAGAAGACAAGACCAACCACCGCTACAGCGGCGTTCTTGCCCACCCCACTTCCTTTCCATCCCCATACGGCATCGGGGACATGGGACAGGGAGCTTATGATTTTATTGATTTTCTGGCCAGCGCCGGACAGCATCTGTGGCAGGTGCTGCCGCTGGGACCTACCACGGTCGGAGACTCTCCGTACCAGAGTTTTTCCGTGTTTGCCGGTCAGCCGCTCCTTATCAGCCCGGAGCTTCTGAAACAGGAGAAGCTTCTGACTGCCGAAGACCTGGCCGATGTTCCGGCATTTGACCCGGACCATGTGGAGTATGAAAAAGTCCTTGCATACAAGACCGGACTGCTGAAAAAGGCCTATACCAGTTTCCGCCATACGGCAGACAAAAACCTTCTGGAAGAATACGACGCCTTCTGTGACAGCAACAAATTCTGGCTGTCGGATTACTGTCTGTTTATGGCCGGAAAAGAGTTTCACAAAGGGCTTCCATGGTATGAATGGGAAGACAGCCTGAAGGATCCGGATGCTCCGGAGCGGGAAAAATGGTGCACGATTCTGAAACATGAAGTGGATTACTATCGGTTCGTCCAGTTCCTGTTTTACAGCCAGTGGTACGATCTGAAGGAATATGCCAATAAAAAAGGCATCGCCATCATTGGAGATATTCCGATCTTCCCCTGCTGGGACAGTGCGGACGTCTGGGCGAACAAGAACATGTTCTGTCTGGACTCCAGGGGCTACCCTCTGGAGGTGGCCGGCGTGCCGCCCGATTATTTCAGCGCCACCGGACAGCTGTGGGGCAATCCGCTCTATGACTGGAAAGCACATAAAGAGGACGGCTACCGCTGGTGGGTGGAACGCATCCGCAACCAGCTGGATCAGGTTGACTATGTGCGTATTGACCATTTCCGCGGATTTGAAGCATACTGGGCGGTTCCCTACGGGGAAGAGACTGCCCTGAACGGAAAATGGAAAAAGGGGCCGGAGGAAGATCTGTTCCTTGTAATCCGCAGGGCGCTGGACGGAGAACTTCCAATCTTTGCAGAGGATCTGGGAATTATCACGCCTGAGGTGGAACGCCTGAGAGATACCTTCGGCTTCCCGGGCATGAAGATCCTTCAGTTCGGTTTCGAAGGCGGAGAGAGCACCTTCCTTCCCCATCAGCTGGATACCCGCAACTGTATCTGCTATACCGGAACCCATGACAACGACACAAGCTGCGGCTGGTATGAGAACACCAGTGAACAGAACCGCGACAAGGTCCGCCGCTACATGAACACCGATGCCGGAAGCGTAAGCTGGGATTTCATCCGCACCTGTCTCGGAACGATTGCAAGATACGCCATCTTCCCGGTTCAGGATCTCTTAAAGCTGGGGTCTGAAGCGCGGATGAATGTACCCGGAAGCCCCCGGGGAAACTGGACGTTCCGCTTCCGTGCCGGACTGCTGGATGAGGGAATGGCCCGGGGACTGAAGCAGCTGACGGAACTTTATGGAAGATTCGGATGATATACCTGTAGAAAGAGGGATCTGTATATGATACGTTTGATACTGGTTGTCCTGATCCTCCTGCTCTATCTGATCCTCGGAATCCCGGTTCTGCTGATCGAGTGGCTGATCGGACGATGGAACCCATATCTGCGCGATATCAGCTGCCTACGCATGGTGCAGGCTGCATTTAAGCTGATTCTGTGGGTGAGTGGGACCGATATCACTTATATCGGCAGGGAAAATGTCCCAAAGGACCAGGCAGTTCTCTATATCGGCAACCACAACAGTTATTTTGACATTTTGATGACCTATTCCCAGTGTCCGGGGCTCACCGGATATGTGGCAAAGTCAGAGATGCTCCGCTATCCGCTCCTCAGAGACTGGATGAAACGGCTCTACTGCCTGTTTCTGGACCGTACGGATATCCGGGCCGGCATGCAGATGATCCTGACCGGCATCGACTACATCAAAAAGGGCATCTCCATCTGCATCTTTCCGGAGGGACGCAGAAGCAGGGACGGAAAAATGCAGCCCTTTAAAGAAGGCAGCATGAAGATGGCCTCCAAAACAGGCTGCGCCATCATTCCCATGGCGATCAGCAATTCTGCGGAGATCTTTGAAAATCACATTCCAAAGATACGCCCATGTAAGGTGATCGTGGAATACGGCGCACCCATCTATCCAAAGGAGCTGACAAAGGAGGAGCAGAAGTTTCTCGGAGCTTATACACAGCAGAAGATCCGGCAGATGCTGGATCAGCATCAGATCATATGAACAAACTGGAGGAATCTATGAAGATTGTTGTACTTGCAGGCGGCATCAGCACGGAACGCGATGTATCCTTAAGCAGCGGCGCAGGCATCTATCAGGCATTAAAGGAACAGGGACATCGGGTAATCCTTCTGGATGTATTTCTTGGACTTCCCGATATCCAGGGGCCGCCGGAAGAACTGTTCGACCGGGAATTTGACTGGGCGGCTTCCGTCCGGGGCGTTGCAGAAGAAGCGCCGGATCTGGAACAGATAAAAGCACAGCGACCCAACTTCCGCAGTCTGCTGGGTCCCAATGTGCTGGAACTGTGCCGCCTGTGCGATATGGTATTTCTGGGACTTCACGGGGCCAACGGAGAAGACGGGCGGCTCCAGGCGCTGTTCGACCTGATGGGGATCCGCTACACCGGTACCGGGCATACCAGCAGCGCCCTTTGCATGGATAAAAACATCACCAAACAGATGTTCCGCGGATTCGGCATCCCGACTCCGCCTTCCATCACCGTCAAAAAAGGAACGCCTTATGAAGTTCCGGAAACCATCGGTTTCCCATGCATGGTCAAAACCTGCTGCGGCGGTTCTTCCGTAGGCGTATACCGGGCGGAAGATGAATCCGGCCTGAAACAGGCTTTAACAGAGGCATTTTCCTACGAAGACGAAGTGCTGATCGAGCGCTGTATCCCTGGAAGGGAATTTTCCATCGCTGTTGTGGAAGGAAAAGCGCTCCCCATTATCGAGATCGCGCCTATCAGCGGCTTTTACGATTATAAGAACAAATATCAGGCAGGCAGTACGGTGGAGACCTGTCCGGCAAATCTGCCGCAGAAGACTGCCGCACGGATGCAGAAACACGCAGAAGATGCCTGTGCCGTTTTAGGCGTTGAGGGATATGCACGGGTGGATTTTATGCTGGATGACCGCTCGGGAGAGGATTATGCGCTGGAAGTAAATACCCTGCCCGGCATGACGCCTACCAGCCTGATGCCGCAGGAAGCAGCGGCGCTCGGAATGTCCTATGCAGAGCTGTGTGAGTGGATCCTGCATGTGTCCCTGAAAAAATACCAGACAGGAGGCAATATCCCATGAGTCATTTTACAGTCAGACAGTTTCTGGACGCATGCCGCGGAACCTGGTATGGTCCGGCAGAACTGCTGGAGAAAACCATACAGGGAGTCACCGTGGACAGCCGACTGGTTCAGGAGGGCTGTCTGTTTGTGGCAGTCCCGGGAGAACGGGTCGACGGCCATTGCTTTATACCGAAAGTATATGAGAAGGGCGCTCTCTGTGCTGTGAGCCAGCAGAAGCTGTCCGATCCGGCAGGACCTTATCTTCTGGTAGACAACACGCTGCAGGCTTTGAAGGATGCGGCAGAAGCCTTCCGGAAGACACTTTCTATCCCGGTTGTCGGCATTACCGGAAGCGTTGGCAAGACCAGCACCAAGGAGATGATTGCTTCTGTTCTGTCACAAAAATATCAGGTTCTTAAAACACCCGGCAATTTTAACAACGAAATCGGCGTCCCGCTGACCATTTTCATGATCGATGAATGCCACGAAGCTGCAGTTCTGGAGATGGGCATGAACCATTTCGGTGAGATGCACCGTCTAAGCCGGATGGTACGTCCGACCCACTGCGTCTTCACCAATATCGGAGTGGCGCATCTGGAATATCTGGGAAGCAGGGAAGGAATCCTGAAGGCCAAAACAGAGATGCTGGACTATGCGGCCGAGAATGCCGGTATCTTTATCAATGGAGACGATGACATGCTGGCTGCGCTGAAAGACCGTGCCGTCACATACGGCCGGGAATCTTCGAATCAGGTATGGGCAGACCAGGTGGAAAATCTGGGGCTTGACGGCGTCCGCTGCCGGATCCATGCCGGCGAGCAGACAATCACGGTCACGATCCCGCTTCCCGGCACACATATGGTCTATAATGCCTGTGCCGGCGTCTCTGTGGGACGTTCCCTTGGACTTACCGCAGAACAGATCAAGAAAGGGATCGAGACACTGAAACCCTTAAGCGGCCGCAGCAATATCCTGCACACCAGACGCTACACCCTGGTGGATGACTGCTATAATTCCAATCCGGTATCTGTGTGTGCCATGCTGGATGTACTGGAGTATGCGCTGACCAGAAAAGTGGCCATACTGGGGGATATGGGAGAACTGGGCGACCGCTCGGAAGAGCTGCACGGATCGGTGGGCAAACACATCCAGAAACTCCATACAGATGTGGTCGTCACCATCGGAACCCTCAGCAAGGCCATCCATGAGACAGCACAGAACTCACAGGCGCTCTGCCTGCACTATGATACGGTGGACGCGTTTCTGAATGCAAAAGATCAGATCCTGCAGGATGGCGACTCCATCCTGATCAAGGCATCTCACTATATGAATTTCGGGCAGATCGTCACTGCACTGTCAGATTGATATGTCAGCCTGTGATATCCGGCAGTCAGAAATGCTGTCCTGTGCAATGGCAATACATCCGGTCAGGAAAAAGAACAGGAGGAACCACTTATGGATGGAAAAAAATTAGTCGATCTGGCGCTGGAACTCGGTTTTGCCGACGCCGCCATTATTGATACGGACAAACTGGTGTTTGTTCCGGCATTCCGCACGCTGTGCGAGGAGAATCAGTGCGGAAAATACGGCGTCAACTATGCCTGTCCGCCCGCCTGCGGAACCGTGGAAGAGATGAAGGAAAAAGTGCTTTGCTGGAAACAGGCACTGGTCATGCAGACCATGTGGGACATCGAGGATCCGCTGGACAACGCCCAGATCAAACCGGCAAAGAGCGCGCATAATCAACTGACCCGGCAGCTTATCGACCAGGTGGATGAACCCGGACTGATGATCGGCGTCAGCGGCTGCAGCCTGTGCGACCCCTGCGCCATCACCACAGGGGAGCCCTGCCGTTTCCCCAAAATGCAGTGTTCCTGTATGTCCGCCTACTGCATCTTTGTGAAAGAAATGACAGACCTCTGCCATATGGATTACGAATGCGCGCCCGGCATCACGACCTTTTTCAGCATGTTCTGTTTCGATAAACGGGATTCCTGAGACTTTTTCCTGTATGGCGGCAATGTCAGGCAACAGGACGACAGGTTCATGTTCTACACCGGAATCAGCTTGAATACTGCCGTGTGCGCATACGTCAGCTGACCGCCATGCCGGAAGAAAAGGATCCCGCTTTCAGGCGCATAGATTCGGGAACGCTCTTCTGCGTCCACCGGATCCAGAATCCGGGCCAGCAGATCGCCTTTTTTCACTTCCTGTTCCACTTCCACCATCGGCTCAAAGAGTCCGGCTTCCTCTGTCCGGACCGGAATCATCTCCTGGTCATCGACCACCTTTGACAGATAGCCCGGACGCCTGCCGTATCTGACACATCCGACGGATTCCAGAAAATGCAGCACCGAATCGACCCCTCTTTCGGCGCTTTTCCGATTGATGCGGTCTGTCGTCGTAGTATACAGACTGTACGCTTTTGTCTCCCAGATCTGCCAGTTATAGTTAAGTGTTGTCGTATCATAGGGTCTGGGATTTCGAACCACCACATAGGGCATGCAAAATTCCATGGCGCCCTTCACATCCTCGAATCCGGTCTTCATCATCGTCACATGAGGCATGAACTCTCCCGGCATATAATTGGACGCAAACTGAATTCCGAACGCACAGTCTTTGATCTTCTCAAAGACAGCGCCTGCAATCCGCTGGGTCGTCTCTCCTTCGCTGTAACCCGGAAACATCCGGTTGATGTCCGTATTGTCGATGGGCCAGAAGCGCTTCTCGATATTCATGGAGTAAGGATTGAGCGACGGAATGACCATGATCTCATGTCCGTCCAGCAACCGGCCTTCTTTCTCCAGCCTCTTCAATGCCTGTATGATCTGTGAACAAGTATACAGCTGCTGATATTCATTTCCCCTCATGCTCCCTGCAATGCAGACCGATCTTCTCCCCGTTCCGAAAATGTATGCCTGGATCCGGAAGGCGTCCCGGTACAGAGAACGGTTCTCATATATGATTTCTTTTCTCATTTTTATTTCTCCTGTAAATCTGTCTGTCTTTTCAGGATTCTCGCAATCAGCGACCCCTCATCCACTACCGGATACTCCCGAATGGTAAACAGGACACCATCCGTCGGCGCTTTCAGCCGCTCTCGGATCGTCCCCTCCAGCGGATCCACAATCAGTCCTACGGCGTCCCCGTGCTTCAGGCAGTCTCCGTGCTTCGCCTGACTGATAAAGATACCGGACACTGGCGCATTCAGGAAACTGACCGGGTCCGACCCATCCGCAATCATGGGTTTTCTGACTTCTTTCACAGGGCCCAACCACATTCCCATCTCCTGCATGACGCGGAAGATTCCGTCCGTCAGCTGTTCACAGTATTTTTTCGTGATTCGCATGCCGACTCCCATTTCCACCACCAGCGTCGGAGTCCCGGCACTGTTCAGGCTGTAGGCCAGTGTGGATTCCAGCACCGTGCTGTTGCCGTGGATCCAGATCAGATCCACATTCAGTTTTTCCGCCACAGGCGCCAGCTGTTCCCTGTGAAGTTCATTGATCCGAACCTGCGGAATCTCTGTGAGAAAGATATTGCTGGCATGAATATCAATGCACAGATCCGATCCGGACAGATCTTCGATCACTTCGGCCGCCACGTATTCTGTCATGGATCCGCTCTGGTTTCCAGGAAACACACGGTTCATGTCCAGATCAAAGGCCGGAATTCCTCTGGTGATGGAGTCGATTCCCAGCGGATTCATGGCCGGGCAGATATCCACAATCCCGTTCAGATATTCCGGATGCTCCTGTATCCTTCGGCTGATCTCAAAACATACATACTGCCCTTCCAGTTCGTCCCCGTGGATCCCGGTAACGATACTGATTCTCTTCTTCTCTTTCTGCTTTCCTCCGGTCAGCCGGTTTTTCCGGATCTTTAAATCCTCCAGCACCGGAAGGGATACCGCCGCGATCGTCTTAACCATGCTCTGTCTCCTCCATTTTCACATATATGCGTTTTTCCTGTCCGGCATTACCTCGGAAAATTCCCCGGTTCAGCGCACAGTCCCAAGCGTCGCGCCCCACTGCAAAGACAAGATACGACGCATCCGTCGCCCGGTTATTCGTCGGATCAAAGCCTTTCCAGTATCCATCCTGCCAGACCTCCACCCAGGCATGCGTCTCTCCTTCGCCCGGAACCGCTCCCGCCACATATCTCGCCGTAATCCCCTCCTCCCGAAGAATGGAGAGAAGGATCTGCGCATAATCCTGACAGACGCCCTGTCTCTGTGCAAATGCCTCTTCTGCGGTCGTCCCTGCGTTTGTGCTCCCGCTCTGGTAGGAAAACTTATTCCATACTTCATCCATCAAAACTTCCGTCCGTTTCCAGATAGCTCCAGGTTCTGTGCGGCGGTTAAGAAAACCAGCCGGGAACGGCGCTTCCGGAGATTTCGCCGTCTC
This sequence comes from Lachnospiraceae bacterium, assembly GCA_009774145.1. Classification (GTDB taxonomy): domain Bacteria; phylum Bacillota; class Clostridia; order Lachnospirales; family Lachnospiraceae; genus Hominiventricola. The sequence continues at coordinate 40,844 of VSND01000018.1, read as the reverse complement.
ATGCCCAGGTTTCTGGTGCATTTTTAAAAATTCCCGAATGCTCTGCCCTGGGCTGGTATACGGAGTCTGATACCGGTACATGCCAAGCCTGTAATACGAAGACGGTTCCGGCTCCGGACCCTCCCGGACTGCAGCCACTGCTGTCATTGTAATTCCGAATTCCCTGCCAGCTTCCTCCATCCTTCCATATAGTATTTGATTGCCAAAAGAATCCCTGCCCTGGCACTCAGAGCCGGAGCAGGGCACAATCTTATATGCACAGCTGCAGACCTCCTGCATGCTCCTGTTTTTCGGAAAGCACCGGAGGCTGTAGAAATGATCAAAGACCGGTTCAGAAAAAAGGATTCGAAGCTCATAGATCAGTTTCCAACGTTTCAACCACATCCCTCCTGACCATTCCTACAGGATCTGTTCAATCTGCCGGATCATCCTGTGATAGTCAAGCTCCTTCTGTCCGATCAGGCTTTTCAGGCTGTCCAGCGATTCCGGATGATATTTCAGACTGCAACGGTCGATCCTCCCTGCCAGACGGCAGATCTCACGTTCCAGATTTTCCCTGCTTTCATGAAGCCTTGCGTACAGGTCGATGCGCTCTACCCTTTTTCCCACCTTTAACAGATTGCGCACGTTTTCACTGAGGATCTGATCATCGCAGATCCCGTTAAATGCCATAAGATTATCCACTACCTTCTGAAATTCGATCAGCGGCGCCTGGCTGTCCTCCGCTCTCTGCATGGCATATACGGCAAGCTGGATATAGGCAAGCGCTTCGGTACCGATCTCTTCCCGCAGGACGACGGCGTTGTCATAGGCCCTCTTCAGATTGCTCATCAGAGAATTGACATCCTCTTCATCAAAGGAATAGCGGCTGATAAAATCTTCTTTGGATGTATAGATGTTGGGAATCTCCAGCGCCCGGCAGAACCGGTCATAGTCCTCCCCTGCATCGATCATTGTATCATATGTTCTGAAATAAAGCTTCATCGTCGTATAGACTCTCTCTGCATACCGTCCAAGCCAGTACAGCCTGTCCGTCTGTTCTACTGAGATAACACCCATGTATCTTTAAATCCTCCTCCCTGCGATGAATTGACAATAAAAGAATCCGGGTTCCTGGAAAATCTGGTAAGCCCGCTCTTCCATACCTTTGTCTCTTTTCCGGTTAACACGAAAGCCCTTAAGTCCGCTTTTCGCATAACCGGTTCTCCATTCTCCATGATACACAGATCCTCAAAATCAATCACTTCCTGGGCAATAAAACGCCGGGGTTCCCGTTCCAGAAGCGCAAGGAAATATTCCTTTTCTTCTGCCGTCATCCGGTCTGCAAAGACAACCCCATAACCGCCCGCCTCTGCCACATCCTTCAGTACCAGCCGTTCAAAATGCTCCAGAACAAATTTTCTGTCTTCTTCATAAAATGGAAGATATGTGGGCGCATTGTGCAGAATCGGCTCCTGGTTCAGATAATACCGGATCATTTTCGGTACAAAGTAGTAGATCCCCTTGTCATCCGCCACGCCATTGCCCGGCGCATTCAGAAGCGCCACGTTTCCCTTTCGGTACACGTCAAAAATATGCGGGATGCCAATCAGGGATTCCGGATTAAAATTCAGCGGATCCAGATATTCGTCGGAGATACGCCGGTATACGGCTCCCACCTTTTCCTTCCTGCCGGAATAGTCTTCATAATACAGGCAGTCTCCGGATACCTCCAACTCACTGCCGTTTACCAGCTTTGCCCCGGTCTGTTCCGCCAGGTAAGAATGTTCAAAATAAGCGGCGTTGTACCGTCCCGGCGTCAGGATCACAGAGATCCCGCCGGTACTGACCGCATCCATGGTCTCCCGCAGCAGCCCGGCATAGTTGCGGTTGTCCTCCAGACAATTTTTCTGATACGTCGCAGGAGAACACCTTCTGCAGAGTTCCCGTGCAATCATGGGATAAGAGGCTCCGGAGGGCACTCTTAAGTTATCCTCCAGTATGTACCATGTTCCATCCTTTCCCTTCACCAGATCAATCCCGGATATATGAGAATACACGCCCCCGGGCGGGTACAGCCCTTCACACTGTGCAAGATATCCGCTGGAAGCATAGACAAAATCTTCTGGAATTATCCCGTCTTTTATGATCTTTTTTTCTTCATACACATCCTTTAAAAACAGATTCAGCGCATCCACACGCTGGATGAGGCCCGCTTCCAGCTTCTGAAATTCTTCCTTTGTGATAACCCGCGGGATCACATCAAAGGGAAAAAGCTGCTCTTTAAAGGTATTGTTTTTGTAAATCCCGAACTTTACTCCGTATCTGGCAAGCTGTTCGTTGACTGCGCCCTCACAGGCATATAAATCTCTCCCGTACACTTTACTCTCCTGATTAAAGTACTGCACCTGTTCTCACAGTGCTGTTTTTAAAGTTTCTCATCTGCCAGAATATTCTGTAGCAGCGCAGTCATTTTCTCTGCGTTCCTGCCAAGAATCCTGACTGCGGCATCCCCATGCGCCGTCTCTGTCACGCCGCCTTCCATCCCTTCTGCGTCATCTATCCGGCTTCGTACTCTTTTCACCCAGTCCTCTGTCTTATGACCGTTGCAGATCACCAGGTTCCCCAGATGTGTATACCCTTCATACAGCCCAAAGCCCTGCATATCCATCCACTCCGGCTCGTATCTGGTCAGATCCCGATAGATCATCCTGCCTTCCTGGCGGATCGTAACTCTGTTCTCCAACCTGCGGTACTGAAAAGCCTCTCCATGAGCCGCTCTGCCGCAGCTTAAGACATCCAGCAGGGCAAATCCGGATGTCGGCCCTTTCAGTTCCACTTCCATCTCACTCCGGTAGTCGGCATCCCGGAAAGGAATGACCGGAAGAGGCATATAGTGAAGGGAGGCATGGTCTTCCACACAGATGAATACCTTTCTGGAGGCAAACCCCTCCTCCATCCTGTGAATCTTCTCATACGCCTGAGACAGAAGCTCCATATGGGCATGTTCCTTTACACAGATGCGGATCTCCTGGCAGTCCCCTGAAAGGATTCCTGCAGACGCGGTCAGAAGCATCACGGACATTCGGTCCTTCTTCTCATAAAACGGCCGCATGACCTTGAAAGGAGCGGTAAAGGAAATATCGCCCAAAATCGTCTTTCCGTCCCGAAAGGATGCCTCCAGATTCAGTTTCGAGACCTTTCCAAACTGATTTTGCATCACTGGCAGCCCTCCAGCAGCACATTTTTCCGAATCCATCCGATGACCTCGTCCACACCGGAACTTTCCCTTATATTCGTAAACAGAAAAGGTCTGCTGCCGCGCATCTTCTGCGAGTCTCTCTCCATGACCTTCAGATCTGCTCCCACATACGGAGCCAGATCAATCTTGTTGATCACCAGCAGATCCGAACGCGTAATTCCCGGACCTCCTTTTCGGGGAATCTTATCGCCCTCCGCCACGTCAATCACAAAGATCGTTGCATCCACCAGCTCCGGACTGAAGGTTGCCGACAGGTTATCTCCGCCGCTCTCAATAAACAGAAGCTCCAGATCCGGAAAACGTTCCAGCATTTCATCCACAGCTTCCAGATTCATGGACGCATCTTCCCGGATCGCCGTGTGCGGGCATCCTCCGGTCTCCACTCCAATGATCCGTTCCATGGGAAGCACACTGTTTTTACATAAAAACTCTGCATCTTCCTTCGTATAAATATCGTTCGTAATGACACCAATGCTGAAATCCTGTGCCATTTTTCTTGTCAGCGCTTCAATCAGGGCGGTTTTTCCGGAACCAACAGGACCGGCCACCCCTATCTTCACATAAGACATGTTCATTCCTCCCTGTATGCCGTCTATCTGGCATTTCATACAATTTTAATTCTGGATCTGTACACAGTCACGACATATAGATTCTGGAATAAAGTACTTCGTGCTGCATGCAGCGGATGTCAAATCCCGGCATGGACAGACAGAGATCCTCTTCTGTTAACTGTTCCAGACGATCCATAAGCTCCTGAAAAACTGTATGACTCTGATACAGCAGATGCTGTCCGTCCGTCTGACTCAGTGGGATGGTCTTCACACAGTTGGTCACCATGGAAGAGGTCTGGGCATACAGGTAATGCAGCATGGCCTCTTCATAAGGAACGCCGACAGCCGCGCAGAATACGCCGTATATGACCGCATGCAGAGGCGGCTGCTTTCCCATGACTGCGCAGTATCGGCAGAAGATATCTGTCTCATACGGAATATCCATATCATGAACCGTTTTCGCAAACCGGGAACCAAGCTTCTTTCCCGCTTCCCGTATCTCCCGCGGGGTACGGGAAGCTTCCAGAAGTTCTTCCAGCTCCTGAATCTTAGGAAGGTCCTTTTCTTTTGCGTATGTATAGGCAAGCTTTGCTGCAAGTAACTCCTGGAAACAGAAGCCATAGAGCATTCGATGGCGGATGTAATCCCATGCGTCTTCTGCAGAAGATACCAGATTCTTCTGAATATATGTTTCCAGACCATAGGAATGAGCATAGGCCCCGACAGGAAACAGAGCGTCATTTACCTGCAGAAGAAGAAAATATTTTTTCCGTTCTCTCTCGTTCATGTCCTGCTCCTAATGATGGTGGTTATTGATTGCAGAGGAAAGCGCCTGCGTAAAATCAAATTTTTTCCACACTTTTTCCACGGTTACACCATGAAGTTGATCCAGCTTCTGCAAAAGCGCCTCATGATAAGGGGTATAAAAAGTGAACGCATCCTCGCCGCGAAACATGCTCGTGTGCGTATTCCCCACCTCATAGCACAGTCTGGCGATCTGGCCGGGATGATCTTTGTCTACCGCCGCCCGAATCGCCTCGCATTCCGGAATGTTAACTGCAATCACCTTCCTGGCATCTGCATACAACACATCATCCTGATTCAGTCCGCGCTTCAGGACCTCGTTCCCCATCCGGATCCCCACATCCTCTCCCATTTGGGAGATTTTGCGGTGAAGCCTTGAGAACGCCTCATGCCATTCTACATCCACATAGTCGATTTCAAGTCCTGCAAACTGTGTGTCGCTTACTTTTCCCAATATCCTGTCACATATCATATTTTTGACCTCTTTCTCATTTTCCCCGGCAAACGACGTCTCCGGGCCTACCAGATCCCCAGCAGAAGCATGACCCCCGGAATCCAGGCAGTCACGACCCCTTCGAAGATCTGAAGGCAGGGAACGAATTTTCCAAGCTTCTTTCCTATGATATCCGTGACAAAAGAAGAACCCCAGAGAACTGCCCAGAGCCACCAGATCGCCGCCCATCTCCAGTCCGGCGCGATGCCAAGGGACGCGCTTCCGGCAATCCCCTCTATGTAGCCGAATATAACGGCATTAACCGCCACGAAGGTGGAAAACCATGCAAAAGGTTTTCCGTCCAGATGAAAAATATTCATTATGGCAACCCACAGATAAGTAAAACAGAACAGAAGGCCTGTTCCTGCCGCATAATAATTACCCAGCACAAGATTTGTAAAGTTAATAAATAAAGACAGCCCCCCAGTCAGAATATTCATGACTGCCGCCGATCGGGGATCGATCCCCGACAATGCACAGATCCCGTTGTTAATCAGCACGATCCCTACAAATAACAAACATACTCCTAACATGATATCCCCCTCTTAGAACAGACTGTACAGCTGCGTCAGCGGAAGCGTCTCCGCAGGTCCGGATTCCAGCTTTACCCCGTCGGTAGTGACGGTATAGGTCTCCGGATCCACCTTGATCTCAGGCGTCGCATCGTTCAGTTTCATGTCGCATTTTCCGATATTTCTGCAGTTTCTCACTGGAACGACCGTCTTTTGCAGGCCGTATTTTTCCTTTATGCCATTGTCATATGCCGCTTTGGATACGAAGGTCAGGCAGCTCTCTCCTTTTGCCTCGCCGTGAGCCGCAAACATGGGCTGATACAGAACGGGCTGCGTGGTCGGAATGGAAGCGTTGGCATCACCCATTTTTGCCGCAATAATCATGCCGCCCTTGATAATCATATCTGGCTTTGCCGCGAAGAAGGCCGGATTCCAGAGAACCAGATCCGCATATTTTCCCACTTCCACAGAACCTACATAATCTGCAATCCCGTTGGTGATGGCCGGGTTGATCGTGTATTTCGCCACATACCGTTTTGCGCGGAAGTTGTCATTGTCATGCCCCTCGTCCTCCGGCAGCGGGCCTCTCTCCTGCTTCATCTTATGAGCGGTCTGCCAGGTTCTGGTAATGACCTCCCCCGGACGCCCCATAGCCTGCGAGTCCGAACTCATCATGGAGAAAACTCCCATATCGTGGAGTACGTCCTCCGCCGCTATGGTCTCCGGACGGATCCTGGAATCTGCAAACGCCACATCTTCCGGGATATTTTTATCCAGATGATGGCAGACCATGAGCATATCCAGATGCTCGTCCAGCGTATTGACGGTGAAAGGCATGGTCGGATTGGTAGAGGAGGGAAGCACATTCTTCGCCCCCGCCGCACGGATGATATCCGGCGCATGTCCCCCGCCGGCGCCTTCCGTATGGAAAGTATGGATCGTCCTGCCCCCAATAGCATCCAGGGTATCTTCCACGCATCCGGCCTCGTTCAGGGTGTCTGTGTGAATTGCCACCTGAATATCATATTCATCCGCCACGTTCAGGCAGTGGTTGATGGCTGCCGGCGTGGAGCCAAAATCTTCATGGATCTTCATGCCCATAGCGCCTGCCTCCACCTGTTCGATAAGCGGTTTCTCATCCGAACAGTTTCCCTTTCCGAGAAATCCAAGATTCATGGGATATTCTTCCGCCGCTTTCAGCATCATGCGGATATTCCACGGTCCCGGCGTGCAGGTCGTCGCATTGGTACCGTCCGCCGGACCGGTGCCGCCGCCGATCATGGTAGTCACACCAGAATACAGCGAACACTGCACCTGCTGAGGGGCGATAAAATGAATATGACTGTCGATCCCGCCTGCCGTCACAATCATGCCCTCTCCTGCAAGCGCCTCCGTGGAAGCCCCGATGGTCATGCCCGGCGTAACGCCGTCCATGATGCCGGGGTTGCCCGCCTTTCCAATTCCGGCAATTTTCCCGTCCTTGATACCAATATCTGCTTTTATGATTCCGGTATAGTCCAGAATAAGCGCATTGGTAATGACCAGATCCAGATCGCCATCCCGGCTGCAGGTCTTCACGGACTGTCCCATACCGTCCCGGATCGTCTTCCCTCCGCCGAATTTTACTTCATCCCCGTAGGTCGTGTAATCCTTTTCCACTTCAATAATCAGATCCGTATCCGCCAGACGCACCTTGTCTCCGGTCGTCGGGCCATACATCATCGCATATTTTTCACCGGATATTCTGTAACTCATACTCTTTTGCCTCCTCTATCTGATAAATCCGCGCCGCTTTGCCTGTTCCACTGCCTGCGCCTTTGTAGTCTCCGTCGCCTGCATACAGGTCAGGTCATTAAGTCCGTAGACGCGTCTGGCGCCTCCCATTTCGGTAAGCTGCACCTCCTTCTCCTCTCCCGGTTCAAAACGGATGGCCGTACCGGACGGAATATCCAGATGATATCCATACGCCTTTTCCCGGTCAAACAGAAGCTGTTTGTTCACTTCAAAGAAATGAAAATGAGAACCGACCTGCACCGGCCGGTCACCGGTATGCTTTACCAGAATCTTTCTGCTTTTCTTTCCCTCATTTAATACGATTTCTCTGTTTTTTGGAATCACTGCACCAATCTTCATCTGCCTTTCCCTCCCTACTGAATCGGATTATGTACGGTCACCAGTTTGGTGCCGTCCGGAAATGTGGCTTCCACCTGTACCTCATGAACCATGTCCGCCACTCCCTCCATCACATCTTCTTTCGTAAGCAACTTTGTGCCAAGAGCCATCAGCTCCACGACGGTTTTTCCATCCCGGGCATACTCCAGCAGTTCAGAACTGATATATGCCACCGCTTCCACATAATTGAGTTTCAATCCTCTGTTTTTTCTCTGTTTTGCCAGTTCTCCAGCCATATGGAGCATCAGTTTTTCCTGTTCTTTCGGAGTTAACCTCATCTTACTCATCCTTTCTGTCCGAATATCTGTCTCCCGGAACCGTTCATGCCAGGGAAACATAAAAATGGGGCGACCTGCGACACTTTCACCGCATCATCGCCCCATTGCACAAAAAAAGGTCTACTCCCGTCCGGGAATAAACCTCTTTGTTTTCTGAACTGCATTGTACACAAATTTTCTGGTTTTGTCAACCTGTTTTTTATTTCTGCACCGATTGTTTCAGACGCGCTACTGTTCAGACCACCGTCTCTGCGCCGTCCTTATCCTTGATATAGTGGAAAATGAACGGTCCCATATCCGCCCTGTTCTTGCCCATCACAAAGGCAAGCTCCCCATACAGCGCGTCCTCCGCCATCTTCAGATACCGTTCGTCCGTCGCTCCTATCTTCTTTCCCTGCGCAATCCTTGCTTTCTTTCTCTGGTACAGTGTCTTGATGACCGCCACCCACTGACGATAATCACAGGAATTCAAAGCCTGTTTATAGCTTTCCTCCCGCAGTTTCTCATTGGTAACTCCGATCTCCTCAATGTTCGGAATCTCATCCAGCAGAGCCCACGCCTCCTGCTCCGTGATCACCTTTCTGGCATTGGCATCCTTCTTATCCACCGGAAAATACACCCGGTTTCCCTTGATATTCAGAGGCGTCAGTTCATAATACAGTCTCTTTTTGTCGGCTCCCGAAATGCTCAGTTGAGTGATGTCCTCAATTTTACAGATTCCGCTTCGCCCATAGATGATGTATTCACCCTTCTTAAACATGATATTCCCTCCTGACTGGAATGACGCTTTGACCCGACAGGGGCCTGTGTGGTTTTCAAGTTCCGCTGCCTCCTGTACAATCAGCAGCATATCCGGCGGATCAACATTTGCCGTGAAAAAAAACCTGCATGTATCCGTGAACATGCTGGTTTCTCTCTATCTACTCACCCGTTAGTCCCTTATTTTTCAGACATTTCCCCCAAATATATTTGTATTATACCAAATTTTCAAAAATTTTGTAAGTCTCAATTTAGTTGTTTGAAAATTTTTGTGAAAATTAACTAAATTTAACATCTCTGTTTTGTCTAATCTAACCAAAAAACTTCGGTTTCCGTACCGGCCGTACGAAAACCGAAGCCGGTATTCACCGGCCGATATCCTTTTACACTTATCAGAAGGAGGCCGAACGGAAAATATTGCAGACCAAAAATAAAATCCGATTTTCTGCTTTTTACTTTTCCGTGCTGCACTGTGAAATTTCCGCTCATAAATCCAGGTTTCTTTTCTCTTGTATATATTTTCGGATTATGGCATAATACAAGCAAGACATTTCCGCCGGAAAAAAAGCAGAAAACGTCTGCGAAAAATCAGCGGAATTCATGGAGAAACATATGAAAAAAATCAATCCTTCAGGGCTTTGCTCTGTGATTCAGAAATTTTGTGTGCTGCTTGCGTTTACCGCCGTCTGCATGGCCGTCATATCCGTACGGGATTATCTGCATATACGACCGGCGGACAGCTATACCGACCGGGGAATTCACCGTTTTGAGCCTTATGAGGTACTTCCGGTTCAGGTAAAAAATACAACCGGTTCCAGCCGGAGCCGCCGCATGCGGCCCACAAAAACGATCTACATGCTCTATTACCGCGCAACCGACGGAAGCGGATACCAATGGAGCCGGAAAGTCGTCTCCAAAACTTCCGGTCAGAAGATGATAGAGGAAGGCATGCCGGTAGAACGGCGGGTACTGTCCATCACCGGCGAAAATACATATCTAACGACCGAATCCCATTTAAACGCAAAAACCTATACCCGTCAGCTCCGTCAGCAATGCAGGATCCGCTTTTTCATCTGTATACTGTATTTGATCTTCTACGGAAGCTTCTGGCTGTTACGGCGAATTTACAAAAACAGCCGTCTTTCATCATAAATGAAAAAAGAGCTGCCACCCTGTAAGTGTCAGCTCTTTGCGTCTGTGGAGGCTCTGATTCGATCAGTCCTCATCCAGCTCGATGGCTTCGGTCTCGATGATGAATTTCACACTGCCTTCTATGGCATCGCTTTTGCCGGAGAAGCTCTGGTATGCTCCTGAGAGATCCGCAATCGCATCCACGCGGTCCAGAAGATTCTGCAGATCCACGTTGACCGTATCGTACAGCTTTTGGATTCCGTCATCGTTGTACTCATGAACTCCGTCCAGCAGTTCTTCGGTGCCGTCCTTCAGTTCGTCCGCGCCGTCCACCAGATCGACGACGCCGTCTTTCAGTTCCTGCGTGCCGTCTTTCAGTTCCTGCGTGCCGTCTTTCAGTTCTTCGGTACCATCCTTCAGCTCCTGTGTACCGTCATACAGCTCTTTGCTGCCTTCTCTAAGGTCAATGCCGCCCTGATAGAGTTTTTCGGTACCGGCCTTCAATGCATCGGTTCCGGTGCTCAGGCTGCCGATTCCCTGCTGCAGTTCTGCTGCCCCCGCCGTCAAAGTTCCCATCTGGCTGTTGATCAGGGCAACTCCGTCATAAATCTGGCCGATGGAGGTCTCCAGAGCCGCCATGCCTTCCGTCAGCTGTGCAAGCTGTTCGGCATCTGCACCGGCACCTAACTGGCCTGCAACCTGCCGCAGTGCCGTATCTGCGCCCACAAGCCCTGCATAATTCGCTGCCGCCTCCCGAAGCTGGTTCTGCAGCTGTGTGATCTCATTCAGTTTCACAATCAGATCGGTCTGCAGCTTCACGACCTTCTGATATCCTTCAATAACTGCTGCCGGGTCGGAAACAGCCGCACTGCCCGCTCCCTGTCCTGCATTCGCCATCTGAACCATACGCATGGAAGTCATTCCATCCGATTCGCTCAGGCTTTCCAGATAGGTCTCTGCAAATTCGGACTGTTCTTCGTCTTCGCCCGCATCTTCCAGTTTCTCTGTCTCATCTTCTTCTGCTGCTTCCGACGAGGCAGCCGGCTCTTCTTCTGTTTCCTGTTCCGATGCCGATATCGGCTCTTCTTCCGCGGTCTCTTTCGGCACAGAATCCGTCTCCTCTTCTGGATTCTCCGATGCAGCGGACGGCTCCTTCCCGTTTTCCTGCGCTACGGGTGATTTGTTTTCGCCTTCTGGCGCTTCCGATGATTCCTTTTCTCCTTCTGGCGCTTCCGATGATTTCTCTTCGCCTTCTGGCGCTTCCGATGATTCCTTTTCTCCTTCTGGCGCTTCCGATGATTTCTCTTCGCCTTCTGATTCTTCCGATGATTTTTTTTCGCCTTCTGACGCTTCCGATGATTCTTTTTCACCTTCTGATGCTTCCGATGATTTCTTTTCATCTTCTGTGTCAGCAGATGATTTTTCCAAAGCATCCGGTTCACCGTCCGGTTCTTCCTGATTTTCCTCTCTTTCCGATGCGGCTGTCTCATCTGTCTGAGCAGAATCCGCTTCTTCCGAAGCAGGAGTTTCCTCCTTTACCGTCTTCGGTTCTGTACTGCCTGCGGATGGCAGCATTCCCATCTGCTTTGCCAGTTCCGTCAGCTGTTCCTGCAGCGCTTCCGCCTCTCCTGCTGCTTTTTTCAGATTTCCTGTTAACAGGACTACCTGGTTCTGCGCCTCCTGCATTTCTATCTGGTTCTCTGCGATCTTCTGCTCCAGCGTATTTCCCATTCCAAGGACCCCTGCCACCAGCGTATCAACCCCATTTCTCAGAAGCCCGGCGCTTGCCTTGATATAGGGATGTTCTGCGTCGCCGCTTTTGCCGTCCGGTCCCAGCATCATGGGATTCTGAAGGGACTGAAGGCCTGCTGCCAGCGAATTCACTCCGCCTGTAAGCTTTGGCATGTTCTCATTGAGAAGTCCGGCTCCGGCCTGCAGCGTTCCAACGCCCTGATCCAGTTCTTTTGCTCCTTCGCGGATATCCTTCGCTCCGTCATTCAGCTTATCTGCCCCGTCCATCAGGTCCTGCGCTCCGTCATCCAGCTCCCAGGCACCGTCATTCAATTCCACGGCTCCGTCGTCCAGCTCCACGGCTCCGTCCCACAGATCCGGCATGTTGTCCTTCAGCTCCTGAACGCCGTCATCCAGCTCCACACAGCCGTCGATCAGCTCATAGGTGGCATCATTCAGCTCTTCCATGTCCTCCTTCAGATCATCAAAGCCGTCCATATCGTCGGTGTCCAGCCTGCTTAATACATCCGGCATCAGGATCGTTGCAGTCATGGCAAGTTCAAAATCCGTTACATCAGCAGTCACTTCCACATACTCCGGAATGTCCACATCCTCAAATCCTTCCAGATTCAGAAGATCCAGGCTGTCATACAGTCCCGGCATGGCCACGCCTGCCACGACCGTATTCTTGCCATCCGATAAAATCCTTCCATTCTCCACTTCCACATTTACAAACCGGTCGGAATCCAGGATCAGGGTGCTGGCTGCCACAAACGGCACATACAGCTCCGTCTCCTTCCCTCCGATCTCTGTTTTCTGCGTGCTGTGGTTTTCATAGTCAAAACGGATCTTTACTTTCCCGCTTTTTCCGGCCAGCTCTTCCGGATTGACCTCCTTCTCATCCAGATAGTAGGTGACTTTTACATCCACCGGCAGCGCTTCTGAGGTCTCGCCCTGATAATAAATGTCCCTGCCGTCCGCAGCCCAGACATACGTATCGCCGTCCTGCGTGAAGGTCTCATCGCCTTTTACATTTACCACGTCCGTAAGCCTTGTGACATCCGTAAGTTCCTCTGCGCCGTCGCCGTTCTTCAGCCAGCTGCTGACCGTGATGCTCTTTACCGTTCCTCTGGCATCTGCATTCACATATACCGTCTCTTCCTTCTCTACGCTTCCTCCGGCCGAACGGCCGGCCGCCCTCTCCATGATCTCTGCCGCTTCCGCCGTTTCTTCTGCTTCTGCCGCTTCTGTATCTTCCTCTGCCTCATTCATGGTCTCTGTGCTTTCCCTGCAGCCGCAGACCGATGCAGTCAGCACGATGGTCAGTCCAAGACTTAACAATCTTTTATTTTTCATTTTCTCCGCCTCCAGTCTCTATATTCTGCTGTTTCAGACATTTTTTCATCCCCAGGGTGGTGTAACAGATCAGCCGGTCAAACACCATGAAGAACGACGGCAGTAACAAAAGTACAATCGCCATACTGATCAATGCTCCTCTTGCCAGCAGAATCACAATCGATTTAATCATATCAATATTTGAATACATGGCCACGCCGATCGTTGAAGCAAAAAGGCTGAACGCACTGGTAATAATCGAATGAAACGAAGTCTTGTGCGCAATCTCAATCGCCTCTTTTTTGCTCTTTCCCGCCAGACGTTCATCCTTGTACCGGTTTGTCATGAGAATGGCATAATCCACGGTAGCCCCCAGCTGAATGGTCCCTACCACAATCGGAGCCACAAATGCCTGGCTGATTCCGCGGTAATAGGAAAATGCCATATTTACAAAGATCGAAAACTCAATGGTCGTCACCAGTATGAACGGCAGGCTGACGGATTTAAATACAATCATTACGATCAGGAAGATCGCCAGTATCGATAAAGTATTTACCGTCATCAGGTCTACGCTGGTCACATCCTCCAGATCCTTCATCAGCGGCGCTTCTCCGATCACCATTGCCGTATCGTCATATTTCTTTACAATATCATTGATCGCGGCAATCTGTGCATTACACGGAGCGGTCGCCGAACTGTACTGCGAGCAGATAAAGACCATCTCATAATTCTCTGATTTCAGCGTAGAAGTCAGCTTTTGGGGAAGCATGGATTCCGGAATTCCGCCTCCGAGTACCGACTGGATGCCCAGCGCCCAGTCCACGCCGTCCACCTTTTCGATCTCCTGAATCATACTGGCCTTATCTTTCGCGCTGTTCCCGCTGCTCATCAGAAGAATATGTACATTACTCATGTCAAAGGTACTCTTCAGCTTTTCATTGGCAACCGCACTGTCCAGGTCATCCGGAAGTCCGGTATCAATATTGTAATACAGCTCTACCTCGTTGTTGCCGTGATAAGCCGGAACTAACGCAAAGAGGAACAGAAGAATCCATACCCAGTATGTTTTTCGGATAATGTCCGACAGCTTTCCCAAATCCGGAAAAAAGGACCGGTGTCTAAGCTTCATGATCTGTTTCTCAAAAAGGAGCACCATGGCCGGGAGCACCGTCACACAGCACAGCACGCCGATGATGACGCCCTTGATCATAACGATTCCCAGATTTTCTCCAAGTGCAAAGGTCATGAAGATCAGAGCTGCAAAACCGGCAATCGTCGTCAGAGAGCTTCCCATGACGGAGATAAAAGTCTCGCTGATTGCCTCCGCCATGGCGTCATCCCGGTTCTCATAGCGCGGTTTGCACTCTTCATAGCTGTGCAGGAGAAAGATGGAATAGTCCGTCGTAACTCCCAGCTGCAGGACAGCGACCAGAGCCTGCGTAATATAAGAAACGTCGCCCAGAAACAGATTGCTTCCCATATTATAAGCCACTGCCAGACCAATGCTGGTCAGGAAAATAAAAGGGACTGCAAAAGAATCCGTGGCCAGAATCAGCACCAGGAGGGAAAGAAGGCTTGCCACCATAACATAGCCGGGAATCTCTTTCATTGCCAGATTCTTAATATCTGTAACAATTCCGCTCATACCGCTGATAAAGCACTGCTGCCCCACCTGGGCACGCATCTCTTCAATGGCTTCCATGGTCGTCTCTGCCGATGTGGTCTGATCGAACAGTGCGATCATCATGGTGGAATCCCCCTGAAACAGAGCGTCCGCCACCGCACCCGGAATCATGCTGACCGGCACGTCGATCCCCACAAAATCATCGTACCACAGCACCTTTTCCACATGGTCCATCGCCTCGATCCTCTCCTCCAGTGCCGCAACATCCTTCTTCTCCATCCCGTCTACTATGACCATGGAGAATGCACCCATACCGAATTCATCGACCATGATATCCTGCCCGGCCACGGTCTCCAGAGAATCCGGCAGATAACTCAGAATATCATAGTTGACTTTTGTGGCAATGAACCCGAGCGCAGATGGGATCAGAAGCAGAAATGCAGCAAGTACAATGAACGTCTTACGTCCTGCAATAAATTTTCCTATCCGTTTCATCTTCCTCACCTTTCAGATTTTCTTTGTAATCTTTCAAAAAATGACCTGTTTTCCAAAATGACTACTAGTCATTTCTATCATTATATGTTATACTACAGAAATGACCACTAGTCAATATTTTTTATAAATTTTTTATGGTTTTACCGGGGGAAGCAACATGGGAAAAATAGCCGAAAAAAAAGAGAAAAAAAGAAATGCCCTTCTGGATACTGCCTTTGAGCTGTTCACAGTCAAAGGGTTCTCTCAGACATCCGTCTCCGATATTGTAAAAGAGGCGGGTGTCGCCAAGGGCACATTTTATCTGTATTTTAAAGATAAGGACGATATCCGCAACCGGCTGATCTCTTCCAGGGCATCTCTCATCTTTCAGGACGCTCTTCTGGAAACAGACTGCATACCGGCACGGAAATTTGAGGAGAGAGTCATTGCCATCATTGACCACATTCTGGACAGTTTTGAGCAGAACCATACGCTTCTGATCTTCATCTCCAAGCATCTGAGCTGGGGAATCTTCAAAAATGCACTGACCGCCGGTCCTGCACGGGACAAAAACTCTGTCTATCATCAATATACCGAGTTTCTCCGTGCCTCCGGCCATCAGTTTGTAAATCAGGAGCTGATGATCTATATGATCATCGAGCTGGTCAGCGGTGTCAGCTACAATGCCATACTCTTTGAACAGCCGGAATCCATCGAAGGAATCAAGCCGTTTCTGTATGAGACCGTCCGCAATATCATTCATCAGTTTACGGCGCCTGCATGACTTTCAAGAGACTGCGGATTGTTCCGCAGCTCTTTTTGCAGTTTTTTCACCCGTTCATAATATCCGTCATCCGGACAGGACAATGCCCGGTTACAGTATTCCTCTGCAGACTGGTTTCTGTGCAGACAGCTGTATGCTTCTGCACAAAGATAACAATTCTGGCAGGACCTGTGGACGTCCAGCGCTTTTTTCCAGTAATCCAGCGCCTCCGAAAACTGTTTTCTGTCATAATACCATCCTCCGCATTCCTGCAGGCCTCTTTCATTTGCAGGATCAGCAAGCATCACTCCTTCAAGATATATCTTTGCTTTCTCAAAGTTCCCCTTCTCCTTCTCCTGCACAGCAGTATTGATCACATTGGAGAGTCCGATCTTGCCAACCACAGTTCCTGCATTCTCGACAGCAGGAGTATAAGAAGAATCAAGCCGGTTCGCTGTCACAAAATCATTCAGCGCTTCATGAAGCTGGTTCATCCCAAGGTAGCAACGTCCTCTCGTATTGTAAAACCATCTGTTTGCCCGGAAGCTGATTGCCTGATTGCAGTCCACAATGCTGTCCTTATAAAGCTTTTTTGCGCATTTTACATAGGCACGGCATCCATAGGCATCCCCTTCATTCGGGAAAAGCCTGCATGCCTCTTCGGCATATCTGAGCGCCCTGACATAATCCCCTCCTTTTGACAGTCTCTGTATCATATTATAATAAGCCTTTGAATATCCGGGATCCAGAAAGATCGCATACAGATAGTCCGGAACCGCTCTTTGCAGGTAGTTCTTACCCATGGATGCCAGCAGCTCCGCACGTTCCATATATGCATACGGAGCCTGACGGGATTCCTCTATTTTTCTGTCAGCCTTCCTTATGGCCTCTCTCTGTTCGTCTGTCAGACCAGGACCATCCTGCCGGATGATCGTTGACCCTTTCACCCATCCGGAAAGATTCCAGGAAGGATCATTTAAAATCGAATTCAGCTGCGCATGCATATGTGTCGCTATATCTGAAAGGTTGTATGCTACTTTGTAAATCTTTTTTCCTGCATCTTCTTTAAATTTTTCGTATTTGGACCGGTTTTCTCCCTCTTCCATAAATGTTCCATTCGGGTTTTCGGACGCTTTGCGGTATATCATACTGTCATCCAGCACAATGGTGAATAAAGGTTTGTGATTTGCAGCAGCATATTCATATTCAAGCTGCGTATAACTCCGTTGAGATTCCTCTTCTACAGAACCATACCGCCCTCCAAGGATCAGACAATACACATCTGATTCATCGATCCACTTTTTAATTGTCTCCATCTGTGTCTTTCCCGCTTTAAACAGCTCCATCCCCGCAGGAATATGGCCGGCGTCAAGAACCGCTTCTACCGCCTTCTGTCGCTCTTCGATCAAATCCGTATAAGTAGACGAAATGAATACCTGTAATTTTTTGCTCATAGTTTTCTCCTTCCATGATTCAGTCGCATGCACGGCCCGGTATTGTCCATGTTTGTATTTTTTCATAATCGGATTATAATTTCCATGTATTCGACATAATCTGCGGCTGAACACGCGTATTTTGCCTGCAAATCTGTTATAATATTTCATCAGCAGACAGGAACGCACACAGTCTTTTTGATATGAGCAAAACCTGCCATTCACCCTTGATTTCCAAAATGGCAAACCTGAACTGCGAGTTCGTAAAGCATGAATTTGAAGTTTTGACATCTTGATTGTACTGTTCGCACTTCTATGCTATGATAGAGGAAGTAACGAGAATACTGAACTTTGAGCAGGAAGAATGGTAAGAGGTGACAATATGGCAGTATGCTATAAAAAGCTGTGGAAAATGCTGATTGATAAAGACATGATAAAAAAAGACTTGCGCTTGCAGACTGGTTTCAGTACGACAACCATGTCGAAGTTGTCGAAAGATGAAAATGTCAGCATGGATGTATTAGAAAAAATCTGTTCCGTATTAAATTGCGATGTTGGCGACATCATGGAATTTGTTCCTGATAAAAAAGAGGAACCGTAAGGAGGCAGAACATGATGGATCATTCTTATCCGTATATAGCGTCTTTGACCAGAGAACCGTTCCTTTTCTATGAAATGCGTTCCACCGCAAAGCTGATGAGCGAAGGACTCTCAGATGAAGCGATTGTAACAGAAATTGCGGAGCAGAATCTTTTCCAGTATCCGACTGAAAAATCGATTACACGGATGGCAAAAGCCTGTATGAAACGACTTCATGCTCTGGAAGATGAAACTCTGGTTTCTGCGATCGCATCGCAGCCGACAGAGACAGCAAAGCAGATCTGCCTGTATGCGATGATGAAGCAGAGCCGACTGGTCTGGGAGTTTATGCTGACGGTCATTGGAGAGAAGTACCGGTTAAAGGACACGTCCTTTGGTAAGATAGATTTGAATACATTTTTTATGCGTTTGCAGGAGCAGAATGATACCGTAGCTTCCTGGAGCGACAGCACAATCACAAAGTTAAAACAGATTATTGTCAGAGTGCTTGTGGAGACGGAGTATCTCGACCATCGGGAGGCAGATCATTTGAATCCGGTATGGCTGCATCCTGTTTTGGAGAATGCCATCAGAAGCAATGGCGATACGGCGGTACTGCCGGCATTTCATTGCTTTTCATACACATAAGCGTACAACAAAATGCTCCAGTGAAGCATTTCGTGCAGGAGGTAGCCAATGAGTGACATAAAAGAACGTCTGGACAAAGTTCGGGCATTGATTCAGAAGCCGGAGTTCCTGGAAGGCAAGGGCCTCAGCAATGAGGTGAATATCAGAATCTTCTGTTATGAGCCGGAAAATGAAATGGTGGTTCGGCATTTTGTAAATCAGATGGAAACCGATCAGTCCCTGGATTGCCGTTTGATGGTTTGTAATTTATATAAAACTTTTCTCTCTATCTGCGATGACATGGGCATCACAGATGAGATTTCAGACATGGAAGAAACTGACGGAAGTGCTTATCTTCTGGAACAGCTTAACTCTGCAATCGGCAATGGAGAGTTCGTCGATAAAATTCAGTATGAACCGCATGAGCCGGGCGATGTACTGATGCTGACGGGTGTGGGTGAAGTATTTCCGTTTATGAGAATCCATACGTTACTGGAAGCCTTGCAGCCGTATTTTTCGGATGTTCCGATTCTTGTTATGTATCCGGGTGAGTTTGACGGCCGCCATGTAAAACTGTTCAATCGTCTGACACCAAATGATTATTACCGGGCGTTCGATGGGATAGAGTGAGTGTCCGCTCGCCAAATATGCCTGCATATTTGGCGAGCGGCGAGCGATGATTATGGACAACGTCCATAATCGATTAAGGAGGATAAAGCCATGATGATTCGAAATATGTTTGCGGACGACATCAACCGCAAAATCAATGGTGTCATTAAAGTAGATCAGGCTGCTGACGATGTAATTGAACAGGAGTTAAATGAATACGTCATCACCAGAGAATTGAAAAAACATTTTATTACATTTTTCAGTTATTACGGGGATGCCTTTGATCAGCCCACAGCCGATATGGGTGTGTGGATCTCCGGTTTCTTTGGAAGTGGTAAATCTCATTTCCTGAAAATGCTTTCGTATCTTCTGAAAAATAAAGAAGTAAAAGGTGTCCGCAGTGCAGAGCGTTTCCGTAAAAAATTTGAAGATGATCCGGCAACCTTTCTGCTGATTGATCATGCCACCAAAGGACCGACAGAGACCATTCTGTTTAATATCGACATCGAAGGATTCAGCAATAAAGACAAGACGGCTGTCCTTCGTGTTTTCGCAAAAATGTTCTATCATCATCTGGGATTTTACGGTGAAAACCTGAAAGTCGCCATGATGGAGCGTTATATTGACCAGCAGGGAAAGACGGAGGAATTCCGCAGAGTTTTTGAGGAAAAGAAAGGAAAATCCTGGCTGGAAATGCGTCGTGCATTTGCGTTCAATGGCAAGTTCATTATCCCGACTCTGATGGAAGTTCTGGATATGAGCGAAGACGATGCACGAGGCTGGTTTCATGATAAGACCGCAACAGAAATTTCTATTGCACAGCTTGTGGAAGATATGAAAGCCTATGTGGATACCAAACCGGCCAACTTCCGTCTGCTGTTTATGATTGACGAGGTTGGTCAGTATGTGGGTACAGATACCGATATGCTTTTGAATCTCCAGTCTCTGACAGAAAAGATCGGCAGTGAGTGCGAAGGTAAGATTTGGGTCATCTGCACCGGACAGGAAGCGATTGATGAAATCATCAAAGTTCGTGCCGATGAGTTCTCACGTATTCAGGCTCGTTTCAAAACAAGACTGAGCTTATCTTCTTCCTCTGTGGATGAAGTTATCCAGAAGCGTATTTTGAAAAAGAAACCAGAAGCAGCTGCTGATTTGGACAATGTTTATGAGCAGAATGATTCCGTTTTGCGTAACCTGTTCAGCTTCAGCGGTTCCATTCTGGATATGAAAGGCTATTCCGGTGCAAGAGAATTTACTGAAAACTTCCCGTTCGTGCCGTATCAGTTTATCATTATGCAGAAGGTCTTTGCAGAAATCCGGAAGCACGGAAATTCCGGCAAGCATCTGTCCGGCGGTGAGCGTTCCATGCTGTCCGGCTTCCAGGAAGCGGCACAGAAAATTCAGGAGAAGGACGAGTATGCGCTTGTTCCGTTCTTCCGCTTCTATGATACCGTACATACTTTCCTGGACGGTTCTATCCGCCGAGTCATTGAGCGCTGTCAGAAAGCCGCAGACAATGGGGATGGTATTAAGCAGCAGGATGTGGATGTGCTGAAACTTCTGTATCTGATTCGGTATATTGATGATATTCCTTCGAATCTGGATAATATCGTTATTCTGATGGCAGATGATATTCGTGTGGATAAAATTATTATGCGTGAAGCTGTCCGCAGCTGCCTTGACCGTCTGATCAGCCAGAACTATATCGGCAGAACGGGCGACACCTATAATTTCCTGACCGATGAAGAACAGGATATTCAGCGTGAAATCCGGGATACCAACGTGGATACCGCTTCTATCGTGGAGCGTATTGCCCAGATGATTTACGGTGATATTTTTACAACCAGGAAATTCCGCTATGGAAAATATGACTTTGCCTTTGACCAGATGGTTGACGGCATTACCGTCGGTGCGGCTATGGGCGGTATGCGTCTGCATTTCCTGACCGTTGCAACCGATGCCGCAGAAAAAACAGAGTTCCGTCTGATGGCAGAATCCAAAGGCAAGGAAGCAATCGTTGTTTTGGCTGATACGCCATACTATGAATCGCTGGAATCTGCCATGAAGATTCGTAAATATGTAAAGCAGAGAAATGTAAGTCAGCTTCCAAAGAGTGTGCAGAAAATCATCAGTGACCAGCAGGACGAAGCCGGAAAATACGAGCTGAGTGCCATGACCGAATTGCAAAATGCCATCGAAGGGGCACAGTTCTATGTAGATGGGGAACATCTGGAAATCAAAGCCGGAAATGCCAGGAGCAAGATTGACCAGTCATTGGAATATCTGGTTGCTCATGTATACAGCAAGCTCGATCTGATTACAGAAAATGCGGGCAGTGATGCAGATATTATTGCGATTCTGACTGGTACGGTTACCATGCTCCCAGGCATGGAGCCGAACCGGGATGCTGCTTCTGCAATGGAAGAATATCTGGAAATGCAGGATGCGAAAAAGCTGCCGACTTCCATGGCAGATGTGCAGAGCAAATACAGTGCAATTCCGTATGGCTGGAAGGAAATCGATATTGCTGCGGTTGCGGCACAGCTGATTTATTCCCAGAAAGTAACCATCAAATATGCAGGCAATACCATTCAGCCGGATGACCCGAAACTGCCGGATATGCTCCGTAAAAAGAGTGAAATCGGCAAGACTTCCATCAGCAAACGTAAAACCATTTCCGCTACCATGATGCGGGATGTAAAAGCAATGCTCCGTGAGTATTTCGACATCATGGATGTGCCGGACGATGAAGATGGCTTAATTCGCTTTGTAACCGAAAAATTCAGCGAACAGCGGGGTTACTATGCTTCTTTGAATGACCGTTACGAAGGACATCGATACCCGGATCGTGGACTGGTGCAGACAGCGATCCGGCTTATGGATGATGTTCTTTCTCAGAAGAAAGACAATATCGCACTGATTGAGCGTGTACTGAAAAAAGAGGATGACTTGTTTGAAAACAAAGAATCCATGAGCAATGGCATTGAGAATTTCTTCAAAACGCAGGTTACTGTATTTGACCAGGCAGTGCAGTTTGAAAAATCTCTGCATGATGATCTTGACCGTATTGCGGAAAATGAAGAAGCTCATAAGGCGCTGAATACCATTCGTTTGATTACAATGGTTCAGCCGGGCAGCAAGTTCAGCTATAACCGGATTCGGGAATTGAATCCACTGATGGATACCGTTCGTACTGCCCATGATAAGATGCTGGAAGAAAAACGTACCGAGGTTCTGGAAACCGTTCGTCAGTGTATGGAAGCAACCCATACTGCCGCAAATGGAGATTCCAAGGCGTCTCATCTGATTGTAAAATCAGACAGGTATTTCAGCCAGTGCAAGGAGAAAATTGCAGAATTAAAGAGCCTTGCCCTTCTGGATGCCATGTTCCTGCCAATGTGCCAGTATAAGGATGATATCGTCAGCCGTATCGAAACCGTTCTCGCACCTCCGGTTCCGAAGCCGCAGGTTCCGCCGACACAGACTGGAAAAGAAGCGGCTCCGGCGAAGAAAAAGGTAGTCCGTGCTTATAATCGTCAGGTTGTATTCCAGGCAAAGACCTTGCAGAGTGAAGCGGACATTGATGATTATGTGGAGAAGATCCGTTCTCAGCTGAAACAGTTGCTGAAAAATTGCGACGAGATTAAACTGAATTAAGGAGCCGACTATGGATAAGAATGCGATAAAAAAGTTTGCTGTCTGGGCAAGAACAGAACTGATCGCCCGTGTTTCACTGAAAGGCGTGGAATACGGTATCACAGAGGACAATATTGTTGATGCTGCAGCTGACAGCGTGGGCGGTAAAGTTCTGACGGCTGCAGAGAAAAAACAGCGGATGGCTTGTATTTCCGAGATTAACGATAAAGGATATAAGCAGGTTATGGAGGAGGTTGCCTACACATGGTTCAACCGCTTCTCTGCCCTGCGTTTCATGGAGGTCAACGGCTACCTTCCTTCTCATGTGCGTGTGTTTACGGACGAGGAGAATAATTTCAAACCGCAGATCATCACCGAAGCCATTCATCTGGATTTGGATGGACTGGATATGGAAAAGGTCTATGAGTTGAAAGAAGCGGAAAAAACCGAAGAACTGTATAAATATCTGCTGATTGTGCAGTGCAATGCTTTGAACAAGATTCTGCCGGGAATGTTTCAGAAAATCAGTGATTATACAGAGCTTCTTCTGCCAGACAATCTGCTGAGAGATGGCAGTGTCATTCAGCAGATGATTGAGCGGATACCAGAGGATGACTGGAAAGATGCGGTACAGATTATCGGCTGGCTGTATCAGTATTATAATAGCGAAAAAAAGGACGATGTATTCGCCGCACTGAAAAAGAATGTCAAAATCACAAAAGAGAATATTCCTGCTGCTACTCAGCTGTTTACACCGGACTGGATTGTCCGCTATATGGTAGAGAACAGCCTTGGCCGTTTGTGGCTGGAAGGACATCCGGATGCTAAAGAGCAGCTTCTGCCGACAGAGGAAGAACAGTCTGCTTATGTTGCCGGAAACCGTGAGTCAGAAGATACCAAATGGCATTACTATCTGGAAGAAGCCGAGCAGGAACCAGAAGTACAGGTACAGCTGGCAGAAATCCGTAAAGAATACGCTGCACTCACACCGGATCAGCTGAAAGTCATTGACCCATGTTCCGGTTCCGGTCATATCCTTGCGTATATGTTCGATGTACTGATGAAGATTTATGAATCCTACGGCTATACTACCCGTGAAGCGGTGGCAAGCATTGTGGAGAATAACATCTATGGTCTGGATATTGACGACCGTGCGGCACAGCTGGCTTACTTTGCGGTGATGATGAAAGCACGCCAGTATGATCGCCGTTTCTTCAGCCGCGGCATTCAGCCCCATGTGTATGCCATTGTGGAGAGCAACCATGTAGATAAGTTTGCTGTGGAGTATTTCTGCAATGGAGATGCCAGCCTGAAAGCGGCGATGGATACCATTATCAGCGAACTGCATGATGCAAAGGAATATGGTTCTATTCTGACAGTAACTCAACAGGATTGGTCTGCCCTGTATAATCGCTTTGCAGAAATTGTGGAGGATATTCATTTTTCTCGTGAAGTGGTGCTTAGAGAATTGTACCCGTTAGTGCAAGTGGCTGAGATATTAAGCAATACATATCATGTAGTTGTGACGAATCCACCTTACATGAGTGGTTCTGGTATGACATCTAC
This sequence comes from Lachnospiraceae bacterium, assembly GCA_009774145.1. GTDB lineage: Bacteria > Bacillota > Clostridia > Lachnospirales > Lachnospiraceae > Hominiventricola. The sequence goes on along the minus strand of VSND01000018.1, from coordinate 16,523 downwards.
TTTGACAAAATATGTTGGGAAAAAATATCCGAACAGTAAATCTGATTTGTTTGCGGTCTTTATTGAGAGATGCAAGTTATTTGAAAAGAAAAATGGATTCAGAGCTTTGATAACAATGCAATCATGGATGTTTCTTAAAAGTTATGAGAAGATGCGTATGAGCGTTTTGAAGCATGATGAGATTTGCAGTTTACTTTATCTTGGAATTAAGGCATTTGAAGAAATTGGAAATGATATTGTGCAAACTGCATCTTTTGTTATTAGAAATAGCACACTTACTGATTACACAGGAACATATTTGAAGTTGTTGACGCATGACCGGAGAGAAAAAGAAAATGGATGCCTTGCAAGAAGTAATTGTTCAGAATGTCGTCAGAGAAGTTTTCTTAAAATTCCAGGTGCACCGATTTCTTTTTGGGTTAGTGACAACTTTCGTAATGCGTTTTCTGAAAAGTCTTTGAATGATTTTGCGGATATGCGAAGTGGCATGTCAACGACAGATAATGAGCGATTTTTACGATATTGGTTTGAACCACTATTCCAAAACATTAATTTTGGTTGTCATTCTCTCGACGAAGCAAAAGATAGTCCATTACGTTGGTATCCATATAATAAAGGTGGAGATTACCGAAAATGGTATGGCAATAATAGTTTGGTAGTTAACTGGCTAAATGATGGTGCTGAAATAAAGAAATGGGTTGTTAGTAACCCAAAAGATCCAAAAACAACATCATGGTCACGCCGTATTTTTGGAACAGATTGCTTCTTTAAGGAAGGTATTACATGGTCAAGTATTGCGAGTAGTCAATTTGGTTGCAGGTGTTATGGAACAGGTTTTATATTTGATTCTGGAGCAAATGGCATGTTTCCATTCGATATTGGTAAAAAATATTATTTAGCTGGTTTGCTTAACTCGAAAGTATCTAAAATGGTGCTTGATGTAATAAATCCGTCTATCAATTTTGGACCTGGTACTATTGGAAAAATTCCAGCAATAGTTAGTCATGAAAACGAAGAAGCGGTTACAGAATTGGTTCAAGAGTGTGTTCGTCTATCAAAAGATGATTGGGATGCGTATGAGACATCTTGGGATTTTAAAAAACATCCGCTAATAGGAGATTTCTGCAATATTGAAACAGCGTTTGTATTATGGAAAAAAACTTGTGAAGAACGATTTGTTAAGCTTAAAAAACTGGAAGAACAAATCAATTTGATTTTTATAAATCTTTATAAGCTTGATGGAGAACTTGAACCAGATGTAGAAGATAGAAGTATTTCAATCAATATAATAGATAGTTCAAAAGCCATACGCTCTTTCATTTCCTACGCTGTGGGATGTATGTTTGGTCGCTACTCTCTTGATGTGGACGGTCTTGCTTATGCAGGCGGCGAATGGGACAAGGTGAATTCCTCCGAAGGAGGAAGAGAAGGCACCCTGGGGTGTGCCAGCAAGTATGTGTCATTCCCTGCTGATAAGGATAACATCATTCCGATTTGTGATGATGAATATTTTGAGGATGATATTGTCGGTCTGTTTGTAGAGTTTGTGAAAACGGTCTATGGTGCAGAGACGTTGGAAGAAAATCTGAAATTCATTGCCGATGCACTGGGCGGAAAAGGTCAGCCAAAAGATGTAATACGCAATTACTTCCTAAACGATTTCTATGCCGATCATTGCAAGATTTACCAGAAACGCCCGATTTACTGGCTGTTTGACAGCGGCAAGAAGAATGGTTTCAAGGCTCTGATTTATATGCACCGCTATCAGCCGGACACCATTGCACGTATCCGTACCGATTATGTGCATGAACAGCAGGCGCGTTATCGTACCGCTATTGCCGATCTGGAACAGCGCATAACCAATGCTTCTACCGGCGAGCGTGTGAAACTAAATAAAAAGCTGACTGCTTTGCAGGCTCAAGATACCGAGATCCGTACTTATGAGGAAAAGATTCATCACCTTGCCGACCAGATGATCTCCATCGACCTGGACGACGGTGTGAAGAAGAACTATGCAATTTTTCAGGATGTTTTGGCTAAAATAAAGTAAAGGAGACTGATAAGCAGTGGAACAGAAATCTCAAAAAACGAAAAAAATTCGTGGAAAAGAAAATGCAATTTTGGATTCAATGAGTCCAAAATTCAACAGAAGCATGATTGCTTATCATGAGACCGGAGATTTATTTGCCGATACCTGTGAAATTGTAGAAAGTGCCCAGAGCATAGCTTATGCTGCCGTTGATACGATTCTGGTTCAAAGGAACTGGTTGATTGGCAAGCGAATTGCGATGGAGTGTCTGGACGAAAACGGAAAAGCAGACTATGGTAAAAAGACAATGAAGAAGTTGTCTGCCGAATTGAAAGAAAAATATGGAAAAGGCTTTGACTTTAGCAGCTTATACAAGTATGTGAAGTTCCATCAGGAGTTCCCTCAAATTTTGGACTCACTGAGTCCAAAATCTGGTCGACCGTTGTCATGGACGCATTATAGAATTTTGCTTCAGGAAACATCACCAGAAGCAAGAGTATGGTATGCAAAGGAAGCTCAGGAACAGGCATGGTCTGTTCGTACATTGCAGCGGAATGTTTCTTCTCAATACTACTATCGAATGTTGATGTCTCAAAACACAGAACCTGTTGAAAAAGAAATGAAGGAACTGACGGCTTCTTATCAGGCGGATAAGTTGGAGTTCATCAAAAATCCGGTCATAGCGGAATTTCTGGGTCTAGCTTCTAATGTGGACTTTACAGAGAGTGAGTTAGAGCAGCGAATTATTACACATATTCAGAAATTTCTTATGGAAATGGGAAAAGGATATGCTTTTGTTGCAAGACAGCAACACATTCGCACAGAAAAAGAGGATTACTATATTGACCTTGTTTTTTATAATTATATTTTGAAATGTTTTGTTCTAATTGATTTGAAAACGACTAAAATCACGCATCAGGATGTTGGGCAAATGGATATGTATATTCGTATGTATGATGAAATGAAACGAAATGAGGGAGACAACCCAACATTAGGGATTGTTTTATGCTCTGATACGGATGAGGACATTGCGAAATATTCCGTCCTTCACGGACATGAACAGCTTTTCGCATCAAAGTACAAAACTTGTCTTCCATCTGAGGAACAGCTTCGAGAAGAAATTGAAATTCAAAAGAGATTTTACTATTTACAAAAAAAGGAAGATGAAGAACTGGGTGAGAATAGTTAAATTCTAAAGAAATATATAAGATAATTGAATGGCGTACATACCGCCGCTAAAGTGCCAGAAAAATGCCGGAAAACTACAGGTAATTTCTTAAAATATGGACAAAAAAAGACCCCGTGATTCAAGCATCTGCAAGCAGACACCATCACGGAGGCTCGGACAGTTGGAATACAGGCAACATAGCATCTGTAAACAGACACCATCACGGATGCACTATAAACCTATGCTTATTATATAAGGAAAAATATTTTTTGCAACGACCAGATTTTGGATAAAGGAGGGAGGAGGATCATGACCATAGAAGAAATTCTCGCAGGGGAATCGAAGAATGTAGAGTTCAAAGAAACCCTGCCAGAGAAAAGTATGAAATATATGAAATCTGTAGTTGCCTTTGCCAATGGAGCCGGAGGTAAAATCATTTTCGGAATTGCCGATAAGACCAGAGAAGTAATTGGCTTTGACAAGGAAGATGTGTTCAAAAAGATGGATGCCATCGCCAATGCTGTGACGGATAGCTGTGAACCGGCGATTATTCCAGATATTACATTACAGACAGTTGATGGAAAAACAGTCATTGTAGCGGAAATTTCCGAGGGCAGACAGCGACCGTATTATATCAAGGCTCTTGGCAGAGAAGGCGGGGTATATGTCCGTGTTGCAGGAACTACCCGTCTTGCTGACGAATACATGATCAAAGAGCTGATGTTTGAAGGAAGCAACCGTTATTTCGATCAGGCTTTGTGTACTGGATTAACGATTACAGATGAAGATATTGATGCTCTTTGCAAAGCCATGAAGGAACAGGCAGTGAAAAACGCTCATAATGAGGAACAGAGAGCCTCTGTCAAAGGTGTTGGCAGACAGCAGTTGCGTTCTTGGGGAGTTTTGATTGAGCGTGACGGAAAAGATTATCCGTCCAATGCCTTTGCCATTTTGACTGGCAACGGAGGACTCCATGTCACAACACAATGCGGTGTATTCAAAGGTACAACTAAAGCGGTATTTGTTGACCGTAGAGAATATCCCGGCCCGCTTTGGGAGCAAATAGAGGAAGCATTTCAGTTTGTCTTGCGAAACATTCACTTGGGAGCTACGTTTGTGGGAATTTACCGGCAGGATATTTATGAAATTCCACCGGATGCTATTCGTGAGTTGATTATCAATGCCATGGTACATCGCAGCTATCTGGATCATGGTACGATACAGGTTGCGGTATATGACAACCGGCTGGAAATCACTTCTCCTGGAAAGCTGCCAATGGGACAGACGATGGAGCGTATGAAAGAAGGATATTCCAAAATCAGAAATGAAGCTCTTGCTCATGCATTTGCTTATATGAACTTGATCGAGCATTGGGGAAGCGGCATTCCAAGAATTATTGATAAAGTGAAAGCTGCCGGACTGCGGGAGCCGGAGTTCATTGGCGGTGAGGTTGATTTGCGTATCAATATTTATCGAGGTCAAAATAACGACAATAATATCAAAAATGGCGTTAAAGCAGATACTAACGGCATTGATGGCGTTGGAATTGGCGCTAATGACATTAAAAATGACGTTGATGAAGTGGCATATACAGACAAAGTTTTTCCAGATCATATTCAAAAACTGCTGAAGATCATTGCCGAAAATCCGGCAGAAACGCAGGCACAGTATGCAGAGAAGCTTGGAATATCAAAAAGAACAATTTCCAGAATTTTTGCGGAGTTAAAAGCACAAGGCATACTCGAACAGCAAGGAAACAGAAGAAGAGCAAAATGGCTTATTATAAAGAAAAGATAGGAGGTGCAGCATGGATACCGACAAAGTAATACAAGACCTGAACCGGCGGTTTGCTGCCCCTTTGCCGGAATTTTATCAGCGTCGTATCATCTTCTGGTACGATGAAGAGAAAGAATTTGAGGACAAGTTGGACGAGGTGGTTCTTGAGAATGCAAAGGTGGTTGCACTGACTGGAAACAACGCATTTTCTGTGAAGAAGCTGCTTTCAGTAGACGATTTGACCACAAACTATCTGGTTTACAGTCCGCTGGTGTACAACCGCCCGGATGATAACTGGCTTTTAGATATAGAGCTTTACAGCGAGGAGTTCCGGGCAGATTTGATTTCTATTTGGATGGATGAGATGGGACTTGCATCGAATCCGGCCATGAGAAAGCAGATCAAAAATTATCGTGCCTATTTCAATGCGAAAGACCGTCGTTTGAAAATCAGCACGCAGAATATAATTCCGGCAACTCCGGCGCAGCTGCATATGGCTGTGATGGCAGCAATCTGTGGATTGAAGGACGCACAGCCGAACCGGATTTTACGCCGTGTGTTCCATGCGGGACTTGATTTGAATCACAATGCAGTTTATCAGGATTTCGTAAAGTATCATGCAGACGGTGCGTTCTGGGCGATGGTTCGCCAGGGATGCGGATTTTCTGAGGAAGAACCTGACCTTGGACGGCTGGCAATTCATTTACTGCTGACCGCTGCCACCCGTACCATGCGGCAGGAATATCTTGCCGGACTGGACGGATTTATTTCCATGCCGCACCAGGCGTATTGCTACGATTTCATTTCAGAATGGCTTCATAGCAAAGATATTCAGCAGCTTTATGATTTGGCAAGACATGTGGAAGAGGAGGCACGTCTGCATCAGCGGTTTGAAAAACTGACGGTTGACGATCTGATTGGTACAGAGTGCTTCCCATGTATCAACGAAGTGATTTTGACAAAGCTGATGACCGAAATCAGCGACCATATCATTGATGTGGATATCATTATGGAGGCGGTGGAGAAACGTAGAACCTGTGCATGGTATGAGCCGTTTGAGAATTTTTATGACGGTATTTTGCAGGTTGCAAATATGCAGCGCTTCTTCAAGGAACACTCTGCCGGATTCCATACCGCAGAAGCAAAGGGCATCTGGAAGGAATACACCGAAAGCTATTATCAGATGGACACTTACTACCGTTTGTTCCACCTGAGTTTCCAAAAGAGCCTGGAGACTTCCAGTCTTCTGCTGGACGATCTGTTCAAGCACGTTGTGGATAAAGTGGAAGGACTTTATACGCACTGGTTCTTAGGTGAACTGGGTAACAACTGGTCGGATGTGTGTGCCGACGAACTGGCAGCCTACGGCAAGGTGCTGGAAGTACCGCAGCAGGAAGAATTTTATTGTTCCCGCATCAAAACTTCAGATACCAGGGTATTTGTGATTATTTCGGATGCCATGCGTTATGAAGTGGCGGCAGCGATGGCAGATCAGCTCCGCAGAGAAACACAGAGCAAGGTTTCTCTTGGCAGTATGCAGAGTATCTTCCCTTCTATCACAAAGTTTGGTATGGCAGCACTGCTTCCGCATAAAGAACTGACGGTAGAACTTCGGAACGATATTTTGACTGTGCTGGCAGACGGGCAGTCTACGGCAAGCGGCTGTCGTGATAAGGTTCTGAAATCCGAAGATCCGGCGAGTGCAGCATTGAAATATAATGACATGATCGCCATGAAGCGGGCAGAACGAAGTGCATTGGTGAAAGGAATGGATGTCGTTTACATCTATCATGATACCATTGATGAAGCAAGCCACACTTCGGATACCGCTGTTTTTGCCGCCTGTGATAAAGCTGTTTCAGAGCTGAAAAACCTTGTGCGTATGATTGTAAATGAATTTGGCGGTACGAATATTTTGATCACAGCTGACCATGGATTCCTTTATACATACAGCCCGTTGACTGAGGATGACAAAGTAGGAAAAAATGAGTTTTACGATGTGGACAGGGAAAACATCAAGGATCTGAAAAAAGAAAGTGCGAAACGCTGTGTGGAGCATGGCAGACGATATGCCATCATGCAAAAAGGCGTACAGCCAAACTATTTACTGCCTGTGAAGTTCCTGGACGGGAAGTCGGACTTTGACGGTTTTGCACCAAGAGAAAGCATTCGTATTAAGATGAATGGCGGCGGCATGAACTTTGTGCATGGCGGTATCAGCTTGCAGGAGATGGTGGTTCCGGTCATCGAGTATCACTATCTCCGCAACGATTCTGTGGAGTATAAACGTAATAAGCAGAAATATGATACGAAACCGGTAATGGTTCATCTGTTGTCAGCAAACCGTAAAATCAGTAATATGATTTTTTCTCTGAATTTCTATCAGAAGGATGCTGTTGGCGCCAACCGTGAAGCTGCTGTCTATCAGGTTTACTTTACGGATGAAAATGGCAGGCAGATCAGTGATGTTCAGAAGATTATTGCAGATAAGACCAGCGATAATGGTGCAGAGCGTACTTTCCGTTGCCAGTTTAATCTGAAATCTCTGAAATACAGCAATACTGCTGCTTATTATCTGGTCATTGCAGACGAACAGGGATTGCAGATGCCGCAGCGTGAGCCATTCCAGATTGACATCGCTTTTGCGGTGGATGAGTTTGATTTCTTTCGCCAGGTACCATAGGAGGATGGAATGCCGTTTGCACATGCTGGAAAAGGAGCTCAATGCGTGATAAAGACGCAGCTGGCTTTGAGGCAGAAAAAGCAAACTTCTGGTAATAATTGGAGGCTCCTGGGCATCGTGCCTGTATGAGCCGCTTCAGGAACGGGAACTTCAATCTGTTGCAGTTCCTTTGTGGATTTTCCGGAATTGAAGGCAGGGGAGCGAAGGAGGAAAGTATCAGCCGGGAAAAAGGTACAGATGGGGGTGCATAAAAATGTTGCATGTGGCAGTATGCGAAGATGATCATGCTCTGCTTGTGATTATAAAAGACAAAGTGCAGAAATATTTAAAAGAAAACAATATCATGGCGATGCTGGAAACGTATGATCGCAGTGATTTGTTCAAGTATGACCTTCAGGAAGGAAAGTACTTTGATATTGTGTTCAGCGATATTGAGATGCCGGATACGGATGGCATGAAGCTTGCAGAACAGATCCGGAGCTGTCTGCCGGACGCCATTATTATTTTTGTAACGGCATATCTGAAATATGCTGTAGATGCGTATGAACTGGATATTTTCCGGTATATTCCCAAAAGCAGTATGGATGAAAAACTGCCGAAGGCTTTGGACGATGCATTAAAACGGATGCAGCATCAGTCTCATAAAAGTTACCTGATACAGACAGCGACAAAAATAGAAAAAATTCTGCTGAAACAGATCATATATATCCAGAAAGACGGAAAAAATGCAATGATCATCTGCACAGACGGCGGTGTGAAAAAGGTAAGAAAGAGTCTTTCGGATGTATATAAAGAACTTCATTCGGAAGACTTTGTCTTTGTGGAACGGGGCAGCATAGTGAATCTCGCACAGATCAAGGGAATTCGGAAAGATGAGATTCTGCTAAGCAATGGCGTGTGCCTTCATGCGAGCCATACAAGGATGGAGGAAGTGAAAGACCGGATGGCTGTATACTGGAGTGAGCATGTATGATATTTTTATCAGAATTTACAGAATGGGCGGCCTGTCTGACCGAAGTGGGCTTAATGTTCTGGCTGCTTTGGGAAGCATTTAAAGATCAGAGAAAAAATGCAGGCATATATTGGGATTGTATTTATGTAGTGAGCATGGCTGCCTGGGTATTGGTCATCAATAATATAGTGCTCTATTCAACATTTACGCTTTTGCAGCTGGTACTGGTAAGCAGTATCGTGGCACGGGCTCTTTATCGGATCAATTATATAAAACTATTGACATTTATCCTGTTTTACACGTTCTGCTTCTGCAGCACAGATATGTTGGTAAGCAGCCTGTACCTCTCTCTTGGAAACCGATGGAACATAAACGGCGATACAATCATGACATTTTCTCCACAAAGAATAGGATTGGTTGTTCTGGCAAAGTCTGTCATGATCGTTTTTATGATTTTATTGAGAAAATGGCTGATTCCGGTTATAAGAAGCAATTATGAACGAAATATACTGTTGATAACAGGGATCGCTTTTTTGGGATTTTTATATTATCGGGAACGGTCACAGAGCATTTCTTCGGTGGAATTGTCCAGCATCTGGGGTTTGACGGTGGTTCTCTGCGGTCTGGGAATTTATATTGTCTATAGCTGTCAGGAAAATCGAAACGAAAAAATACGGAACAAAATAGCGGAAATGCAAAATGAACTGCTGCGGGAAAACTACCAGATGGTAAGTGATCTGTATGAAAGCAATGCAAGATTATACCATGATCTGAACAATCATCTGGATATCTTGTATCAGATGATGCGTTCTGAACGGCTGGATGAGGCAAGCGCATACATCAGTCAGATCAGCGAGCCTATGAAAGAACTGATGCTGAAGAGTTTTACAGGAAATGATATCATCGATGTGATTCTCAGCAGCAAAAAGCAAAAGGCAGAGCAGCTTGGAATAACGGTAAGCATGGATGTAGAGTTTCCGTCCCATACGGGTATCCGGACAAATGATGTATGTACAATTCTGGGAAACTTGATGGACAATGCCATCGAGGGAAGCAAAGACACAGAAAATGCAGAAATCTGTCTGAAAATATGCCGGGTACATCAGTTTATTGTGATCCAGATCTCCAATACGATTTCCAGACAGCCGCTGATTGATGAAAGGACTGGCAGGCTGATTACGTCGAAAGAGGACAAGGCAGGCCACGGCTGGGGGATGCAGAGTGTAAAAGCCGCCCTGGAAAAGTATAACGGAACGATGAAATACCAGTTTAATGAAACAGAATTCAAAATAACAGTTATGCTGTTTTTCTAATGAAATACGTGAAGCGAGGGGGAGAAAGGCATCCAAAAAAGGTGCAGGAACCTCCCCCTCGCTCTATGTCTGCAAAAAAATCCGGCGGTTTTTTCTTTCTGGAAGAAGCTGTCGGATTTCTGGTGTACTTTGCTCATGGTTTCTGCCTGTGCGTTCGCGGACAGAAATCCGGAGGTTTACGGACAAAAGGAAACATCTGGCATTGAGTTATGGTATGATCGACAAATAAAGTACAAAAAGGAGATGAAGTATTTATGAAAGTGAAGAAAAGCATTCTTTTGACTGCGGCATTATTATCTCTGTGCAGTGTCGGATGTGGAGAAGAATCGTTCCAGGCAGATGCCGAAAACGAAATAAGCGCAGAGGACACAGCGCAGACCGAACGTGATGTACCTCAACCGGATTTTCCAGAAAGATTTGAGGAAACCATAGATGGCGTGGTATTTGATATGGATCTGCGGATTTCTGAGGAGGCAGATATGGAGAATCTCCACACAATGACAGCCGCTCTTCAGCAGCCGGATATAGAAAAAGTCAAAGCAGTGTTTGCGGAGGGAAAGACCATCGTGGATGAACAGAAGGAAACCGGATCCGGGGAAGACGGTACGGAATTTCCATGTTATACAGCGAATTATGAGGATGATACATTTTTGAATATCAGCACAAATGTAACTTACAGTCACACTCCGGTGTTTGAAAAGATAAACGGAGCATTTCGCCTCTATTCGCATTATAACGCAGAACGTTATGCAAAAGATGCGGTATTAGAAGCCGGTGATCCCGAGATGATGTTTGAACGTGTATTAAAGAACATCCGCGATGCGGGCTATGAGCTTGAAAATGCAGCATATGATTACTACGCACTGGATCATGAGACTATGGCAGAAGAATTTATGATGCTTGATAAAACGGGGGAAGCTCTGCGTACAGAAGGAATTTCCTGGGGAGCGGAAGACGACTGTTATTTTTACACAGCGGTTCAGTTGCAGGAGGGACTTCCCATATATTTTGGAAGTCAGGATTTCCCGGAAGATGAGGAGAGCAACCGGCCGATTCAGGCGCTGTGTTCTGCAGATGGATTGGAACGATTGGATATCTCACGGTTATATTCTTTTTCCGAGCCGGGAGACGCCGTAAGCCTGCTGGATCTTGATACAGTTGTTAAAACCGTATCAAAGAAATATGCGGATATAATAGGGCCCTCCTTTACCGTAAAACGGGCAGAATTATACAAAATGCCGGTGAAATCAGCAGACCGCACATACGATGTGAAAATTGTATGGTTATTTGAAGTTCTGGAAACCGGGAACGACAGTGACACCGGCGAAAAATATGAATATACACAATATATGTTTGTGGATGCGGTGGACGGTACGGAGGTGTTGATTTAGTGCGGAAGCGACCGGCATACGTTCGAACAGAAATCGGCCGCCTGTTTCGTAAAAAAGAATTCTGTTTTTCTGTTCCGGGAATCGTTTTGATTTTGTTTTTGTCCGCAAACGATGGGATGGGGAATCTGGGAGATTCTGTTTTGTCAGCGGTACTGCTGTCCTCTTATGATGCTGGTTTTTTGATCGCCTTTTCAGTGGCGGCCATTCCATATGCAGCCGCGTTTACAGATGAGCTGGAATATCATTACACGAAGTATCTGGTGATTCGCGGAAATCTGGAAAGCTATGTCTTTTCCAAAATGTTTGTTATTTTTTTATCATCTGTACTGACCATGGGAATCGGTATCACCTGCTTTTCTGTGTGCTGCCTGGCAGGTTTGCCCTGGGTGGATGAAGGAATGATGGAATATATCTTACAGTCCGGCGGTTATCGTTATTTTTTGGAGCGTGGATATTACCTCTTCTGGTTTTTCCTTTATGGAACACAATGGGGGATTCTGGCAGGCATTTTGTCGATGGCGGCAGCATTTTGTTCTCTTTTTTTATCAAATAAACTGCTTGTTTATTCCTTGCCGGTTTTGCTGTATCAGATGTTGACTGAATTTGGTGCGGACAGCTTTCGGAAAACAGCGGCATTGGATCCCCATATAATTTTTGATGCCAGATACAACATATGGAACAGCGATATAAAAATGTTCACCTGGGCATTTGCGGCAGGAGCCGCGGCGTGGCTGCTTTTTGGCCTTGCGGGTGTACGGCAGCTGAAAAGGAGGATGTAGGCACCATGTTATATGTTCGTTTTTTTCGGCAGGCACTTGCAGAGCGGATCTTCAGTTCCAGGACGTATTCCGTGGTATTCCTGCAGGGATGCATCTTGTATCTGTACATGCGGCCGGTTGTACGTGCTTCAAAAGATCTGGACTGTGGGGCAGCGCCATGGGCATTCCCGTTTCTCCTGTCCAATCTTTTCTTTTTACTGTTATTTATGGTCGGGATCATTTATTATTTTTCAGATGTTCCATTTATGCAGAATAAAAATATGTATCAGGTCATCCGTACAGGGAGGATGCGGTGGGCAGCAGGACAGATTGGCGCGATATTTGCACAGGCATTTTTGCTCATGGCCGCCAATATAGGGTTCAGTATGCTTTTGCTGACCGGCTCATGTGAGTATACACTGGGCTGGGGGAAATTGTATCATACGCTGGCATTAACGGGCGGCGAGGAGGCGTACCGGTTTTTGTTCTTTTTTTCCTATGAAACCATGCAGCTGTTTACCCCTCTGGAACTGCTTGGACTGACCGTGCTGCTTGGCACTCTGGTGATTGCTTTTACTGGTCTTTTTATGTTTGCAGTCAGCCTGTACATAAGCAGAAGTGTTGCGGTTACCGGGGCATTTCTTATGGTGATGATGATTTATCTGGTTGAGAATATTCATCCATTGTTAAAAAGGCAGACGGCAATGTTTGCACCGGTAAACTGGATGCGGGTAACCCATATTGGAGTCAAATTACATGACCGTTTTATTCAGCCTTCGGTTCCCTATATGCTGACAGTATTAACAGCCGGAATTCTCACATGTGCAGGCTTTATATGCCTGAAAATCAAAAAAACCGAATTTCAGTGGTATCAAGAAGAATAGGGAGATGCAAATGGAACAGTCTGTGATCGAAGTGAAACATGTAAGTAAATCATTTAAAGGGATTTTGGTATTGCATGATGTAAATATGACCTGCAGGAGCGGAAACATCTATGGGATAGTCGGATACAACGGTTCCGGAAAAACAGTATTATTTAAATGTATCTGCGGTTTTCTTCCTGTGGATTCCGGGAATATATGGGTAAATGGCAAAGCGATGGGAAAAGAGATGGATATGCTGAAAAATGCCGGAATTATCATTGAAGAACCTGGATATATCCGCAATTTATCAGGATATCGTAATCTGGAATATCTGTATCGAATACGAAATAAAAAGAATGCCGAAGCCATTTATTCTGCCATGCGAAAGGTGGGTCTTGACCCCTATGCAAAGAAAAAAGTCTGCAACTATTCGCTGGGTATGCGTCAGCGCCTGGCGATTGCCCAGGCGACCATGGAAGACCAGCAAATCCTGATCCTGGATGAACCGATGAATGGCCTCGACAGGGAAGGGGTTGCGGAAATGAGAAAATTTTTTTCAGACCAGAAACGTATGGGAAAACTGATACTTCTGGCCAGCCACAATAAAGAGGATATGGAACTGCTTTGTGATGAAGTGTATGAGATGGATCATGGCACATTGAAAAAAATCAACGAAAACAGCAGCGGCGAAAAAGCCCTTGTATAATGGGGCTTTCCAGTAATGAAAATCAAACGGCAAGGGATTGATACCTTTTCCCTCGAAATCAGCGTTCTGTCGCGTGACAGGACGCAGGAAAAAGCGCCCGGTTCTTTTTCATTCTTTGAAATTGATTTCTACCGTATTGCCTTTACCTACGGCAAGCAGACGGTACACCGTCATATGCGTGCGCACGTCATAGTGTTGACGGTAATAGAACATATGATTTGCAACCTGCCTGTTGCTGTTATTTGTAAGTTCGTATACAATGTGATTTAAGAAAGGGCGCAGATAATATGGCCGAGTACATGACAGCTTCCGAAGCAGCAAAAAATTGGCCTAATACCAAAGGACGAAAAAAAGCCTGTTGACGGCAGGAGAAAAGGCGGTGTAATCCATGGATTGTAAGATATTGTTAGTAGATGATGAAAAAGACATTGCTGATTTAATAGAAGAAGTATTGCGTCAAGATCGTTTTGAAAACATTAAGAAAGTGTACACAGGTATGGACACTGTACAGGTATGCAGGGAATATCAACCGGACGTGGTTGTTTTGGATATTATGCTGCCGGATATTGACGGTATTGAGGTTTGCAGGCAAATACGGGAGTTCTCGTTTTGCTCTATCCTGTTTCTTTCCTCAAAGAATGATGATATTGACAAAATACTCGGACTGTCCTGCGGCGGTGACGTAACCGTAAAAATCGGGGTTTCTGAAAGTGAGTTGACGATAAACGTATCAGACAATGGCGGCGGCATGAGTAATGTGACGGCAGAACGATTATTTGAGCGATATTACAGAGGGACAAATACGGAGAGCAAAACCGAGGGGACAGGCTTAGGGCTTGCAATCGCAAAGAACATTGTAGAGCTTCATGGCGGTACCATTTCCGTTCATAGCACCCCCGGTGTCGGGACTTCTTTTCTGATCCGTTTCCCGGCAATTAAGGTTAATTAAGGCAGGATAAAAATTTAATTAAGGTTGACCGTTTACGATGTTAAGTGTAGTGACGGTCAGCCTTTTTTCTGTTTATAGACGAGGAGGTGGAACATGAAAAAAAAGGTACTTTCATTGTCAGCAACGATACAGATTACAGCCCTTGTGTGTTGCAGCCTTTCCGTCAATACCTTTAGTGCCGCAAACGGGGATTTTGCCAAAGCAGCGGCGATATTTCTCCCCCTACTACCTACAACACCACGCAAAGCAAAAATGACGGTGATTTGCGGAAATTTCTCTCTATTCCTTACAAAACCATACAAGCCGGAATAAGCGGGAATTTGTGAAAATTTCTTTTTGCCCGCCCTCCACGGACAGCCTACGTATTTGCCAAACGGGAGAGGGAATTTCTTTCTATCCCTTTTGCCCGGTATAATACTGGCGATTTTTCAAAATGCCAAAAATGGGCGCAAAAAAACAGGAAACCTTTTCTTGATTCCCTGTTTTGGTGTGTTGTTCTATGTAGCGGCGGTTATTCAGTTTTCTTTTGGCTACGATTCTACAAATGGTTTATGATTTCAATATTTCTAAAATATAGCAATATGTAAATTCGATTGCTTTGCAAGTTAAATTTTCACACAAATGTGGCGGATTATTTTCTGAAAAACCTGTCGGACGTAATTCTAAACATCTTAGAGAATTAAATGTTTTATCAAAGGCAAACGCAAAATTATAACAAGCAGATACAATTTCAGTTTCTGCTTTTCCCAATGTATGAAAATAAATCCCTATGAACATAAGCGCACCTTCAACCAGACCACATTGCGCTCTGTATCCACCTGCACCATGTAATCCAACCGCAGAGCAAATTGTTTGTGGTTCAATGGCAATTTCAAATAGTTCACTCAAACAAATAAGAGTTGTTCTTGCACAATTTATATCTTTTTCCCAATATAATTCATGTACCCGCTTTGTTATATATTCTTTCATTTATGCACCTCTTTAAAAATTTTGAGTTGTTGCTTTATTATATATCCTTTCAACAAAAAATAAAAGAGATTTGTTATACTTCCTGTTCATCAAAGCGAAACTTAAACAGGGCAGCGACAAGCCACTGTTTTATGCTGTCCTCGGTATCCCTGTCGATATGCCCGTTTTCAATGGCGGCGATTCTGATACGCTTGCTGTAATGCCGTAAAACCTCGTCCACGGCTTCCGGTTCTCCACTGGTCGCCCGGACAATCGTTTCATAGGGTAAAAGATTCGGATTTCCCATGCGAAAGCACCTCCATTTTTCTTTGCAGGAGTTTTAACGTCCTGCGGATTTGATACCCGGTCGTACTCCGGCAGCGTCCGTACATTTCCCCGATTTCCTGTTGTGTGTAATCCCCGAAAAAGTAAAGAAAAATGATTTCCCGGTTTCTCTCCGGCAGGGATAACAAGGCGGCGGCAAGCTCCCCATTGGTGAGGATAACTGTCTGACCGCATATCGTTATAGGGTATTCTTCATAGGGTGCTTCAAAATATTCGTCTGTTGTGCCTAAAGGGTAAAACTTTTCTTCTGTGAGGTATTCAAGGGATATTTCTTTTTGCCGCCGTCTGCTCCTGTCACGCCATGCGTTGAGTGCTGCATAACGTATGACGGTCTTGCAAAAGCCATTGAAAGTATACATGATGTGTTCTCTGTATGCTTCTTTGCAAGGCATAAATGATTCCCCCTTTCTCCCACAGAGGATACTGAAAAAGTCCTTTTATGCAGAAATCTAACACAATATGTTGTGGTGCGAATTATAAAAGCGGAAAATATATTGTGGTGAACTTTTGTATTTGACTACTTTTTCAGTGTCCTCCTCCCACATGGGGCGGTGCATAGTTAATGGTTACTTTTTAATTACAGAGGGTGGCAGCACTTTAAACTGTCACCCTTGTAAATATATTTTTCTATTCTACTTGGTG
>VSND01000179.1 GCA_009774145.1 Lachnospiraceae bacterium | reverse complement strand
ATGTTAATATTTGTGATTTCTCCATTTTGCACGGTAACTTCCACTTTGGCATATATAAAATCCACGTCATATTCACCGACATAAACTCCGTCAGGAATTTCAGAAATATGTATATCTTCAAAAGTGGTTTCCCTTACTGCCTGTCTATAGTCCGCAACACTTTTCAGGTAGCGGATTCCCCAAACGAAACCGGCAAACAAAAGAAACACGATAACAAATACTACGGTTTTCTTTTTCAATCTTCTCACTTCATCACTCTCCGCTGTCTGCAATAGAACAATACAACATATGAAAACCATGTTCTAAAAACTGGACTTTTGATAATCCCATTGTTTTTTTAATATATTCTTCTTTACTTTCTGCAAGCTGAATCAGCCCGGACAACATACCCCAGAAAACAAAAACAGCAGGCATGATTTTCAGATCGCTTCGCAGATCGCCTTTATCTATGCCGGATATTAAAAATTCCTTTAACTTTTCGTTTATTTCTTCCCCTATTTGATAAGTTTCTTTTTCCTCGGGAAGATAATCGCGGCACTCAAAATCAATATTGATTTTATCCAATACCATTTGGAAGTAGAACGGAAATTCTTCCTGATACTGAACCAGCCCCCGGCAAATGAAATTGTACTGTTCTTTTGTGGTTTCCTGCTGTTCCAGTGCAGAAGCGATGTAATGGTAAAGTTTTTTCATACTGTCCAGCACTAAGATACCAACCATTTCCTCTTTGTTCTCAAAATACACATATAAAGTCGCTTTGCTGTATCCGGCTGCTTTGGCGATATCGTCCATAGAGGTTGCCGCTATGCCTCTCTCCATGAACAATACTGATGCAGCGGAAGCAATTTTTTCCCGGTGTACACTTTTCGGCTCTTTTTTTCTCCGTGCCACTGTCTGCCTCCTTATAATTAAACTCATAGTTTAATTATAAGAGTTTTAAAGAATACTGTCAACTTTTTCACCTGAAATAATCGAGGCTTCTGGCATGATAGTGGGTACCCTGCCACACCCCTGATATAAATTTGGGTTCCGAGTATATGCGCATTGACTGGGAAACGGTCGGAAGGTGCGTCCACCGAACCCTGAACGACATTGAGCCGGAGCGTTCCAGACGGCTTGACAACCTCGTGAACATCGGCATTGACGAGACCAGCTACAGGAAAGGCCACAGGTACATCACGGTCATCGTCAACCATGACACAAACACGGTCGTATGGGCAGCACAGGGGCATGGAAAGGGTGTCCTGACGCAGTTCTGCAGGCAGCTCACACCAAAACAGCTTTCCTCCATCAGGGTGGTCACCGGCGATGGAGCGAAGTGGATCACGGAATGCGTGAATGAGTTCACCCCGGACTGCGAACGCTGTGTGGATCCTTTCCATGTCGTTGAATGGGCCATGGAAGCCCTTGATGAAGTGCGCCGTGAGGTATGGCGTGAAGCTTACAATGAGGCTTTGCAGCCTGCCAGGGAACATCCCGGAAAGAAAGGCCGTCCCAGGGCGGACGATGCGGGGGCTGCCATGGTAAAAGCCGCCAGGGCCAAAGCAGAGGAGATAAAAAATTCCGCATACGCACTGGGCAAAGCACCGGAGCACCTGACAGAGAACCAGCAGGCAAAAGTGGCAATGATCGCTGAAAACAACAGCAGGCTTTACCGTGCCTGCCGCATGAAAGAGACACTGTGTCTGCTACTGAAGATCAGGGATGCTGATGAGGCGGAGGCGGAACTGAAGCGGTGGCTGTGGTGGGCAGGCCACAGCAGGATAAAGGCTTTCAAGGAACTGTATCAAAAGATCAAACGTCACAGGGGGCATATATTGAATACGATACGGCTGGGGATGAGCAATGCCCGCATAGAGGCAACCAACAATAAGATCAGGCTGATCATCCGTAAGGCATACGGTTTTCGTAACATCCAGAATATGCTGGACATGGTGTATCTGGTCTGTTCGGATTTGAAGGTTCCACTTCCCAACCGAAAACCAAAATCCGCTTAATCAGCATAAATACTGGGGTTGTCTCCTTTTTTCCCAATGGTGAGCGTTTGCCTTAAAACCTTATGAAATAAACAGAGCCGATAAACTGTGATTTTATATATCACATGTTCATCGACTTTATTTTTTCTCTTTTGTAAAGATACTGATTTTGATTTAGAACCAAATGCTTTATTTATAAAAAATCAACGCTTACCTATAATTTTATCAATCAGGCCGAAATCCATTGCTTCTATTGCCGTCATATAATTATCACGTTCCGTTGCAACAGCAACCTCATCAATACTTTTTCCTGTATTTTCTGCTAAAATGGTGTTTAATCGCTTCCATAATTTTTTTTCATTTGTTCTATTTCCTTTCGTTTAATAACTTCTGTAATTTCTTTAGTCCTCTATCCCGTCTG
>VSND01000178.1 GCA_009774145.1 Lachnospiraceae bacterium | reverse complement strand
AGAACGGAAAGGCAACCGCCCCCGAACTTGCTCAAAAATTTGAAGTATCAATCAGAACCATTTACAGAGATATTGACGCCATAAGCAGCGCTGGAATCCCTATTTATGCAACACAGGGAAAAGGGGGAGGTATTTCTATCCTTAACGATTATACATTAGATAAATCTTTGTTTTCTGAACAAGAACAGGAACAAATTCTAACAGCACTACAAGGAATGATTGCGACCACAGAAAAAAACTCTAATGAATTGCTCACAAAGTTAAGCGGTTTATTTCAGATAAAATCTACAAATTGGATTGAAGTTGATTTTTCAGACTGGGCGCATCGTCTCCCACAGCAAGATACATTTAATATCATCAAAGAAGCCATTTTCCAAAAGAGAACTATTTCCTTTTGCTATTTTAGCGGAAAAGGAAATAAAGAGAAAAGAAATGTAAGACCTATCCGATTAGTATTCAAGAGCAAAAGCTGGTATTTATATTCTTTTTGCCTATTAAGAAATGATTACCGCTTTTTTAAGTTGACGAGAATAAAAGAGCTTGAAATGTTGTCTGAAACTTTTACGCAAGATTTTACACCAACAAAAATCGAAAAACAAATACAAGTTGAAAATACGGTTGCTGTTAAGTTGAAATTTGACAGGCAAGCAGCTTTTCGTGTTTATGATGAATTTACAGATAACATAACAGAAGATTCACAGGGAAATTTATATGTCCAAATAGATTTACCCGACAATGAGGTTCTGTATTCTTATGTGATGTCTTTTTCGGACAGCGTTGAGATAATAGAACCACAGTCTATACGGGAGCAGATGAAAAAAAGATTAAAAAAAATGCAGGAAAAATATAGAACATGACATTGGGTGTCAGGTTATGTTTGATACACTGTTTCCATAAGGAGGTGCTGATATGAAATTTGAATGGAGAAAGCACGAAAAAGCTCTGTATGGAGCAAAAAGCATACCTGCTTTGGTAGATATACCCACACAAAATTTTATTATGATTAAGGGAAGCGGAAATCCTAACGACACGGATTTTTCAGATAAGGCAGGTGCTCTCTTTTCATTAGCGTATGCTATTAAAATGGGTTATAAATCTACTGCAACTAAAAATATTTTATCAAATGAAATCCACGACTTTACAGTTTATCCTTTAGAGGGTATCTGGAAACAGAAAAACGTTGATACGGAATCTGCTGCGGGTAAACTCATAAAAGAAAATCTGGAATACACCATTATGATACGTCAGCCGGACTTTATCACACCGGAAATGGTATGTGCTGCATTGGAAAGGGTTAAAATTAAAAAGCCAAACCGACTGTATGAAGATATTATTTTTGATACGATACATGACGGAAAATGTGTTGAAATTCTGCATATTGGCTCATACGACAACGAACCGTTCTCTTTTGAGCAAATGGATAAATTTGCAGAAGAAAACGGTTTGCAACGCATATCAGATTCTCATAGAGAAATCTATTTAACTAATAGAACAAAAGCGGATAAGCTCAAAACAATTTTGAGGTATAAGGTAAATTAGCAAACAGTAAATCTATCGAACCAGTGACAAGAATATAAAGCTATATTTGAAATTTATTTTGTAATCAAGGGGCAACGACTTAATATGTTGTTGCCCCTCTGAATTATAAAAATGCAACTGTAAACCATGCACCGCCCCATGTGGGAGAAAGGAGGAAATTTCTATGGATTGCACAGAAGCATACAGGGAACACATCATGTATTCTTTCAACGGTTTCTGCAAAGTCGTCATACGCTATGCCGCCATCAACGCATGGCGCGACAGGAACAGGCGGCGGCAAAAAGAAATATCCTTTGAATACCTCACAGAAGAAAAGTTCTACCCTCTAAGCACATCAGACGAATTTCTCAAATCACCCTACGAACAATACCCCGTTACAATCTGCGGTCAGACAATCATCCTCACCAATGGGGAACTTGCCGCCGCCCTGTTATCCCTGCCGGAGAAAAAGAGGGCAATCATCTACCTTTATTTTTTCGGGAATTACACACAGCAGGAAATCGCGGATTTATACGGGCATTGTAAAAGTACGGCGTGGCATTATATCCACAGCACATTACAGATGTTGCAGGAGGAAATGGAGGTGCTTTTACATGGGGAATCCTAAACTCATACCGTATGAAACCATTGTCCGGGCAACCAGCGGAGAGCCGGAAGCCGTGGACGAGGTTTTACGGCATTACAGCAAACGAATCCGCTTTGCCGCCCTTGAAAACGGACACGTCAACACAGACACCGAGGACAGCATAAAACAGCGGCTTATCACCGCCCTGTTCCAGTTCCACTTTGACTGAAAAGGGCTGCATAACGGGAGGTGGTATTTGTCGGGAAAATAGTCATGCTTACATTCAGCGACACCGA
>VSND01000177.1 GCA_009774145.1 Lachnospiraceae bacterium | reverse complement strand
ATTCATAGATAAGCCAATATCCCAAGAAGATATTATAAACAATGGAATGAAAGCGTCTTCTTCAAAAAACAGGCCGCCATGGAACTACACTGTTGTTAACTCTTGGGAGAAAGGGCTGTCTTGGTAATGGAGGCGCACCGACAGAAGTTGGAGGAAACATGTATATAGACAAACAGTTAAAATTGAATGTAAACGGTGTGCCGCAGTTTGTTTCGATACGTGCAGAAAAGGAAAAGGCTCCTTTGCTGATCTATCTGCACGGTGGCCCCGGAGACGCTGCGTTTCCCTTGGTGATGACGTACAATAAAATGTTAGAACAGCAGTTCACGGTTGTTATATGGGAGCAGCGTGGTGCGGGAAAGTCCTATTATAAATTTGACGGGCCCGTTACGATTGACATTTTTCTCAATGACCTCTACACACTTGTGGATTATTTGCTGCCCCGGTTTCATCAAAGTTCGGTGTATTTGGTCGGTCATTCATGGGGGAGCATTCTGGGGCTGCGCTTTGTCCAGGCATACCCGGAATTAGTGCATACTTATATCGGCTGTGGGCAAGTCGTCAATATGAAAAAATCCAGCAAATCAGCCTATGAATATGCTCTGGCACATGCTGATAAAAAGGCCTTGGAAAAACTCAGGAGGATTGATTGCTCCTATCAAACGGACAGTTGGCTGAATGACCTGCTTTTTGTGACCAGGCAGGTTGTTAAACACAAGGGTTCCCTCTATGGAAGAACAAATTATAATAATTTAGCCATTCCCTTTTTGCTCTCTCGATATTACACACTCGCCGATTTGATTCGGCGCCAGAGGGGCAGTCTGCAAGCCATACAATATTTGTGGCAGGAAGTCATGCAAACAAACTTTGAAGCCCAAACACAATATGGCGCTCCAATCATATTTATCGAGGGAAGATATGACAACCATGTATCCTCTGCTCTTGCGAAGGAATACTTCGACCGGATTGAAACAGAAAAACAGTTTTATTGGTTTGAGGAATCCTGTCACTTTCCTCAATGGAGCGAAAGCGACAGGTTTAATAAGCTAATTTGCAATTTGCTTACATAACAGATAATAATTTAGTGCGTCTTAATGCTATCAGGTAAAGATGACAAATCGGGGGTTGCAGAAGGGAAATTACAACATGGAAATAATAGCATATGAAATGAAATATGTAAAAGATGATATTGAAAAAAGCAATATCTTGTGTATTCCTTTTGAGCAAAAGTATTTTCAACAATACATGAAAATATATAATACTTGCTTTTATGAAATGCGAAAATTTCTTGCTATTGAGCCGTATAATTTTTTGAATGATTATAAACAAGTTCGTGAAAAAAGTAAGGATATTTTCTTGCTTGTAAGTGGGGAAGAAATTATTGGTTCTATTGCCTGTTATGGAAACGAAATAGACGATTTGATCGTCAATAAGGAATTTCAAGACAGGGGATATGGAAAACAACTTTTATTATGGGGAATGAACCATATTCGCCAAACCAGTAATGAGCCTATTTTGTTACATGTTGCTAAATGGAATGATAAAGCTTTCATGCTGTACAAAAAAGTAGGATTTGTTCTTACAAATACCGTGAGAGTATGTTAAATTTATTTTTGCATTATCCATGCAACAAAACGGACGCATCACCGTTTAGATGATACGCCCGTTTTGCTTTCCCATATATGGCAGCCGCCCTAATTTAATTTCTCCAGGTTTTCATTCATCTTTTTCAGGATAGAATCCTTTTGGTCTAAAGTTACGGTCTTATCTTTTACGGCCTGGTCCAAAAGCTTTGTTACATCCTCAATATCCTTTTTATAGTTTTCCGCTGTCAGTTCCTCTGCGCTTTTTACCAGATCCGGCCTCATAACAATCGTCGGATTGAAGGCAACGATGGTAGTTTCTGTGGATACGGTAAAAGCGCCTTTGTAAATGACAAATTCACCTTTGCCGTTATCTGCTTTCAGTTTGGCCAGGTCCGCTTCCATGGCCTTGACATCGGCATGGTCTGCGCCCATGTATTTTTTAATCTGGTTGATGGATTCCTCGTATTCTTCCGGGGTATAAAGCTCAAAAAGCCCTCCCAAAGTAGGATCCTCCGCCGGGTTCTGAACTTCCTGGGCCCAAACCGTGGATACCTGCGGGGCAGGCGCTGCTCCATAGGCAGTCTGTCCGGCAGCCATAAGCATAAGACACATGATTCCTGAAGCTGTAAGGTTTCTCTTTGTATGATGGAACATGGTATAAATCCTTTCTTTTTATTAGTTTATCTTCACAGGTGCGCACCTTTTGAAAAAAACAGACTACTATGATAGTCTGTCTAAATACTAGTATAACCCAACTTAATTAAGATTATGTTTCATGATTGCTGTGTGGCTGACTGCTCGCGTTTCTTTCGAGTGCG
>VSND01000176.1 GCA_009774145.1 Lachnospiraceae bacterium | reverse complement strand
GCAATCTGAATATCACTGACAACCCCCTCGACAGGATATTTTACATTCTGTGTTTCAACGGCATGTTTCGCTGTATAAGTATCTTTTTCGAGATAAGAAAGTGCCTTTTTTGCTATGATAATCATAATTGCGATCTGAGCATCTTCATTTAACTTTTCAATTCTAATCATATTTTGGGTTCTCCTATTAATTTTCCTGCTTTTATTGTGAACGATTTCCAACACCTGGATATGGCTTTTTCCACTGATGCTGTTGAAACAGATATTGTAAGATTAGGATATCTCTCTGAGAACTGTCTGAATATACCTGAATTGCTTTCATACGGAACAAGCAGAAGGCCTGCACCGGCTCCCAGAAATAATATGGCTCTGATGATGTAAAAATGGACATCTTTTTTTCTTCCTCCCCTGTACGTTTTTAAAGGTTCTGCAGGCCGGCAGAACGGCGTCATTCAGTTTTCATAAAATCTTTTCACATCTTCTTTGCAGACCTTTTTTTCTGATCCTTCTGAATAATTTGCAACAAAGAATTTTTCGATCTCATCGATTTCCCGGGCATATGCAGGATTTATCTTATTGTAGTCATCCAGCATCCATCCATACCAGTACGTTCCCACACCTGCCAGCCGTCATTTTGTGATTGACAGCTTTCCTCTCCCGGTCTGCAAGTTTGGGCGTGCGCGTTATTGCCGTTCTTTCCGTGCAGACGGGGCAAATTATGGGAAATGTCCTTCCAAAAAAGAGACTTATTTCGGCTTCAAGGTCCATGCCCTGATCACGCTGGAAGGCTATATCACGGCATTTGAGGTCACCCCTGCATCGGTGGATGACCGGGAAGGGCTCAGGGATCTTGTGGAGAAGCGCTTTAGTCTGGTGATCCTTGGGGACAAAGGCTATACCGGAGAAGCCCTTTTTGATGACATGTGCAGGAAAGGGATATGCCTGATGTCATTGAAGCCTTCTAGTTATAAAAATAACTGGCCCACAGAAATACGGCGGCTGATCTTCCGCTTTCGCAGAAGGGTAGAAACCGTATTTTCACAGCTCAGCGGGCAGTTCATCCGTCCAGTTTTGATTGAAAAAGGTCTTGTAGCTTAAATATTGTTCTATCGCTTCTTTACTCATAAACGGTAGTTGCTTTGCATATCTTGTTGGCATATGGTCATTCATAGGATGTTTTAGCGCTTTATTACTTAAATCTGGTATTGATGTACCACCACTCTTTACAGCTGCTTCTGCCATCTTTCCAGCCTGCAACGTCTCCTGAACCGTATCTCCCGCCTCATCCATCAGATTGATATTCAACCGGAAGTCATCGCTCCTGCGTACCCAGTAGACCATCCCGTCCGGGGTCACATACCTCTCCGCATATATCCCGCCATCTATCAGGTTCTCCCAGCTTTCCTTCAGCAGCCTCCAGACCTCCCCAAGGTCTGCTTTCCGGGCCTTGATGAATACATCCACATTCTCCAGCACCTTCAATATCTTCTTATTCCGGTTCAGCTTGGTTATGTCTGCCAGTTTCAGTACCTGTTTTGCTCCCTTCCCCCCTTTCCCGAAATAGTCTCCTATCAGTGGGAGCATGCAGACCACTGACAGGCCCGCGTTCCCCCAGTCCCCTTCCATCATATAAAGGACCGCATTGGCACCGTCCGCCGGTTCAAAGAATACCCCGACCACGTCAAGGGCTGTATGCCTCCCCTCCTTCGTTACCAGCCAGTCTCCGAATTTTTCTATTTTTGTTTTTCCATACGTCGCTGACAGCCATTTTAAGTACAGGCTCTTTTCTGTCCCTTCTTTCATGGCGGGATCCAACGTGCCGTCCTCATAAAATTTATCAAGTTCCGGCCTGTCCATGTAGTTGATGTACCCTTCCGTGTTCAGGACATTCTCTCTAAAGTACTTCCGCAGGGCCGCATTCTCTTCCAGGCCGTTCACCCGCCCGATCGCTGTCCCGTCCGGCATGAACAATTGCAGCGGACTTCCCCATTTATCATTGTAGTACGCCTCCCTCAGCATTTCAACCATGCTGTCGGCAAATACCATTTCCTCTCTTTTCCGGCGCTTTCTCTGATGACTATATAGGTTTTATATTAAGTAAATTTAGTTACTTCTATACCTTGTCCTATAAAATGTGTTACTACCCATAAAATTTACGTTTCCAATCGATAAATCATAATAGGTAACTCTTTATTATCACCATAAACATATATCCTTTTGCATATAGGGCATCTCCACACATCATATTTTGGTTCAGGTATCATCCAAGGCTGAATACTGTCACAATCAAAAATTTCATCCCATTCTCTGTCTGTATATACTCTTAATTGAATATCATTGGGAGCTTCATGATTACTCAATTCGGCTCCACAAGTACATGTCATCCTGGCCATGCTATTACCTCCTAGTATAACCCAACTTAATTAAGATTATGTTTCATGATTGCTGTGTGGCTGACTGCTCGCGTTTCTTTCGAGTGCG
>VSND01000175.1 GCA_009774145.1 Lachnospiraceae bacterium | reverse complement strand
ATCCTTGTCCATGAGCGTGACCGGAAAGGCAGCATTGAAACCACGCAGGAGGTTGAGATTTACTTCAATTTTGTCGGGAGGTACATACCGCCCCATTTCGGGGAAGTGAACCTTACGCCGGAGGAACTGGAAGCCCTGCGGAAGAAAGAGGAACGCAAGGACAAGCTGCACCAGGCATATCTCCGTCGCAAGGCCAATGGGACACAGAAACGGTATGAGGAAAAAATCAAGGCAAAGAAAAAGGCTGAAATCGAGGCGAAGAAAGCCGCTATCCATACCGAGGACATGGAAAAAGGCGTGTTTATCCCAGCCAGCAGCCTGCCAAAAAAAGAACCCCAGAAAGCACCAATGCCAGCCAGAGCCGCTATGTAGGCGGCTGGCATACCACAGAAAAGGCAAGGAGGCATACACATGAATGGACTGACTTATACAAAAGTTGGAGATTACTATCTCCCGAATCTGGTATTAAAAGAGCAGCCGGACACGCCAATCGGCAAGTATGGGCGCATGAGGCTCCGCTATCTGAAAGAACACCGGAAAGGGCTGTATACCAGCCTGCTCCTGACGGAAAAACTCTATCCCCATTTGTTGGAGATTGACGAGGCAGCCAATGAGCGAATGGATATTCTTATGCCACAGTTGATGAAGGCCGCCGGTGTGACCGAGGAACTGAAAGCGGCCGACCAGATGAAATGGGTGGGGCTGGCAAATAACTGTAAGGCGCAGGCGGAAGAAATCATTTGCGCAGAATTGATTTATAACTAAAGGCAAGGTATAATAATAAAATATTCCTCATTTTCTTTTCATAAATGAATTTGAGGTTTCACCTTGTCGCACTCTGCAATAAAATTTTTTAGTGTGGAGTAAAAGGAAAGGAGGATTGGGGATTTATGCTTAATCCTATCGTTATTGTTGCGTAAGCAAGGCTATCGCAACGATTAAAAAGTGAATAGGTGTTGCGGATAGACCTTGCAGTTCCTGGTAGACAAATCACATTAGGAGTGCAAAATGGGTTACAAAAAAGCAACACACGTTCTGCCGCATGATTTACTTCTGAAAGTTCAGGAATACATTGATGGAGAATTTTTGTATATCCCCAGAATTTCTGATAACAAAAAAAGCTGGGGAGAAACAACCTCAACACGTCAGGAATTACAAGATAGAAACCAACGTATTTATGATGACTACCTTGCAGGGAAACGAATGGAATTCCTTGCCGAAAAATATTTTCTATCTTTGAAAAGTATTCAGAGAATTATCGGGCAGTTAAAAAAAGAATATAATTGACAGAAATGGGCTGGTATTATTTCAAAATACATCAGCCCATTTCTTATGTTTATTTATAAAAAGAGTATTAGGTTTGGTTCTGTATTGTATGATGATACAATTTATTTGCAAGAAACATAAGGAGGTATGGCTTTTATGAAAAAATGTTGTGACAATCCGCCTTTTAGTTTTTAGATTTAAGAATCAGGAGGAATTACGGAGTGAAAAAAATTATATGGGAAGTACAAAGCCTTTCCTTGTTGCCTGTATTAAAATATTGCAAGAAATGTGGAAGAAAAAATCTGTTTGCTTGTTCACGGCAATTCCGGGTAAATGCCCAGCGCAGATACTTGGATATTTGGTTAATTTACAAATGCTGTGATTGCAATACCACATGGAACGCTACTGTTTATTCCCGTATTTCTCCACAAGCAATAAAGCCGCAGCTATTGGACGGATTTTATAAAAATGATAACGAACTTGTAGAGAAATATGCAATGGATAGCCAGTTTTTACAAGAGAATGGTGTGGAAGTCGGTTTGCCCCAATATTCTGTTATTGGTGATTGCTTTTCTCTGAATGAAACCGTACAACTTGAAATCAAAAGTAAGTATTCTCTTTCTGTTAAGGTATCTTCTGTTGTGAGAAGCAAATTACTTCTGTCAGAAAAGGAATATCTACAACTGATTACAAGTGGGAAAATAAAGAGTTTTCCCAATCAGGATTTAAAAAAATGTAAATTGAAAGAAGGTGTTACCCTTGTTTTTGATAATGAACTACAAATGAGTAGAATTTGAATTAAGAAAAATCATCTGCCGAATAATGGCGAAAGAAAAAAAGCCGTTATACAGCAGACATATTTGTATGTGCCCATAAGACAGCGGTTTTGAGAAAGGCAAAGCCGCTGTTTCTTTATTTACAAAAAGATTGTTGCCCTAGTATTTCCCAAAATGGCGGCTGGTGAAAGGAGCCGTCATGAATCATAACCTGTTTTTACAAAATCGGCTAAAAAATAAGCGATTAAAAAAATCCATTTCCCACAAAGGGAACTGTCTACACACAAATGCGAAATTTGTCATATTCTAACTGAATACCGTATCTTATGCGTCCGAATGGAATTTAACCATCCGGGCGCTTTTGTTTTCTTGGGAGGCGCACATGCTCCCCACTGCCGTTCCCCGCCTCACTCCGTTCAGGAATCTTTGCAAAAAATCTGAACGGAGGAAAGGAAGATGGAAGTCACCATCAACATAGACGGACAAGCCCTGTCCGTGGAGGTCACAGTCGAAGTATACGAGTA
>VSND01000174.1 GCA_009774145.1 Lachnospiraceae bacterium | reverse complement strand
AGCAGATCGACAGCTTTCACAATCATATTATAATAAACAAAAATCCAAAAGAGTGAAGTATTCACTTGACAATGTGGTAAAGAGTTGATGAGCCAGGATGAGCTTGCGGTGATGGACGGGGGAAAATGTATCCTCCAGCTGCGGGGCGTCCGCCCGTTTTTGTCGGATAAGTATGACATCACCAGGCACCCCAATTTCCAGTACACCGCCGACGCGGACGATAAGAACGCCTTTGACATTGAAACGAAGCCAAAAAGCTGCTGCAGGATTTACAGAGCCGCAACGAGCGGATGTTCCTTGTGACCTTTCTGGTGCTGAATACGGCGGACACCGCCAGACAGCTGGGCAACAACGTGTTTCAGGCGTCCAGCATCGCGCAGAAGTACAACTGCCAGCTGGCAAGGCTGGACTTCCAGCAGGAGGAAGGGCTGATGAGCTGCCTGCCTTTGGGACAAAACCAAGTGGAAATCCAGCGGGGGCTGACTACTTCCAGCACCGCCATCTTTATCCCTTTTACCACCCAGGAGCTTTTCCAGAACGGGAAAGAGGCGCTGTACTACGGCATCAACGCCCTGTCCAACAACCTTATCATGGTGGACCGCAAGAAGCTGAAAAACCCCAACGGCCTGATTTTAGGCACTCCCGGCTCCGGCAAGTCCTTTTCCGCCAAGCGGGAAATCGCCAACTGTTTTCTGCTCACCACCGATGACATCATCGTGTGCGACCCGGAATCGGAGGTGCGACAAGAAGTCGCATAATAAATTGCTGGTCGTCAGCTACCCTATCGATCCTCTTGTAAATGGATGGGAAACAGCAACAGAATCCGTGGGGGAACTGTTTGATAATCTTTGGGAAGGTATAAAAACGGGAGTCTCTGCTGCCATGAATGCAGTTATCGGAGCAGTGGAAAGCGGCTGCAATTTTATTATAAGCTCTGTTAATGATATACTGAATGGCTTTAATAAGCTTGTTGGTGCGGCCACTGAAATAGCCGGTCTTAACTGGGGAGGCGTTGATCTGATTCCGGAGGTTTCTCTTCCAAGAGTGCCTGCCCTGGCCAAAGGCGGTATTCTGAATAAGGCAACTCTGGCCCTGATCGGAGAAAGCGGAAAAGAAGCAGTCCTTCCTCTCGAACGCAATACTGGCTGGATCAGTGACCTTTCAAGACAAATATCAGAGAATATGATGCGGAACTTTGGGGACGCGAAAAGTTTTGCGGAAGATATGGCATCCATCAGAGTCAATGTTCCTGTTCCTGATTATTCCATACCGGAGCCGAAGAAATTCACTCCGCGCTATTCCGAGACAGATATGAACCAGTTAAAACACAGCCTGCAAATGGAGCTTGACGCAAGCATGGCGCAGCAGACATATGAGCTCCGGCAGGAAAGAGAGCTGTTGATAGAACAGAATGAGCTTTTGCGGGCGATCCTGAACAAGCCGGTGATACAGGACCGTGATATATTCAACGCAAATCGCAGAGAAACATTGAAATTTGGAAGGCGCACACGTAAAGACCCATATCCAATTTACGGACGGGCATAAAAGATGTTCTGTGTTTGTATGGTTTTTTGTAACGGTTATGTCATGTTGCAGTTGGGAAATAATTGTTGATTTTTGGTATATTATCAGATAAAATATTTATGGATGCTACTGTCTGTGGGAGGATGGTGGCGGCTGGCCCTCTCCGGAGGGACTGTGACCCTCCGTTTACATAGAAACCCGCAAGGGAATCTGGGAAAGGAGGGCGTGCGTAATGTTGACTATAGAAGGTCTGATAGCAGCGTTGGCATTATGTGGCACTTGCTTCAGTATTGGATATACGATAGGATTTCATCATGGAAAAACACAGAAATAGCCGCCTCGACCTGGTAAGTTAAGCGGCTATTATCTGTTTGACAATACTGGACCAGCCGTCATCATGGGCTGTAGCATCCTTTTTTCATTTATAGTATATATGGTTTCTCGGAAAATTTCAATAAGTTTTGTGATAGTTATTCTGAAAGATATTCCTTATAATTACTATTTTTTTCAAATTGTGCTTGACTTTTGCGACACATAAGTATATTATATATTTGTGGCGCAAAAGTGAGGTGATAATGTGAGCCCAAGAACAGGCAGGCCAACAGATAATCCCAAATCCGGCTCCGTGAATATTCGCCTTGATGCAGAAAGTGAAAAAATCTTAATTTCTTATTGCAGTCAGGAAAATATTACGAAAGCAGAGGGAGTAAGACGAGGGATAAAAATGTTGGAAAGCAAAATAAAGAAATAGGAGTAATCGCCGCCCTACCAAGACAGACGATTACTCCAGCACACGCCAAAGGCGGTACGCAAATATTATAGCACTGTGTACCTTTATTTGGCAATCATAAAAATTGTTGAATGGAGGTTTTTTATTGGATAAAAAATCACAAAAGTTCCATCGCGCAAACATGCCAGTCAAAATAGCGGCGGAAGCCCTGGGCATTCGGTATTCATGTTAAATACCCCAATTCCTGCTAATCATTTGCAGTTTTACCATATGCGGGTAAATCCTGCCTGTGTTCATCAGTTTTTCCGGCGTTCCCTGTT
>VSND01000173.1 GCA_009774145.1 Lachnospiraceae bacterium | reverse complement strand
GCCGCCAGCTTATAGGCAAGGTCAAGCGCCTGCTCCCGTGTCATGTTGGTAATCTTGTCAATCTCATATCCGTCATTTTCCCCGTACATGATTTTCAGAACCACGTCACTGTCTTTGACTGGCTCACTGGCTTTCCTGTCCATCTCCATCGCATACTTGACATCTGTTATCGCATGGGTGTCAGTATCATAGATGTAATCTACATGAAATTCCTCTACTTCCTCCGACCTGTCATCTCCCAAATGTGTAACCCATGCGCCCCTGCTCTCTAAGTAGGCTTCCACATTCTCCCGGTCTGCGTCCTTCATGGCAAGCAGGCTGTCCATCAGCTCCGCTCCCTCCATGCCCTTAACACTTGCAATGTCAAAATGGGAACGCTCCGTATTGGATACCGCAAGAATAAACTCCTGTGACTGTTCCTGCATGATTTCCCGGTCACGCTGCAACTCTTTAAGCTGTTCCTCAATGCCTGTGATAAGCTCCGATGATGTCCTGCGGATTGTGTCAAGGGAAGATTTCAGCTCTTTCATATCCTTCCCACTGCTCCACCCTGCAATATACCCAAAGGAATAATCAGAGGTATCTATGCCGAAGTGGTTACAAACTGTAAACGCTATACTCTCGGCTTCCACCTCTTTGGTATTCCTGTCCTTTGCAGGCGCAAGAATATCTTCCCTGTTGACTTCCTTATTGTGCAGCATGGAATGGGCTGTTTCATGCACCATTGTCTTTAATGTCTGGCTTTCGCTCATTCCCTCCTGCACTGCAATCCGGTTTTCCCCTATGTTGAAATAGCCCTTTGAAGTGCCGGGAATGTCCTCAAAACCGATTGGGACAGGGGCTACATGGGTAACTGCCCTGATAAAGTCCTCATATCCCTCCACCGTGGATAAAAGTTCTTTTGCTTCCAGTTCCGGAAGTGGTTCACCGTCCGTCTGCGATACGTCAAACACGGACACGGCACGGAAAGCGGGAATCTTAACCTCGACTTCCTCCGTCTGCGGCATACCGTCCTTATCCAGCATGACCTCCCCGGTCACAGGGTCTAATTTATCCCGTTCCTCCTTAATTTTATAAGGGGCGGGGGCAAGGATACGGATTCCCTTTTCCCCTCTTTTTACATGGCGGTTGAAATTCTTCTGCCATGCCTGGTATCCTGCGACTAAACTGGCATCAGGGCGTTGTAAGGCTATCAGGAGCGTGTTGTTGAAACTGTAATTATGGAATTTTGACATGGTGGAGAGGTAATTTTTATACTTTTCGCTTTCAAAAAGTTCCTTTAACCCCTCCTCCAGTTTGTCAGTAATCTCTTTTACTTTCTGTTTTTCAGTCATGGAAACTGTGTTTACATTTGCATCTGCCATATGGTTATTTCTCCTTTTCCTCCATAAAAGCAGGAAACAGACTGTTTTCCCTGTCTGTTCCTGCTCCGGATATTTTTATTTGCTGAATTTTATAAACATGCCGCTACGCTTTTTGTCTTTGCCTTGTCCGGCTCCGGCGCTTTCTTCTGCTGTCCCGCTTTTTCTTTCATCTGCGACAGCTTATCCTTTACGGACACCCGCCCACCTTTCTCCGCTTCCTTCCCGGCATCCAGACGGTCAGAGAGCCGATCCAGCTTTTCAAATGCCTGATCCGCTGCATCAATCTTTTTCCGGAGGTTCTCCACCGCCTTTTTTACAGGCTTGTTGACTGCCCTTGTCAGACCGACACCCGGCTTTTCGTCCGATGCCTCTTTCGTGCCTTTCCCGGCTAACAGCCTGCCAACGTTGGAAACGCTGTTCCCGATCTGCTTCAGTTCGTCCCCGATGCTGTCAATCTGGTTGGCTGTCTTTTGATAGTCCATCATCACATCAACCAGACGCTCACGGTAATCCGTAAGCGCCGCTTTCACACCGGAAATTCCTTTCCGGACAACTTTGCACATCTCCGCTTTCCCTTTTTCCTTAAAAGCGCTGACTGCCTGTTTTAAAATAATTATAAAGTTTCTGCTTTCTCCTTTGCCTTTTTCGGCATGGCTTTCTCTGCATCTCCCCCGGCGGCTTTCACTTTGAACGCTTCCAGCTTTTCCTTTAACGATGCTCTCTGTACAGGCTTATCAGCCATTCCAGCCGTAAGTTTCAGCCCCTGCGGATTGCTATTATCCACTGCATAATTATGCCTTGCATTTTCTACCGGGTACGGTGTTGGTGCATCCGCAACGCATTCCCTTGTTTCCGTTTTTTCCTCCTGCCCCAACTTCTGGACATCATGTCCAGAAGTTTCCTGTCCTTCATTTTCTTCCTCCGGCGCATCGTCCATGCCAAGCGCATCATCGCCCTTTTCGTCCATATTAAGCAGGGCATTTAGGGCAGAAAGGCGTTCCATTTTCTCCGCAAGCTCCGCTTCCTGTGCAAATGGTTTTGTGACCTCCACTTTTGCAGTTTCAAGCTGGCGCTCCACATTTTCAAGTTTGGTCTGCGCTTCGGCAAGCTGTTTCGGCATGGATTCCAGTGCATGGTTGATACGGGAAATGTTGCCGAGAGGGTCAGAGCCGATCTCAAGGTTATGGGAAAGCTGCCCTTTTAAGTTCATCACAAA
>VSND01000172.1 GCA_009774145.1 Lachnospiraceae bacterium | reverse complement strand
CAATAAACCGATAACCATTATCCCGCAAGTATTGAAGTTCTCTGGAATAAAACTGTTTTTTATCTATATATTCTGTGGGATTATGTGATAAACTATAGTTCCCAAGATAAATTCCAACTACATTTGATTCCGAGCTAAAGATATCGGGAGCTTTATGCTCAGCAGTTTATAGATTTCATTGATTTCTTTAACTGGCTCCTGCGGGATGACATTTCGCTCATACACTTTGCACTTTTGATTTCTTAATTTCATGAATGCACCTTCGGGATTTGTCCGGTCGCCTTTTTTCCGCCTGGACAGGATATCCCTTTGTAGTTTTTGGAAAACTGCAGTCGCCAGGAATGTCAGCATCAGATGCCCGCGGAAAGTATCTTCACTCTGAATACGTAACGGCAGCAAATCCGCATTGTTTTTGCCGATATCAAATACCTGTTCGACCTGTTGCCTTGTATAATACAGTGGAAGGATTTCCTTCGTTTCCATGTCATCGGATGACAGGATCATGAAAGTCCCAGGTTTTGCAATCCGTGCATCTGTTTCATCTGGTGAAAGATTGTCATCAATTGCATGGAACATTGCGCGCCTGAACTGTTGGCTGCGGCTGTCCATGTCCACACCGATATAGGCATAGCCGGTATGCCCATATACATCAATCTCAGCTTTTTTCAGGTATACGAGCCGGTTGCCGTAACGTATGGCATATTTTGACGAGAGGATATCCCCCAGCTCATTGGCTGCTGCCTGTTTGTAGATTTTGCGGTTAGGGGCAAGCCTCGTAACAAAGTGGATTTTGTTTTTATACAGTTCCTTTACATTGTCCTCGCTGAAATAACCGGCATCAACAATGGCATAATCAATGGAAACGCCATACTGCGACAGTTCAGCCATAGTAGTACATAATGTACTGACATCCGCGATATTTCCCGGGCAGTACCGGAAATAGACAGGCATGCCGTTGCTGCGGTCTATGACATAAATCAGGCGGATTTCCATATTAATGTCACCATTATGGTTATTCAGCCGGGTAATGGACATTTTTGAGGCGTTTCCCAGTCCTGTGCTGTCGATCAGTATGCCTGCGGTTTTTTTGCAATCCCCATACAGGGAGGAAAGGTAGCCGTTAAAAAAACGCCGCTGCACTTCCTCTTCGCCAATGGCGGCGAGGAAGTCACTGACCCGCTGGCTCTGCAGCCCTGCACCCGGGTACAGGATTCTTACATAATTGCCTGACCACCATGTATCTGCGTAACAGTATGCCTTTTTATCTGTAAGTATACGGTAAAAGAGAAGGGAAAAGAAAGTGTCCTTCTGGTGCGGCATAATATCCGAATATGCTTGGAAAAAAGGCAGGGTACGTATATACTGGCTCAGCACAAAACTGTCCCCAAAATCAAGGATGAGCTTTTCCTGTGCCGGCAATGAGCTGTAAAGTTCAGGATTGTCAGCATCCTGAAAGCCTTCTTCAAGTGTGTAACGAAACACTCCAAGCTTTCGGTTTTTGAAAATTCCATTTTCAGAGTCGATTACCCGGCCAAGGTTTTCAATGCGCTGCTGTTTCACTTTGCTGCCCTCCCGGATGCTCTCGACAACTGTAGCATAAACTGCACCGTTGTTCTTTGGCGTTGAATAAGCAATGTAAGCCATATCGTTTGCTTCTCCTGCGTAGTTGTAATTATTTTTAACTACATTATACCAGAAGAAGAGTGAATATTCAACTAAGTCTTTGCATTTAAGGGCTTTTTTGCCATTTTTATCCAATGTAGTTGAAAAAAGTAGTGGGAACTATAGATAAATATATTTCTCGTCCAGAACTTGTCTGGATATCCAGAAATTTTTCATTAATCTTCCAGATCTCATCATCAGAATATTCAGCAACAAGTTCATCCCAATTATCAAGTTGAAAATATTGCGCATCCATATCTTTTGCAACATTTGTATATGCAGTTGGACCACCATCATCATATTTTCCCAGTACAACTACATCCGCTCTATTCGGATCATGTATAGCATCAAAAGCGATGTTTTCAGCATCTTCGTATGATAAAACAGAATTTCTACCATCATCTATAACTCTACTTCCCTCTTCAATGCTCTTCTCGCCATTACCACTATACCTCCACACCAGCCCTGCCATCACCGCCGAGCACATCCCGTCCCTGATCGCCAGCGCCCAGTTGATCTCTCCGTCTTCGTTCAGCAGTCCCTGCTCTGCAGTGCTCCCCAGGAAGCCTTCCCCGAATCCCAGCGACAGAACCTTCCCCAGGCTGGCTCCCTGCATCATCAGGCCGCTGGCTCCGGTCAGGAACCCGACGACGCTGCCTGCAAGAGCTTTTCTGACATATTTTTCCGTATCTCCCAGCCTTCCGCTGACAGCATCCGATACGGCCTGCTCCGCCACATACAGGCTCCCGGTCAGGAAGACGGCTCCTCCAACGGAGGATGCCGCACTTCCGGCGCTGATGTTTCCGGCTGCAATCATGCCTGCTCCTGCGGCTGCACCTGCCACGACTGCCCCCAGGATCGTTACACTTCCCACCACCACCATTCCGGCGGCTATGTTCAGTCTCCACTGCGCCCAGTCATAGT
>VSND01000171.1 GCA_009774145.1 Lachnospiraceae bacterium | reverse complement strand
AAAATCCTGTGGACATCCGAGGACGCTTTGACCGCATCCGGCATTTCTGAACAGGGAGACGGAATATCCATCAATACGATACAGGCCACTTTGAAAAAGTTACTGAAGCGGGATCTGATCCATGTAGACCAGATCGTCTACAGCGGCACGGTCCTGTCCCGCGCCTACTGGCCTTCCGTGTCCCAGGAAGATTTTGAACTGAAAAGATACGTGAATAACATGAAACGGCCAATGTGTTTTCACCACAAGCTGTATATTTGACGAAGCGATACCAATAAAGGAGGACGAAGCCCCATGAAAAAACAGGAAAAATTTTGCTGAAATTCCTGTTCGCCGCCGCACTTACCATCTCCGCAGTTCCCTGCCGTACAGAGGCAATGAAGCCGCCCGAGGTGTCAGAAGAACAGATTTCCCCCAGAGCCGACAATATTGTCTGGTTTTATAAAACGATTAACGGGAAACTGTATCGGCGTCCTTACAACAAAAGCCAAAATAAATGGATCGGCAACTGGGAACCGGTTCCCTGAACCAAATCAGAGCTGGTATCCCTGCGATACCAGCTTACTTCAATTTTCCATATCTTTTGAAAACGGACTTCTTCAGCATCTGCTGCAAATATTTATCCGCCTGATAACCATACATATTTCCGTTTTGTTCAGACTCCACGATATATTTACCAGTCAGCCTTTTATCAAGACTTCCTTCCCTTCAAATGCAAAGCCATATTTCCGGATGCGGTTGCCGGAGGTTCCCCTGCTCTCTAAATCCGCCTGATATCTCTGTTCCTCAATCTGTTTCAACGCGGCATCCGCAGTGTCCGCCAGAGATTTCTCTTCGCCAGAATCCTTAACTTTAAATTCCATGATTACGGCTCTGTCCGTTCCGTTCTTCGGCAACATCACCACATCATACCTTCCAAAGCCGCTCTCCCGATTGGAGGTGATAACATAGCGGTCTGCCAGTTCCACGGCCAGCCCCAGCACAAAGCCGTGATAGAACCTCTCCGGCTGCGTCTCCATGGAGGGATTTCTTCCGCTGTCGAAGTAGCTGAATGTGGCAAGGGCTACACGATTCATGTAGGCGTTCATAGACTTTACGTCATCCTGTAACAATGCCCTGATAAATCCGTTGTAGACCGTCCCTGAACGGTTAAACCATTTCCGAATCATCTTTTGGAACATAATCTGTACTTCCTTGTTTGTCAGAGCCAGCTCATATAAATCTGCCCCCGTGTCCTCATTAAATTCGTGGCTCTCCGCTTTCAGATATCCGCCTGCCAAAAACAGGCTCCAGATGGCGTTCTCATCTGCGTCCAACTGGTCGAAGATAATCTGTTCATCGATTTCCTTGTAAAGACGCTCGCCTTTCAGCAGGTTCTCCATGGATATCTTTATGTCCACGCTTCCCTCCCGTATCAGCTGATCCACCAGGCCGTTGCTGCTGGTGTTGGCCCAGTAGGTGGAAAGCCTTTTTTTATCCAGATAATTGATGATTGACCATGGATTATAGATATCCTTCCTTTTTCCGAACGCGAATCCGTCATACCAGTCTTTTACAGCCAGTCGGTTTTCGTACAGACCACATTCCTGCAATGCCTCCCATACCTCCTGCTCTGTAAAGCCAAAGCTGTCTTCATATTTCTCCGATGTAGTGGTCACTACTTCCAGATTATTTAAGTCTGAGAAAATGGATTCCCTGCCGACTCTGGTAACCCCCGTCATAACCGCCCGCTCCAGATATGGATTCGTCTTGAACGTGGAATTGAACAAACCTCTTATAAACTCTACCATCTCTTTCCAATAGCCGTACACCCAGGCCTCCTGAGGAGGCGTGTCATATTCATCCAGCAGGATAATCACTTTCTTTCCATAGTAACCTGCCAGATAACCAGACAGATTTTTTAAGGAATACGCAGCTTCGGAATCCGTCATTCCTGTCAAAGTCCTACGGAAAAGCTCGGTTTCGCCTTCTTTCAGGCTCCCTTCTGCCAGCAGAAAATCATACTTCCGGTACACTTCTTTGATAAGCATGCAAATCTTCTCCCTTGCCATGGCAAAGGTATTCGCCTTTACATCCGCAAAGCTCAAAAATATAACCGGCCAGGTTCCCTGGAGATTGCGGTACTTTTCGTCCTTCCATATGGACAGCCCCATAAAGACCTCTCCTTGTCCTGCAAACTCTATGGAAAGAAATCTCTCTAACATGTTCATGTTCAGAGTCTTCCCAAATCTGCGGGGGCGGGCGATCAACGTCACATCGTCCCCACTTTCCCACCACTCTCTGATAAAATTCGACTTATCAATATATAAATACTGGTTCCCTATCAATTTGTCAAAACTTTGAATCCCTATCCCTACGGTTCTCGCCACAGCAATATATCCTCCATAATCCAAACACTCATTACCATATTCTAAATATCAAAATCAATGCCTTCTCTAATAGTTTTGCCAATATAGCCAAAGCAGCATCCTTCTTTTGTTAAATAAAGCTTATCCATATCCAGTTATTCAGACAATCTATAACAGCTGTAAAATCGTTACTCCTATACCCAGCTTTATTATACATGCTTCTCATATAACCCACAAGAAAATTTCATAATATTCATACCTCTTACCAGGCAAAACTCAATACTTTTTATTGACATAGTAAA
Organism: Lachnospiraceae bacterium; assembly: GCA_009774145.1. Classification (GTDB taxonomy): domain Bacteria; phylum Bacillota; class Clostridia; order Lachnospirales; family Lachnospiraceae; genus Hominiventricola. The sequence continues at coordinate 15 of VSND01000171.1, read as the reverse complement.
AAAAATATACTATAT
>VSND01000170.1 GCA_009774145.1 Lachnospiraceae bacterium | reverse complement strand
AAAAACTCCCCGGCGCATATACCCCGTGCCATGCAAGCAGCGCGGCATGGTAGCGGCACGGGTAGTTCCCGTATTCATCCTTCGGAAGCCCTATTGCCTCCGCAATCTGCGGGACTGCCGTATATACTTCCCCCCTCCGCTCCATCTGGAGGTAGACTACCACCTCACTGTCCGGCGAAAGCGCTTCCGGCTCCATAAAGCCATAGGCAAGGTATCCTTCATAACCGGAGGAAACAGACACATCCAGTTCCCCCACAATGGTCAGGCTGGCGGCATCCTTCTGCTGGCTTTCTTCCATGTGCGTCCGCACATTGCTGCCTATTCCCACAGCAAGCGTGTCGCCAATGCCATATGCCGGGTTCTGCAAAAAGAAATCCTTGCTGACCACGACCTCGCCAGAAGCCTGCGGGATGCGCCCCCGCAGGAGCATATTCTTTTCATACATGGAGCCCCAATAGCCGCTGTCACAATTCTGTATCAGCAGGCGGGGGAGCGCCGTCCCTTCCGGCAGGAAAGCGGTCTTATTATCCCCTTTCACAAACATGGCTTTTACGCCTGCATTGTCCCTCACCATGCCAAGCCTGTCTGCCGGGACATCCATAAGCTCCGCATCCCAATCCCCGCCAATATAAATCTCCTGCTGTACCATCTGGTTCCAGAAACTCTGCGCAAAAACAAGCAATGTACATAAGAACGTGGAAGCGATCAGAACCGCAACCATAATGGAAATGGAGGTGCGGCGGTTTTTACGCACCTGGTCTAAGCTGTATTCCCGTATGATGTTCATGGCCGCACCGCCTTATCCGAGATGATCTTCCCATCCTCTATCTTAATGATGCGGTCTGCCTCCAGCGCCACATTCTCATCGTGGGTGACCAGCAGGATGGTCTGTTTATACTGGCGGTTGGACAGTTTCAACAGGGAAATAATCTCCTCCGTATTCTTCCGGTCAAGGTTCCCTGTCGGCTCGTCCGCCAGCAGGATCGCAGGCTGGTAGATCAGGGCGCGCCCGATTGCCGCCCTCTGCTGCTGTCCCCCGGAAAGCTGCCCCGGCAGGTGTTCCAGCCTGTCGCCCAGCCCTAATGTCCTTACAATGTCATCAAACCGTTCCTTACCCGGCTCCTTATTATCCAGGAGCATGGGCAGACAGATGTTCTTCTTCACACTGAGCGTGGGGATAAGGTTATAAAACTGGTAGATAAGCCCCACCTTGCGCCTGCGGTACTGCGCCAGCCGTTCCTCCCCAAATGTCGCTATGTCCACATCTTCCACAAATATCTTCCCGCCGTCAGGGCGGTCAACGCCTCCCAGCAGATGGAGCAGTGTTGACTTGCCGGAGCCGGACGCCCCGATGATGGCAACGAACTGCCCCCTTTCCACCTGCAGGTCTACATGGTCTAAAGCCGTCACCATTGTCTGCCCCGTCCCATACTGTCTGGTCAGCCCCTCGGTCCTTAAAATATCCATAAACAGCACCTCTCTTGTTTTAAGTATGTAACAAACCCTGCACCACAAGGCTTGGAACTTCCTTACATACTACCACCCTTATGTGCTAATTCAGTGACAATGGTAAAATTTAATATAGAATCCTGCGCCCCCTGTCTCTGTATTTTTTGCCGTGACCGTCCCGTTTTCTTTCTCAATGATGGATTTTGCCAGGGCAAGCCCGATTCCTGCACTGTCTTTGGAAAAACCTGCGCCCCGGTAGAACCGCTCAAACAAGTGGGGAAGGTCTGCTTCATCAAATCCCCTGCCGCTGTCCTGAATAACGATTTCCGTATAGATAGGATTGTCCCGGCAGGCAATACTGATATTTCCCTGCTCCGGTGTATGTTCCACACAGTTTTTGATAATATTGCCGAACGCCTCGCTGCACCATCCGAAATCCCCGGAAAGCGAAATCCCGTCAGCGCCCCGTATCCCAAAGCATATCCCCTTTTCTTCCATCTGCCGGACAAAGGGCTGGACTGCATCCACCAGCATTTCCTCCAGGTCAAACTCTTTTTCTTCCAGTTCCAGCACGCCCGCATCCAGCCTTGACAGGGTGAGCATGGAGCCAACCAGGTGCTGGAGGTGGCCGACCTGTCCTTCCATCCGGCCGATGTCCTGTTTTGTCTCTTCATCCCACGCTTTCTTTTTCAGCAGCGAAAGGGTAAGCCCTATGGATGCCGCCGGGGTCTTTAACTGGTGGGACAGGTCAGCCATGTTGTCCGCAAGGTTCTTCTTTGCCCCCTGTGCCTGCTCCCGTTCCTCCCGGAGAAGCACCACCGCTTTATAGATGCTGTCCTCCAGTTCGGAACCGGTATCATGCTGCATCAGGGTGTCATACTGCCCTTCCATAATCCTGTCCAAATAGCCGGAAAGCACCGCCGTCCGCTTCTCATCCTCCCGCACTTTTTTCTGCCAGTAAAGCCTGAAAGAAAATATCATAATCAGCGTAATACAGAAAGGGATGGCATATGCCGCTGCCCCAAACCATGCCGGAACAAAAGAATATACATCCCTCCCATAACCGTACTGCCTTAAGATTTCTTCCCCCGCAATCCTCAGACCATCGCCAGACTTGTACAGATGCATGACATCGCCACGCTGTTCCGTGGCTGCAATCCCCACAGCCCCTGCCATATCCGCAATACTGCTTCTGATAAAAGTTTCTGACAGATGCAGGATAACACTGCCTGCCAGAACGCACAGGCAGATGGAAAGCGCAATCCCGCATATTAAAATCCTGTTCCCCTTCTTTTTATCCCTCATAGTCCACCGCCTTATACCCAAATCCCCGGACTGTCAGGAGCATCTTCGGCATCTGCGGAT
>VSND01000017.1:60976-68027 GCA_009774145.1 Lachnospiraceae bacterium | reverse complement strand
ACTTAACACAATTCACGAAAGCAATGAGTACATTCCGATCAGACCATCATATATACTACAGTTACACAGAGACCTTTCGAAGAGGGCGGGATTTTCTCACGGCGGGAGTTTTAAGAGCGTACAGAACTGTATTAATGAAACAAAGCCGGATGGAACAGTAGTCACAAGGTTTACTCCGATTGCTCCGTATGATACACCGGATGCAGTGGAACGGTTATGTACGGCTTATGAGCAGACAATTGCGAGTGAGAAGGTGGACTCTCTTATATTGATTCCTGTTTTTATATGTGATTTTTTGTGCATTCACCCTTTTAATGATGGAAATGAAAGAATGAGTCGATTGCTTACTTTGCTTCTTTTATATAAGAATGAGTATAGTGTTGGTAAATATATAAGTATTGAGAGGCAAATTGAGAAAACAAAAGACAGGTATTATGATGTCCTTGAAAGTTCAGATATAGAGCGGCATGAGGAAAAAAACGATCCGACTCCATTTATACGTTATATGCAATATTAGGGTGGTGGGAAGATTGTGCTGACAGTGAAGATGATTTGATAATATATGAGCATACAAGATCTGTCGTGGATGTTCCTGTCGTTCATATGAAAGCAGAAGCTATGGGCTTTAAAAAAGAGTTCGATGCGGTATGGGCCTGTGCATCGTTGCTGCATGTGCCTGGAACTCAGCAAAAAAATGTATTGGTGTTGATTGGGGAAGCGTTAAGACATTTTACTGACTATACCGAACAATCATTAGGTGGTTTGTTGAATAGCATGGGCATCTTCAAAGTGATGAATCGCTGGATTACAGATGATGTACGGATTAACAAAGATCAAAAGTGGATCAATGTGATTATTAAGAAGATAGTAAAAATAGTTATTCAATCAGATGAATCACGGTATGATTTACTATGGGAGAGGGTAGAAAATATGGATTTCAGGGCGCTCATGAACACAACTGAATATGATTTCCTTCGGACAAATGAACGCCTTGGAGACAGGATCATGCTTCTTGGTCTTGGCGGCAGCTATGCCTATGGGACAAATAACGAAGGAAGTGATATCGATTTCCGTGGCGTTACGCTTATGTTGCCTTCTGATCTGTTAGGACTCACTGAGTTTGAACAGTATGAAGATGATAAGACCGATACAGTTATCTATGGATTCAATAAGCTGGTGAAGCTCCTTTTGGAGTGTAATCCGAATACCTGTGAGATGCTGGGGCTGGATGAGGAGCAATATCTGATCAAGTCGAAACTGGGGCAGGAACTTGTTGATAACAGTGGTCTCTTTCTCTCAAAGAGAGCAATCAAGTCCTTTGGAGGATATGCAGATGCACAACTTCGCAGGCTGCAAAACGCCATAGCAAGGGATGCCCTGCCGCAGACCGACAGGGAAAAACATATCTTGAAATCCGTAATGAATGCACTGGACGATTTTAATCGCAGATATGCGGGGAAAGAAAACGGAAGCATCCGGCTGTATATTGACAGGGCAGAGAATCCAAAGTTGGATACAGAGATATTTGTAGATGCTGATTATAAACACTTTCCACTTCGGGATTATACAAATCTGTGGGGAACTATGAGGACGGTAGTTCGTGATTATGACAAGATCGGAAAGCGGAATAAGAAAAAGGATGACAATCATCTGAACAAACATGCCATGCATCTGATCAGACTGTTTATGATGGCGATTGATATTCTGGAGAAAGGTGAGATCCGTACGCACAGAAAGGATGACCTGCCGATTCTTCTCGCCATACGAAGAGGCGATTATATGCTTACCGATGGAACATTTTCAACTGAGTTTTATGAGATGCTTGAAGAATATGAGTATAAACTGGATGAGGCTGCAGTCAGAACCGTTTTACCGGACAATCCGGATATGGAGAAGGTTGAAGCCTTTGTAGAGCATATCAACAGATATGCGGTTACAGGAGAATGAACATGAGAGATATCATCGCCGAAATCAATGAGAATCTGGATGAAATAGAAAGAAAAGAGGGCGTGCGGATCCTGCATGCGGTTGAGTCCGGAAGCAGAGCCTGGGGATTTGCGTCACCGGACAGTGATTATGATGTACGCTTTGTATATGCCAGACCGAAGGAAGACTATCTGAGGCTGGATGAACTAAGAGATGTGATCGAGTGGCAACTGGATGAGGTGCTGGACATCAATGGCTGGGACCTGAAGAAAGCGCTCAGGCAATTTGCAAAGGGGAATGCAACGTTATTTGAGTGGAGCGAATCTCCGATCATTTACCGGACAACGCAGGAGTGGGCAAGGATAAAGGAAGTATCAAAGCAGTATTTTTCTGAGAAGGGAGCGGTTTACCACTACTATGGGACTGCAAACCGTACGCTTCAGGATTATCTGCTTGAAGATACGGTCAGGTATAAGAAGTATTTCTATGCGATAAGACCTTTGCTGGCGGCACGGTACATTGAAGAGTATCATACTGCTCCGCCTGTATTGTTTGATGACCTTTTGAAGATGGATCTGCCACAGGATTTGAGACAGGCGATCGAGGAACTGCTGATTGTGAAGAAAAGAACGGCAGAGAGAGAAGAGAAGCCTCAGATGCCTGTTATAAAGGAGTTCATTGAAGCTGAGACAGCAAGGCAAAAGAAAATTGCGGATGATCTTGCGGATGACCATAATAGGGATTATGCGGCATTAAACTGCGTTTTCGCAGACATTATAACGAAAGGTAAATGAAGCGCTGATCCATATGTATTGGTGTGCAGGGCAGTTTATCGGCGAAGAGGCAAATCAACCGGACCAATAATCTGCTTATTTTGTCAGGCACAAAAAGTTATGAATCTGATAAAAAATTTAGGAAAACAGGAGGATTTTATCATGAGCAGGAAACTGGTAGCATATTTCAGTGCAGGCGGTGTGACCGCAAAGGCGGCAGGAGTTCTGGCAGAGGCAGCAGGCGCCGATCTGTATGAGATCAGGCCGCAGATTCCTTATACAAGGGAGGATCTGGACTGGATGGATAAGAACGCCCGCAGTACCGTGGAGATGAATGACAGGGCATTCCGCCCGGCGATTGCCGACCATGAGGCAGGCGTCGAGGGATATGATGTTATATTTGTCGGGTTCCCCATCTGGTGGTATGTTGCCCCGACGATTATCAATACCTTTCTTGAGAGCTATGATTTTTCCGGAAAAACGATCGTGCTTTTTGCCACATCAGGAGGAAGCGGATTTGGAAAAACGGTTGAGGGGCTGCAGGGCAGCGTTGCGGCTGACACGGTTATCAGGGAAGGAAAAATCCTGAATGGGAGACAGTCAAAGGAAAGCCTGAAATCCTGGACAGACAGCCTTGGATTGTAAATGCACCGGAAGACTGCCCGATGAAAACAGAAAAAATTAGGAAAATCATAAGAAATCTGCGGAAAATATAAAAGAAGAACATTGCTGGTCCTGATATGATAGGATCAGCAATATTTTTTCAGGAGGATTTTTTTCATGCGTATCATACAGGAGATAGCAGGATATGCTTTGGCAGGTGCAGTTGCGCTGGCGGTACTTGCGGTTCCATTTCTGCCCGTTTGTTTTCTGCTGCGGAAAAAGATTCGGATACTGCGTCAGACGGTGTATTTTGCACTGGGGGTCTGTGTGCTGGTCATTCTCTGTGCAACGCTGACGGGCAGAATTGTGCCGCCATCAGAGCGTTCCCGGAATCTGGTTCCCTTCCGGATGTTTACGGAGCCGTGGCTGATGGGAAGGGAGAAAAAAATTACGCAGATAATTGCGAATATTGTGATGTTTGCGCCTCCGGGTATGCTTCTGCCGATGGCATTTCTTTCTGTGCGCAGGTTCTGGAAAACGGCAGCGGCAATGGGGGCCTTTTCTTTTATCATAGAATTTATCCAGTATTTCATTGGAAGGCAGGCGGATATAGATGATTTTATGCTCAATGCGGCAGGCGGCATGCTGGGATACCTGATCTTTGCCCTGTGTAAAAAGCTGTGGAAAGAGAAAAAAATCTGGAAGAGTCTGACAGAAAAAAACGGGATATCAGTTGACAGAAAAAGGAGGTCATCATGAGTATCAGAAGAGGGATCGTAGAATATTCCAGAGGAAATAATCTGAATCATTTCTGGAGGCTGTATCGATGGCAGAAGCGGATCAAAAGCGGCCTTCTGCATGATGTGCTGACATTTTTTATGAGCCGGTGTGCATACCGCCATGGAGGTTATATCGGCCCGGATGCAGTCATCAGGGGCAGGCCTTCGCTTCCCCACGGGCTGCAGGGAATCTTTATCTCCCGCTATGCTACGGTGGGAGAAAGATGCCGGATTTATCAGAATGTGACGATCGGAGAGGTGAACGGGAAGGCTCCTCTGATCGGGAATGACTGTCTGATCGGCGCAGGGGCGGTAATCATCGGTGATATCCGGATCGGTGACCATGTGAAGATCGGCGCGGGCGCCGTAGTCAATACGGACGTCCTGGACGGCTGTACGGTGGTGCCGCAGGCAGCGCGGATCATTCCGGCAAAGGACGGATATCCGGACGGGCAGTGAGCCGCCTGGCCGGAAAACTGTGTGAATAAAAAAGCGTCAGCAAAACATGCAGAGTCTGTGTGATGCAGGCGGCTTTGATTCGTTTCATGGTGTTTTCCTCTCTTTCCTGATCTTTGTATGAGATACCTGACAGGCATTCATATCAAAATAATAAAGCTGTTCCACATTCGGTGAATCCCGGTGTGAAACAGCTTCTTCGACACAAAATTACCAGAAGTATTTTACAGAATTATTATATCAAAAATGAAAAAAAATGTAAGTGTTTTTTGTTTCTGTGATATGATAAAAAAAGACGGCTGCTGTTCAGCCGCCTGCTGAGAAACGGTAGGAAGGAGGTACCATGATGAAGCTTGACCGTATGATCGGAATTCTGGCGATTCTTTTACAGCAGGAAAAAGTGACTGCACCGTATCTGGCGGAAAAATTTGAGGTGTCCAGGCGGACCATCAACCGGGATATTGAAGCGCTGTGCATGGCGGGGATTCCGCTGGTGACGGAGCAGGGGGCAAAAGGCGGTATCTCCATCATGGAAGGTTACCGGATCGACCGCACACTTCTGACGCGCTTGGATATGCAGGCGATTCTGGCGGGACTGCGCAGTCTGGACAGCGTCAGCGGAACCAGCCGCTATGCACAGCTGATGGAAAAACTGTCAGCCGGGTCTTCCGGTCTGCTGGCCGGGGATTCGCATATCCTGATTGATCTTTCTTCCTGGTACCGGGAGTCACTGGCTCCGAAGATTGAGCAGATCCACAGTGCGATCCTTATGGCGCGGCAGCTTTCTTTTACATACTGTGCGCCGGCAGGTGAGTCCGGAAGAAACATAGAGCCGTATCACCTGATTTTTCAGTGGTCCAGCTGGTATGTGTGGGGCTTCTGTCTGACAAGGCAGGATTTCCGTCTCTTCAAGCTGAACCGTATGACGGAACTGCAGGTGGGGGATGCATTTGAAAAGCGGCCGGTTCCTCTGCCGGAACTGTCCAGGAGGAAGTTATTTCCTTTTCGCTATCAGGTAAAGGCCAGGGTCCAGCCGGCGTATCGATGGCGCCTGGTGGAAGATTTCGGTCCGGACAGTTTTACGGAGGAACCGGATGGAACGCTGCTCTTTTCTTCTGGATTCGCAGATCAAACCAGTATCATCGGATGGATCGTATCCTTTGGGGGAGGGGCTGAACTGCTGGAACCAAAGGAACTGCAAAAAGAAGTGCGAAAATTCGCAGAAAAAATATGGAGACAGTATGAGAAAACATGACAGGCAGATGTCGTGTTTGGAATGATACAATGTGGACATCCATTGGGATAAGAAAGGATGGTCAGGAAAATGATGAACTATGAGATTGTTACACGGAAGGAAAGGATTGCGGCAGGAATTTCCGCCCGGACAAATAATCTGTCTCCGGATATGGGAGCCGTAATCGGAGGGCTTTGGAGCCGCTTTTACGGGGAAGGAATCTATGATTCGATCCCCCGCAGGGCGAATGGAAAAGCGATGGGCATCTACACGGAATACGCCGGAGACGAAAAGGCGGATTATACCGTGCTTGTTGCATGTGAGACGGAAACGGAACCAAAGATCGAAGGCTGTACGGTGTGCCGGATTCCGGCAGGACGCTATGCGAAATTCGTTGTTTACGGAGATATGGTGCAGGCAGTGGCAGCGGCGTGGCAGGAAATCTGGCAGATGGATCTGCCCAGAACCTTTGTGTGTGATTTTGAAGAATATCAGGACGACCGCATGGATCAGGCAGAGATCCATATCTATGTGGGACTGAAGGAAGAGGACTGAGACAGCGTTTGACAGGTGCATTATTGGGCGGCATGAGCGTGAGCAGCAGCATTGTACTGCAAAAGGAAAGCAGGAATAAAGAGAATCAATCGTAACAGAACAGCGTAAAAAGAGCACTGCCTCAGAAGAATTTCGTAAGGCAATGCTCTTTTTTGCGGTCGGCTGAAGCAGTCAGATCAGACTGCTTCAGCGTTCCATTCTGCTGATAGATTCAATTCCCACGCTTCCGCCGCGGACGACTTCAATGTGTTTGAATTCGCTTTTCATAAGCTGTACAACCGCATCATTTTTTGTGGCTGTCTGTACAAATTCCAGAAGAAGACTGTTTTTTCCGTAGTCGATGACCCTTGCCTTAAAGGTCTCTGCGATCTGGAACAGCTCCACTTTATCTTCCGGGGTGCAGTGAAGCACCTTTACATAAAGAATCTCTTTCATACGTACAAAGACATCCGTAAAGTCGATGACCTTGATTACCTCTACCATACGGTTTAACTGTTTTTTGATCTGCTCAAAAGTCTCGTCATCGCTGACTGTGGCGATGGTCATTCGGGAGACTGTGGGGTCTTCGGTCGTGCCGACCGTCAGGCTGTCCAGATTATAGGATTTTGCAGAGAAGAGTCCGGAGATCTTGGAGAGCACGCCGACCTGATTTTCCACATACAGGGAGATCCATCTTTTTTTCATTGTATTATCCATCTTCATATCCTCCTATCAGAGTTCCGCAT
>VSND01000017.1:0-60876 GCA_009774145.1 Lachnospiraceae bacterium | reverse complement strand
CTGTCCGTAAAAGTTCCTTTTGTCCGGAACGGTTTTGGGCTGCCCCGTGCATCCGAAAACCGTTCCGGAACTTTTACAGACAGAAGCTGTGAGAGTTCCGCATCTGTCCGTAAAAGTTCCTTTTGTCCGGAACGGTTTTGGGCTGCCCCGTGCATCCGAAAACCGTTCCGGAACTTTTACGGACAGATGCTGTTTTTCATATTGATTAACAGTCCATGATCATATCTTCCAGTGTGCCGCCCGGTTTGATCATCGGGTAGACCATTTCATCCGGGTCAATGATAAACTCGATCAAAGTCGGCGTCTTTGTACTTTTCTTTGCCTCTTCAAATGCGGCTGCAATTTCTTCTTTTTTCGTAACACGGATGCCTTTTGCCCCATAGCTTTCTGCCAGACGTACGAAATCCGGGGTGTATTCCGGGTATTCCTTTCGGTCTGTACGGCGGGACAGGGCGCCGGCTTTTAAGTTTGTCATGCCGTAGCGTTTGCCGTAGAACAGGCTCTGCCACTGGCGTACCATTCCCAGATATTCATTGTTGAAGATGCAGACGATAATCGGAAGCTCTTCAAGAACAGCCGTTGCCATCTCCTGAATATTCATCTGGATCCCTCCGTCGCCGGATATGGAGATAACAGGGGTATCCGGATTGCCGATTCGGGCGCCGATGGCCCCCGGAAGTCCGTATCCCATGGTACCAAGTCCGCCGGAAGTGACAAGCTGTTTCTTCTCTGTGATATCTGCGTACTGTGAGACCAGCATCTGGTGCTGTCCCACATCTGTGACGATCAGCGCTTCTTCAAACTGCCGGTTCATCTCATGGATAATGTCCAGCGGACTCATGCGGCTGTTGGGCCTCATAATGAGCGGATGCTCCTTTTTCCATGCGTCGATCTGCGCCAGCCATTTGCTGCAGCGGTTCTCCTGCACGTATTCATTCATCCGTGTGAGCGCTTCCTTTGCGTCCGCTACGATGGGGACATCTACCTGGATGTTTTTCGAGATGGACGCAGTATCAATATCAATGTGGACGATCTGTGCATGGGGGGCAAACTCATGGACCCTGCCTGTGATCCGGTCGTTAAATCGGGTTCCGATTGAGAACAGGAGATCACAGCTGCTGACTGCATTGTTGGCGGCATAGGCGCCGTGCATGCCGATATTTCCAATAAAAAGCGGATGCAGCGTCGAGATGGCGCCTCTTCCCATGACGGTTGTGACAACCGGGATGCCGGTTTTTTCCACTACCTGTGTAAACTCCGCGTTTGCCCGGGCGATATTGACACCGCCGCCTGCCAGAAAGAGCGGCTTTTTCGCCTTGTGGAGAAGCTTGATCGCCTTTTTCAGCTGCCCCATATGGATGCTGGTATAGGGCTTGTAGCCGCGGAGATTGACGGTCTTCGGGTATTCTGCAGACCCCATTTCCGCCATGACATCTTTGGGAAGGTCCACCAGTACAGGGCCCGGGCGGCCGGTGCGGGCAATATAGAAGGCTTCCTTGATGATTCGTCCCAGATCGGCCCGTTCCCTTACGGTGACACTGTATTTGGTGATATTTCTGGTGATGCCGACAATGTCCACCTCCTGGAAAGCGTCGTTTCCAATCAGATGCTTGGCTACCTGACCGGTAAAACATACAAGCGGCACGCTGTCATAATTGGCTGTGGCAAGTCCGGTGACCAGGTTGGTAGCGCCCGGACCGCTGGTGACCAGACAGACGCCGACCTTTCCGGTTGTTCTTGCATAGGCGTCCGCTTCATGGGCCAGCGCCTGCTCATGCCGGGGAAGGACAACAGCAATATCGTTCTGCCGGTAAAGCTCATCGCTGATATCAATCGTGCAGGCGCCCGGATAGCCAAATACAACTTCCACGCCTTCTTCTTTTAAAGCATTCACCAGTAAACGGTTTCCTGAGATCTGTTTCATCTTTCATAGCCTCCTTTTTGATTTCACGGCATATAAAAACGCCCCAAGCAGTCATGCTCAGGGCGAATCTTACATCCGTGGTACCACCTAATTTCAGAAAAATAATTTCTGCACTCCATCGATACAGGTTCTGCCTATATCGTCTCCCTGTAACGTGAGAACACGTCGAAGCCTACTGGGCGCAAGCTGTTCGGTCCGCTGCTCAAAGGCTACTTCCACAACACCGTCACGGAGATTTTCACCTGCCATCTCCTCTCTGCGCATCGGAATGCTGTGTACTCCTCCTTGTCTTCGCATTTGTCATATGAATGTATTATAGATGCAGAAGGGGGGATCTGTCAATTCTTTTTTCATCCGGATCCGGGGAAAGCAAAGCCTGCGTCCCTTCGCCAGGCGCAGGCGGGATTTGCGGTGCGGGGAATCCGCGCAGTGCGGAGAGTCCGGACTTCCTGTCTGGAAGGAACATATCCCCATGGCAGGCGTCGGGAGCAGTCATTTGGCGTAATCGGTTGAATTTCCGAATTTTCTGTGCTACATTAACTAACATAAGAATTTCCAGAATATGGTAAAAAAGGGGAAAAGTCATGATACGGGAATACATGCAGCAAAACGTATACGAAGCGCTTCAGGAACGGCTCCGGTTTATCTTTGAAGAGTTTGACAATGTCTATGTCTCATTTTCAGGAGGAAAGGACAGCGGCCTGCTTCTGAATCTGGTGATGGATTACCGGAGAAAGTATTTTCCATGGAAAACCATAGGAATCTTTCATCAGGACTTTGAAGCCCAGTATACAGTGACAACGGAATATGTGGAGCGGACCCTTGAACACTATAAGGATGAGGCGGAACTTTACTGGGTATGCCTGCCCATGGCGACCAGGACAGCTGTGAGCAGTTATGAGATGTACTGGTATCCATGGGATGATACCAAAAAAGGCCTGTGGGTCAGAAAGATGCCGGACAAGGATTATGTAATTCACATGGACAGAAATCCAATCACCACCTACCGGTACCGGATGCCTCAGGAGGATCTTGCAAAACAGTTCGGACGCTGGTACCGGATCTCTCACGGCAAAAAAAAGACCATATGCCTGCTGGGAATGCGGGCGGACGAATCCCTGCAGAGATACAGCGGCTTTCTCAATAAAAAATATGGTTATAAGGAACAGTGCTGGATCAGCCGGCAGTTTAAGGAGGTCTGGTGCGCATCTCCTCTGTATGACTGGTCGACGGAGGATGTATGGCATGCAAATTCCCTGTTTCACTATGATTATAACCGTCTGTATGACCTGTATCATATGGCGGGGCTGAAGATCTCTCAGATGCGGGTGGCATCCCCCTTTAATGATTATTCCAAAGATTCCCTGAATCTGTACCGGGTACTTGATCCGGAGATCTGGGTAAAGCTGGTAGGGAGGGTAAGAGGCGCGAATTTTGCCAGCATCTACGGAAAGACCAGAGCCATGGGCTACCGGAACGTAACGCTGCCGGAGGGGCATACATGGAAATCCTATACCATGTTTCTTCTGGACACGCTCCCTGCGAGGCTCCGCAATAACTATGTGAAAAAATTCAATACTTCCATAGAGTTCTGGCATAAGACCGGAGGGGGACTGGATGAGGAGACCATACAGGAGCTGACGGAGCACGGCTACCAGATCCGGAGAAACGGAGTCTCCAATTATACGCTGAATAAAAAGTCGAGAGTTATCTTTCTGGGAAAGATTCCGGATCATACCGACGACATCCGGTCGTCCAAAGACATACCAAGCTGGAAACGGATGTGTTACTGTATTCTGAAAAATGACCATACATGCAGGTTTATGGGATTCGGCATGACCAGACAGCAGCAGCGATATATGGATGAAATACGAAAAAGATACAAAAGTGTGGAGGACATGAACTATGGAGTATAAAAGCCCGGCTTATCAGGTGATTCCGGTTCCGATAGGAAAGATAAAACCCAATACGTATAATCCCAATGCGGTGGCGCCGCCGGAGATGGCGCTGCTTTATGAAAGCATCAAAGCAGACGGTTATACCATGCCGGTTGTCTGTTATTATGATGAAAAGAACGACGAGTATATTATCGTGGACGGATTTCACCGTTACCGCACCATGCTGGACCATCCGGATATCTATGAGAGAGAGCAGGGGCTGCTCCCGGTATCCGTGATCGACAAGCCGATCGATGAACGGATGGCGAGCACCATCCGTCATAACCGCGCCAGAGGAAGCCACAATGTGGACCTGATGAGCAATATTGTGAAAGAGCTTCATGATATGGGGCGTTCGGACGCGTGGATTTCCCGGCACCTTGGAATGGATGAGGATGAGATTCTCAGACTGAAACAGATTACGGGGCTGGCGGAACTGTTCCGGGATGTCAATTTCGGACAGGCGTGGAAACCGGCAGATCCGGAGGAAGAATAAGCTTCTTTTTTGTCAGTATATCTGCTATACTGACAAAAGGAGGAAACAGGGATGTATTTTTTGGATGTGACTGCATGGACAGTGCAAAATCTTGTGATACGGATTGTGGCGGCTTTTATTCTTGGTACGCTGATCGGAATTGACAGGGGCGCCAAGAGAAGGGGAGGAGGCGCCAGAACGGATGCTGCCGTGTGTGTGGGAGCGGCGGTGGTCATGATGACCGGCCAGTACATGGAGATTCGGTATCCGGGAGCTTCTGATATGGCACGTATGGCGTCCCAGGTGGTGAGCGGGGTAGGCTTTCTCGGCGCAGGCTCCATTCTGGTGACCGGACATCAGGTAAAGGGCCTGACTTCTGCGGCAAGCATCTGGATCTGTGCATGTGTCGGCCTGGCGGTCGGGATCGGATTTCTGGACGGAGCGATTGCTGCGACCGGAATCCTGCTGACAGGGCTTCATATCCTTCCCTGGGCGGAGGAAAAGATCTATCGGCATTCCAGGTATGTGATTCTGTATATAGAGGCAGTGGAAGGCGGAGTGACCGCAGAGCTTCTGCGCAGGTTCCGGGAAGACGGTTGCAAGGTAGACGTATTTGAGGTAGACCGTTCCGGGACGGAGATGCGTTCCCTTACAATTACCACAACGATCCGCATTCCGTCCGGGCAGAATAAGGAAGCATATATCGAAAGTCTTATGGAGGTCATTGGGATTTTGTCAATTGACAGTATGTAAAATAAGCTCTTTTTTGACATTGTGTTGATTGATTTTTCTATGGTGTTCGTATATAATAACAAAGATATGCAGATAAGTATGTGCATTATGTGAAAAAATTTTCTGGCAGATTTATACAGGGATCTGCAGTGGAAATTGCGAATAAGAAGCGCCGTTTCGGCGCAACCTTTACATAGAAAATAAATCGGATGAAAAGCGATGAGGTGTAATCGTGGAACAGTATATTATTAAGGGCGGAATTTCGCTGAACGGCGAAGTAGAGATCGGCGGAGCAAAAAATGCGGCACTTGCAATTCTTGCCGCTGCAAACATGACCAATGAAACTGTATATATAGACAATCTTCCGGATGTCCGGGATATCAATGCGCTGCTGGATGCCATGGCGGGAATCGGCACGAGGATCGATCGTGTGGACCGCCATGCAGTCACGGTAAATGGTTCCAGTGTGGAGAATTTTATTGTGGAAAATGAAAGCATGAAGAAGATCCGGGCATCCTATTATCTTCTGGGAGCTCTGCTGGGCAAATACAAAAGAGCACAGGTGCCGCTTCCGGGAGGCTGTAATATCGGCAGCCGTCCAATCGATCAGCATTTAAAGGGTTTTAAAGCCATGGGGGCAGCGACCAGGATTGAGCATGGATTTATCATTGCTGAAGCGGAGCATCTTCATGGAGCGCATATCTTTCTGGATATGGTCAGTGTGGGAGCAACGATCAATATTATGATGGCGGCAGCCATGGCGGACGGAAGCACTACCATTGAGAATGCGGCGAAAGAGCCGCATGTGGTGGACGTGGCGAATTTTCTGAACAGTATGGGGGCGCGTATTAAGGGCGCAGGTACGGATGTGATCCGTATCAAAGGCGTGAAGTCTCTCCATAAGACGGAGTATTCCATCATTCCGGATCAGATCGAGGCGGGGACCTTTATGTTTGCCGCTGCCGTGACGGGAGGCGATATTGTGCTGCGGAATGTGATTCCAAAGCATCTGGAGGCTACCAGCGCCAAGATCATGGAGCTGGGCTGTCAGGTACATGAGTATGATGATGCAGTGCGTGTGATCGCTCCGCAGAAGCTTCAGGGAACCCATGTAAAGACCATGCCCTATCCGGGCTTTCCGACGGATATGCAGCCGCAGATCGCCGTGTCGCTTGCCATTGCGGACGGAACCAGTATCGTGACCGAAAGTATCTTTGAGAACCGTTTCCGCTATGTGGATGAGCTGGCGCGCATGGGTGCATCTGTGAAGGTGGAAGGAAATGTGGCGGTCATCAGCGGCGTGGAGCGTTTTACCGGTGCCAGAGTCAGCGCTCCGGATCTGCGTGCAGGCGCTGCTCTTGTGATCGCGGGACTGGCAGCAGAAGGCATTACGATTGTGGACGATATTTATTATATTGAACGCGGCTATGAGAATCTGGATCTGAAGTTCCGGGAACTGGGTGCGAAGATCGAGAAAGTGGCAAGCGAGAAGGAGATCCAGAAGTTCCGGCTGAAGGTGGGCTGAACGGCTGATGATACAGGACGATTTTGGGGACCAGTATAACTGGTTCCTTTTTTTGTGCAGTTTAACGGTGGACTGACGCAAAATATATGGAGAATTATACTCTTTTACACTATTTATTTGCTATTACACAGACATTGCTTTATAATAATGCAGATAAAGAGGAAGGAACAGGAGCGGAAGAATGAAAAACTGGTTACGGAATAAAAGTGTGCTGTGGATTTTGTCTGCCTGTATGGCCTGTCTGCTTTGGGCGGCAACTGCAGCGGCGGAAGGTTCAGAGAAAGCAGACGTGCAGTTTATGAAGGCTGTCGGTACGGTGGACGTGACCCGTGCCAGCGGGCGTGCGATGCAGAGATATGCCAATATGGGTCTGTACAGCGGGGATCGGATTTGTACGGGAGAAGACAGTTCTGCATGGATCGGCGCCAAAGGCGGAGAACGGCTTCGGCTGTCTGCCGGGAGCCGTCTGGAGGTGAGGACCGCATCCGGTACGCCGGAATTTCTGCTGGATGCCGGAAGCCTGTACTTTCATATGGAAGATCAGGAAAACGGCGGGATGAGAATACGTACAGCTGCAGTGGCGCTGTATACACAGGACGCCAGCGGATGGCTGAAAGTGGTTGACAGGGGCCGGGTCTGCGTGTACCTTTTGTCGGGAACGGCTCAGTGCAGTGCTGCAGATCCCGTGACCGGACAGATCCAACAGGCGTCTCTTACCGGCGGCCGTATGGCAGAATGCACCGTTCGTTTCGAGGAACAGGGAGACAGCCAGTGTGAGATCGATATTCGGGATTTTACGGAGGAGGCGATAGAAGGTTTTGTACTTGAAGAACTGGCGGAGGATGCTGCGCTGAGTGAACGTCTTCAGGAAACCTTTGGTATGGAAATTCCGGTCAACAAAGAGACAGCAGGAAAAAGGCTGGTGGCCGCAGGGGCGGAATGGTCAAAGCATATGGAACAGATACGGCAGGAGAGCTGTGCGTATGCAGCGCTCAGGGATCCGGTGTGGAAGGGAGAAGCACATCCGTCTTATGCCATGGAGAATTCGGGTGTAATGGATGCGCAGGATGAAGAACAGCCTGAGAATGCCGGGAACAGTCCGCAGTCCGGCCACTCCGGCTCTTCCGGGCAGACGGCGGATCCAGGGGTCGTTCCAGTGATCCAGGGGCAGGTTCCGCCGGTCGGGACAGCTCCTGCGACACCGCAGTCCTCCTCTCCATCAAAGAAAAAAGGGGGCTCCGGTTCTTCTGCTTCTGGTGAGAAAAAGCCGGAAGAGGCTCCTTTTCCGGCTCCGGATCCTGCAGGACCCACGGAGAATCAGGGACTTGTTGTGGAAGGGATTGCACATAACGGGCCGCAGGGCGTGATCGAGGTGCAGGAAGGCGGAAGAGTTCATGTGGAGAGCGGAGAGCTTTTAGACGGAGGGCGAAGTGTCTGTATCGAACGCCAGCGGAAGGGATATCTCCCTGATTGAAAATATGAATCTGTACAATGGCTATTTTACCAGTACGGAGGAAACCAGCTATGCCTGGATCAGTCTGGACAGCGAGCGGCTGGCGAAGCTGGACGCGGTCAGTGAAACGCAGGTCCGCAAGAACGGAAAGAAGCTGGAGATTCTGTTAAATTCAGGGAATCTGTATTTTGATATATCAGAACCTTTGACAGAGGAGGAGACGCTGAACATCCGTACCTCCACTATGGTCATGGGGATCCGGGGAACCAGCGGCTGGGTGAAGGTGATCGACCGGTGGCATTCGCAGGTCTACATACTGGAAGGGACGGTTCAGTGCAGCGTGATGGATCCGGTGACCAACCAGATCAAAAGCACGACGCTGACCAGCGGGCAGATGGCGGAATTTGTCGTCTATGGGCAGGATCAGCAGGGGGATAAATGCGATATTCTCATGTAGGGTTATACGGAAGGGGATATTGACGGTTTTGCACTGGTGGAACTGGTGCAGGACGCTTCTTTGTGCGGACAGATTCTGGACGCCTCGGGGCTTGATATCGCGGGAATGGCAGGAGATGCGCAGCAGAGGCTTTTCTCAGACCAGGCAGAGATGAGCGGCAGTCTGGAGGGGATGAACAGCCGGCTGGCGGATCAGGAATCCTACATTTCACAGGATCCCGTGTGGACGGGGGGAGTTCCTGCTTCGGATGGTCAGGATGAAAATTCCGGCGACGATACGGACGGTATTGCAGAAGGTGCAGATGATGGTTCCTCTCCGGACTCCGGGGGCGGAGGATCTTCTGCTGCTGGAGAGACTGTCGGCGGACAGGATGCCGGTACGGCAACTGTGAGCGGAGACACCCAAGCCGGAGCGGACACGCCGTCGTCCGGGAAATCTTCTTCCGGATCCGGCGGGTCTTCGGCACCGGTGACTCCCGGCAGTACGACGCCGGATACCCCGGCGCAGAATTCGGCTCCGGTTACGCTGAATCCGGCGGATGGGGCTACGGCAGCGGATGTTAATACGCAGCTGAGTCAGGACAACGTAAATCAGGTCGTCGTGCAGCCGGATCCGGCAGGAGGCAACAGTACACTGACTGTAGATTCCGGGTCAACAATGAACATTCCGTCGGAAAAGACGCTGACTGTGGAGGAAGGAGCGGCTTTGAACGTGGAAGAAGGTGCAACGGTAGAGGTGGACGGAACGCTGGATATCAAGGGCGATCTGGTCAACAACGGGACGATTATTGTGAATCAGGGAGGATGATGTGAATGAATCAGGAAGATAAAAAGATACAGGAAGAGAGGCTGGAAGATTCTGCTGCGGACCGCCGTGAGGCGAAACGGATCTGGCTGGTGACGGGAACGGGAGCAGCGGTCGTGTTGCTGATCGCTGCTGCAGCAGTCCTGTGGGGGCTCCTGCGGCCTGAGGAGGAGATCCCTGCACAGGCTTCCGTCTGGGAAGGAACGATGACCGAGGTAAGCGCCATGGACGTCATGTGCGAACCCAGCGGGATCGCGGCCATGGCAGATGGTTCCCTTCTGGTCACGGATACTTATGGGAAGCTTGTCTGGCGTGTCCAGAACGGCGTAAGTACGGTATACGCAGGCGGCGGCACCGTGGAGGATCCGTACGGGGAGCCCGTAGGTGGTTATAATGATGCGGATCCGGAGGGAAGCTACTTTAAGAATCCATGGGCAATCGCACCCTTTCTGGACGGATATGCAGTAACGGATACGGATAACAATGCGGTGCGGCTGATTCAGAAAGATTCGATTCAGACGATCAATGGAAGTACGCAAGAGGACCTGATGATGACGGATATGGGGGTGGCGTATGATCACCCCACCGGTCTTGCATCGGATGAGGAAGGGAATCTGTATATTGCCGATACATTGCAGAATGCAGTCCGAAAGATTACGCCGGAGGGACTGGTCACGACATTTGCGGACAACCTGTCGGATCCCATGGGGCTGTGCTGGAAGGACCGTGCGTTGTATGCGGCGGAGACCGGCGCCAACCGGATCGTGAAGATTGAGGAAGGGACTGTGTCCGTTGTGGCAGGCTGCGGAACAGACGGTATGGAGAACGGAGCGGCGGACCAGGCATCATTTTCCATGCCGCAGGGAGTTGCAGTGGGAGACGATGGAACGGTTTACGTCGCAGATACCGGCAACA
This sequence comes from Lachnospiraceae bacterium, assembly GCA_009774145.1. Lineage (GTDB taxonomy): Bacteria > Bacillota > Clostridia > Lachnospirales > Lachnospiraceae > Hominiventricola. The sequence goes on along the minus strand of VSND01000017.1, from coordinate 50,654 downwards.
GCGCCATCCGGAGGATCCGGGACGGAGAAGTTACGACACTGGTGGAGAGAGACGTGGAAGATCTGGGTTCCTTTGCGCCGGTGTCTCCTGTGGGGCTTCTTGTACAGGGAAAGCAGCTGTATATCTGCGATAATTTTTCCCGAAAGGTCTTTTCCGTTTCGCTGGAGTGAGTATTTGCAACCGGCAGATGAAAATCTGATGAAAGAAAGAGGAGATCATGCAGAAGAAGACGAACAAAATCAGAATGCTGGCCGGTATGGTGCTGCTTTCCTTTGCCATGACGCTGCTGGCGGCATCCGGCATTCTGAACCGGATGGATCTGGCAGTATCGGACGCTTTTTACCAGAGCCGCAGTGCATCGGACGGAGAGATCGTGCTGGTGGGCATCGACCAGAAGGCTCTGGATGCCATCGGACCCTACAGCCAGTGGGGGCGCGATATTATTGCCATGACTCTGGAGGCGCTGAATGCGTCGGAGGAATGCCGGCCGGCTGTGATCGCAGTGGATGTACTCTATTCCGGGGAGACGCAGACGGAAGCGGACGAATGGCTGGCGGAGGCAGCAGGACAGTACGGCAATGTGGTGACGGCGTGTGCGGCAGAATTCGGCAGTACGCTGGAGGAAGGAGCGGAGGGCGAATATTATCTGGACACCTTCTCCATTACGGCTTTTGACGAGCCTTACGATGCACTGAAGCAGGCGACCGTGCAGGGACATATTAACGCCATGCTGGACACGGACGGAATTCTGCGCCATCATCTGCTGGGGCTGAAGCTGGCGGATGGAACCGAAGTGCCGTCTCTTGCCTGGACGGTGGCGGAACGGTATCGGGAAGCATGCGGATTGCGTCCGGTAAAGCTTCCGCCCATGGATGCAAGAGGCTTCTGGTACGTTCCCTTCTGCGGGGTTCCCGGGGATTTTTATGAATCCATATCAGTGGCGGATCTGCTGTCCGGTGAGATTACAGCCGAATATTTTGCGGGAAAGATTGTCCTGATCGGCCCCTATGCGGCAGGACTGCAGGACAGTTACCTGACGGCGGCGGATCATGCGGCGCCCATGTATGGGGTAGAATATCAGGCCAATGCAGTTCAGGCGCTGCTTTGGGAGGATTATAAGCGGGAGGCAGAGGATGGAATCCAGCTTCTGGTCCTGTTCGCAGCGCTGATGGCCGGCATGGCGTGCTTCTGGAAGCGCAGAGTAAGTGTCTCGACGGCTTTTTGGCTTCTGCTGTGCGGAGGCGCCCTGCTGGCGGACCGGCTTTTATATGCCGGGGGCTGGGTGCTTCATGTGCTGTGGATTCCCGTGGGAGTCTCTGTTCTGTATGTGGGATGCATTGCCTGGAATTATGTGTGGGCATCGCTGGAGAAGCGGCGCGTGACCGAGATCTTCAAACACCATGTAGCGCCGGAGATTGTCCATGAGATTCTGAAACATGGGATGGATGAGGTGGAATCCGGGGGAAAGACGACAAACATTGCAGTGCTGTTTGTGGATGTGCGGGGATTTACCACCATGTCGGAGAAGCTGAAACCGGAAGAGGTGGTGAAGATCCTGAACCGGTATTTGACGCTGATCTCCGAGTGCATTCTGAGGCATCGGGGTACGCTGGACAAATTTGTCGGTGACGCTGCCATGGCGTTCTGGGGAGCGCCGCTGGCACAGGAGGATTATGTGATGAAGGCGGTCCGGGCAGCCGCGGATATGGTCAGCGGTTCCCGGGTGCTCAGCGAGGAACTTCTTGAAAAATACGGACAGACGGTATCCTTTGGAATCGGTGTCCATGTGGGAGACGCCGTGGTGGGAAATATCGGCTGTACAGAGCTGCGTATGGACTATACGGCGATCGGCGACACCGTGAATACAGCTGCACGGCTGGAGGCCAATGCGCCGGGCGGGAAGATCTATATCTCCAGAGCCGTGGCGGATGCACTGGGAGACCGGATTCGTGTGACTTCTCTTGGGGGCGGTGTCCCTTTGAAAGGAAAGCAGGAAGGGTTTGAAGTACTGATTCTGGAAGAGATTCTGGAATAGATTCCGGTACGGCAGCCTGGTAAGTCTACAGCAGGAAAGGGGAATGAAACAGTTTGGAACCAGTATGGAAGACAGAGGTGTGGGGCGTGCGGGGTGCGATTTCCATGCCGGAAGCGGATTATCTGGAATATGGAGGGCATACCTCCTGTATTTCGGCGGATTTTGGAGGCAGGCTGGTCATCCTTGATGCAGGCAGCGGACTGACGGGGCTGGGACTTCGGATGCGCCGGGAGGGCAGGAAACGGGCGGATATTCTGCTCAGCCATCTTCACATTGACCATGTCAGCGGGCTTTTCGGTTTTCCTCTTCTCTTTGATCCGGAGGCACAGATTCACCTGTATGGAAGACAGGGGGCCGGGAAACACCTGTCGGCACTGGCCGGTACGCCCTACTGGCCGCTGGGGTTTTCGGACGTTCCGGCGCAGGTGGAGATCCATGAGATCGAGGCAGGAGAGCATTTTTTTCTGGCAGGAGAGGAGAAGGAGCCGGATGGCATAAAGGTCCGGACGATGCCGGGAAAACATCCCGGAGGGAGCATTTTGTACCGGCTGGAAGCGGAAGGCAGAAGCATCATTCATGCACTGGACTGCGAGATGGATGAAGAGATGTTCCGAAGACTTCAGAGCTTTGCAGAGGACGGCGATCTGCTGATCTGGGATGCGAACTTTACGGAGGAAGACCTGGCACAGCGGAGCGGATGGGGACATTCCTCCTGGAGGGAGGGACTTCGTCTGCGGCAGGAGGCAGGAGTCAGGGAAGTCCTGATGACGCATTATTCCTGGGAATATGCGGACCGCTTTTTACAGGAACAGGAGAAAATGGCAGTGCATGCAGATACGGCATGCCGGTTTGCAAAGGAAGGTATGGTGATATGGGTATGAGACAGGAAGAGATGAAGAAGATTCTGGAAATAGGCGTGTTGCTGTCTGCAGAACGGGATCTGGACTGTCTGCTGGAACGCATTCTTGGCTGTGTGATGGAGCTGGCGAACTGTGATGCGGGGACGTTGTATCTGCGGGAGGGTGACACGCTGCAGTTTGAGATCATGCGCAACGATACTCTGAAGACATATTCCGGGGGAAGGGGAAAAAGGCCGGAGCTTCCGCCGGTTCCGCTGCGCAGGGACAACGTCTGCGCCATGGCGCTTCTGGAGGACCGGACGATCTGTATTGAAGATGTGAAGAATAATCAGGAGTATGATTTCTCCGGTCCGGCCCGCTATGATGCCATGACCGGTTATAACACCCGCTCCATGCTGGTGGTGCCCATGCGCAACCGGGAAGGAGAGCGGATCGGAGTGCTGCAGCTGATCAATGCGCTGGATGATATGGGAAATGTCTGTGCCTTTGCGCAGGATATGGCGCTGGTGGTGGAATCTGTGGCGTCTCAGGCGGCGATTACGATTCAGAATGTGCGTTACATCAAAGAAATCAGGGAGCTGTTTCAGTCTTTTGTCCGGGTGATGTCCTCTGCGATCGATGAAAGGACGCCTTATAATGCCAGTCATGCCCGTCACATGGCGGAGTGCGGAGACCGGTTTGCTGATTATCTGGGAAGTTGTGAAGGGCAGAAACGTTTTTCAGAAGATGAGAAGGAAGAATTTCTCATGAGTATTCTGCTTCATGATATCGGGAAACTGGTGACCCCGCTGGAAGTGATGAACAAAGCAGAGAGGCTTTTCCCGGAACAGTATACGGCATTTCTCCATCGGATGGAGGTTGTGCGCCTGACAGCCAGAATCGACAGGCTGAACGGAAACATTACGGAAGAAGAAGAGGAAGAGCGTATCTGCCGGACCCGGGATGCGGAGCATCTGGTAAAAACCATGAACACGGCCGGATTTGTAACGGATGAGATGCTGAAGCAGCTGGATCGCCTGCGGGAAGAGACCTGCACGGATGAAAACGGGAAGGTCTGCCCGTGGATGGAACCGGAAGCGTATGCCATGCTGTCAATCCGAAAAGGGACGCTTTCCGAGGAAGAACGGAAAATCATGCAAGAACATGTATCTGTTACAGACCGCCTGCTGTCTCAGATCCATTTTTCTGGAAATCTGTCCCATGTAAGAGAGTGGGCGGCTGCGCATCATGAGTTCCTGAACGGAACCGGCTATCCGGCTCACAAAAAGGAGGCAGAGATCCCATACGAGGTACGTATGATTACCATACTGGATATCTTTGATTCGCTGGTTGCGGATGACCGGCCCTACAAGCGCGCGATGCCGGTGGAACGGGCCCTTTCGATTCTGGAAAGCATGGCAGAGCGGGAAGGGAAACTGGATCCGGAGCTTACCAGGCTGTTTATTGAGAGCAGGTGCTGGGAGGAGCCGGTTTGAGGGTTGACAGGGCGGAAGAACCATATGTCATTTTGACGGAATATAACGGGAACCCGTACATAAAGAAGGGACTGCTGTAACATGCAGCCCTGCCGGGTATACAGGCAGGGCTTCCTTTTGCAGCAGTCCCGAAAAGTCTGTCATCGGTCTATACCTTAAACCGGTATCCGACGCCCCAGATGGTCTCAATATACTGGGGTTTTGCAGTGTTGAACTCGATTTTCTCCCGGATCTTCTTGATATGCACGGTTACCGTTGCAATATCCCCGATGGATTCCATGTCCCAGATTTTGCTGAACAGTTCTTCTTTCGTATATACATGGTTGGGGTTCTGCGCAAGGAAAGTGAGCAGGTCAAATTCCTTGGATGTGAACGCCTTTTCTTCGCCGTTGATCCATACTCTGCGCGCGGTCTTGTCGATCTTGATGCCGCGGATCTCCACGATCTCATTTTCCTGTATGCCGCTCCCGATCAGTCTCTCGTATCGTGCCATATGTGCTTTTACTCTGGCGACCAGCTCGCTTGGACTGAAGGGCTTGGTCATGTAGTCGTCGGCGCCCAGTCCCAGTCCGCGGATCTTGTCAATGTCATCCTTTTTGGCAGAGACCATGATGACAGGGATATTTTTTCCCTCCCGGATCTGCTTGCAGATCTCGAAACCGTCCACACCGGGAAGCATCAGGTCGAGGATGATCAGATCAAATTCCTCTTTCAGAGCTCTTGTGAGTCCGGTGTCACCCCGGTCTTCGATCTCGACCTGAAAGCCGCTCAGTTCGAGATAGTCCTTTTCCAGATCAGCGATGGCCTCTTCGTCTTCAATAATCAATATTCTGCTCATTTACCGGTACCTCCTGATATTTTCTAAGGACAAAATACATCGTTGTTCCCTGTCCTTCTTTACTTGTTACCCAAACCTTGCCGCCATGGTCCTCCATGATCTTCTGTACAATGGAAAGCCCGATGCCGCTTCCGCCTCTGGAAGAATTTCTGGAAGTATCCGTCCGGAAGAAACGGTCAAAGATATAGGGAAGATCCTTGGTCGCAATGCCCCGTCCGTTATCTTCGATCTCGATCTGGATGAAATCGCCCACATCAAGTACCCGGATGTTGATGAAACGATCTGTTTTATCCATGTATTTGACAGAATTGCCTACAATGTTATTGATCACCCGTTTCATCTGTTCGGCATCTGCAATGACCATAATATCCCTGGCCACCTGATTTTCGTAGGTCAGACGGATCTGCTGCTGTCCAAGTTCCAGGCTGATATCCTCCACACAGTCGTCAAAATATTCACGTACGTTTATCTTGCTGAATGTATAGGGGATGCGGTTGGTATCGATCTTGGAGTAGAAAGTCAGCTCGTTGATCAGCCGGTCCATGTCATTGGCTTTGTTGTATATGGTCCGGAGATACTTTGTCTGCTTCTCCGGTGTATCGGCGACGCCGTCAAGAAGTCCCTCCACATATCCTTTGATGGCGGTGATCGGGGTCTTCAGGTCATGAGAAATGTTGCTGATCAGCTCCTTGTTCTGGCTGTCAAAAACAATCTTCTCTTCGGTGGTCTCCTTCAGCCGGAGCCGCATCTCTTCAAAATCGGCACACAGCTCTCCGATCTCATCATTATCCTCAATGTCTACCTCAAAATCCAGATTCCCGTCCCGGATGTTCCGGGTTGCTTTCTTCAGAGTCTCTATGGGATTGAGGATACTCCGGTAGATCCATACGATCAGGAAACTGCTGGTCATGGCCATGATCAGTATAACGGATATGAGCATCTCTCCGAGAAATTCACGGGTCTGCGGAGTGGCAACCTCGACAGGCTGCAGGCTCATAAATCCGGTAAATACGATCGTGATCAGAAACAGCGGAACAGCGATAACCACAGCAAAGGTAATAATGAGTTTTGTCTTCAGATTCAATGCCTGCTCCTCCGTTTTTGCTTTCTTAAAGAATTATACCACAGGGAAGGACATATATTTATAAACTTTTTGTAAAACACTATAAAATCATCCGTGTGTTTCTGAAAACAATGTTGAAATTATGAAAATCCAGGGGAATAATTACATATTTAACATTGACAAAATAGCCATGGGGGGGGGTAATCTATTTATAAGAGTGATAAAACGGTGGAGGGCAGGAATGAAAAAGATAAAAGATACGGAACAGTGTACAGGAAGGATTAAGTGGATTATCAGTGCTGTTCTTTGCGGGACGTTTCTGATGGCGCTGTTTGTCCGCTCGGAGGCCGTGACCCGGAGGCTGAAGTTTTTACAGGCGGCGGTAACCTCGGATTCGGAAAAAAAGATCGATTTGTATACCGAAAGCCTGGGGGCGGGTGACGATCTGCATATCCAGAAGAAACTGATTGAAGCCTATACAGAGGAAGGCAGTTATGAGACGGCGGGAAACATGGTGGAAACCCTGCTTGGGGAGTACCCGGAGGATGCCTGGCTTAAGGAGTTCAGGGATACGCATACGCCGGCCGTCCCGAAGGCTTCCGCCCTGGCGGGAACCTATGAGGAAGACCTGCCTCTGTCCTTTTCTGTGGAATCGGCCCTGGAGAACAGTGGGAGCGATTACGGGACAGAGATCGTCTGCAGCAGGGACGGAGAGTACATAGATATTTCGGACGACGGAACCGGGCCGGTCCTTTCGGAAAACGGCTCCTATGTGATCTCGCTTTATACCAGAAACGCGTTCGGATTTCAGTCGGACTGCGTGGAATATACCTATGTCATAGACAAGCTTATTCCTCAACCGGTAGAAGCCGGGGTTGCGTCTGGATATTTCTGTGAACCGTTGGAATTGGAACTGGAGCAGCCGGAAGGATATCCGGTCTATTATACGTTGGACGGCTCGGTGCCCACAGAGAGTTCCACGCTTTACGACAGCCCGATTGCGGTGGAATCCGGGCGTACGTTTCTCCGTACGGCCGCCTGTTCGCCCACGGGAACCATGGGAGAAGAACGGACGTATTATTATCATATCCGGCCGTGGAGCAGTGGGCTGGAGAGTCTGGGAATCGGTCTGATCACGGCTCATGGTGATTATTTTTGCAGAAACGGCATGCTCAGCCGGTATGAGGATGGCGTATGGAGCAGCACCGGTGTCTCGTTGGGAGATTCTTATGCGTTCTGTGAATATGAGGACGGAATCCTGTTTTGCCAGGGGACAGTGATGAAATGGTGGAGCCCCTTTACGGACGAAGTGGCGGATTATGGGAATACCCCCGGCAACGTGTCTTTTATGCTGAATGCAGGAGGAACTCTTTGTCTGGTGGCACAGGGGAAGCTGTACTGCTGGAAAGACGGACAGGCGGAACCGCTGGCGGAAGGCCTGGAGGTCCATGCGCTGTGCGCTTCCCGGGACGGACGTATGCTTTTCATCGGATGCGGCGACGGGATCTATACGCTGTTTCTGCCGGACCGGTCACTGAACAGGCTGCTGGAGTCGGGAGACGTGACCTCCGTTGCGTTTGGAGACGACCGGCTGTATTACTGTGTCGGCCGCCGAAACGTGTACAGCTTTGATCCGCAGAGCGGGGCCCTGGAAACGATCGAGGAAGGCAGAAACGACTATTCCCATATAGAACCGTCCGTGCAGCCGGGGCGGATGGTCAGAGGGTCTGAGACTACGATAACGACTGCCTGCGACAGCATCTGCTTTGCCAACGGACGGGCTTATTATCACTATACATTTCATCAGGAGAGCAGCGGGATTCCCTGGGTCAACTGGAACGCGCGCGTGGATACGGTAACGCATGAGACAGCCGGCTGGAAAACGTTCGGACAGTTCAGCGCTGTGCTGATGGAGGAAGATAAAGTCCTGATCGGAAACGGCTATTGTATGGGGCTGAACAGCGGGGCGGTCATGGCCCAGTAGGAACGTCCGGACAGAGAAGGCAACCTCGAAGAAAAAATGACAGGAGAACAAAAAGATGGTTTCGGAAAAAAAAAGAAGACTGCCGGGCGTGGAGAGTGCCCAGTCGTTGGAGAGTTTCTGCAATTCTTACATTGCGTATCAGGGCGATCTGAAAAAGGAGGCTGAAAGGCTGGAAAAAGAGACTGAAGAAAAACTGGACGAATGGAACAGGGAGAAAAAAAAGGCAGAACGTCTGCCGGAACAGCTGAGAAGCGCGGAGAAAAAGATCAGAAAGAAGGAGAGCGAAAGGGATTTTCTGCAGGAAGAATTGGAAGAAACAGAGGATGGCCGGACGGAAACGGCAGATCTGGATCTGGAGGAGGAAGAGGCGTGCAGACGACTGTGCGGAAACTGTGAGCGGCAGCTGAGGGAACTGGAGGACAGGCGCCGGCAACAGGAGGAGATGCGGGAACAGAGCCAGGAATTTATGCAGATTCTGGAGAAAAATCAGAAGGCTGCCAGAAGGGCGGAGGGGTATCGTGGACGGGCAAAAGACCATGTGGCAGAAGTTTGCCGGAGCTTTCCGTCCTGCGAAAAGGAGATTGTCCAGTGGATGGGGCGGCCTGTGGAAGAGGTGATCTATGATTTTGAAGACCACCTTCCTCCGGAGCGGGTCAAAGAAGATGCCATAGTGTACAGTCCCATCCGAATTCTGCAGATTCCGGATTATCTGATTGCGCCTCATACGTTTCCCTATCAGTTTCAGAAAGCGGCGGAACTGATGGGAATCCGTATTTTGATTGCCCTGCTCCTTCTGGCAGGCGTTGTCAGCGCGTTTCTGTGTACGCCTTTTATGGTTCCGGTCTCCGTGCTTTTGTCGCTGCTGCCCGGTATCCGCATCAGGAAGCAGAACCTCCGTTATATCGCGGGACAGATTCCGTGGGAGGAGCTGAACGTCTGCCGGTTCATTCTCAATTATTCGATGGAGGAGGCGGAGGCTCTGGCGCGCCGGTCCTGCGGTCTGCCGTATGAGAGCAGCGGGGAATTCGAAGAGGGCTACCAGCTCCGGATGAAGCAGATGAGGCAGAGAGAACAGGAGCTTCGCGGGCAGCTTCCCGGCTGTCAGGAAGAGTTCGAGAAAGGCCGGGCGGCGTATGAGAAGCTGACGGCGGAGATGGCTGCGGCGCAGGAAAAGGGCGCGAAGACGAACAGCCGTCTGGGACATGCGATCCAGAAGCAGAGGAACCATCTGGAACTGACGGACAATGAGACGATGCTTCTGAAAAGCTATATGGCGGAGCTGAACGGCCTGCGGAACAAACTGGAGGCGCAGAAGCAGAGGACGGGGCAGGCGGCGCTGGTTCTGAAGCAGAGGAAGGAAGAACTTCAGCAGCTCACCGCCAAAATCCAGGAAGAAGAACAGTTGTTCCGGGAGAGGCATACCAGGCTTACCCAGATCGAGGCGGTCCTGTCCTCCGAGGATCAGGAGCAGTACATAGAAGAGGAAAAGCGCAGGCTGGAACGGGAACGGGATCAGGGGATTCTGCGCATCCACAGGGAATACGAGGAACGCCGGGCCCGCCGGATGGAGGACGCGCGGCAGAGGAAGAAGGAAGCGAGAGCGCGCCTGGAGGTGGAGCTGGCTCAGAAGGAGTCGGAGCTTGAGACTCTGCGGCGGAGCTTTCAGGATCTGGAGCTGGAGAACAGCGGACAGGAGCAGCGGCTGGCACAGCTGGAAAAGGAGTGCCGGGCTGCCGGGCGGAAGGCCGGGCAGAGGCGGGAGGAGGCAAATATCCTGTTTACTCCCGAGGCCTGGAAGGAGAACAGCCGGTTATGGGCGGAAGCCAGCCGGGCTTTGCTTGCGGAGCCGAAGCCGACGGGAGAGTATATCGTGAAGGATTACGCTTGGATTATGGGACCGGACCGGCCGTATCTTCTGAAGCACGACCTGAGTCCCTGCGTGCTTCTGTATGACCGGGACGACGAGGCCGGTGGGGAGAACCGCCCCACGTATTATCTGGAGAAGACCGTCAAGGCGCTGATGTTTGGCTTGAAGAACAGCAATGCGCCGGGGCTTCTGGACTTCGCGCTGGTAGACGAATCCGGAAACGGAGGAAAGGCAGGAGAAAGCGTGAAGCAGTGTTACGGCAGTCAGGATCTGGGCAGCCTGAACGCCTTTCTCGACCGGCAGATCGAGAAGATCCGTCAGGATGACCGGGGAGATACCGTCAGCAGCATCAATGAAGGAAGAGCAAAGTATTTTATGGAAAACAGACTGGTCAGTGCGGAAGAGCTGCAGAAAAATCTGTACAGGACGCTGTTTGTGTTCGTGATGCCGCGGATTCGGGCGCAGGAAAAACCGCTGAACCATTCGGATCTGTGGCGGAAGCTGCAAGAGGACTGCGGCAGGTTTGGATTTGTCCCGCTGTTTCTGATTCCCAAAAAGGACTGGGAAGCGGCTCTGGCGGGTGAAGGTTACGGGTCTGCTTTCGCATCCGCGGTGAGAGAGGGACTGAATATGTTTTCTCATGTCCGGAAGGCGGAGATACCGCTCAACTGAACCGGACAGGAATAGATTATCATCACATCAGGAGGAAAGAACGATGGCATACGCATTTCATTTTAGTCAAGGAAGGGAAGAGAGCATCCGGCTGGCGGAAAAGATGTTTACCGATGTGAATTTTTCACTCAGCACGATGGTGAAAGATCGGTTTGACGAACTGTTGCAGGAGTTTCCGTGGGATTATTTAAGGAGGGTGCTGGAGGAATGCACGGCACAACTGGAGGTGGATCTGAATTCCGGGGTTGTTGGGTTTCTTTTAACTTCGGACAGAAATTTCAGGAAATATGCAGAGATGCTCCGGTGCGGTTCTGCGGTCGAGGAAGAGGCTGCAAAGTTTGATGACAGGATTAAGAAGCTGGCAGAGGATTATCTGGGTGGATACCATGTGTACCATGAAGGACGGGATAACATGCTGAACGGAGTCGAGGATTCCAGATTCGATCCTGTGATCCAGGCTCGGCTTACGGCTGTGTTTACAAAATGCCGGGATGAGCTGATCACTTCCCACACGAAGATGTTTACCGAGATCAACGATGCGATCCAGAATAACCATTTTGTTTTGCCGATGCTGGGAGCTGCCGGGCATTTGTATGGCTATGCGATCGGATTCTGCGATGTCTGGCTGACCACCTTCATACCGAAGCATGTTCAGGTAATGCAGCAGATGTCGGACGACGCGGCGGCGCGGGCGCAGGCGGCGGCCGGCGCGGCGGCGGCTGGGGCGCAGAATGCCGGCGCGGCAAAGTAGGCGGGTGCAGCAGAAAAACAGAGATACAAAAATAAGAGAAGGAGCAGGAAAGATGGCATTTAATTTCAGCGAGGGAAGAGAGACGGCTGTTGCAAGAGAAAATCAGATACTGACCGCTGTAAACGATTCGCTTACGGATCTTCTGAAGAACGGCTTTGGGAATCTGCTGGAACAGTATCCATGGACGGCTACAAAGGAATTCATGCAGGATATCTGCATGGATCTGAATGAGAATCTGATTCGTGACCTTGCCGGACTGCTGGAGAATTTTTTCAGCGGGGAAGGAAGCTTTGAGGCTTATGCATTGCGGACGACGAATACAGACGATGCAGTAGGGGTGGCTTCCGACCTTCAGAGGAGGCTTATTGACAATCTGGGAAATTTTCTGGAGGACTATGACATGTACGCCGATCAGCTGGAGGCGATCAGCAGCAGGCCGGAGGCGGTCTATAACGCAAATGTTCCTGCGGAACTGAAGGCGCTTCTGAACCGGTGCACCCAGGATCTGGACGGTAAGTACAGGCGGCATAAAAATGCCATTGCGGATGAAGCTGCGGATAACAGCTTCCTCTATCCCATGGATGCTGTGAATGATATTATTTTTAAATATCTGCTGGCGCGGATTAACCAGTATATCGAATCTGTCCCCGGCGTGGAAGACTATGCGACAGATCTGCTGCAGGAGGCGGAAAGGAAGATGAGAGCGGCTGCGGAGGCGGCCGGGAAAGAGGCGAGGGAGTATGCCGGAAGGTGCGAGTTTAAGCCGCTGAATTTTTAATCCGGTGATCTGGCGGAAAAGGAGATTTTTTATGGATATCCTATATCATGAGAATTTCCGAAGACAGCTGTGGACATACAGTCAGAACGTGGAGCATACATCCGGGAAGACAGCGGGTGGCAGTATTTGCCTCTGCCCGGAGGCGGATGACCTGCTGTATCGAAAGACTTCCGATCAGAAACGGATTATTGATTACAGCGACGACCACGAACGGTCCAGAAAGATTTTCAGACAGCTGATTCGGGAGGCGATCGAAGCGAAACAACTGCCCCAGGTCCGGTGGAAGCGGGAACCGTATTACTGGAGGTCGGGCAGCGCGGACGGGATTAATCTGCGTCCCGGGCAGCTGGACGGCCGGGCGGACTGTCCGGAGGCAGTCCGGCTTGGAGACGACTGCGTGCACGGGCTGATCGTAGGAAGGACCGGCGCAGGAAAGTCCGTCCTGCTCAACAACCTGCTGGTGTCCCTGATGGACGAGTACGCGCCCTGGGAGCTGAGCCTCTATATCGTAGATATGAAAAAGGTGGAGTTTGGAGCGTTCATGTCCAGGGGGCAGGAAGCGCCGCATGTAAAAGCCTGCGCCGCCACCAGCGAAGTCCGGTACATCATTTCCATCCTGCGGACGCTGGAGCGGGTCATGCAGATGCGCCAGAATTTTTTCACGGCCATCGGATACAAAAAGCTGGAAGACTTCCGGAAGGATCCGGAGCATGCTTCGCTGGCGATGCCCCGGGTGCTGGTGGTGGTGGATGAGTTTCAGCAGTTGTTTCTGAACGCGGTGGGGAAGGAGGAAAGTGAGATTCTCCGGCTGATCAGCTCGATCACCCGGCTGGGACGCGCGACGGGCTTCCATCTGCTCTTTGCCAGCCAGGAGATGTCGGGCACCGGCATCAGCGGCCTGCTTGGGAATTTTAAGCTCCGTATGGCTCTTCCCTGTGATGCTCCGGTATCGTCGGAGATTCTGGGCAATTCCGCGGCCGCGGAACTGGAAAAAGGCTGGGTGCTTGTAAACAGTGTGGGAGGCGATGAAAGCCGGAACCGGAAATACCGCGTGCCTCTGGCGGATAAGCCCAAACCTTCGGAGGAAACGGTTTCGGAGGAAAATCAGTATCTGCAGGGCCATCTGTCGTTCGTGCGGAAGAAAGCGGTCAGAAGCGGTTTTATGAAGGAGCAGAGGCAGAAGTATTATCAGGAGGACCTGCAGTACGATATCCAGCTTCTGGAGAAACGCATCCTGCCGGTGATCCGAAAGCTCCGCGCCAGGAAGCTGGAGGAGCAGGGGAAATATCTGGAGGTGTTTGCTCTGGGAAATACCGTCTGCTACTCCACGGAGCCGGTGGACCTGGAGAATATCTGCATCGAACGCGGACGGGGGCAGAACCTTATGGCGATCGCTTCCGATTCCGGAGATCTGGTGTATCTGCAGAAGCTTCTGGTGGATAATATTGCGTTTTCTCCGCTTTGCGAATCCGCCGTCAAACCGGAGCTGCTCTGCTTTGCCTTCGATCCGGTGCTGACCAGCTATTATCCCATAGAGGAGGACAAGTGCCTGAAGGAGGCGGGAATCCGCCCCCGGATGCTGGACGAGAGCGATTTGCCGGGATTCATACGGGATCTGCAGGTCCGGAAGATCCTGTTCCGCTATTTGATGCTGCCGGACCGTCTGCTCCCGGCGGCGGAATATTTTGACCGGGCGTCAAAGGAACTGATCCAGTCGCTGGATAAATGTCAGGTGATGGGAGAGCCGCTGGAGGCGTATGGGACGACGGTTCTGGAGGCGCTCAGGCAGGAAATGCTGAAGGAGCTGAAGAAAGAAGAACTGCCGCAGGACAGCCCGGAAGCCCTGAGCCGGCTGCTGGAGCGCATACAGGCGAAGAGCGGGAAAGGCGACGCCGAACTGATCCGGAAGGCGGAGCAGGAAAAGCAGAAGCAGCGCCGGTCGTTTGGACAGGTTTCTTCGTTCCAGTCCAGATTTGCCGGAAAGCGGCAGGCGGCCGTGACGGCGCAGCCGGATCCGCAGGCGGCGGACTCGGAGAGAGCGGCGCCGGGTCCGGAGAAGAAAACGGAGGAAGCGGCGGACCCGGAGAAGGCGGCGCAGGTGGAAGCCGGCCGAACGCTGCTGCTGACGCTGCTTCGCCATTATCTGGCCTGCCGGGAAGGAACCGGTATCCAGGATCAGCTTCCGCTGCAGGTTGTGATGATCAGCAACGCCAGCATGAGCGAGCTGTTAAGCGCGGCGTCGCCCCGGAAAGATATCCGCGTGCTGCAGGACGATCTGATCCCCCAGTCCACAAGCTTCCAGACCCTGTTTCTCTACTTTCTGTCCGAGCCGGGGGAGGGCAGTCTGCGGAAAGGATTTAATTATTATTTTGTCTGCGGAAACCGGGAAGCGGATTATTTTTACTGCAGGATGAATTACACCAGTAAAATGCCGGGATCTATCGTAGTAGACTGTAGAATCCACAACAAGAATGTGGAATGCTCTTTCAAAAAATTTCGCTGGCTGCCGGCGGAACCTGCGGCGGATACGCTGGATCTGAGCGGACTGTCGGATCTGTACGGGACGGAGGAGGACAGCCCGGAGCCGGAGGAATGTACGGAGGACGAGCCGGACAGGGCATGGCAGGAAGACGCAGGGGAAGAGACAGAAGAAGAGACCGCGCAGCCGCAGGAGGAATCGGCGGCGGATGCGCTGCTGGATTTCTTCTGACCGTTTTGTGCGCGTAAATAATACAGTGGAAGTGAGGGAGAGATATGATATTTTGCAGAAAATGCGGCGCTCTGATTCCGGAGGGCTCCCTGTTCTGTGCGGACTGCGGGGAGAGTACAGGATCGGAGGGTCCTGTGGAATCGCAGGAGGAACTGGAGTGGGATACTCCGGGGCTGGATGAATGGGCCAGGATGGCAGAAGAGGAAGAGGCGGCGCAGGATCCGCCGCTGTTCGGCACGGGGGCGGACCGTTCCGTGGAAGAACCGGTGGAGCATGCGGATGCCGCGATCAGGGATTTTCACCGGATCAGGAACATCCTCCCGGCTCCGGTTGTCAGGGCGGTACTGAAGAAGGGGAACGGGGCATCCTCTTCCTATCATCCTGTGTGGATTAAGGAAAATCGGTGCGGCTGGTTGTGGAGGGCGACCATGCGGGCTGTCATGCCGTTTCAGATGAGAAGAGGCCTTGGCGGAGGCAGAAGCGTGGGAGCGCTGAATCTGTTCTACTGGTTTATTCTGTCTTTCGTTGGATGGATGATGTTTGGCACTCCGGAGCTGACCGACTGGGTATTCCGGTTAATCTGGGATATGATCATCCTGTATGCGCTGCTGCCGTACGGGACCGCTTTGTACTGCTTGGTGAGGAACAGAGATACGTATTGCAGGCTGGTGAGGTGAGTGATGGCAAAAAAATATTTATATGTAAGTAAATCGAAGACAAGGAAGCTGCTGGAGTTGTATACGCTGGAGGGCAGGACGCAGGAAGAGGCGGGAAATATCGTTTTTCGAAGGACTAACCTGCATGGACTTACCGCCATGACAGCGGCCCAGAGAATCTTTCATTATCTGGGCGTCAACATGAACTACCGGAATGACGTGCTCACAAAGGATATCATCCGGCAGGTGTTGAACCATAAGCTGCTGGCGTTCCCGCTGCAGATTCCCATCGAAGGACCCATGCAGCCCACGCTGAATTTTCATAAGGAAGTAGACCGTCTGCTGCAGAAAAATACGCCTGCCTACAGGCGGATAGAGCATCTGAAAAGCTTTGCCGCACTTGTGTTTATCCTGCTTTTGGACCGGATGTTCCGGACGCAGACCGTCCTTATTATTATTCCGGTGTGCATGTTGGCTTCTGTCGGTTTTTTGCTCATGGGCGTGGAGGAAGGACAGTCGGTCGGACAATTCATCAAGGCCAATATTTTTGCGTTTATTTTTATGTTCCTCCTCATGTGCGGAAGTATGCTGCAGTTCTGGAGTTAGAAACAACAGGAATCTTTTGCGGAAGTTCTTGACTTTTCAGAACACTGGAGGTATGATAGTAGACAAAGAAAAGCCCATATCGAAGTTTTCTCTTATTCAGAGCGGTGGAGATACATAGGATCTGTGAAGCCCGGCAACCCCTGTACGCAGGAAGGTGCTACCCTGAGCGAGTAATCGAACAATAAGAGGATTTGATGAACAGTCTTTATCAGGTCCGCTTATGCGGGCCTTTCTTTTGCGAAAAACCAGGTTGATGGAAGACTGAAAGGAGTACCTATGGAAAAATTATTATTTACCTCAGAATCTGTAACCGAAGGCCATCCGGACAAGATGTGCGACCAGATCTCCGATGCGATCCTGGACGCGCTGGTAGCGCAGGATCCCATGAGCCGCGTGGCGTGCGAGACCAGTACAACGACCGGTCTGGTGCTTGTCATGGGAGAGATTACCACGAATGCCTATGTGGATATCCAGAAGATCGTACGGGATACGATACGTGAGATCGGCTATACGAGAGGAAAATTCGGATTTGACGCCAACACCTGCGCAGTGATCACAGCCATTGATGAGCAGTCCACGGACATTGCCATGGGTGTGAACCGGGCGCTGGAGGCAAAGGAAAACCAGATGGATGACAGCGAGATCGAAGCGATCGGCGCCGGAGACCAGGGAATGATGTTCGGCTATGCGACCAATGAGACGCCGGAACTGATGCCGTATCCCATTGCACTGGCACATAAGCTGGCGCTTCGTCTGACGCAGGTTCGGAAAGAAGGAACGCTCCCCTATCTGAGACCGGACGGAAAGACACAGGTAACCGTGGAGTATGATGAAGCAGGAAAGCCGATCCGTCTGGATGCCGTGGTTCTGTCCACGCAGCACGGGGACGATGTGACACAGGAGCAGATTCATGCGGATATTAAAAAACATGTCTTTGACAAGGTGCTTCCGGCAGACATGGTGGACAGTGAGACCAAATTCTTCATCAATCCCACCGGACGTTTTGTCATCGGCGGACCTCATGGCGACAGCGGTCTGACCGGCCGTAAGATCATCGTGGATACCTACGGCGGATATGCGCGCCACGGCGGCGGGGCATTCTCCGGAAAGGACTGCACGAAGGTGGACCGTTCTGCAGCCTATGCAGCCCGCTATGTGGCAAAGAACATTGTGGCGGCAGGACTGGCAGACAAGTGCGAGATCCAGCTTTCCTATGCCATCGGTGTGGCAAGGCCGACTTCGGTCATGGTGGACACGTTCGGTACCGGTAAGCTTTCCGACCAGAAGCTGGTAGAGATCATCCGCGAGAACTTTGACCTTCGCCCGGCAGGCATCATCAAGATGCTGGATCTGCGCCGTCCGATCTACAAACAGACAGCGGCATACGGCCATTTTGGACGTACGGATCTGGATCTTCCCTGGGAGAAGACCGATAAGGCGGACGTGCTGAAGGGATATCTTTCATAAGTACAATTTGAATCAGGAATAGAAAAAAGCTGTCAGGCCATGGCAGGGAAGCCGTGGCCTGACAGCTTTTTTGAAAAGGAAAAATCAGTCGGCCTGATGCTGACAGGATTGCATTCGTTTTGCTGCGGCAGTTAATGCAAGCAGATCTTCTCTTTCCATCTCTCTGATTAATGCGTGTAATTCACTGACAAGGATCGGTTCGGGGATTTCCGCATCATCATCCATGCGATCCACCTCTGCGTACAATTTTAAGCGGACAAAATGCTGCTTATACTACCGTTTTTGCTTGAATGTTGCTGTTTATATCGGTATAAATGAGAAAGATATGGATAAGAAACAGGAATTTCTCTCTTTTTATTGTCAGATTTGTAGAAATGAACTATACTATAATAAGTTTCTGTTGTGGGAATGAACCAGATATATGAAAAGAGGGAGAAAAGATATCATGAAGAAAATCTTACAAAGCCTTCCGTTTCGCCTGCTGGCGGGTGTTGTAATCGGCATCCTTGCAGGTCTGGCGGCAGGTGAAACGGGTTATTTAGACACATTCATGAACATTGTTGTGACTCTGAAGCAGGTGATCGGTCAGGTGATTACCTTCTGTGTTCCGCTGATTGTGATCGGCTTTATTGCGCCGTCCATCACGCGGCTGGGAAAAAATGCTTCCCGGATGCTGGGAGTGGCGCTTCTGATTGCTTATGTATCCTCGGTGGGGGCGGCCTTTTTTGCCATGTTTGCAGGATACGGGCTGATTCCGCATCTGTCCATTGTATCTTCTGTAGAGGGACTGAAGGAGCTTCCGGAGGTGATCTTTCAGCTGGAGATTCCGCAGATCATGAGTGTCATGAGTGCGCTGGTATTTTCGATTCTGGTGGGCCTTGGAGTCACCTGGACGAAGGCGGACCGGACTGCAGAGATTCTGGAGGAATTCCAGCAGATCGTGCTTCAGATTGTAACGAAGATCATCATTCCGATTCTGCCGGTGTTTATTGCCTGTACTTTCTGCGGGCTGGCATATGAAGGTACGATTACAAGGCAGCTTCCGGTGTTTCTGAAAGTCATCGTGATCGTGATGGCCGGACATTATATCTGGATGACGCTTCTGTATTTTCTGGCCGGCATCTATTCCGGCAGGAATCCGGTTGAGGTCGTGAAGCATTACGGACCGGCGTATATCACAGCGGTCGGAACCATGTCGTCGGCAGCGACACTTGCAGTTGCTCTGCGCTGTGCGCGGAAATCCTCTGTACTTCGTGAGGATATGGTGAGTTTTGGCATACCGCTTTTTGCCAACATCCATCTGTGCGGTTCCGTGCTGACCGAAGTGTTCTTTGTCATGACGGTGTCTCAGATTCTCTATGGCAGTATTCCGTCGATGGGTACGATGATTCTGTTCTGCCTGCTGCTTGGAATCTTTGCCATCGGAGCGCCCGGTGTGCCCGGCGGAACGGTTATGGCGTCGCTGGGACTGATCACAGGTATTCTTCTGTTTAATGATACCGGTACAGCCCTGATGCTGACGATCTTCGCTCTTCAGGACAGCTTTGGTACTGCCTGCAACGTGACAGGCGACGGTGCACTGACCTTGATGCTGACCGGATATGTAGAAAAGCATCACATTGGAAAACAGGAATAAAAAAAGTCCCGTCCCATTCCGCCTTCTGTATGGGGAATCGGCCGGGACATTTTTTCAGATACTAATCAATCACTTTCACGGATGTGATCGTCGGCTGGTCATCCGCAGCCACGGTTCCGTTGTCATCCTGTACAGGCGTATCCGCGCAGATCTGGTCCACGATCTCGATGCCTTCCGTCACATGCCCGAAAGCTGCATACTCGCCGTCCAGGAAGGTACTGTCCTCATGTACAATAAAGAACTGGGAGGAAGCGCTGTCTGGAGACATGGATCTTGCCATGGAGATTACGCCGCGGACATGGGAGATATCATTTTCAATGCCGTTGCTGGCAAACTCTCCTGTAATTTCCGTATCGGATCCGCCGGTTCCGTTGCCCAGAGGATCGCCGCCCTGGATCATGAAGCCGCTGATGATGCGGTGAAAGGTCAGTCCGTCATAGAAGCCTTCACTGGCAAGACTGATAAAATTGGTGACGGTGAGGGGGGCAGTATCCGCATCCAGTTCCAGAGCGATGGTCCCGTAATCGGCAACTTCAATCTCCACATGATGAAGCCCTGTCAGCAGCTCTTCACTGCTGTCCGCGGCATCCGGTTCGGCATCCTGTGCAGTCTCCAGTTCAGCATCTTCGGTTTTCTGATTCTCTGCCGGCGCTGCATCCTTTTCACCGGAACCGCAGCCGACAACTGCCATGGACAGAAGGCTCATACACAAAAAGAGCATTGTTAATTTTTTCATAATCATACCTCCAAATAAGATTCTTTGCTTATTGTAGGAGCATGAGATGAAAATGTCAAATGAAAATTTTATATACACAGTAAGGAGAATGAAAATGAAAGTATTATTTCTGGAATACCCCAAATGTACGACCTGCAAAAAGGCAAAAAAGTGGCTGGAAGAGCATAAGGTTGATTTTGAGGGCCGGGATATCAAAGAGAAGAATCCGACAGCGGATGAGCTGAAGAGCTGGCATGAAAGGAGCAGGCTGCCGCTGAAGCGGTTTTTTAACACGAGCGGGCTTCTGTACAAATCCATGCAGCTGAAAGACAGGCTTGCGGATATGAGCGAGGAGGAGCAGCTCCGGCTTCTTTCCGGTGACGGCATGCTTGTAAAACGTCCGCTGATCATTGGAGAAGATAAGGTGCTGGTGGGATTTAAGGAGGCAGAATGGGAAAAAACGCTTCTGTGATCGAATTTCCATATACGTACAGTACAACGGGGCATCTGACGGTGGAGGTATGGCTGCAGTGTGCTTCGGATGTGTATCTGGTGGATGAACGGAATTTTAAAAGATTCCAGTCGGGGCAGGATTTCAGGTATCATGGGGGACATTACACCCATACCCCCGTAAAGATCAGTGCGCTGGGGTATGGCCGCTGGTATCTGATCGTGCGGGGAAATGGACAATACCAGTACCGGTTTTACTGACGGGGAAGGAAAACGGAGAAACGCGCCGGGAAATAAAACATGCAGGTCCGGCTGCAGGAGGAGCGCTCGTATGGAATGCATCGGACACCGGAGCCGTTTCGTCCGTCCCGGACGAAACAACTCCAATGTCCGCTTCAATCCACACAGCGCTGCTCCTTCTGCAGCCGGACCTGCATGTTTCCACCGTACATTTATGTAATAAGGTCACATGATCTTTCCAAGAAAATATACGACCTGTTTTCTCCACCAGTCCCAGTCATGGTTGACGTCATATCCCCAATAGTCTACGAATGCGGGGATATTCCGGGCCTTCAGTACACCGTCCAGCTTTCTGGTGTCCGCCAGAAGTTCGTCTTCCCATGCGCCCTGTCCCACGCAGATGAAGATATGGCTTCGGGCATAGAGGTCCATGTAACAGTGGTCGAAGGGCATGTTCTGCAGGCAGTGATAAGGGGAATTCAGGTATACCAGATCATCCATATAGCCGCCCAGAATATTTGCCGCGTCATAGACGCCGCTCATACAGATCACAGCATCAAAGCGGTCCGGAAAACGGAAGAACAGATTGCCTGCATGGAATGCGCCCATGCTGCATCCCATGGTCATGGAGCGGATACCTCCCCCATACTGCTCCATCAGAGGATATACTTCCTGCATCAGGTACTGGATCCACTGTTCATGCAGTTCGATCCGTTCACGGGGGTTCTTCCAGTCACAGGACCAGGTCTCGGAATCGATGGTATCGACGCAGAAGAGCCGCAGCTTCCCGGCATCGATCCAGGGCGCACAGGCGCTTACCATACCAAATCCTTCAAAGTCATTATGTCTGCCGTTCTGGGACGGAATGACCAGACAGGGCTTTCCTGCATGACCATAGATTTTCAGCGGCATTTCGCGGTGCAGCCGTTCGCTGTACCATTTTATTTCCTGTATCTGCATGATGATTCTTGTCCTTTACTCTGATATATTTTCGTCGGCCGGCCGGCCGTTTTCCGGCGCTGTCTTCTGGAGACTGTCCGTCTCCTCTTTCGGAGATTCCGCTTCCAGCGTATACCGGAAAAATTCCTCCATGGATTCCCGGTCCTCCAGCTTTGCCAGATAGATAAAATTCCCCATACCATGCGCAAGGACCTCCGGAAGCTCCTCGGCGGTCTTAAGCTGCTCCTGAAAGGCCTGAATGATATCCTGATGGGAGTGCACGTAGGGCACTTCCCTCCAGCGCCCCACAAACGCACAGAAGCAGGGGGTGGACCGGCTCTTGTGCAGAAGGCGGTCGTATACCATCATATCTGCGTAGTGCTGATAGCAGTTGGTGCTGTAGGCAAAATTGATCATGTCCGGAGTCGGACCGCCGGAAGGGCGCATATTGACTTCCAGACCCACGATCCGGCCTTTGTTTCCCAGATAGCTGTGGTCTTCTGTCAGGCGGAAAAATTCCAGGTGTACAAAGCGGCTGCGTACACGGAACGCCTTCAGGCAGGCGCGTCCGCATTCCTTCAGATCCTCTGCCAGCTGGTTCACGATATAAAAATGGATGGATTCATGCTCATTGACACAGTCCATGATCGAGATCGGAGAGATGTTTCCGGTTTCGAACAGGACGTTTCCTCTGCTGTTGACGATGGCATCATAAGAGCAGATCTCGCCGGGTACGAATTCCTCCATAATATACGGAACGGAAGGAACGTTGCAGAAAAAACTCTTCAGGTCATGCTCATCCCGGATCCGCCAGGTATCGGAGGCACCCACACCGGAGTCGGGTTTTACGATAACCGGATAACCCACCTGCCGGATGAAAGCCCTGGCGCTCTTCAGATCGCTGACCATGTGGTGACGTGCGCAGGGAATGCCTGCTTTTTTGTAGCCTTCCTTCATTTTTGACTTGTATTTGATCAGATTCATGTCTCTGGGCATCAGTCCGGTTGTGATGTGAAAATCCTCCCGGAGCCGTGCGTCCTGCATGAGCCAGTATTCATTATTGCTTTCCAGCCAGTCGATCTTCCCGTGGCGGAAAGAGAGGTAGGCAACTGCCCGGAACATGTCCTCATAATTTTCCATGTTTTCCACGCGGTAGTATTCCGTCAGTGTGCCCCGAAGCCGGGAAGAGAGCGAGTCATAAGGTGTATCTCCGATTCCCAGTACGTTGACGCCGTTTGCCTTCAGGGCAATGCAGAAATTTTCATAGTTGCCCGGAAATGCAGGCGAGATAAAGATAAAATTTTTCATATATTCTGTGATTCCTCATTGGTATCGGACCTTAAAGCAGCCCGTCTTTGTATTTTTTCAGGAGTCGGTGAATGCGGTCGTACGGATCCAGAAGATCGCTGATGGACGCATCGTGGTTCAGCGTATCAATCAGCAGGGCGATGTATTTGCTCATCTCGCAGGAGATATAATACGGCCGTTTTAGAAGCTCCGGAGTCTGATAGACCAGATTGGTGGTTAAAAGCCGGTAAAAAAGTCCTTCCTCATAGGCTTTGTCGAATTTTTCCATACCGCTGGTAAAAAGCCCGAAGGTGGAGTAGAGGAAGATACGGCCTGCACGCAGTTCCTTCAGCTTGCCGGCCACGTCGATCATACTCTCTCCGGAGGAGATCATATCGTCGATGACGATAATGTCTTTTCCTTCCACATTGCTTCCCAGAAATTCGTGCGCAACGATGGGGTTGCGGCCGTTGACCACCTTTGTGTAGTCCCGGCGTTTGTAGAACATGCCCATGTCCACACCGAGGATGTTGGCGATGTAGATTGCGCGGCTCATACCGCCCTCGTCAGGGCTTACGACCATCAGATGGTCACTGTCTACCTGAAGGTCGGAGACATTGCCCAGCAGTGCCTTGATAAACTGATAGGAAGGCTGTACAGTCTCAAATCCGTTCAGGGGAATGGCGTTCTGTACACGCGGGTCATGGGCGTCAAAAGTCAGGATATTGTCCACGCCCATGCGTACCAGCTCCTTCAGCGCCAGTGCGCAGTCCAGGGATTCTCTGGTGGAGCGTTTGTGCTGGCGGCTCTCATAGAGAAACGGCATGATGACCGTGATCCTTCTCGCCTTGCCTGCGCAGGCGGCAATGATGCGCTTCAGATCCTGATAATGGTCATCCGGCGACATGTGGTTGGTCTTGCCGCAGAGGGAATAGGTCAGGCTGTAATTACATACGTCGACCATGAGATACAGGTCACGTCCGCGTACGGATTCCTGAACGATGCCTTTGGCTTCTCCGGACCCGAATCTGGGTACCTTTGCGCCGACGATATAGGAATCCTGTTCATAGCCCTGAAAGGCAATGGTATTCTTATGCTCATTGGCGCTTTCCCGGCGCCACTGGACCAGATAGTCGTCTACCTTCTGTCCGAGCTCTTTACAGCTCGGCAGCGGAATGATGCCAAGAGAACCTACAGGGATAGTTTCGAGAACACGTTCGCTGCGTTGTATATTCATGATCAATCCTCCAGAAATATGTATGTGGTGAATGGTTGGCCGTTAAAACCGTTATAACATTTCCCGTCTGTCACCGTCAAGGGATTTCAGCCGGAACGGGAAATTTTTTTGCGGATGCGGATATCGCTGCCGCAGAATTTTACAAGTGTATAGGAACTGGTGATCCGGGAGAAGATCCGTTCGCTGTAGATGTCCCGGAAATCCCTCGGGGACAGGTTGGTGGAGACAATCGTGGATTTCCTCCGAAGCGCCCGTTCATTCAGGATCTGAAACAGCCTGGAGACAGTAAACGTATTGGCAAGTTCCGTGCCGATATCATCCAGGATCAGAAGGTCGCTTTCCAGCAGAGTCTCATGGTTCTGCATCCGCACCTCCGCTTCTGCATAGCCCGGGGCCGAGAACAGTTCAAAGAGCTGGAAGGCAGTAAAATAGATGACAGAATACCCTTTGTCAAGCAGTTCTCTGGCGATGCAGTTGGACAGGAAGGTCTTTCCGGTCCCGACCGGTCCGTAAAAATGCAGGCTTTTATGCGTTTCGGCAAAGGAATCCACAAAATCTCTGCACAGCCGGATGATGGCAGGCATGGCAGCCTTCTGTTCTTCATCGTAGACTTCAAAAGAAAGCGTGGAGAAATTTTCTTCGTTCAGGACCGTCTCCAGACGGGAAGAGGAATACAGAAGCCGGATCTCTTCTTTCTGAAAACAGCGGCATTTTCTCCTGCCGATGTAACCGGTATCCTGACAGTCCGGACAGGTATAATGCATGTCCAGATAATCGGCAGAATATCCGGCATGCACCAGAAGAGATTCCTTTTCTTCTCTCAGGGCATCCAGCCGGTCCTTCAGATCGTTCAGCACAAAGCTTCGGTTTTCCACAGCATGTGTTTCCTGCAGGGAAAAGATCTGTTCCGCATGCTGAAGGCTGCTGGCGGAAACCGTTTCATCAATTTCGCGGATCCGGGGGATCTTCTGGTAGATTTCGTCAGTCCGGGCACACTGCTCCCGGTAATTCTGATACTGCCTGCGGTCATAGCCGCGCATGATGGAATCATATTGTTTGTTGGTCAGCGGCATGGCGCCCTCCTGCTGTTTCTTTACTGGCTTTTCAAAAGCTGCTGTTCCAGCGCATCAAAATCATAATCGCGCTGTTCAAAGTTGGAAAATCCGGTGGAGCGGACCGATGGAGCGGTGCGGGTCCCTGGTCTTTGTTTTTTGTGCGACTGATCCAGAGCCTTGACATCCTCCAGATTATGTACTTTCTGCTCCGTCCATTTTTTCAGAATCCGGTCTGCATACTCAAAGCTTGGCTTGTGAAGACGCTCCATGGTACGCCGGCATGCTTCCAGTATAAGTTCCAGCGTGAAATCATAAGTATGCAGCCATTTTTCTATATATTTCAGCTCCGGATCCACAGGATTGCGGTCGTTGATACCGAAAGCTTTCATGATGGCAAAGCAGCCGCGGGTATAGGTGGTCGTCCGTTCCTTTGCCTGTGCGACGGTGCTGACGCCGGCTTCCGCCCAGGCGAGGGCAACCGTCTCAATATAATGAATGCTTCTGCTTCCCTTGCAGACGCAGTATTCCACCAGATATTCAATCAGATCGGCGGAAAAATGGAGCTGGTCATAAAAATAAAGCAGCGTCTCAATCTCGGAAGGAGACAGAGCCTTTTTCAGATACTGTTCGCATACAAACAGAAGCTGCCGGCATTCAGCCTGGCTGGAAAACTGCGACAGTTCGTTTCTGCTGTATGTTTTTTTTACAGGAACTGACGGTGCGGGAGCGGATTTTGCCTGCGGGGGGACAAGCGGCTCCGTGGCATAATCCGGCAGAGGGATCTCCAGCAGATAGATGCCCTGCAGTTCATTTTCGGCATTGCATTCCAGCCGGAGGAGTTTTTGCTTCTCCCAGTATTTCAGGGCGCGCAGAATGTCGCCCTCCGTATGCTCCAGCGCGTCGGCGAGGGTGGTGACAGACAGCTCCCTGGACGGCTGATGGAGTGCGCGCAGGAGATAGAGGTAGACTTTTACATATTCTCCGTTGGCTTTCGGCATATAATAATCCAGAAAATGGTTGGAGACGCCGGTGATGCCGGCGGGGATCTCGGTTTTCAGAATAAACGGATTCATAATCACACTTCCACTTTTTTATTCGCGCTCATTATATCACAAGGTTTAAAAAAAGAAAATAGTCTGGAAAACCACAAAGGCTTCTGGACAGAGGGAGGGGGATGACATGTGGATAATGTGGATAACCTGGTGGACAGTTTTTATTATGGGAAACCGAATTCGACAAAAAACGGCAGAAAATGCGGAAAAATGCGCAATTTCTGGAAGGGAGGACGGGTAGTATTATGTAAATGGATTATCCACGAAAAAATCCACATGCCCATACAACTTGAAATGTTGATAAGCATGTGGATAATGTGGATAACTTTACGTGGAAAGCAGGTTTTCCCCGATTTTCAGCACATCTCCTGCCCCCATAGTTATCAACAGGTCCCCGTGCATACATTTTTTTAATAAAAATTTTTCAATTTCTTCAAAAGACGGAAGGTAACAGCAGTCCGTTCCGGTTTTCAGCAGTTCTTTTAAGAGATCTTCGGAGCTGATGCCGATGGTATTCTGCTCCCTTGCCGCATAGATGTCGGCCAGAACCACATGGTCCGCGAGGGAAAGGGCCTGGGCAAATTCTTTCAGGAAGGCCTGTGTGCGGGTATAGGTATGCGGCTGGAAGACGCACCAGAGCTCCCGGTGGGGATAATGCGCGGCAGTTGTGAGCGTTGCCCGGATCTCGGTGGGATGGTGCGCATAGTCGTCCACAATGGTTACGCCCTGTCTCTGCCCTTTGTACTGGAAGCGGCGTTGTGTGCCGTGAAAGGCGCTCAGCCCTTCTGCGGCCTGGTCAAAGCCGATACCGAGCTCCAGAGCGGCCGCCAGCGCCGCCAGTGCATTCGATACATTGTGGATTCCGGGAACATTGAGGGTGACCGGGCCGACCGGTTTCTTCTGATGACAGAGGAGGAAGGAGGCGCAGCCGGTTTCGCTGTAGGTGATGCTGTCCCGATCAGCGGAATAATCCTCGGTTCCGGTAAGCCCGTAAGTGACATGGCGTGCCCGCAGGTCCTTCGTGATCTCTTCCGGATGTTCGATCTCTCCATTGATAACCAGAAGGCCGTCTTCGGGCAGAAGGCCGGCGAACCGGCGGAAGGAGGAGCGGATCTCTGTGATGTCTTGAAAGAAATCCATATGGTCTTCTTCGATATTCAGAATAATACTTACGGTTGGATAAAAGGACAGATAGCTGTTGGTGTATTCACAGGCCTCTGTTAAAAACAGATCAGAATGTCCGACTCTTATGTTGCCGCCGATCTCCGGAAGGATGCCTCCTACGGTAATCGTCGGATCTTTTTCGGCGGCCAGAAGAAGCGTTGAGAGCATGGAAGTGGTGGTAGTCTTGCCGTGGGTTCCTGCTACGGCAATGGCAGTAGGGTAGTTGCGCATGATCTGCCCCAGCAGTTCGGCTCTTGTGAGCATGGGAATTCCTGCGGCCCTGGCAGCGGCATATTCCGGATTGTCCGGATGGATCGCGGCGGTGTAGACAACGACATCCATATCACTGCGGATATTTTCCGCCCGCTGTCCGAAGGCGACAGATGCCCCGAGGCTTTCGAGACGGCTGGTGAGTGCAGACCGGCTGGCATCGGAACCGGATATGGTGAAGCCTTCTTTTAAAAGGATCTCGGCAAGTCCGCTCATGCTGATTCCGCCGATGCCGATAAAATGAACGTGTACCGGAGTATGAAAATCTATCTGATACATTTTGGAAAATCTCCTTTTTTCTTTTCATTATACTTCCTTTATGGGAAAAATCAATGCGGCAGATCAAAGAAAATGGAGGCGGATTTTAAAAAACGTAAAATAAATGGAGATATTATGTGAAAAATGCCGAAGCCATACGTTTTTTGTTTTCTAAAAATGAAGAAAATATCGCAGAATGTTAAAAAAACGGGAACAATTTTCTGTGAAAATATTCACTATTTACAGAAGATATGGTATAATATCCGCATCATAGCATTTAATGTTACAGCAAGAGGTGATAGAGTGATTAAAAAAGAAATGATAGCCATGCTTCTGGCAGGCGGACAGGGAAGCAGGCTGGGAGTGCTCACCGCAAAGGTGGCAAAACCGGCGGTAGCTTTTGGCGGAAAATACCGCATTATTGATTTCCCTCTCAGCAACTGTATCAATTCGGGGATCGATACGGTCGGGGTGCTGACCCAGTATCAGCCGCTCCGGCTGAATACGCATATCGGGATCGGCATGCCATGGGATCTGGACCGGAATAACGGGGGCGTAACCATTCTTTCTCCGTACGAGAAAAGTGCGGGAAGCGACTGGTATTCCGGCACCGCCAATGCGATCTACCAGAATATTGATTATATTGATACCTATAATCCGGACTATGTGCTGATTCTTTCAGGCGACCATATCTATAAGATGGATTATGAGGTGATGCTGGAGTATCACAAGGAGAATGACGCCGCCGTTACGATCGCCTGTATGCCGGTTCCCTGGGAAGAGGCGAGCCGTTTCGGAGTCGTGATCTCGGATGAGAACGGTCAGATCAGTGAATTTGAAGAGAAACCGGCCAATCCAAGAAGCAATCTGGCTTCCATGGGTATCTATATCTTTACATGGAAGGTGCTGAGGAAAGCGCTGATCAAGATGCAAAGTGTTCCGAACTGCGATTTCGGAAAGCATATTCTGCCTGACTGCCTGGCAAATGGGGAACGACTTTTTTCTTATGAATATAACGGCTACTGGAAAGATGTGGGAACGCTGGGCTCTTACTGGGAAGCGAATATGGAGCTCATCGATATCATTCCGGAATTTAACCTGTATGAGGAATTCTGGAAGATTTATACAAAGAGCGATGCAGTGCCGCCGCTTTACGTATCCGGGGAAGGCTTTATCGAACGGAGCATCGTCTGCGGAAATTCTACCATAGAAGGGACCGTGATCAATTCTGTCATCGGAGCCGGCGTGACCATCGGAAAAGGCGCCGTGGTGCGGGATTCGATTATTATGAAGAATACGACCATTGGTACCGGCTGTCAGGTGGATAAAGCGATTATTGCGGAGGAGGTCACCATAGGAGAAGGATGTGTTCTGGGTGTCGGGGAAAATATTCCGAACAAAGTGAATCCGAAGGTATATTCTTTCGGCCTGGTGACGATTGGTGAAAATACAGTCATTCCGCCCGGTGTACAGATTGGCCTGAATACCGCTGTTTCCGGTGAGACGCAGAGCAGTGATTATCCGAACGGAGTGCTTGCAGGCGGTGAGACATTGATTAAGGCAGGTGACAGGTAATGAGAGCGATAGGATTGATTTTAGCAGGCGGCAACAACCACAGGATGAAAGAACTGTCCACCAAACGGGCCATTGCAGCCATGCCGGTGGCGGGCAGCTACCGCGGGATTGATTTTGCGCTGAGCAATATGTCCAATTCCCATGTACAGAAGGTAGCTGTATTGACCCAGTATAATTCCCGTTCTTTAAACGAGCATCTGAGTTCCTCCAAATGGTGGGATTTCGGGAGAAAGCAGGGAGGGCTTTATATCTTTACGCCCATGGTGACTGCAGACAATAATTTCTGGTACCGCGGAACCGCAGACTGCATCTATCAGAATCTGGACTGGTTAAAGCAGAGCCATGAACCCTATGTGGTCATCGCATCCGGCGACGGCATCTATAAGATGGACTACAATAAGGTACTGGAATATCATATTGAGAAAAAGGCGGATATCACGGTGGTGTGCAGGGAGATGCCGGAAGGGACGGATATGAGCCGTTTCGGCGTGGTCAGGGATGACGGGAACGGCAGACTGATCGATATGGAAGAAAAGCCGATGACCACCGATGCGACGCTGGTTTCCTGCGGCATCTATATCATCCGCAGACGCCAGCTCATTGAACTGATTGAGAAATGCGCACAGGAGGACCGGTACGATTTTGTACGGGATATTCTGATCCGCTATAAAAATGTAAAGAAGATCTATGTTTACCGGATGGACAGCTACTGGAACAGCATCTCTTCGGTGGAGTCCTATTATCAGACCAATATGGATTTCCTGAAGCCGGATGTGAGAAAGCATTTTCTGCAGGAATATCCGGAGATCTATTCCAGAGTACAGGATCTTCCGCCGGCAAAATACAACGCAGGCTCAAATGTGAAGAACAGTCTGGTTGCCAGCGGCTGTATTATCAACGGCACGGTTGAGAATTCCGTTCTGTTTAAGAAGGTATTCGTGGGGAACAACTGTGTAATTAAGAATTCGATCATTCTGAACGATGTGTATCTTGGAGACAACACATACATAGAGAACTGCATTGTGGAAAGCCGGGATACGATCCGTGCGAATTCCCGCCATGTGGGGGAGAATGGTATAAAGGTCGTCATCGAGAAGAATGACAGATATGTAATGCAGGTGTGAATGTTCAGCAAGGTGTCAGGTGAAAAGGAGTTTTATCATGAAGATTACAGATGTAAGAGTCCGTAAAGTGGCAAAAGAAGGCAAGATGAAAGCAGTCGTATCCATCACGATCGACGAGGAGTTCGTAGTTCATGACATCAAGGTCATCGAAGGCGAGAAGGGGATGTTTATTGCGATGCCCAGCAGAAAGGCTTCGGATGGGGAATACCGGGACATTGCACACCCGATCAACTCGCTTACCAGAGACTCGATCCAGACGATGATTCTGAACAGGTACGAAGAAGCGATTGCGGAGACGGGAGAAGTAACCGTAACGGAGTAGGTGCCGGAATATGAAAATACCAAAGAGCCTGCAGCGCTGTGCTGCGGGTTCTTTGCTTTTGTATGCGGCGGCGCCTTAAGTTCCGGCGAATGTCTGGACCGAGGCGGTTTTCTGTGCCGCACCGGGGTTGCAAAAAGAGATTCGGTCATGTAAAATACACGTGGATCAATGTGTCAGATACAGGATGGAGAGAGAAGATGTTTGTAATTGCAGGGCTTGGGAATCCGGGGAACAGGTATGAGAAGACGAGGCATAACGTCGGTTTTCAGGTGATCGACAGACTGGCGGCCCAATATGGGATCGAAATAAATCAGAAGAAACACAGGGCGCTTTGCGGGACCGGGACGGTGGAAGGATATAAAGTGCTTCTGATGAAGCCGCAGACTTATATGAATCTGAGCGGTGAAAGTGTCCGGGAAGCCATTGATTTTTATAAGGTGGATCCGGAAGAGGAATTTCTGGTCATATACGATGACATTTCTCTGGAGCCCGGGCAGCTTCGGATTCGGAAAAAGGGAAGCGCCGGCGGGCATAACGGAATCAAAAATATCATACAGCATCTGGGGACGCAGGTGTTTTTGCGGATCAAGGTGGGCGTCGGCGGGAAACCGGAGGGATATGACCTTGCGGATTATGTGCTGGGGCATTTTGAAAAGGAAACGGAAAAAAGGATGCAGGAGACATATGACCGGGCAGTGCAGGCGGCGTCGGGGATTCTGACAGAGGGGCCTGACCGGGCAATGAATGCGTTTAATCTGAAAGTTTAGGAGCCGGCAAATGGATACTTTTTATGAACCGCTGCTGCAGCTTGAGACGTTTGTGCAGGCAGGGGAAAAGCTTGCGGGGAACGAAGGGCTTTTGCTTCTTACCGGATGTGTGGAGTCTCAGAAGACCCATCTGATGTACAGTCTGGGGCGCGGATGGCAGGTAAAACTGATTCTTACGTACAGTGAATTAAAAGCAAAGGAAATCTACGAGGAGTATGAGGCGCTGGGAGAAGAGGCGTTTTATTATCCTGCAAAGGACTTTCTCTTTTTTCATGCGGATATTCAGGGAAATGAACTGTTAAAACAGAGGATGACAGCGGTGAGCAGGCTTCTGTCAGGGAAGGCGGCGGTGATCGTCACAACCCTTGACGGCTGTATGGACCCGCTGCTTCCGTTTGAAAAGCTGAAGGAACTGGTGCTGACCATCGGAACCGGCAGCATTCTGGAGATGGAAGCGGTAAAGCGCAGGCTGGTGCGGATGGGATATGAGCGGGTCGGACAGGCGGAGCTTCCGGGGCAGTTTGCAATCCGGGGAGGCATTCTGGATATCTATCCTCTGACGGAGGAATATCCGGTTCGCATTGAACTCTGGGATGAAGAGGTGGATTCGATCCGGAGCTTCGATGCAGAAAGCCAGCGCTCCATGGAGAATCTGGAGGAGATTGTTCTGTATCCGGCAGCTGAGCTGAATCCCGGGGAATATCATATGGATGGAGTAAGCCTGCTGGACTATGTGGGCAGATACCGTTCTCTGGTATTTCTGGATGAGGTGAACCGGTTGTACGAACGGGGAGAGACGGTAGAGAAGGAATACCGTCAGAATTATGAAAACCGGATGGAAAAAGGGCAGATCATGCAGGGGCAGCAGGAGGAGATCTTTCCCTGCGAACAGGTCATGTACTGGCTGAGCCGTATGCGCGGAGCGGCGCTTGGAACGCTGGAAACGACGGACAAACGGATGGATTTTTACAGCCGTTTCCGGCTGGAGACCCGGTCAGTCCAGTCCTATCACAACCATTTTGAACTGCTGGTAAAGGATCTGAAAAGATGGAAGAAGGAACAATACCGGATCGTTCTGATGTGCGCGTCCAGAACCAGGGGAAAACGTCTGGCGGAGGAACTGCTGGCGGAGGAGCTGGCTGCCTTTTACAGTGAAGATGAGAAGCGGGTGGTTCAGCCGGGAGAGATCATGGTAGTCCACGGGAATGTATTCCGGGGCTATGAATATCCGATGATCCGCTTTGCTGTCATTTCGGAAACCGATGTGTTCGGACGGGAGAAGAAGAAAAGAAGAAGAAAACAGCGAACCTATGAAGGCCGGAAGATCGGCAGCTTTACCGACCTGTCCATCGGTGACTATGTGGTGCATGAGAACCACGGACTGGGAATTTATCGGGGCATTGAGAAGATCACGGTGGATAAGACCGTGAAGGATTATATGAAGATTGAGTACAGCAGGGGAGCCTGCCTCTACATTCTGGCAACTCAGCTGGATCTGATCCAGAAATACGGAGGAGCAGATGCTGCAAAGGTTCCAAGGCTGAATACGCTGGGAGGACAGGACTGGAAGAAGACCCGGTCGAAGGTAAAAGGAGCCGTTCAGGAGGTGGCGAAGGACCTGGTGGAGCTGTATGCGGCAAGACAGTCCGAAAAGGGCTATGTCTACGGGCCGGATACCGTATGGCAGAAGGAATTTGAAGAACTCTTTCCCTATGAAGAGACGGAGGACCAGCAGAGGGCGATTCAGGATACGAAAAAGGATATGGAGAGCAGCAGGATCATGGACCGGCTGATCTGCGGGGATGTGGGATATGGAAAGACCGAGATCGCAGTCCGGGCAGCCTTCAAGGCAGTGCAGGAGAGCCGGCAGGTGGTCTATCTGGTTCCCACGACCATTCTGGCGCAGCAGCATTACAATACTTTTGTGCAGCGCATGAAGGAATTTCCGGTGCGGATTGATCTGCTGTGCCGTTTTCGAACATCCGCACAGCAGAAAAAGACGCTGGAGGATCTGCGCAAAGGCCTGGTGGATATTGTGATCGGCACTCACAGAGTGCTGTCAAAGGATGTGGAATATAAAGACCTGGGGCTTCTGATCATTGATGAGGAACAGCGCTTCGGCGTGGCGGACAAGGAGAAGATCAAAAAGCTGAAGACCAGTGTGGATGTTCTGGCTCTGAGCGCGACGCCGATTCCAAGGACGCTGCATATGAGTCTGGCGGGAATCCGCGATATGAGCGTTCTGGAGGAGCCTCCCATGGACCGGATGCCCATTCAGACGTATGTGTGTGAATATGACGAGGAAATGGTACGGGCAGCCGTGCACCGGGAACTGGCGCGGGAAGGACAGGTTTATTATGTCTACAACCGCGTGGAGACGATTGCGGATATCACGCACCGGCTGCAGGAGCTTGTACCCGAGGCAAATGTGGCGTTTGCCCACGGGCAGATGAAAGAGCATGAACTGGAACGGATCATGTATGAATTTATTGAGGGAAATATTGATGTGCTGGTGTCTACCACCATTATTGAGACAGGGATGGATATTTCCAACGTGAATACCATCATCATCCATGACGCGGACCGCATGGGCCTGTCCCAGCTCTATCAGCTTCGCGGCAGGGTCGGACGTTCCAACCGCACTGCATATGCGTTCCTTCTGTATAAAAAGGACAAGATGCTGAAGGAGGTGGCGGAAAAACGCCTTCATGCCATCCGGGAATATACGGATCTTGGCAGCGGCTTCAAGATCGCCATGAGAGATATGGAGATCCGGGGAGCGGGTACGCTGCTGGGTGAGAGACAGCACGGACATATGCAGGCGGTGGGCTATAATCTGTACTGCAAGATGCTGAATGAAGCGGTACGCAGGATGAAGGGAGAGCAGCAGGGCGATGCAGAGGATTTTGAGACCATAGCAGACCTTCAGATTGATGCGTATATTCCGGATTCGTATATCCGTAATGAAGCGCTGAAGCTGGACATCTACCGGCGGATCGCAGCCGTGGAAAATGAGGCGGAGCGGGACGATATGCTGGAAGAGCTGATTGACCGCTTTGGAGATCCCCCTGTGTCCGTACAGAATCTTCTGGAGATCACGAGAATTCGAAGTCAGGCACATGAACTGTATATCAGGGAGATCAAAGGCCGGGAGGATCAGATCGTATTCACCATGTATGAGAAAGCCGGAATCAATCCTGCAAGAATCCCGGAGCTGCTTGCACAGATGGGCGGCGCAATGCTGTTTAAAAAGGCAGAGCCTGTCCAGTTCGTATATCAGATAAAAAAGAACCGTCAGAAGCCGGAAAAACCGCTTCTGGCGCTGACTGCACAGGTTCTGAAGGATATGAAAATCCTTACTGACGGGGAACCGTAATTAAAGACAGCATCTGCCGGGAGAAGGCGCGGAAGGGATACAGGACGCAGGTGCGGCATGAAACCTTTCCAGACAAAAGAGCCTTTTTCCTGCAGATGCGGAACTCTGATTTTAAACAGCATCTGCCGGGAGAAGGCACGGAAGGGATACAGGACGCAGATTCGGAACTTTTACAGGAGAAAAACGTGAAGATGAAGAATAAGGTTAGAAAGCTGTCGGTACTGCTTTTGGTATGTGTGTTTCTGTGCAGATGCGGACATACGAAAAATGTAACGGCCGAGGAGGATCCGACTGCATTTACGATCAATGGAGAAGAGATCGGGTTTCGGGAATGGAATTTCTACATTCGGATGAACCAGATGCAGTGGGAAAAGGAAATGCTGGATTCTTATGGGGACGATATGTGGAGCCATGAGGTGGACGGGAACGGGACCACAATGGCCGAAGAACTGAAGATGCAGGTGGTGGATACCATCTGCCGGATCCATCTGGCGAATCAGCATGCGGAGGAATATGGCGTTGCTCTGGATGAGGAAAAGCAGGAGGAGATTGAGGAACGGGCTGCTTCTTTTATGAAGGCCTATCACGAAAAGCTTCTTCAGTATGCAGGAGCGGACGAAGCATTTGTCCATGACCGGCTGTCCGAGAGGGAACTGTCGCTTCTGACAGCAGAGGCATCTGTGGCGGACTATGATCCGGAGCTTTCAGAGGAGGAGATACACAGGGAGGGCATCTGTTATGTGCTCATATCTACGACAGGGCTATGGGATGAGGAAGGAAATCTGGAACCGTATTCAGAGGAGGAGGTTGAACGGCGCGCCAGGGTGGCAGAAGAACTGTGTGAAACCGCAAGAGACAGCAGGGACCTGAAAGAGGCGGCAGAGGCAATCGGACTTACTCCCATTGAATCCAGTGTGGGCATTCGCAATGAGGGCGACGGGCAGGAGCCGCGGATGCTGGATGCGGCAAGGCTTTTGGAGGTGGGAGAGATCTCGGATCCTGTCCAGACGGAAGAAGGATGGTTTCTGGTGCAGCATACCAGTGACTATGATGAGGAAGGAACGGATTACTGGAGAGAGTATCTGACCAGACAGGCAAGAGAAGAGGAATATGAAAGGATCTACGAAGCCTGGAAGGAGGAGGCTGATATCAGCTTCCATCAGGAGATTATGGATCAGGCAGATGTGGAAATTGTGTTAAAAGAGTTGCTCTGAATATAAAAAAAGTTTATAATCAAATGAAAATGCATCAATTTAGGAGGAAAATGCACTATGAGAAAGAACATGGCAGGATTACTGATCCTTCTGTTCGTGATGACAACAGCACTCACCGGATGCACCGGAAGCAATAAACTGAACAGCACGGCAGAAGCAATGAATGTGGGCGGTGTATCGGTTCCGCTCGGAGAGGTGAATTTTTACCTGCGTTATCAGCAGACACAGGTACAGGGAATGTATGGCGCTTTCTTCGGCGAGGATTTTATGAATCAGGATCTGATGGGGCTGGGCACGCCATATGGTGTAACTGTGAGGGATACGGTGGTAGAGACTCTGCAGGAGTATTATGTGGTGGAAGCGCATGCAGAGGAGCTTGGTGTCTCTCTGACAGAAGAGGAGAAGAATCAGGCGGCTGAAGCGGCCAGGACATTCCTTGCAGCGAATGACAGTAAAGCGCTGAATGCCATGTCTGCAGACGAAGCAACTGTTACACATGTACTTCAGCTGACAGCGCTGCAGTCGAAAGTATATGCGGACCGCGCCGCTACCATAGACACGGAAGTGGATCCGGCGTCTGTGGCACAGAAGAGAATCTCCTATGTGGTGAGCTCTATTGCCGGTACGGCGGATGAAGAGGGCAATGTGACAGAGCTGTCAGAAGAAGAGACTGCAGAGAAAAGGACGCAGATGGAGACGATTCTTGCGGATGCGAAAGCAGGAGGAGATCTGAATGCTGCCGCAGAGGCACAGGAGATGACTGCGTCTTCCATAACCTACGGAAAGGACGGCAGTTCTCTGGAGGAAGCGGTGCAGAGCGCGGCAGATGCTCTGTCAGACGGAGAATTTTCGGATATTATTGAGACGGAAAACAGCCTGTATATTGTCTATATGGAGAGTACCTTTGATGAGGACGCCACAGAGACAGCAAGAGAGAATGAACTGTCCCGGAGAGAGCAGGCTGCCTATGATGAATGGTATACGCCGCTTTTTGAAGAGACAGAGATTACGGTGAACGATGAGGTGATCCAGACACTGACGTTTGACCGGATCTTCAGCATGCCCGAAGAAGAGGAAGCAGAAGAGCTGGAAGATACGGAAGGGGAAGGGGAACTGGAAGCAGGAGCGGAAGACGATCCAGAACAGGAACCGACAGAAGAAAATGAGGAAGCGGCACAGGAGCCGTCAGAGGGAGAAGGATGAAAGGCAGAACAGCCGGTTTTCTGATGTTCGCCTGTGTGGGGCTGGCGGCGGCAGGCTGTTATGCCGGTACCGTGCTGGTGCAGCCCAAACAGGTGCAGGAGGAAAATTCGACTAAGAGAGAACAATTTGCGGAGTCTTCAGAACTGAAGGCTCCGTCTGCGGATACGGAGGAAGCAGTGCGTCCGAATCCGGAGAAGGAAGCGGAATATCTTTCCGGACAGGCGGAGGCATCTGAGAAATTACCGGAAGATATTGAAGGGACGCAGGAAACAAAGGAGGAAGATGCAGGGACAGAAGTTCAGGAGTCTTCGGAAGAACAGGAACAGTCCAAAAGACTGGAACCAGACCCTTCAGAGAAGGAGCAGAGGGAAACGCTTACAGCAGGGGACCAGACGGAAGATACGGAAAAAGACGGGACCAGGCCCCGTCTGTCGGACGTTCGCATTCAAAAGACATACAGCCCGTCAGATGTTCCGCCGGGAGATACCGTTGGATTTACTCCCTCCCGGAAAGAGGAGATCATGGAGGACAGATATGTAGAATCTGTCGTGGATGAAAATGATCCGGACTCCTACGAGATCATAAAAAAAGAAGAGACGGTTCCCACGTTGTATGTAAACAGCGCCGGGGACATAAAATATGCATATGAAGACGGCGTCTGGTATGAATACCGATACAGTCATGTGAATATTACGCTGGATACAGAAGATGAAGAACTGGCTCTTCTGATTCTGAATATCGACGGCTCTTATGACGGGTATGATGTCATCAGTACGGACAGTACGGAGGTAGCAAAAGAGGACGGCAGTCTCGAATATGAATTCCATGTGCGTTATCAGGGAGTGTTTGCGATGGAGGCCGCGCCCTCTGAACTGGGGCATCTGACGGCTGCTGATCTTGGAAGCGTGGCGGCAACAAGGACTGTGATTACGGAAGAGAAGGTACCGGTTATGATGCAGGAGTCAGTGGGTACCGGGGAATACCAGTATTATGGCTGGCAGGTTCTGGACGATGGGACGTATTATTTTGATCCGGATGGGAATAAAGTGACGGGTTCGCAGGTTATACAGGGGATTCGTCATGAATTTGACGAAAACGGCGTGCGGACAAGCCGGGCAGGTGTTGAGGTCACAGAGGAAAATGGAGAGATTGACTGGGAGAAGGCAGCGGGTGCAGGACTGGATTTTGCAGTCATTCAGTGTGCATACCGGGATGCCGGTGAAGGCAGAATCATAACAGACAGCCGCGCGGAGGAATATATAAGAGGCGCACAGGCAGCAGGACTGGATGTTATGCTTTCGGTATTTTCACAGGCGGTTACTCCCGAAGAAGCGGTTGAAGAGGCAGTAACGGCCATAAGCATGGCTGAGAAATATGGGCTGGAAGGCCCGGTTGCCGTAACCGGCGCTTATGCCAATCCGGAGCATAACGGCAGAGCCGATGAACTGGAGCCGTCAGAACGGACAGCGTGTATGGAGGCGTTCTGCCAGACAGCAGAAGAAAAAGGATATACACCGATACTTCATGCAGAGCTGGACTGGATGACAGACGGTCTGGTCATGGAAGAGCTTATGGATAACCCTTTGTGGGTGGCAGAATACAGTACGAATCTTACTTATACCGGAACCTGTCGGTTCTGGCAGTATACAGCCAGAGGAACGGTGGAAGGTATAAGCGGATATACAGGATTGATCATCAGCTACGAAAACAGGAGGGATTTCCAATGAGCACAACACAAAATCTGACACTTTTAACCGATCTCTATGAACTGACCATGATGCAGGGATATTTTAAAAATCCGGTGCAGGAGACCGTGATCTTTGACGCGTTTTACCGGACGAATCCATGCGGAAATGGATTTGCCATAGCGGCAGGGCTGGACCAGGTCATAGACTATATCAAAAATCTGCATTTTTCAAAAGCAGATGTTGACTATCTGAGAAGCCTGGGAATCTTTGATGAAGATTTTCTGGAATATCTGAGCAGCTTTCATTTCAGCGGGGATATCTATGCAATTCCGGAGGGCACGGTAGTCTTTCCGAGGGAACCGTTGGTAAAGGTGATTGCGCCGATCATGGAGGCGCAGCTGGTGGAGACGGCGATTCTGACGATTATCAACCATCAGAGCCTGATCGCCACCAAGGCGGCCAGAGTCGTCAATGCGGCCAGAGGAGACGGAATCATGGAATTCGGCCTGCGCCGCGCCCAGGGACCGGATGCGGGGGTCTACGGCGCCCGTGCGGCGATGATCGGAGGATGCGTCGGTACTTCCAACGTGCTGACCGGACAGCTTTTTGACGTGCCTGTGCTGGGAACCCATGCGCACAGCTGGATTATGAGCTTTTCAGATGAATATACTGCATTTAAAACATATGCAAAACTGTATCCGAATGCATGCACGCTGCTGGTAGATACGTATGATACATTGAAATCCGGAGTGCCTAATGCGATTCGTGTATTCAAGGAGATGCGCAAGGCAAAGAAACTGAACGGACGCTACGGGATTCGTCTGGACAGCGGTGATCTGGCATATCTGTCCAAGGAGGCGAGGAAGATGCTGGATGCGGCAGGATTCCATGACGCAGTTATTTCAGCATCCAGCGATCTGGATGAGTATCTGATCGACAGCCTGAAGACGCAGGGAGCAAAGATTACATCCTGGGGTGTGGGCACGAATCTGATCACATCCAGAGATTGTCCGGCATTCGGCGGTGTCTATAAGCTGGCGGCAGTAAAGAAGGGAGACGGTGAGTTTGTTCCAAAGATCAAGCTTTCTGAAAATACGGAAAAGATTACAAACCCTGGAGACAAAACCGTATACCGGATTTACGAAAAAGCCAATGGGAAGCTGAAGGCAGATCTGATCTGTCTGACGGATGACCGGTTTGATACTTCGGATGACCTGATTATATTTGACCCGCTGGAGACCTGGAAGAAGACACACCTGAAGGGCGGTACTTATACCATGAAAGAACTGATGGTGAAGATCTTCGATCAGGGAAGATGTATCTATCAGTCGCCGTCGGTTATGGACATCCGGGAACACTGTATCGAAGAGCAGAATACCCTGTGGGATGAGACGAAACGGCTTGTGAATCCACATGAAGTCTATGTGGATCTGTCCGACCGGCTGTATGAGATGAAGACAGAACTTTTGAACAAAATGCATCCGGACGATTAACAGAGTTGATGCATATAAATCCAATTCTTACAAATACTAGATGCAGATGGTTTGTGAAAATTTGAAACCGACATCGTATTTTAAGACATTGGAGGAAGATGATATGAAAGCAACAGGTATTGTGCGCCGGATTGATGACCTCGGAAGAGTAGTCGTTCCAAAAGAGATCCGGCGTACATTAAGGATTCGGGAAGGCGATCCTCTGGAGATCTTTACCGATCGGGAAGGAGAGATCATCCTGAAAAAATATTCTCCTCTTGGGGAACTTTCGGTATTTGCCAAACAATATGCAGAAAGTCTGGCGCAGACAACCGGGCATATGGTATGTGTGACGGATCGGGATACGATTGTGGCAACAGCAGGCGGAGCAAAGAAGGACTATTATGGTAAGG
This sequence comes from Lachnospiraceae bacterium, assembly GCA_009774145.1. Lineage (GTDB taxonomy): Bacteria > Bacillota > Clostridia > Lachnospirales > Lachnospiraceae > Hominiventricola. The sequence goes on along the minus strand of VSND01000017.1, from coordinate 9,435 downwards.
CGATCAGCCCGCAGCTGGAGCATCTGATTCAGGAAAGAGAAAGCCTTCAGGCTTCGGCCATTGAGCGTAAGTTTATACCGGTGATTCAGGAAGAGATGGAAGGGATTGCCACAGAGACGATCTGTCCTGTGATCAGCGAAGGGGATGCCATCGGTGCGGTGATCCTGCTCGGACGCGATATCAAGGTCAGGATGGGCGAGGTAGAACAGAAGGTGGCAGCTGTCGCTGCCGGATTCCTGGGGCGCCAGATGGAACAGTAAAAATAAAAAGGATCCATGCGGATCCTTGCTTTCGAGGGAGTGGGGGATTTTTCAATCCCCCTAAAGTGTTATGAATGAAATACATGTAAGATGATTTTATCATGATTCGAGACTGTTCTTTACCGCTGAAAAGTGCCTGTTTTCGGCGGTTTTTTCATGTCTGCATTTTTATCTCTGTTCGTGATTGTTATTTGGTTTGGGGTAAATTGTGGGGTAAAACCTTACAAATAATTATTTATTCAAAAACTTGTAGATTTGGACGTCTGTTTAGTGGAATGCTGTATTCAAACATTTCCTGATATTCCCGAAAAGGTTTTTCTATGCTACATCGAAAAAGATAATCTATATCATCAATCATTTTATAAAAATCAGTCATAAGAATGGGAGGCGATAATCTTTTGTTTTTAATATCGTATAAAAAGAATATTCGTGCGCGTTCGTAGTTTACATGATGCAAAGATATAGATTCCTGGCCGTTTTCACCTTTTTTTATCCATTGGTTAATAAAGTATGAATCTTTAGCAACTTTTTTAAGTTCGGGAACAGTTGTGATCAATTCATATCCATGTAATTCTAAAATCTGTAAATATAATTCTTTCCTTTCGTATTTTTCTTTAATTCTTCCAATAGACTTTTCTGTACGATTTCTATGTTCTGTCTTCCCAAGCAAATAATTAACATCAACGTCTAATATCATAGCGAATAATGCAGCATCTTCCTGTTTAAGATGCACGCGTCCTGTAGTGATGGATGATATTTTTTGCTGTGATATAGTTTGTGTTGTGGACAATCCATTCTTTTCATAATATTCATTCATTTTACGAGCAAGTGTTGCGCCGCTAATTTTTGCTATCTTCATACATTCGGCGAGCCTTTCACCACATTTTTTATCTAATTCATAGTTTTTCATCTTTAAATCCCCCCAAAATAATGTAAATAACAAAACTTTGGTAAATATTTCACTTTTCACCAACATCATAGTAAAATCATAATAACACCGGTGGAGAAACAAGTCAACAGATGGATATAGATGGAAAGGAAAAATATGAACAAAACATTGATGAGGGACAATAAAGAATTTTTGACCGTCAGTGTAGAGACGCTGGCTGGCATGCTGAACTGCGGAAGAGCCACAGCGGTAAAGATTGGTACTGATGCAGGAGCCAAGATACAGATAGGGAGAAGAGTATTATACAAGGTTTCTGTAATTGACGAGTATCTGAGCGCATTGGCTGGAGACTAAAGATGGAGGGAAAGTATAGTGAATAATAGTATACAGATTTTCAGAAATCCGCAATTTGGTTCTGTGCGAACTGCAGAGATTGGTGGTAAACCCTATTTTGTAGCAAATGATATCGCAAGAGCTCTCGGATACAAAAGACCCGCTGATGCAATAACAGCGCACTGTAAGGGGTCGGTAAATCGCCGATACCTTACAGATGGCGGCGAACAGGAAATGAAGATTATCCCAGAGGGTGATATTTACCGTCTTATTACTCACAGTAAACTTCCGGCGGCTGAACGGTTTGAAACTTGGGTATTTGATGAAGTAATTCCCTCCATTCGGAGGACCGGAGGCTATATAGCAGGACAGGAAACTCTTACTGATGATGAACTGCTCGAGAGAGCGGTAATGGTGGCACAAAGAAAGATTGCCGAACGTGACAAAGCGATCGCTGAAAAAGATGCAAGAATCCGGGAAATGCGACCGAAGGAAGTCTTTGCGGATGCAGTAGCTGTGAGTCGTACATCTATCCTTATCGGTGATCTGGCAAAATTGATTGCGCAAAACGGTGTGGATATTGGGCAGAAACGGCTTTTTGCCTGGATGCGTGACAATGGCTATCTGATTAAGCGTAAAGGCGCTGACTGGAATATGCCAACACAGTACAGTATAAAATTGAAATTGTTTGAGGTCAAGGAAAGCACCGTCAGCACCCCGGACGGCTCCGTGAGAATAACCCGGACAACCAAAGTCACAGGTAAGGGACAGCAATATTTTATCAACAAATTTTTATCATCAAAACCGGAGGATAAGAATGGCTGATGTCAAATGGATAAAAATTACCATTGATATTTTCGACGACGAAAAAATTCTTCTGATAGAGTCACTTCCTGATGCTGATTCTATCATCGTGATCTGGTTCAAGCTGCTGTGTCTTGCCGGGAAGCAAAACAATCATGGTGTTTTCATGCTGAATGACTCTATCCCATATACGGACGAAATGTTGGCGACAATCTTCCGCCGGAAAGTCACAACCGTGAAAATGGCGCTGGAAACTTTTGAACGATTCGGGATGATTGCCCGTATAGATGGAGCCGTTACTATACCCAATTGGGGCAAGCACCAGAGTCTTGACCAGTTGGAAAACAGGCAGGAATACATGCGGGAATATATGCGGAATTACCGTCAAAAACAGAAGTCCATAACGTGTAAAGTTAACGGTAAAACTAACAGTAAAGCTAATGTTAGCTCCCTAGAAGAAGATAAGAATAAGAAAGAGAATAAGAATATAAATTATCAGCTTATAGCTGATATGTATAACGAGCTTTGCAGCTCGTTCCCGAAGATCACAAAATTGTCTGACCGAAGAAAGAAAACCATTCGGGCAAGAATGAATCAGGGATACACCATAGAAGATTTCAAACGGCTGTTTGAGTCAGCGGAGGACAGCGGCTTTTTGAAGGGCGGAAATTGTCGGAACTGGTCCGCAAGTTTTGATTGGCTTATTCAGGATGGAAACATGGCAAAAGTCCTTGACGGAAATTACATGGATAGGAAGGAGGGCGCGAAAGATGAGCAGCGATCAGAAAGCAGTATCCGGTTGTGGGACTAATTGTCCAGTATGTCATGGGACGGGATGGGAGTTAATTGTAAAGGCTGTAGAAGGTGACCCGGCGCACACATTTGCCCGTCCATGCCAAAAATGCAGAGGGGTAAGACGATCACAGGAAAATACAAATGTTCCGCTGCAGTTTTGTGAGGCAGATATGCATAAATTTGGCTTCGATTCTTACTCAAGGAACATAGAAAAACTGAAAAAACTTGTGTGGAATTTTTTTGAGAAGTATGCGGATTGGGAGACTGCGGGAAAAGGTCTGTACTTTTGGAGCAGGACTCCCGGAAGCGGCAAGACATTTTTGAGCTGCTGCATTGGCAGATCGGTCATGATGAAGCATGACCTTCGGATGCGGTTCACAACCTGTCCAGACTATATTGCAACGGTCGGAGATTCATATAAACGCATGGCTGGAACGGAGGATTTGAGCGAAAGATACCGTTTATGTGATCTGCTGATACTTGACGATATCGGAGCGCAGAAAACCGGGGATTGGCAGGAACAGGAAATCTTTCGGATTGTGAATGAACGGTTGAATAACAGGCGGATCACTATTTTTACATCGAATATGCCGCCGGAAAAACTGAACGTCGGAAGCAGGACCATAGACAGGATCAGAAAAATGTCAGTTGTGGTTCAGATGTTATATAAGCCGTGATTTGTTAAGGCGGGTATATACGATTATGTGCGAGATTGAAAGAATGAATTGTGGAATAAACAACTATGCGGAAATGCTCCGGGGCATGACGACATTCCAGCTTTTGAAAGCGCACTGTGGGATGAAACCGGGCGAGGATGCGGCGGTGTACATCCGGGCGGAGCTTTGGCATCGCTCCATATTCGCGGAAATTGCAAGGAAGGTGAAATATGGCTGCGCATGGCTGTATGTGAAAATAAAATATCATCATGTATTCAGTATTGCCAAAAGCATAGTCGCAGAAGGAGATTTGTAAAGTAAAGTCACCCGCTGCCGGAAGGACGGGAAAGAGAAATCCGGCAGCCGGTACAGGCGCATATCTGAACTGATTATAACGAAAACAGGGAGGATATGCAAGGATGCGGACGCGTGAAAAGAAACTTGAAGATTATGGAATCTCCAAAGACAGGGCGCAGGAACTTCTGATACTGGCCAGACAGGAACAGAACATGGATTTGCTCCGCAGGGCTGCAGAAAGCAGTTGTCCGGGACTTTCGGACAGTCTGGTGAAATCGCTGACAGAAGGTATCGGCTACTGGACCATCTGTTCATGGGTATATATTCCGGCGACAAAGGCAGATTTCTATGGGTACCGGCGAAAGACACTTGCCGCTTTCAATAACCTTCTGCAGGATGCAGCGGGAGAACCTCAAAAAACCTGAATGCTTTGCAGTACAGAACCTGTCAAAACCGTCATTTTGACGGTATAGGCGCTGGCCAGAGCCGGGAGCCTGCTGCTCCTGTCCCCCTTCCGGCGGTGGATGGCGGGGCCTGTGATCTGTCTTATCTGGTTCTGAAGCCGTGAGGAAGCCGTGAAAAGCCGTGAAAAGCCGTGTGATCTGGTATATAGGGCATTCGGGGCAGCAGGCGATAAGGGAAGGACCGGAACAGCGAGTGAACAGCGAGAAATTGCAAAAACTTGCACATAAAAAAAGAACCTGACTGAACCTTACGAAGTCGAGGCGAACTCGAAAGAAATCATCAAAAAAGTACAACAAAAAAACGAACTCCGAGCGAACTCCGAAAAATGCCACAAAATGCCAACAAAAAAAGAAACATGAACAAAGAGCGAACAAAGAGAAAATGCACAAAAATGCACATAAAAAAAGGAGCCTTTGCAGATGGACGGTTAATTAGTAAACACGATAACGCGCAGGAGTTAATCATGAGCCTGCCAGCCATTACAAGGACATGACAAAAACCCTCCTGGACTTGCACAGAATTGAGGGCTTGCTGCCCATTACTGTAACCATTACGGAAATGACCCGGCATGAGTGAGATTGTGGAGACTTTTGCCCATTACTGTAATGATTACAGAAATGACCGGGGCTGTACAGAATCATGAGCCTGCCAGCCATTACAAGGACATGACAAAAAATATACCGGACATTTCGGGCGCCTTAAAAAGGGTGTATTGCGGCAGATCAGGAGCTGCCTGCTGCCCGGTGCAGAGAATTTATTAACACGATAACGCGCGGGAGATTCGGACATTTCCGACACCCTAAAAGAGCCGGGGCCGCTGTCGGGAGTTCCCTTCTGACGCGCTGTACAGCCCGTAGACGGGTTTTGGAGTTCTGGGCGATAAACGGAAAGGAGAAAAGATAATATGGCTTATTCACTGTCACGATATGAGCAGGAGGTAATCATCAATTTCAATGCGGAGGAAGATACAGCAACACTGTACACGGCAAATCCTCAATGGATACGGAAGCTTGACAGGCTGGTAGAGCAGAACCCGGAGCAGTTTGAGATGTACAGGCAGGAGAAAATGGACGGCCGGGTGATCTCGAAAGCGTACCGGTTCCCGAAAAGGTTTATCACTGTCAGGTCAAAGGATACTAAAAGGGAACTGACCGACGGGCAGCGGGCGGAACTTGCGCAGAGAATGAGAGAACAGCGTAAAATCAGTTCTGCCGCGAGAAATGAAGGACGGGAACCACAAAACGGGGATTGAAATGCTTTAAGGGTGGAATTGTCTTCCTGCGGACATAAAAACGGGAATTTAAGATACAGGATTGAAGAAAAAGCGGCTCTATGGTAGAATGTGAGACAGGAAAACCAGAGAGCCGGGCGGCTTACCCTCTTCGGAGGGGCTGAACCCTCCAGACGAAAGAAAGGAGGGCTGCCAATGATTACATATTCCGATCTGATACAGACAGGGATTTTCATTGTCGCCCTTGTTGGTCTATGCTATACGATCTTCAAGGGACGAAAATAGCCGCCAACTATTCCCAGTAGCTGACGGCTGTTACATTGTAACACGCTAATGTTATTGTGAGGGTAGCCGTGCGTCTCTGGCTTTCCTTTTCTCAATCTTACCATATCCGGCAGCAGGACGCAAGAGCGAACTGCTGTTCATTCCCACAAACTTACACAACCAGATAAGGCAGATCGGCAGCAGGCGGGAACCTGCTAAAACCTGCTGTCCGTGGATATATGACGGGCTGGCAGCAGGCGACACCCCAACAAAACCCAACATTTCCGCCTATACAACCGGGACGCAGGCGGGGCAGGTCAGAGCCAGGGCAGCAGGCGTACAGGATCACCGGCAGCAGGACAGGCCGGGAGCGTTCCTGTTATCTGGTAAAACTTACAAAACTGTACACAAAAAAGGACTACCGCCGGATGCAGAGAAAAGCAGAACAAAAAAAGGTTTCTGCCTGCTGCCCGGAATCTGGCATATCTGACACCCTAAAAGAGTCTCCCGCTGCCGGAGAGTGCCGGGCCTGCTGCCGGTTTGGAAATTTTGGAGGCCCTAAAAAGGGTCCGGGGTTCCAGATCGGAACCGCTGCCCGGCAGATTGGGCGGGCTGGATGTTGAAACCTCGCAAAAAATTGCACAAAAAAGGATGCCTGCGGAGTGGGGGGGGGCACTGGCAGCAGGCTCCCTAAATCGTGCAAAAGTGTGCAGTAAAAAAAGACGCTCGAAAAGGCGCATATACAGGCAAAACGCCGGAGTTTTTCCCTGTTTTTCCCTAAAAGCGGGGGAGACAGCAAAAACCCGCGCTTGTGAGCGTCAGGCATCCGGGCAGATCGGCGGCTATGGTACGAAATTCGTCGCATCAAAACCGCTTTCCAGAAATGGAAGCCGGGGACGGTGGGACGCTTGCCCACATATCGCCGGAGGTTATTCCTTATCAGGTGTGGAGCTGGGGGAGGGCTGGGCGTTGTCCGGGATATACTCCATCAGGTCGCCGGGCTGACAGTTGAGAAGGCAGCACAGCTTTTCAAGGGTTTCCGTTCCGAGATTCCCTTTACCATTTTTGAGATTGTAATATGTTTGCTGCCCCATGATTTTATTTTGACGTAGATAGTATGTGCTTATTCCCTTTTCCTCTAACAGTTTAAATAACTTTGCATAACAAATAGACATTTTTCATCCTTCTTTCTTTTGATGTTTTGATGTGGTGTGTAATAAATAAGACACCTTCTCCATTATAGCTTTATTTTATCACAAAGTATACACTTTTGCAAGTGTACAATATGTACAAGAATTAGTGCTTAATATGGTCAAATATTTGTACACAACGTCAATAGACTATGGTCAAAAAATAGTGTATAATAAAAGAATCTTAAGAGAAAGGAGCCACACAAAATGAAGCAGAAAACGAACATGAGAAAAGCCGTGTGCGTCATGGCTAACCAGTTAAAGAAGGCTGGCTATTCCTTATCAGATGCTTTCAAGAAGTCTTGGCGGAGAGTAAAACTCTCAATGACCATCCGGGCAGCAGGCACAAGCTTTGAAAACCGGCAGGAGCGGTTAAGCTTCCTGAAGCAGTTCACTCCGGAGGATTTAAGCGTAACACCGGAAAGGGAACCTGATAACAGGTATGACCGGAACGCGATCCGCATTGTAGTACATATTCGCAGCATCCGCCGCCGGACGGTGATCGGGTACATCCCGAAAGGGCTTGCGAGGGAGCTGGCAAAGGTGATCGACATGGGAATCAAAGTAAAAGCCTCTCTCATGCAGATCATTGGCGGATACAGCTACAAAGAGAATCTGGGCGCGCTGGTGAACATCACAATATGATGGGCGGTGATCGGATGACCGAAAAAGACCTTGCAGACATGATAAAAGCCGAGGAGAAGCGGCTGAAGCTCCACGACCCAGAGTTCCTGCAGAGACACCGGGAGATCATGGAGACGGCGGACAGGATGCGCCGGGAGAATAAAAAATGCCTCTGCCAGACTGGACCTCTGACAAAGGCAGGCAACCCGTAAACTATGCACAAAGAAAACGGGGCTTGCAGGAATTGTAACACGCCTGCTGCCCCTCTGTAAAGAGAGGATAGAGAGCGCTTCTCTTGGCCAAATGCCCATCTCCGCCATTAAGAAAATCCATATACAGAAATTCTATTCCAGTTTGAGTCAGGGCGGGTATGCGGATGCCACGATTCGGATGTACCACAACAATCTGATTATGCCGGCTTTGGAATTTGCCGTGGACAATGATTTGATACGGAAGAATCCGGCAAAAGGATGCCTGGAAGGATACGAGGGAATCAGGAAGCGGGAAGCACTGACCAGAAGGGAGCAGCAGGTTTTTCTTGACTTTGTGAAATCAAACAGCAGTTACCGGGTGTATCTGCCCATGATTCTTGTCATGATCGGAACCGCCTGCAGAATCGGGGAAGTGTGCGGGCTGACATGGTCGGACGTGGACATGAAGGGCCGGACGGTGAACATCAATCATCAGTTAAGCTATGAAAAAGTAAATGGACAGGCGGCGTATTACATCACCACCCCGAAGACCGAGAGCGGGAACCGGGTACTGCCTATGACAGATCAGGTATACCGGGCATTTGCGGAGCAGAAGAAGCTCAACCGGACACTGGGGAAAAATGGCTTTTATGAGGTTGACGGATACCGGAACTTTGTTTTTCTCAATGCAAACAGCAGACCTTTTACAGTCTCCCTCTTCAATGCTGCTCTGGGGCGCATGGTGAAGCGATACAACGAGATCGAGACGGAAGCAGCCCGGAGGGAAAAGAGGGACCCTGTACCGCTGCCCCATATCTCCAATCATATCTTAAGACATACCGGATGCACAAGAATGGCAGAATCCGGTATGGACCCGAAGGTCCTTCAGACGATTATGGGGCACAGCGACATAGCAGTGACCATGAGAATTTACAATCATGCAGATCAGGAGCGGACAGAAAGGGAAATGAAGAAAATGGAATATGCAATATAAAAGCAAGTCACTGCCTGCGGGCGGTGGCTTTTCCAGTGATTTTTTCGTGAAATGGGGTAAATCTGGGGTAAAATCGCAAAAAAGAAAAGGCTCCTGCATCCGCAAAAGCCTGTAAATCCGAGGGAGTGGGGACTCATTAGAGCCCCCTAAAGTGTTATGAATGAAATACATGTAAGATGATTTTATCATGATTCGAGACTGTTCTTTACCGCTGAAAAGTGCCTGTTTTCGGCGGTTTTTTCATGTTGGTGTTTTTATCTGGATTTGTGGTTGTTATTTGGGTTGGGGTAAATTGTGGGGTAAAATTATAACTATTTCACAATCGTTTAATGCTTTAGGTGCTTTCAGATATCTTTATAGTTTAATTACTCAAACTTCGCACTTGAATAAGTGCCTATGCACCTTGAAAATTCAATAAGAACTGGCATAAAAACAGCATGAA
>VSND01000169.1 GCA_009774145.1 Lachnospiraceae bacterium | reverse complement strand
TCCTGAGTGGACAATTCCGGTACACATCGCAAAAAAGGGGGACTTCTTTTATGCTGTCGGAGGGGAATGAGCGGATCGTTGACCAGTTCCTCTGTTCGAGGTCATGCGGGGACAAATCGAGATATGATGCCGGATGGACCGTGCGGAAATATCTCCAGTACATGGAGAAGCGCGGCCATGCCTCGCTTTCAGATGTGACACATGATGAAGTCCGGGAATTCATCTTAAAGACCGCAGCCAGCATAAAGACATCAGGCCTGCACAATGTCCTGCTCTACCTGAAGCATTTCCATATCTTCCTTAAGGATTCCGGGATACCGGCCCCGGACTGCGTAGAACTTTTTTCATACAAGGTATACAGGGGGATGCCCATCCAGAGTTACGTGACCGATGAGGAGCTGGAGCGGATCCTCGGCGTAATCGACACGGAGACAGAAACAGGGAAACGGAACCGCGCCATCATCCTTGTGGGCGCGACCACGGGCCTGCGTGCCATCGACATCATCCGCATGAAGCTGACGGACATTGACTGGAGGAAAGGCGAGATAAAGCTCGTCCAGAGCAAGACAGGCACGACAACGCACGTCCCGCTCATGAAAGAGACTGGCGAGGCCCTGAAGGACTATATCCTGAACGCCAGGCCGAAAGGGACCGGATGCGGGGAAGTGTTCCTGCGCGTTTCAGCCCCAAAGACGGAGATCCAGGACACGACCTGTATCGGCTGCATGTTCCGCTCCTATCAGGAAAAAGCCGGGATACGCAGGCAGCCCTTTGACGGGAAGGGGTTCCATGGCCTGCGCAGGAGGCTGGCAAAGAAACTGCTCGTTTCAGGTTCGCCGCTCACCACAGTGTCACAGATGCTCGGCCATGACGATACGGATTCTGCCCGCCAGTACCTTTCTCTTAATACAGACGACCTCCGGGAATGCGCACTTGATTTCAGCGTGATCCCTCTTGAAAGGGGGTGCCTGTCATGAGCTATGGATTTACCAGCGGGTTTGCAAAAGACCTTGAGGACATGATCGCCCTCAAGGCAACATTTGGGTTCTCGGAGGCTACCTACCTCGACCGGGCGAAGGACTTTGACCGGCACTGCTCCAGCGGCCACCCGGATGCTGACAGGGTGACGGAACCCATCGTCATCAGCTGGCTGAAGGCAGGGATGTCAAAAGCGGACGGGACAGTCCACCGGAAAGCTGCTTTTGCCAGGGCCTTCGGGCGTTACCAGAGATCCACGGGAAAGGATGCTTATGTCATCTCGGAGATGTTCACGGCGGGAAAAAGTATATTTGTCCCATATATCTTCAGCGATGATGAGCTGAAGGGGCTTTTCCATGAGATCGACTTATACGAAAAGGCGGGCAGGGAGCTGGAGGCCGCGCTGCTGAGCACCTGCTTCAGGCTGACCTATACCTGTGGGCTGCGTCCAAATGAGGGACGGCTCCTGAAAAGGAGCGAGGTGGACCTTGGTTCCGGCGAGGTCCGTATCGTCAACACGAAATGGCATAAGAGCCGCAGCATCGTGATGTCTGAGGATATGCGGGCGGTTGTGCGGTCCTATGCCGCGATGCGCGATGCTTCTTTCCCGGAAAACGGATATTTTTTTCCAAGGCCAGACGGCAGTCCGTACACTGCCGCCTAGATGGGCGGGAAGTTCAGGAAGTTTTTTGCCAGGTCAAAGAAAGATGAACCATCTGAACTGCTCCCTCCAGTAAGAGTATACGACCTCCGCCACCGGTTCGCCACAGCGAATTTAAGCCGCTGGCTGGACAGGGGCATCGACATCCATTCACGGCTCCCATACCTGCAGGCATATATGGGGCATAAGGAGCTTGCAGCCACAGCCTACTATATACATCTCCTCCCAGAGAACCTTGTAAGATCTTCAGGGATAGACTGGGACAGCATGAACAGGCTCGTGCCGGAGGTGGAACTATGGGAAAGATAAAAGATCCACAGCTGTTCCTCCTGATCAAGAACTTCCTCCTCGTATATCTGCCGGTGCAGCGGAAGCTGAGCGGGAACACAGTGACCACTTACCGTACTGTGCTGAACCAGTTCCTGGCCCATGTGGCGGGGGCCGAAGGCATACCGGTCATGGCCGTCACTTTCGATATGGTGAACGCGGGTTCCGTCAATGCCTACCTGGACTCGCTTACAGGGGACAGGGGCCTGTCGTCTTCGACCAGGAACAACCGGCTCGCGGTATTGAGGGCGTTCGTCAGCTATGCGGCAGCCTGCAGGCCGGAATATATCAGCCTGTCAGGTGAGCTCTCTGCCATCAAGGTCCGCAAGAGCGACCGCTTTGCCAAAGTGGACTACATGACAGAAAAGGCAGTGGAGGCGCTCCTGAAAGAACCGGATACCCGCACAGCCATAGGGCTGCGCGACCAGATGATCATGGTCATGCTGTATGATACAGGAGCCAGGATACAGGAGGCCCTCGGCATCAGGCTCTGCGACCTGCGGCTTGACAGGACGCCGACAGCACAGCTGTTTGGAAAAGGCCGGAAGATCAGGACAGTCCCCTTGATGGCGAATACAGTAGGGAAGCTGAAGAATTATATCAGCGTCTTTCACAAAAGGGAATCCATGCTTTCAGAAAAGCCGCTGTTTTATGTAGAACGGAAAGGACAGCTACAGCCCATATGCGATGACACGGTGAGGATCCGCATCCGGAAATATGCGGATGCGGCAAGGGAGAAATGCGGGGATGTGCCAGAAACAGTATACCCCCATCTTTGGCGGCATTATGGGGAGTGAAGTAAAATGGGGAGTCCTTTAAAAAAATCCCATATTTTCGTATGTTTCTGATAAAATC
>VSND01000168.1 GCA_009774145.1 Lachnospiraceae bacterium | reverse complement strand
CCGCGTGCAATTCCTCTCTCTTCCACACCTTTACTCAGGTTACACATAACCGACACCTCACTTTCCAACGTCTTCGTCATCGCAATATCAAAATCATCCTGCAAGATCTTTTTCTTCTCTTCTGCCTCTTTTTCCGAGGACAGCAGCACTCCCAGCAGCTTCAATACCCCTGTATAATTATCATCATCTGCATGCCCCAGGCAAATCATGACCACGGCCAGCAGATCATAATTCTCTTTCCGTTCCGACACCTGGCCTATCAGATTCTCTTCCTGAATGGAGTATCTGGTGATCGTGTTCTCCCTCCTCTTCGGTGGATTGGAACAGATCCATATGGAATAGACCTTTCTTATATTCTCGTAATGAGTTTCTGTAAATTCTGAACCATACTGAGAAGAGATCATCCGGCTGCAATAGTAAAGAGCCCGTTTGATGATCGGATAACCCGGATAAAAATCATTTTGTGCTTCCACATTGACCATCAAACGAATTGTTTCCCCGGTTCCTGGAACGATTGCCAGAAAACGAATATCATAGGTGATCGTCCCTTCCTGTATCGTACTGTCCTCATTCTTCACTCCCTGGATCTGTTCTCCGCAGTTGCATGTCTTTTCATCCGGATTGACTGTTGCCTCTGCGATCTGAGGGACTCCTTCTATGTATTTTTCCGCTATCTCATGAATGCTGTGAGTTTTATACTCTTCCAGACAGCTTTTCATGATCCAGGCCAGAATGATCTTATTGGCCAGAAGCCGTTTGCACGCTGCATCATAAGCGGCCTTTTCACCGGCCGCTATAATATTTTTTGCCAGTGTATTCTCAATTTCCATAAAACAGGCTCCTCCTGTTGCTTCTATATTAGCATACCTGCCTCTGATAAGCTATATTTTTTGATGAAACAGATTCAAAAAGAGCGACTGCCTCCTATAATTGTCTGGATGTCGCTGTCCATGCACCCGCTCTCTTTTCTTTTCACTTCCACACCAGTCATAGCTTATTTCTTTAAGTATATGCAACCCACTCCCCAAAAGCAGCACTGCTCCCATATCCTCACCCAAATGTCTGTCCCAGCCAGAAAGACTGTTCTTTCTCAGGTTCTTTACTTTCCGCTTCTTCCGGCTCCACAGCCCTTCCAAACTTTCCAATCTCTTCCTGATACCTGCTCTCCGACACATGGGTATAGATATCAATGGTTGTGCTGTAATGCTGGTGCCCCATAATACTCTGCACCACTTTGGGCTGCATCCCTGCTTCAAAGCAGCGGCTGCAAAAAGTATGCCGGATCGCATGTGGATACATATCTTCAAAATAATGAGGCTCCCTCTGCTCCTGTACCAACTCAAACGCCTCCTGCTCATTGATCTCCTTCACCACTTTTTTGATTTCCTTTTCCGCATGATAGCGGAGCACCGGGCTTCCCATGGTGGTGACAAATACCAGATCCGCATATTCACCGGTTGCCCTAAAACGGTTTCCCAGCGCTTTTTTCAGGCAGTCAGTCTTTGCTTTCTGCTGCAGGAGCATTTCCTCCGCCTCCCCGAAAAACGGAATCTTCCTGTAGGAATTATGGGTCTTGGGAGACAGGAGGCGCAGCATCTTTTTTCCATATTCGTACTGGCAGGAAAGGGATCAATTGATACGGAGACATTTTTCATTAAAATCTACATCTTTCCACATCAGATCCATCATTGTCCTTCGCGGAATAGACCATCAGATGTACATGGGGATGATGCCCCTCATTATGGAAGGCCGCATACCATCTCAGATCCGCACTGTCAATCTTCATGTGCCTGGAGAGCATGGCACGTTTGGAGCGCAGGAGGGACATCCACTCTCTGGCGGAGTCATATCCAAGCCTTGCCGCATCTTCCAAGCGCAGGCTGACCACATGGGTCCAGACAGGGCCTTTGTGGCCGGATACTTCCTTCTGCACTTCCGAAAGGATCACCGGCTTTCCCGCATCCGTAAACAGACCATGCTCACCGATCCGTTCCACACGGGGGCGGTTGGCCAGGTAGTCCACATAGTTTTCTTTCATGGCTGCCATGTCCAGGTTCCGTTCCAGCGCCTGAGTGATGAATTCGGAGGCGTTGCCGATGGTGGAACGCTGTCGATAGTCCTCATACTCCAACATATCTTTGGACTCCGGCATGTCTTTCAGGAGCTGCCGGATCAGATCCTTCTGGGCGGATGTCGCCGGGAGATTCTTTTTGCTCTCATCCGCTTTTTCCACGCCTTCACGAGTACTGATGTAGCGTACATAGTTCTGCAGGTGTTCCGGTGGAGCGTCACGGATGTAGCGACTGGTGAAGATCAGTTTTGCCATAGAGTATTTCCTCCCATAATAAAAAGGCAGCCATCTCTGACTACCCTTTCCGAAATCCTGTCATACATTTACGTTTCTTACTCATCCGTGCCAAGCAGCTTTTTCAGATCGTCAATATCAGGAAGAGCCTTTTTTAGCTTATCTGACATATCCTTTGATGTCTTATAAGTTGCCACCCCCATCGGCTTGCTGTAATCTCTGATAACAAAATCCACAAAAGCTTTATTCATATCCTTGCATAGAATAATACCAATGGCAGGATTTTCATGTGGCTTCTTCTCAAATTTATCAAGTACGCTTAAATACCCTGACAATTGTCCCTAATATGATGTCTTAAATTTTCCTGTCTTCAATTCGACTGCTACGAGACAATTTAATTCTCGACTTAACGACCACCGGCTAAAGCCGGTGGGTTATCGCGGCCTAAAGACCGCCGTTTAGCGACTGGAAGTCGCAGTGGGGGCTGAAGCCCCTCCTCTGTGACTAAACTCACTCCGGGG
>VSND01000167.1 GCA_009774145.1 Lachnospiraceae bacterium | reverse complement strand
CTTTTATCAATATCTCTTATTTTAGAATTCCCGCCATGCGCAGCAGATACCTGGCATTTGTGGTAGTGCAGCGCCCCTCTTTTAATTTATAGTCAAAAAGGATTCGGTTTTCCTTATAATTCTCTGCAAAATGATAATTTTTCGCGTGGATATCCAGGTCTTTGTCCAAATCGCACAGCTCAAAGTCATGAGTGGTAATCAATGTAACGGCATAAGGCTTTGATAAATTTCGTATGGTTTCTTTTGCCGCAAATATCCGGTCCTTTGAATTTGTCCCTTTATAGATTTCATCAATCAGGGAAATCATTGGGAGCTGCTTCTTACTTGCCTCGATCATTTTCTTGATCCGCAGCAGTTCCGCATAAAATGTGGAAATGCCCTCATTCACATTATCCTCTGTGCGTATGGATGTGTACAGTTCCATAACAATTTCCGGTAAGGAGTTATTGCCCTGTTCATCTGATAAATGGGGAATAATATCTTATTGTTCCGATAAAATCCAGGGCCGGCAGACACAAGCTGGGCAAATACAAGGAGAAAGGCAATGGGCATTGTCAGATGTCTGTGAATTCCAAACAGGGCGGAAAATAAAAGGGTTAATGTAAGAAGCGGGAACAGCCTGATCAATATCCGGCAGACCGCAGGAAAAGCGTTCTTTGTTTCCAGGGCCTGAAAGAAACTATCCATTATTTTCCTCGACTTTTCATATTCAATGCTTCTTAACTCCCTTGCATAAGTTTCAAATTCCATGCAGAATTCAGGCTTTTGAGACAGCTCCGCAACCGCCTGCTGCCTGCTTATAATCTCCTGGACAATCTGCGGAACCGAACCCTTTTCAAAATCCCTGCCTGGCAGTTGCAGCCAGAAGGCAAGCTGATCCTGCCCCCAGATTGTGCTTGCTGTACAGATGTATTGATAGAAGGAACCTTTTCCAAACAGATCCAGGTCCCTGCTCTCTAACATTTCATCATTTATATACCTTGCCCCGTTCATGGGAAAACCCTTCCATCCATCGTCAAAACGTGCCATATAGTCTTTGAGGACAGACTGGAAATCTTCCAGGTATGTCTGCTCATCTTCCAGTATGCCATGGTAACGTATGAGCATAAGAAACACAAACGCAAAGCTAAAGGCAAACGCAAGGAAAGCGGGGGTTTTCCGCTGACACCAAAGGAAAAACGCCACCCCTGCGGCGGCAATGGTGATGAGGCGCAGGAATGATACCCGGTTGGAGGTTTGTTCCAATTTTTCCAGTTTTTTCTGGCAGCATTCATAGTCTTTTTCATACACCATACGGTTGTTTTGTTTGGGGCTGTTCACGTATCCTCTCATTTCCATATATTAAACGACATAATGAAATTACGCTTTTCCTTTCCAGGCAGCTGAGTTAAAAGTCCAGCTACATTTGATCCTTACTGTTGCTCAGGTGTTTTCTTATACAGGGATATCATACTGCATGATGATGTTAATTGAACACATAATATAATCGTATTTTCATCACTGAAATTCGTATGGCCGTTATCAATCCATTGGGCAAATACTTTTTTCAATTTTTCAGCCATCACGCAATTCTCCTTTTTTCCGAAATAGCCCAGGCTGACGCCTCTCCCATGTGCTGTAAACCACTCGCCGGCGATTGCTACAACAGGATTCGCTTTTATCTGTTTTATTTTATTCGAGAGTGCATGGGTAATGATATAAAATGAACCATTTTCGTAATAGGCATTTACATACCGCACATAAGGCGTTGCGTTTTCCGTTGTTGCCAACGAGATAATGGTATCTTTCCCGAAACGTTCCATCATGATCTGTTCTGCTTCGCGACTAAATTGTTTCATGAAATCATTCTCCCTCTGAAGCATGGTTTCCCCCCTGTTTAAAGTTCTTACAATCCGTAAGTTGTCAAACGGATATGCAGTCTATCCCCTCAGATTTTTTAGGGCGTCCGGGTTGTTTGAGATGATCTCTCCAACAGTCTGACAGCTTTCCATGTCTGGGCAGTCACCACATGTTTCCACATCTTTTTTCAATGCACACTGGCGAATTCCGCAAAGACTGTCGCAGAATACGGTTTTCGCTCCATCAACACGACATCCTTCACAATTGATATGTTCAGGCAGAATAGGGGCATTATTTAACTCGGCCCATAGTTTTGCAGTTTTCTCACGCAGCGCCTGATCGTCATTGATTGTTGCGAGATATGCATCGCATTTCCCACAATCCAGCCCACAGTATGCAATCATATTTCTCATGGTTATGTACCTCCTAAAAATCCTGATTTAGCGTTTCCCCGTTTTAATAAATTCTATCAGCTTTTCCACATCGTCAAAATCATCATAATCGCCAATAATCCCTTTACGATGATACAGGATTCCTCTCTTTTCATTTTCTTCAAGGCAGTCAAGAAGATTTTCTATCCCATATCTTTTTATAAATAATGTAAATCCATATGGCTTGATTTTGTTCAGCAACCCTCTCTTGCAATCCATTTCACAGGCATAACAGCCTGGAAGTTCCTTTTCCATGGAACATTTTCTGTTTTCGCATTGGGGGTAGTCAGGACAGTTATCCGAATAGCAGCCATTGCATTTTTCATTTTCCGAACACAGGCAACAGGCAAGCCCACATCTTGCAATTCCTAATTCTCGTTTCATTCTTTTCCTTCCTCAACTCTCGATTTGTTTATTGGTCCGCCATGCACTCACTATCCAGAAATTTCGTTAAGTTCTCCACGGAGGCGTCCATTTTCACAGAGATCTCCTCCATCGTCATGCCGGAAGCAAGAAAACGCTTTATCACCATTTTCATAATAGATATTTTTCCCGCTCTGGCTGCGGGTAATGGACTTCCCGCAGTCCGCACATTTCAGAAAACCGCTGAACAG
>VSND01000166.1 GCA_009774145.1 Lachnospiraceae bacterium | reverse complement strand
TTGACCCAGGTTTCCAGTTGGAAGTCCTTTAAATCGGAATAAAACTGATATACATTCTCCAGCACAGACAGGTCAACCGTCCTGATTACGACATCCAGTGTGGGGTGCTGCTCTGTGACTTCACGCTTTAAGGCTTCAAGATTTTCTGTGCGGCGGGCGGCGACAATCAGGTTCCTCCCCCGATTCGCAAAGGCTTTTGCGGTTTCCCTCCCGATCCCGGAACTGGCTCCGGTAACAACCGTGTATTTTTTTGTTGGCTTCATTTGCAATACCTCCATTCATCAAGTATAATAAGAGCATACAATGTAGAGTAAACTCTATGTCAAGAGGATGGAGGGATTTTTTTGGACTATTCCATTGGAGAATTTTCAAAGGCCACAGGGCTGGGGATACATACCCTGCGCTACTATGAGCATGAAAACCTGATTATCCCGTTACGGAACTCCAGCAACCGCCGCCGCTATTCGGAAAAAGATATTGCCTGGATCGCTTTTATTAAGCGTCTAAAAGCAACAGGGATGCCACTCTTTCCGAACGTATGGAAATGCTGATGCAGCACCGCCAATCCCTGGATGAGCGGATCAGGCAGCTGCAGGAACATGAGGCCATGTTGGACGAAAAAATCTCCTTTTACCGGCAGGAGATCGAGTGCCGCCGGGAGGGTGAGCCTTAAATCTGCAGCAGCCTTTCCATGTTACCGCCCAAAGCCAGTTCTGTGACAGAAAGGGATGGACTGACAAATTCAATAAGCTGCCTGCATAACTGCGGCTCTCCAAACGGCGCATCAGAACCAAACAGACATTTCTCCGGTACTTCCGTCAGGGCCGTTTTAACTGACAGCGGTGTAAAAGCTGCGGACAAGTCCAGGTATGCCTGTCCATGCTCCTTTGCAAAGGCGATTACATCCATCCAGTTTGAGCCGCCCATGTGTCCGAAGATAACCGGCACAGCAGGGTATTTCCGGCACAGCTCCATGAGGGCTTTTATGCCGTTTGGCGTAACCGGGTTAAAGGTATGTACCCAAATGGGAAGAGTTTGATAATCTTCCAAAGCCCTAAATACAGGTTCTAACTGCTCAATCTGCGTTTCAGAACCTGGGGTAAATTCGCCAATGCCTTTGAAAGAGTTTCCAATGATATATTGGGATACCCACTCTGCTGTTGCCTGTTCGGAAAGCCCCAGCGGAATCGGGCCAAAACCGCAGAACCGATCTGGTGCAGCCTGGATAGCCTGATTCAATTCCAGAATGGTGTCCTTCATTTTTTCCATTCGTGCTTCAGGAGAATAGCTGCCGGACAGGAGTTTGTACAGCACTTGCATTTCAGCGCCGATTGCATCCAAAGTCGCAGTTGCGGCCCTCTCAACATGAGGGGTCGTTGTAAACAAGATTGCTTTGTCCACTCCGGCATCATCCATTTTCTTAATCTGCATGGATGCGGGGAGCATAACGTGTTGGTGACTGTCTACAATCATGGTATTCATTCCTTTCTTTGCTCTTATATGACAAGATCAAGCATATCACAGGCAGGAAGGGTGAACAAGAACGCACTTTTTTGATAGGTAGTGTCTTTTTTGATACTGCATTATGGAGGAAAACTTATGGCAAAATCAATCGCTGTTACGGAACAATGCCCAATGGAGATCGGTCTCAATGTGTTAAGCGGGAAGTGGAAACTGAAAATTTTATGGCAGATTTCCAAAGGGGCAGTGCGGTTCAACGAATTGCAGCGGCGTCTGGGCAAAATCACCACCAGGACCCTGACGCAGCAGCTTCGTGAACTGGAAGATCAGAAAATCATTCAGAGAACCGTCTATCCGGAAAACCCACCAAAAGTAGAATATGCTTTGACAGAACTTGGTGAGAGTATTTCCCCCGTTTTGAAGTCGCTGTGCGATTGGGGAACAGATTATCAAGCTGCTGTTTCAAAAAATCTTTTTAGCGTATGAAACAAGACCTGGTTTCGTTGTCCTCTACTCTTTGAACATCCATTGAACGATGGGGTTGATAACAGAAACAGGAAGCAGTTTAGAGAAAAACACCAGCAGCTTGTTATATAAACCAACAGTTGTCGTTCGCTTTCCTTTCATCAGGCTCTTATAACCGATAGACGCAACATCTTCTGGCTGCATTACAAAGAGTTTGAAAAGCAGTGTGTTCTCAATATTTGCCTTGCCTGCAAAAAGGGTCTTTGTTGCACCAGGGCACAAACAAGTAACCGTAACACCAGTTCCTTTCAGTTCTTGATAAAGCCCATTTGAAAAAGACAGAACATAGGCTTTTGTAGCAGCATATACCGTATCGCATGGACAGGGCATATAGGCTCCCGTAGAACCCACATTTAAGATTCGTCCATACCCACGCTCTATCATTCCGGGCAAAAACAGCTTTGTTAAAGCTGTCAAAACTTTAATATGTACTTGTATCATGTCAAGTTCTTCGGAGAGCCGCGTGTCGGTAAAATATCCTGCTTCATTAAACCCGGCATTATTGATAAGAACATCAACGGACAATCCAAGTTCTCTGGCCTTGTCCGCAATTAACTCGATTGCCCCATCCTCTGCCAAATCGCAGGAAATACATGCAACCGAAACTTGATAGCGTGATTGTAGTTCTGTCTGCTGCCGCTGGAGTTTTGCCTTATTTCTTGACACAAGAACGAGATTCTTTCTTTCTCTTGCAAATTTTTCAGCAAAAGCGGCTCCAATCCCGCTTGTAGTACCTGTAATCAAAACAGTGTCCACTTCGCCTTCTCCTTTGCGTTGGAACAAACTCACATCCGGATGTATCTCCGATGTGCAAAATTTATTGATGTGCCCGAATATATTCAGCCTTAACTTTATCAATCGTTTTCCCGCCAATACCAAAATTCTTATCAGGCACTTCTTTGATCGT
>VSND01000165.1 GCA_009774145.1 Lachnospiraceae bacterium | reverse complement strand
CAGCACCGTTTTGTCGTATTCAGCGCAAGGTTCAGGGTATTGGAACACACAACACGGACGGGAGTCATCGCCACCTTAATGGATCCGCTCCCGTCATGGGTATTGCTGAATACCAGATAGGGGCTGATCTGCTCTCCAAGGATAATGTATTCATGAGGAAGCTTCGCCAGCATCCAGACTCTCCGCCCGGACTGCAGGCTCCCGGCTGTCTCATAGCGCACCCCTTCTCCCAGCAGAGCGTCCGTAAACGCAAACGCATCTTCATTCTGGACCACCCGGTAGCGGTCGCTGACCACGCCAAGCAGCCGGTGATCAGTATCTCTGACATTGGCACGGTATCCGGGGATCAGCTTCCGGTCTCCTGTATAAATCTTTTTCTGGACCACCTTCCAGTTGAGTCCTGCCGCTTCCAGCGCCTCTCCGGAATTCAGTGCCTCCGCCACGATCGTCCCCAGCCCGTGCCACGGTTTTTCTCTTGTACTGAACATGGTCTCCACATCTGCTGCCATTCGCAACTCCTTTCCGTCCTTTGAAAAGGACTCTGTTTTTCATGGTTTTTCAGTCGGTTCCTCTCCGCTGTATGTCAGTCCTGTTTCGGTTTTTTCCGCAGAATGTCTCCCAGAATCTCCAGTGTTACGGAAACGACGGTCACGATCACGCCCAGACCTGCCTTTATGATCTTTTTTGCACTTTCTCTTTTCACAGCTGAATCTCTCCTTTTTTCCACTTTTTTAATAATGCTTCCATAATGCTCCTTCTTTTTTCTCTGGAGTAATGTGAGGGAAAATACTCCGAAAACGGTTCTTTTTCCGGATTTTTCCGCAGTTTCCCTTTCTCCTCTGTTTTCTTTTGCAGTACCTGTGCAATCAGGCTTTGAGAAAAACGGGAATCTTCTCCCAGCTCCCTCAGTCGTTTTGCCTGTGCAACCGCCACGCTGCATGGATGTTCCGTCAGATACCGGAATACTTCCTCCTGCTGTTCTGCCCGCAGGTAGGACAGTTCCACTCCCGACAGGAACGGCATCTTTTTCTCATCCACCTTTTCCAGCAGTCCGGGATGCAGATGGTTCAGGCGAAGATACCGCTGGACTTTTCTGCCGCTGTCGCCGGAATCCATTCCGACCTTCTCAGCAGTTTCTTTCTGCCACCTGCCGACAGTCTGTCGGGAAGCATTTTCTTCCATCATCAGGTCTGTCCTCCTTCCCTGTTTTGCCAGCGCATCCATCTTCATCCGGTAAGCCTTCGCTTTCTCGCCGGGCAGAATACCGGTCCGCTGGACATTGGATTCCACCATCCAAAGCACGGCTTCTTCATCCGAAAGCTCTTTGATGACTGCGGGAATCCGTTCCATGAAAAGCTGCCTGCAGGCAAAACAGCGGCGGTGTCCTGCAACGGTCTGATAACGTCCGTCCTTTTTTCTGCGCAGAATGACCGGGACCATGACTCCGGATTCCTGAATGCTCCCAATCAGCCGTTCCATGTCCTCATCTGCCTGCACCCGGAAGGGATGCTCCGGAAAAGCGTCAATCAGAGACAGCTCCACCTCCACGGATTCACTCTGTTCCAGCATCTGCGCAAGCGGAGTCAGCATCATCCTTCCTGCCCTCCTGACTCTGTCCGCATCAGGATTTCCGATACCAGATGAGAATACGCCTCTGCCACCTTTCCGCCTCTGTCCAGCTGATAGATGCTCTTTCCTCTGGAACTGATCTCCTTTGCCCGCACCGAGTAAGGTACTACGGGCAGGATGCCAATGCTGTCACCATAGGTCTCTGTCAGAAGCTGCAGGACTTCCTTCCCGTCTCTGGTGTATGGATTTACCATGGTGGGCAGAATCCCCAGAATCTGAAGCTTCGGGTTCCACATCCGGCGAATCTGAAGGACCGTCTGCAGTAACTGCTCCATCCCTTTGGCGGCAAGATATTCCGCCTGCGTGGGAATCAGCACACCGTCAGAAGCCGCCAGTGCGTTGACTGTTACCATCCCCGGAGACGGAGGAGCGTCCAGCAGGATGTAGTCATACGCTTTTCCGCACGCAGACAAAAGAGCGAGGAACCGTTTTAAAAACTGCTCCCCTCCCTCTGTCAATGCAAGCTCCTGCTCTGTAAGTGCCATCTTCCGGTTCGCGGGAAGATAATCCAGATATTCAGAAGCAGAAAGGATACCCTCCGCAATGTTTCCATTCCTTCGGGTATCCTTCATTTTCTGAAACATGTCTGCCATGGTGACCGGAATCTGATCCGGATAATCGCATCCCATGGCGATGCTTAAGCTGCCCTGTGCATCCAGATCCAGCATCAGGACTTTCTTTCCCCGGTCTGCCAGACCCGTGCCGAGGCACAGCACCGATGTTGTCTTGCCAACACCGCCTTTCATGCTTATGGATGATATTACATAAGCCATGATACATCATCTCCTTTCCGGGGAAATAATGTATCATGAAAAATTTTGAATTTACGAGAACCGTTTATTTCTGTTTGGTTCTGCCTGCATTTATACACTGGACGCAGAAAAATTTCTGCAGGTTGTAAACAGACTTTCCGCTCACAGAATAACACTTTATTAAACGGAACTGAACAGATCTGCACTGTATCAGACACATAAAGAAAGGAGATTTTTATTATGAACCAGAAACTTCCAACCCTCTATACATTAAAAGAATGCTGCTCCATCCTGAAAGTTGGACGCAATAAGATGCTCGAACTGATCTGGAACGGAGAGATCAATGCTTTTAAGATTGGCGGGCACTGGAGAATTACGGAAAGTGCCATACAGGAATACGTAACTCATCATATATAAAATCATTTATACTTATCAATTCTTTATTGTTAATATAAAATAATTTCCATAAAAACAAGATTTTTGCGTCTTTATAGTTACTCATTTTTCTTCAAAAACATTCCTTATTTT
>VSND01000164.1 GCA_009774145.1 Lachnospiraceae bacterium | reverse complement strand
CAGCGGCCTCCTTAACTTGTTTCTCATAAAATGCCCTCCTGATATTTTGAAAAATGTATGGTTCCCAATTCCCTGTGCTTACAGGCAGTCTATTTCCATTCCCCGCCAGCAGGCGGGCATCCTCTGCCACGAATCAGTTTTTCCTGCCATGAGTTTCCTTACCGTCTCCCTGAACCGGGATTCCGCAAGCGGGCGGACGATAAAGTCAAAAATGTGCGTCCGTATCGCAACCCCCGCAAAATAGGGGTCATCCGTAATCCATATCACCAGCGCATCGCCAAACCGCTCCCGGTAAGCGCAGACAAGCTCCATCCCCTGCGCGCCATCCACGCCTACCACCACAATGTCGTACTTATGTTCCAGGTGGTAATGCCCGTCCATGCTGCCCTGCGACACACGCATTCCTGGTGACTCATCCGCAAGTATCCCTGAAAGCATCCCATATTCCTGCCTGCTCTTCGTAAAAACAACGGCATCCATTCCCGTTCCCTCCTCCTGTGAAAACGCAAAAAGACCGCCGGGGAGCGCGGCATCCTGCACGGCATGATAAGCCTGCAGGAAATGCCCGCCCCTGGCGGTCCTGGTTCTGATGGAACTATATGTAAAAAGACACGACAAAAGGACAGTATTATCCTGACTGTCTGTCTGTCGCTAATTATCTCCCGCTGTGCCATGCCCTGTCAACCTCCTTCCGCAAAAAATTCCTATTTTTAAGATAGCGGAATTCCGGTAAAAAACAAGGCTTCTGGCAGGAACGTCAATTTTCTGGCAAGAACGTCAGGGAATTTTTAAATGGAAGGCTGGCAGATTTGAAACTTATCTTCTTTTGTGCTATACTTAGATTGGATTTTTATACGAATTGAGGTGAAACCTATTTTAAAGATAGCTTTAGTGGATGATGAACAGGAATACCTGGACGGGATGGGAAAGCTCTGCAGCAGTTTCGGCAGAAGCGCCGGATACCCTGTGGAGGCAGTCCCCTTCTGCAGCGCAGGGGATTTTCTTGAGGCGTTTAGCGGCGGCAGCTTTGACCTTGTGTTCATGGATATCTATATGGAAGGCATGGACGGGGTCGCCGCCGCACTGGAAATGCGTAAGTCTGACAGCGGCTGCCTCCTTGTGTTCCTGACCTCCAGCACGGATTTCATGCCGGACGCCTTCTCCTGCCACGCCTTTGAATATGTCACCAAGCCTTTTTCTGAAAAGCGCATCTTTGACGTACTGGCGGACGCCGTGAAAGTGCTGCCGCAGGAACAGAAATACATAGAACTTGCCGCGGACAGGAAAACCGTGCGCGTGTTCCTGAGTGACATTGCTTCCGCAGCCACGGACGCACATTACATAATGGTCACACTTGCAGACGGCAGGGGGCTGCGGTGCCGCATGACCATGCCGGAATTCATGGAAAAAACAGGCGGCGACGCCCGCTTCATCCCCATCAATAAAGGTATTGCCGTGAATGCCGAATTCATCCTTGAATTTAAAAACGGATGCTGCGTCATGGAAAGCGGAGCCAGGTTCCCGGTCCGTGTGCGTGACAGTGCCAGGGTAGAGCAGATGGCAAGCGATTACCATTTTGAGAAAATACGCAGCAGACAGCGGCACAGGAAGGGGGAATGAACATGGATATGCACAGGCTTCTGTCAGCACTCCTGCAGCTGCTGGTCCTCATCCCCGGCGCGGTGTCCTGTTACCTTCCGGTAAAAAAGCAGATGAAATATACGCCCGCAAAGACCGCCGCCCTATGCACAGCAGTGATCCTGCCTTATTCCCTTGCAACCGCTTTCCTCCATGCGGCGTTTTCCATCAGCATGGAGGCGCTGTTCTTCCCCGCCCTCGTGCTGTTCTTTTTCCTGTACCGCCGAACGGTGGACATGGACCTTTCCCGCGCCCTCGCCGTTTATGTGGGGGTCTGCGCCATAGAAACCTTCCCTGCACAGTTCGCCTATGCTTTTGACGCGCGGCTGCACCCCTCGTTGGGCGCGGCGGATTTCTCCCCGGAAGCTGCCCTGTTCCGGCTTGGGCTTGCCACCCTTCTGCTTGCCGCCTTTTTCCGCCCTGCCACGGAGAACTTCTCATGGGCGTTGGATAGGCTGGACTCCCCGAAGCTCTGGTATTCCACGGTGGTGCTGTCCTCCGTGTTCCTGGTTTTCAATGTGCTTGCCGTCCCACGCTCCTACTCCACCCTTTATGCTGGGCGGATGTACGAGCTGTTCCTTGCTTTCGAGGCGGGCGCGATGGCGGTTCTTGTTGGCATTTACGTCCTTTTCTACCGGGGCGCCACACTCATACTGGAACAGGCGGAACTTAAGGAACGCTCCCGGCTCCTTGAGATGCAGTCCAGCCAGTACCTCTCCCTGCTGGAACACATCCGCCAGACCACAAAGCTCCGCCATGACTTCCGCCATTCCATCCGGCTGCTCGTCTCCCTTGCCGAGCAGGGTGATGTCGGCAGCATCCGGGCGCACATGGCGGAATATGAAACCGTACTCTACCGGCACTCTATTGCAAATTACTGCAGGAACGCAGCGCTGAATGCGCTTTTCGGCCATTACCGTGAAATGGCTGATGCTGCGGGTATCCAGACAGACTGGAACATTGAACTTCCGGAGCCTCTCCCTTTCGCGGAGCTTGACATGACAGGGCTGTTTGGAAACCTGATGGAGAACGCCATCGCCGGATGCCTGACCGTCCCGGAAAGCTCGCGGTATTTTTGCCTGACTTCCCAGGTTCGCCACGGGAACCAGTTGTATATTGTTTCCACCAACAGTTTTGACGGGAAGGTCAGGAAAGGGAAGGACGGCTACCTTTCCACAAAGCGCAACGGAAACGGAATCGGGCTTTCTGCCATCGCTGCCACAGCGGAAAAGTATGGTGGCTCAGCAAAAGCCTCCAACAGCGGCACGGAATTTTTTGTGGACATTGTGTTGAAGATATAGGGGAGGGTGCAAATGAACACGGGGGTTCACTTTTTCTGGACACATCTGATAGACACCCCAAGCCTCCAAAGTGCGTGGGTTGTCCCAGAGTGCGGGACAACGTGGCAAGCAATGCCCCAGGATAGCCATCCGGCTCCTGGCGCTGCTTGTTGGGGATTCCCCAAGCCCCTTT
>VSND01000163.1 GCA_009774145.1 Lachnospiraceae bacterium | reverse complement strand
TTTTGCTTTTGGCGGGGGTCAGCCCGCCTCGGCGGTATCGGTGGTGTTGATTTCAATGTACTCGGCAATCTTGCGGAGGTTCTCCCCCAGCCCTTTCAGCACGATGCACACCACCCGGGAGCTCAAGTCCACGTTGGTCGGGTGGTTGAAAAGATTAAGGGAGCCCGTACAGTAGAGCTCCAGCGCAGTCGCCACACGTTTCGCCTCCGGCTCCGGCTGTTTGAGTAATTCCTCGTACAAGCCCTGGAGCAAAGGCATCTTTGCGCCCTCCAGCCCCAGCGCAAGCTCCCGGTACACCAGCCGCACACAGCGGTCAATCACAGTCTTTTCAATAGGTTGCAGGCCGTCCTTGCCGCCTACCACCAGCTCACAGAGGGAAAGCAGAAAATCCGCTTTCATGGAAAGGGGGCTGTCCTCGTCATTCAAACCGATTTCAATATCCATCGGGTTGATATGGTGGGGGCTGTCCGGGGCGATCTCAATGACCTGTCCGCCCAGCCGCCGCACCAGCGGGGAATATTCCCCCATCGGGTCAACGATGATGATGCGGTCTCCCGTGGCAAGGAACACATTGTTAAGCTCCCTTTTCGCGGCAAAGCTCTTGCCGGAGCCCGTGGAGCCCAGATACATCCCATTGGCGGATTTCAGCTTTTTCCGGTCAGCCATGATGACATTGTGGGAAAGTGCGTTCATGCCGTAGTAGAGGGCCTGCCCGCCCATGCGGAGCTCCCGCGTCATAAAGGGAATGAAAATCGCGGTGGAGCTGGTGGTCATGCCCCGCTGTATCTGCACCTCGTTATAGCCGAGGGCCAGCGAGGACATAAAGCCCTGTTCCTGCTGCCAGTCCAGCCGCTTTAAGGCGCAGTTGTATTTCTGCGCGATGCCGGAGACGGTGAACACGTCATTTTCCAGCCGCTGGCGGGTGGGGGCGAGGTTGATGACGGTGAACGTCAAAAGGAACATCCGCTCATTCCGGGAAGGTTACGGCTCCCGTTATGGGAGTGACGAAGAAGTCCAACATTGACGGAGCGGTCAAAGCCGTGGAGCTGGAACTTACACAGGAAGAAACGAATTATTTAGAGGAATTGTATGTCCCGCATGCCCTTGCAGGTGCTATGGAACAGAATGGGAAACAGAAAGCCGGAGACGTGGTTTAAAAAATATAATGGAGGTCAGACATGATAAAAAAGGTACTTTTAATCAATGGCAGCCCAAATGAACATGGGTGTACGGATGTTGCGCTGCTGGAAGCGGCAGCATCTCTTAACAAAAACGGAATTGAAACGGAAATCCTGTGGCTTGGGAAACAGCCGATGCAGGATTGCATTGCCTGTTACCAGTGCCAGCAGAAGGGGAAGTGCGTTTTTGATGATCAGGTAAATCAGATCGCTGCCCGTTTAGAAGAATTTGGCGGAATGATTGTAGGCTCGCCCGTCTACTATGGCGGCCCGAACGGAAGGCTGACATCTTTCCTTGACCGTCTGTTCTTCAGTGCAGATGGGACAAAGCTCAGAGGGATGCTGGCGGCTTCGGTTGTGTCATGCCGCAGAGGCGGCGCAACGGCTGCCTTTGAACGGTTGAATCAGTATTTTCTGATGACAAATATGCATGTGGTTTCTTCCCAATACTGGAATCAGATCCACGGCTTTACAGCGGAAGAAGCCAAACAGGACGAGGAAGGCTTGCAGACCATGCGTACGCTCGGCGCAAACATGGCATATCTGCTGAAAGCAGGGGAAGCTGCAGAAAACGCAGGGATTACCAGGCCTGAGTACGAAGATGTAATATTTACGAATTTCATCAGATAAGAGGTGCAGACAGATGGATATATTTGAAAGGGAACTGGCGGGAGAAGTCATTGATCCGCAGACTGATCCGGAATTCAATAAGTTTCTTGCGGTACAGAGACAATCCTGTGAGCTGACAAAGCTTTTTGCTGAATATGATGAGCGTACAATGCTGATTCCGCCATTCTATACAGACTTTGGTAAGAATACAAGGATCGGAAAAGGCTGCATGATTCAGCAGGGATGCGTATTTTTTGACAGGGGTGGTATTACAATCGGAGACAATGTTCCCTAAGCCCCCGGTGTTTGAGAGCGAAATATCCCCTCCGCACAAACCTTCGGTTTATGCGGAGGGGATTTCGCCCCGACGGGGGCAAATCTATGCTGTGATGTTTGGTCACGGAGTGCCAGGAGAGATGTCCCCCACCGGGCATATCCGAAGATGAAATCATGAAAGCGGTTAAAAGCTGTGTTCAAAATCAAAAAGACGAATGGATGAAAATATTGGATGCAGAGGAATAAGATAACTTTTGGTATCATGCGAATAGATATGTTTTCCAAATGAAACTAACATAAAAGGAAATTGTTGATATGTTCCTGTATACGAAGAAAAGCAGGAAAAGGAAAAGTCAGGTAAGTTGAACGCTGGTTGGCTTCGTGCTATACTTTAGCAGGAATCATCCAACCAACCGGGATTGATTGAGCAGAGCAAACGAAAACAAAAGTATATGTAAGTGAGGCAGCCAAAAAAGATAAGGATTATGGATAACTTTTATAAAAAACTAAATGAAGAATGTGATGTAAGATTTCCATATCCAAATGAACAGGATTGGGAATGGTGTGCTGGTGATTATACTTATACAAACGATTATATTGAGTTTTATAAATTTTATGCCACTGTCATTGACGATTGGCAAAAGCACCTTTTAATCAATATGATTGTTCAAGGGATCGAAGATTTTATGGAGCAGTCCGAAGACGAAGCATACATCGATATGCTTTGGTCTAAAGTAAAAGAGATTTTGACAGGTGATCATCATAGGGATACGATCGTATATTGGTCTTGTGTTGGACAGGAACTTGAAGACTGCTGGCTGATTTCATCTAAAATGAGAGAATTGCTATAATGATATAACGTATAAATTCCATTTGTCAGGGGATTTGTAACAGTTCAGCCTTCGGCTTTCTGTTACAGGCATCAATCGGTACGCTTTCTCACGGACTTTGCAGCGCAGTGCGAAGTCCTGGGCTGAACTGTAACGGGGATTTCATCTTTACGATGAAATCCCTCTTGCCAAATGCTTTCATAGGAGTTGTCAATAAGGAGACAAATCAGAATGGTAAATATAGCAATTGTGGACGATAATAAAGCATTTCTGCAGGAGATGAAACAAAATATAGAAGCCTGCAAAGAATTTACAGCAGATATGGTCTGTGACACTTATT
>VSND01000162.1 GCA_009774145.1 Lachnospiraceae bacterium | reverse complement strand
AAAACACAGGATGCAAGAATCAAACTGGCAAGACTGTATCCGGTTATACTTTAGAAACTAACCGGATACAGTACTAGATCAGAACGACAAAAATTCTCTGTTTCGCTGCCTGAGTGAGCTCAACGGCCGGGAGGAGATGCTGGACCACTTCGGCCTGGACTATCGGGACGGCTGGAAGCTGCTGATGGACGATGGGCAGTGGGCAGACCGGAAACAGGAACACATGTTTGCATCATAGTCTTCGACGATATTCCAGGATTTCTTCTGTGGAAGCAGAAGTTACAACCTGAGTTATTTCCAGAGTGCTTTCATCATACGTGTGGACATCAGGCAGGTTTCTCCATTTATAAAATGAATGATTCGGTTTTTAGCGTCTATTTCTTTTATGTTCTTTTTGTTTATCAGAAATGACCGATGACAGCGTACAAAATCACCGCTTAATGCGCTTGCCAGTTCTTTTATGGTGCCGGGAAATTCAATTTGCCGGTCTTTTGCATGGAGAATGACTTTATGGAGATTGCTGGAAGTTTCAAAAAATAAAATATCCTCATAATCTATGCTGATTTTTTTCCCGCTGGTTTCAATCGTATAGACTTTGTGTGTCCTGTTGGTCTGAAGGGTATAGCGTTCCATTGCATTTAACAGGCATTCCTTGATTTTCAGTTCCGCTTCGGCAGGATTGTCTTTTAATACAAAGTCCATTGCTTCCACCCGGTACTGGAAGGTCATATAACTCAGTTCAGAGTGTGCGGTTATGAATATGATAAAACCACGAGGGTCAAATAATCTGATCTGTTGCGCAAGTTTCATTCCGTTCATGCTGCTGTTTAAGTCGATATCAAGGAAATAAATGCCTGTGTTGCGACTGGCTTCCAGTTTTTCCAGCAGCACATAAGGATCGCCTGTATCTAAAACAAGCTGCATATCAAGTTCTTCTATAAGAACAGCATTTTGAATGGTTTTCACGATATTCTGCCGTTGTATGGCATTATCCTCACACACAAAAATGTCCAGCATATGATGTCACTCCTCTCTGTCAGCAAGTTCCATATGTTGCATAAAACAGTTGCGCTGCATGGTTGTTTCCAGTAACACATTATTATAGGAACTGATGATTTTCCGGGCGTTGGAAAGCCCGATTCCCTGATGTCCGGTCTTTGTGCTAAAGCCGCTTTGCTTTAACTTATATAATGCTGTGCCATTATCCTGAAAGCGGTTGCTTATGATGATTGACACGCCGGCTTCATGCCGGATGATATTTAAGCCTGTTTGCGGCTGTTCGGCTGCAAGTGAGGCTTCAATGGCATTGTCTAAAAAAATCCCCAGTATTCTGGCCAGGTCTACGGTGTCCATTGGAAAACTGTCCACTCTGTCCGGAACGTCAATCGTAACATCAATTCCCGACTCATGGGCATAAATCAATTTTGCACAGAGCAGGCTTTTGATTTCCAATACACCAATGTTACCAAGCTGATTCAGTTTGTAATCCCCCTGGTCAATCAGATTCTTCGTGGGGAAGATTTTAGTTTCAAAAAACTGCTTTAATTCGCCCATATCGTTATTTGCGATATAGCCGGACATGGAGAGCAGAATATTGATGTAATCATGTTTAAAGGAACGCAGGTCATTGTACATGATTTCTAAATGGTGTGTGTAGTCCTGTAAATCCTGCAAGGCTCTTTGTTTTGCCTCTGTCTGTATTTTTTCCAGACAGAAACAACGCATAGCCCGAAACAAAAAAAGCATAACAAGCAGATACCCTGAAAGGTGCAGGAAATTATTATATATCATTCTGCCGACAGAGCCGTTTTGCCCCGGAATCAAATCATCGAACAGATAGACGGTTATCAGGAGCAGCAGTCCGGCATCAAGCGAATACCACGTCTGCTGAAACCGTAAAATACTTTTTCCAGACAGTAATAGTTTTTTAAGAAGCTTGCCGCAAAACAATGTAATCAGGTAAAACAAAAAAGTGAAAATCAAATCGATCCCAAAAGAAACATACTGCTGATTGATGAGAGACAGAGGAATCAGCAGGTCTAAAATATTTGCCAGCAGATTATCCGTTATGACAGCAAGTACAACTCCAATCATGCCCATACCGATATTTTGGGCGGCAGTATCCCGGCAGGCGATTAATCCAAAAATACAAACTGCCACCGGCATACCGAACAGGCCATACGGTATACAGGCCAACAGCGTTACAGGCATTCCGGCAAGCACCAGCAGCATATAAAGGACAAGGAATGCTTTGAGACTCATATGCTTTGGCCATACATTACGAACAGCAAGGGAAAGCTGAAAAAATGATAATAACATTTCAATATATTCCTTTTTTGGATTTTTATTTCCCTAATTATACTTTATATCCTTCTTTGTATCAAGCACCGCCCTGCGAAAATGACGAATATGTGCGTATTCTGCAAGAAGAAAAATGCACTTATTCACAAGTTTGTGCATTTTATGACTGTTTTGAAAGAATTTATACATTCTTTGGTATACTGTCCTGCGGTAAATAAATTTATTTTGAAAAGGAAGCAGAAGGCTATGAAGCGTTTTATGAAAGCAGTTGCCATAGTGGCAGCAATATGGATTGTTTTGGTTGTAATCAATGTGATCTGCAATATAAATGGCCATGAGTTAGATTCAGTACCGTCAGGCACAATGGCAGCGGTTTGCGCTATGTTGCTTGACAGAGGGTTGACCAAGAAGGAAAAAAATAAAAATGACCAGAAATAAAGAATCAAATCTGTAATCATGAAACATGGCGGTTCCAGTCACTCCAAACAGAAAGAAAAGTATGGGAAATTATTAAAAGTGCAGGATTTGAGCCTGTGACAGACAGGGGGATTATCGTTAAATATGCCCCGGAAAATCCAGGCGATAAAACAGCGCAGTTTTCAGCATGGAATTTTATGTATTTCCATGTAGGGAGTCCCGGTCTACGCTGCTTTCAATCTTCAGGATTTCCTCCGTTGTATAAACAGAAGGATACGGCTGCGGCCTCTTAAAAAGAGGATCGATGCTGCTTTCCTGAAAACCTTTGCGTCTCCCATCTTTAAGGTACTCCACCAAAAAAGCCTCCATTTCCGGATTCCGTTCACGGTATCCGCATGGCACCGTGTTGGTTTCCTTTGTTTGTTTCCAAAGCCTGCGTTATTGACCCAGGTTTCCAGTTGGAAGTCCTTTAAATCGGAATAAAACTGATATACATTCTCCAGCACAGACAGGTCAAC
>VSND01000161.1 GCA_009774145.1 Lachnospiraceae bacterium | reverse complement strand
GGGTTTACGAAAGGGGACATCAGAAAAAATCACCCGCTTTCGCGGTGTTAAACGGCGAATTCTGGTCGCCACCAACAGCACATTATTTTATCCATCCAAACAGAAACAGCGGCGGAATCGCATCTCCAAATCACGATTCCGCCGCCATTTTATTCATCTTGTCGTATCACTCTTATGTCAGAGCCTGGTTGTTTGCTGCCGCCATGACGATTTCAGCGCTGATGCAATGCTGCTCCTGCTGGGCGCCTATTGTCAGCGCATCTGTCATCAGGTTATCGATCTTTCTTGCGTTCCCCTCGCTATAACCGTGGACCGCACTCAGCGCACCTCCCTCCAGGATACTCCGGCTTCCTCCGGCAAGCTCCAGCTTATGGCAGATATAGTCCGGCACCTCCTGGTCGGAAAGCCCTTCGTAATTATAGTGTACCGTGATCCGCTGACGCAGGGCCTCATGCACCTGCTTGTCCAGGATGTGGTTCAGGTACGGCTCTCCCACCAGCACCAAGCTGAAGCAGTTTAAGGAGTCATAGCTGTGGTTTAAGAGCATTTTCAGGTCACGCAGGATGTTGTAGTTCAGGTACTGGGCCTCGTCGATGGCCAGCACCAGGGGCTGCTTCTTCTCACGGTAAAGGTAATACACCCGCTCCTGGATGGCACGGAACATCCCCGTCTTGTTCCCGGATGCCTCCAGCCCAAGGAGGGTGCAGAATTCTCGGTAGAACTCCGTCACGCTGATGGTGGAGAGGCTGATATAGGCCGTCTGGTACTGGTTGGGGTTAAGCCCGTTCATGAAACAGCGCAGGGCGTAGGTCTTGCCCATCCCGGGCCTGGCCGTAAATACGCCAATCCCTCTCACTGTCTTTAAGTATTCCAGCCTGGAGAGCATCTCCTTATGGTCCCTGGAACGGAACGCATCCCGCTCCTTTATGTTCTGCTTGTCAAAGGGATTGAAGGATAACCCATAGTAATCAGTGAACATCCCCACGGCCCTCCTTTGCATAGTCGATGGAAAGCGCCGCCTGCCGCTTTGTCCTGCCGTTCGCCACCCGGTCTGTCAGGCGCAGGGGATAGTGCTGCCCGCCATAGAGGATGTAGGCGCTTCCGGTGTCGCCAGGCAGAAACCTTACCTCCACTTTCTGGCCAATGAACTGCATGGGCGCATCGTAACATTCATTCAGCAGGCGGACGGTGGCGTCCCGGTTTACGTTCCGAATCACCCGGTTATGGAAGGCTTCGTCCAGCCATTCCCGGGACTGCGGCCTGCGGATCCGGCCGTTTGTCGCCATGTATCTCTCCAGCGGGCTCTGCCCCGTGCTGCCATGCTTCGTGGTATTGTGCCTGCGGATGTATTCCGAAAGCAGCCGGTTGAACTCCTTAAGGCCCTGAATCTGCGACACGTCCAGCCCATAGAGCCACCGCTCCTTGAGTGTCCGAAAATTCCTTTCCACCTTTCCTTTGCTGGCCCCGTCCCTTACCGGCGTATGTAAGAGCACTGTCCCCACAGAGCCGCAGATAAAAGAAAGCTGCTCATTGCTGTAAGGGGAACCGTTATCTACATACAGCTTGTTCGGGATCCCGTAGGCAGCAATGGCTTCTTTCAGGGTCTTTTGGAAGTTTGCTGCGTTTTCCTGGTAGTAAAGTTTCCCTCCCACGATCATCCGGGAATGGTCATCCAGGATCATGATCAGGTACACACGGCGGGATTTCCCATTTTCCCTGATATATGGCAGGTAACAGGTGTCTGCCTGCCACATGCCGCCGAAGTATTCTTCCTCATAAGCTTTCCTGTCCTTCACGGATGCATCTTCCGGACTCTTAAGTCCATTATGCTTGATATAGCGCTGGATGGTGGAAACGGACACCGTTGCCGGAAGTGTTCCCTCCTGCACCAGTTTCTCCCTGACCTGGGTGGCATTCAGCCGTGGGTATTCCTTCCTGAGCCTGCGGATTTCCCTTTCCGCCTCCTCTGGGATTACCCGGGTGCCGCCTTTGTCACAACGGGTTCGGGGGACCAGGGCCTCCATGCCGCCTTTTTCATAGAGCTGGTACCATTTGGCCACGGTCTTGGGCTTATACTGGAACACCCTCCCGTCCGGCAGCCGCTGCGGGGTGAGCGCCACCCGGCGGCAGTAGGCGGCCATGGAATCATCCGTATAAATTCCCTGCACCAGCGGCGCAATGATCCCGAAGCGCATCTGTGCCACTTCCATCTGTTCCTTCTGCATCTGTGCTGTTTCCATAAACATATATCCTCCTTCTATTGGCGTTACAGACAGACTAACAGAAACCATTCCGGATTCCCATTCCCGTCTTATGTGGAGCCGGATGGCTGGCCTGGTGCGCCGGACGGCGGATCCGGGGAGGCGCTGCGCAGACGCTGGAGGAACGAAAAGAGGAATTTCCGGCAGAAACCCTGCAGGAGAGTGCCGTCCATGCCGTCAAGGAATGCTTCCGCAGACGCCTTCAGGTCTTCCAGCATCCCCAGCCACAGGGCCTTATGCGCAAGGAAGAGGGCTTTCCAGCGATACAAGGTAGAAACAGAGATTCCTGCATGTTCACAAATCTTCTGCACGCAGGCCCTGTGCAGGAAGTAGTCCCGCAGCACAAGGAGGATAAAACGCAGGGAATAAGAGGAATAGGGTACCAGGGGGCTGGGGAGCTGGGCATGGGTATGGCCGCAGGAACTGCACCGGTAACGCTGTACGGTTACTTCGTATGTGACGGGAAAATCCTCTTTCCACTCCACCAGGTAACGCGTATAAGACGCAAACGGGGACAGGCATGCTTTTGCATGGCAGACAGGACAGACACCATCCGTATGGGACAGGCTCCCTGCCTCCTGCTCAAACCACTGTCTGTCGGAAAAAGATATCTGGTTCAGCTTGCAAAAAATGGTAAATGGCCGTATCATTGGTATGGCGGGTCCTCCTGGGGATCCGGCTGATGGATGGGAAGAGAACCAAACTTTGGTCGGTGGGGTTCTCTTCTTTTTGTGTCCCCTGCTACAGATACCATCATACTGCTTTTCCTGTCCTATGCAAGAAAAAAGCGTGCCGTTTTTTACCGCACGCTGTATGAGTTACCGCTTTTATGGGGAGATTTTTATTTGCGGCGACTGTGCAGTCGCCACTCCATTTAAAATGCCGTCTAACAATGAAGGACATGGCGAAGAACCAGAAATCTTACACCAGAGGCGGGCAGAGGCAAAAAATTTTGAGTACCTATACACCTTTGAAGAAAATTTATTTTTCCTGTCACACGG
>VSND01000160.1 GCA_009774145.1 Lachnospiraceae bacterium | reverse complement strand
GCATTATGGAAAAATCAAAACTTTTGGATTTTTCCACAAATCCAAACTTAGGAGAAATCCAAACTTTTTGCAAAAAAGATTACAAATCCGGATTTTTACTGCAAAAAAGTTTGGATTTTATTTTTGATGATTTCAGTGTTTCAGTCCGCAGAAGTCGGCCAATGAGCCATTGCCATCTTTCCATTTTTTGGTGACATTCTTTTCTTTTTCACCTTCCAGTGTAGCCAGTGCTTTCCGTTTATCATCCGTTGTTATATCCAGATACCGCATGGTTGTATCCAGGCTTGCATGACCAAGGAGAAAGCTGATCTGTATGATGTTCATGCCATCCTCCAGCCAATGGGTGGCTTTGGCATGGCGGAACTGGTGGGCATGGGTATTCAGTGGAACCTCCGGACATTTTTTGTGGGCGTCCGCCGCATACATTTTTATCCGCTTATCAAGAGCAGGCTCTGTCAGTTTCACATATTTCCCGCCTACACGGGAATAGAATAAATACACTTCCGGGTTTGCCTCTGGTTCATGGAATGCTTTCAGATAGATCCGGATATGTTCAACAGCCCTTGGAAGAAGGTAAGCTGTCCGTATCTTGCCGCCTTTGCCGTGCAGGTTCACGTAAGGCTTGGCGGCATCAAGGTACAGATGCGACAGCCTGATGGACAGAACCTCATCAAGCCTTGCGGCAGTTGCATACAAAAGCATCAGAAATACCAGGTCCCTTTTTCCTGTCCGGGTGGAAGGATCCGGCTCTGCCAGAATTGCGGCGACCGCTTCGCGGGTGAGCCCTTCCACTTTCTTTTTCCGGCACTTCTGGCGTTTGATGAGCTTTGCCTCCTGATACAGATATATAAGCCCGACATCTTTATTTCCCACGAATTCCAGAAATGCCCTCAGGGAGCCAAGCCGTATATTGCACGTTTCCGGGGAGCACTGCCTTGCATCCTTCAGCCAGACAATCCATTCCTCTATGGAAGCCCTCTCAAAACAGCTCCTTCCAAGGCTGCCATGTGTGATCCCTTTTTCATCAAGGAATACGATATAAAGTGTCAGCGCATCCCGGTAAGATTTCAACGTATGTTTGCTGGATGTAAGAAACTGTGGGGCATAATCGTGGAGAAATTCAGAAATATACCCTGCCATGCGGGCGGCTTCCCTGTTATTCTTCTTCATAGGCCACCTCCGGTACGATGCTGTTGAAATTTTCCTCTGTTTTTTCCTGTATTATGCCCGCAAGCCCCGGAACGACAGAATAATAATACAGCGTGGATTCCATGCAGCGGTGCCCCATTGACCTTGCCAGATAATGGAGCCGGTCATTAAATTCAAACACATCATCTTTCCAGCCGTTGATATTTGCGGTGGCATAATTATGCCGGAGATCATAAGCGACAGTGCCGCCCTTTTTACCGTTTGCTTTTTCCCACAGCAGGGAAAAGTTATAGGATACCCATGTGCGTGAGTAAGGATGCCCTCCCGGCGATTCAAAAAAGTATGTCCTTCCGGGGCTGAGCCTGTCCGCTGCCCTGTCATAGCGTTCCAGCAGTTCCGTCATGCTTGGGTGGAGGGCGACATAATGCTGGTCATAACCTTTTGATTTTTGGATATCCAGTACGCCCTGTGCAAAGTCAACGCCGCTCCGTGTTAAAAAGCGCGCCTCTGTTGTGCGGATCCCGCTGCTGTAAAGAAGACGGAAGAATACAGGGCACGTTATTTTCCTTAATTCAGAAGCATGGGACAGCCGCCCCCTGCAGGGGATGATTTGGTCGCATTCACGGAAGAACCGTTCCAGTTCTTCATGGCTGAACGCATGGGGGATGCGTCGTTCTTTATTCTGTTTCAGCGCTGGCGGCGCGAGGACATCCGTTTGCCCGCGTTTGCGGAGATACCCAATAAAAAGGCGGATCACCAGCGTCCGGGTGTAACAGGAATTCACATTTTCTGTTTTCCGCCTGGCACACCATATATCCACCATTTCCTGCCGGAGAGCCTCACCGGGGTAATGTTCGGCACAGTAACGGTCAAAAAGCCTTATGTTCATGCCGAACACCGTCTCGTTCCACGCGCCGGATATCTTCCGGCTGTTTACAAAAGATTCCACGCTGGCCGAAAACCCTGAATAGTAAACGCTCATAACGGGATCACCTCCCCGCTTACGGGAAACGGCTCAATGCTGAGCGCGTATTCCCGGAGATGCTGTATATCGCCGGAAAGATAGCAGTCAAGGGATTTGGGGGCAGTATGGCCGAGCGTTTCGCTGATCACCGGCCGCGCAATGCCGTTCCCTGCAAGGGCTGATGCCACATGGTAGCGGAACAGGTGGGTTCCCTGGCGGTCGCCTTTGCCCTGGCGAATACCCGCAGCCCGGTAAATCTTGGGGACGGCGCTCCTGAGCCCATCCTCCGACAACGGGCGGTATGGCCTTGTCATGCACAGGAAAACACAGGTTTCCCCTGATGAAGGGCGTTCCATAGTAACATAGTCATATATGGCGTTGCCGACTGCCGCGGACATTGGAAGCGTCAGCCCGTTTGCGGTCTTCTGCTGGACAATGCATATCTCTTCCTTTTCCCAGTCAAGATCCGAAAGTTTCATGCAGCAGATGTCGCACCCCCTGATCCCTGTAAAGAACAGCAGCATCCCGATAGCCCTGTCCCTCATGCAGAGTCCGGAACCGGGGTCGTCAAGAGCATTGCGGACTGCATCGGCTTCTTCAGGCTTAAGGTACTGGATGTTTTTTCTGCGCTGGCGGATGACAGGGATGTATGCAAGGATACGTCTGGCAGGTTCTGTATAGCTTCCCAGATCCGATTTGAATACCGAAGCCACCGTATCCCTGTATCCGCCACTTAAAGGACTGCGCCCGTCTTCGCGGATAAAATAAGAAATGACATCTTTTTCGTCTATGTCATTTAAAGATTCCCTGCCACGGTTCTGCATCGCCAAAAGAAAACTGGATGCGCTGAAAGAGGTTTTATAGATGGTGGATTCCTTTAACCCCCGCTTTTTTCCAGAATCCCTGTAAATGTCTATCAGTTCACGAAAGACAGGGTTGAGCTGCCAGTAAGAACCACGTCCCGCAGATGTTTCTGCATATGCGTTTTGGGTTGCCGGTTCCTGAGCCAGGCCAGCATCGGTATTGTTTGTTTTTTCTAATTTCATGTGTTGATCACCTCCTGAATCCTATGGTAACGGATTCAGAAGGAATCAAAAATAAAATCCAAACTTTTTTGCAGTAAAAAGCCGGATTTGTAATCTTTTTTGCAAAAAGTTTGGATTTCTCCTAAGTTTGGATTTATGGAAA
>VSND01000016.1 GCA_009774145.1 Lachnospiraceae bacterium | reverse complement strand
TCCAATACCGTTTTTAATGGAGTATAACAGAAATATCTACAAATGAAAACTATTATTTCTAAACGGATACAGTACTACGGGCATGAGAAATTTTTCGTATCTGGTCTGTGACGACCGAGTGGAATATATTTTGGAAAAAACAAATTATTACGGTTACAGCGGTGATCGGGTAAAGGGATTGATTTTTTGCAGCAGAAAAGATGAGGCGAAGGAACTGTCCAGGAAGTTCAATGAAAGAGGTTATCGAACTGTGTTTTTGTGCGGCGAACATTCGCAGGAGGAACGGGAGTCCTGCATCGAACGATTGACGGCGGATAATTGCTGTGATTATCTGGACTATATTTTTACGATCGATATTTTCAATGAAGGTGTGGATATTCCGGAGATCAATCAGGTTATTATGCTTCGTCCTACGGAAAGTCCGGCGGTGTTTATTCAGCAGCTGGGCCGCGGACTTCGGAAAGCGGATGGAAAGAAGTATGTGGTAATTCTGGATTTTATCGGGAATTATATGAATAACTTTATGATTCCGGTTGCGCTTTCTGGGGATCGTTCTTATAACAAGGATAATATGCGCAAATATGTGGCAGGCGGAACCAGAATCATACCAGGCAGTTCCAGC
Source organism: Lachnospiraceae bacterium (assembly GCA_009774145.1). GTDB lineage: Bacteria > Bacillota > Clostridia > Lachnospirales > Lachnospiraceae > Hominiventricola. Next base: position 71,309 of record VSND01000016.1, on the reverse strand, counting down.
ATTCATTTTGATGAAATCGCAAGAAAGAGAATCTATGCATCTATTGATTTGGCCAAAACCAACGATCTGAAACTGATTCGGGATTCTTATAAAAATCTGAAATATAAGTTGGGCAGAATCCCGTCGATTCGGGACTTTGGAGAGCATGGTTCCATTGATGTAAATAAAATCTTTGAAAAATGTGGTTCTTATTATGCATTTTTGGTAAAATACGAAAAGGAATATTCCATTAGACTTTCTGCCAATGAAGAGCAGATGATAGAATATTTATCCCGGAAGGTGGTAAAAGGGAAACGGGTTCACGAGCTTGAAGCGTTGCGGGGGCTGGTTCGCCGACAAAACAGAATTCTGAATTACTGGCGGGGAAAAATGAAGCAGTTGTATGCGATCCAGCCTTCCAAAAGGGAAGAGGAATCGGTGATTTTAAACTTGACCAATGAATTTCCAAAAGAGGAAGAAAAGAAAAAATTCCGAAGCTGTGTTTTTCTGGAAAAGGACGAAACAGGAGAATACCAAATTGCATCGGAGTTTCAGAGATTATTGGCAAATCCGGATTTCTTTCAGATGGTAGATGAATTGCTGGAGTATGGGCTCCAACAGTATCAAGAGAACTATGCACATCGTTATAAGGAGACGAATTTTCAATTATATCAGAAGTATACCTATGAGGACGTATGCCGCCTTTTGAACTGGAAGAAAAATATGAATGCACAGAATATCGGCGGTTATTTTTACGATTCGGAGACAAAGACGCTTCCGGTATTTATCAATTATGAAAAAGCGGAGGATGCGATTGCTTATGAGGATCGCTTTGTATCGCCGAATGAGTTGATTGCTTTATCCAAACATCCAAGAAAAGTGACTTCCAGTGATGCAGAACGGATTTATAAAAAAGGAACAGAAAATACAGAAAATAAAATCTACCTGTTTGTCCGGAAAAACAAGGATGATAAGGAAGCGAAAGAGTTTTATTTCTTAGGAGAAATTTTTGCAGTTGGCGAGCCGTTTCCGATTCATATGGAAACGACGAATGATGATGCATTTGAGATTACCTATCAGCTGGATGTTCCGGTACGGGAGGATATCTACAACTATATCAGAGGAGAATAAGATATGAAAACCATAGAAGTAGCAGCCGCCATCATCACCCACAGCGGACGGATCTTCGCCACTCAGCGCGGCTACGGTGAATTTAAGGACGGATGGGAGTTTCCGGGCGGAAAGATGGAACCGGGTGAGACGCCGCAGCAGGCGCTGGTCCGTGAGATACAGGAGGAACTGGATACAGAGATTGAGGTCGGTGAGCTGGTGGAGACAGTAGAATATGACTATCCGGGATTTCATCTGACGATGCACTGTTTTTTGTGCACGATCCGTTCCGGCGATCTGGTCTTAAAGGAGCACGAGGCGGCGAGGTGGCTGACCAGAGAGGAACTGGATGATGTGGACTGGCTTCCGGCGGATGTGGCAGTTGCCGAAAAGCTAAAAGAGACTATGAGGATAAGGGTATGAAAACAAATGACAGATTAATTGTAGAGTTAATGAAAGAGATTACTACAGGGAAAATTCAGCTTCCGGATTTCCAGAGAGGCTGGGTATGGGATGATTATCGAATCCGGTCACTGATGGCCAGTATTTCCAGTAATTACCCAGTGGGAGCAGCCATGTTTCTGGAATATGGAAATCAAAATATTCGTTTTAAGTATCGGACAATTCAGGGTGTAGATGTGCTGAATATGATTCCTTCGGAACTGATTCTTGACGGTCAACAGAGACTGACATCTATCTATGGAGCAATGTATTGCGATGAACCGGTACATACAAGAACTGACAAGGGAAAAAAGATAGACCGATATTATTATCTGGATATCCGAAAATGTCTGGATGAAACGGTTGATCGGATTGATGCGATTGTATCTGTGCCATCAAATCGAATTATCACATCGGATTTTGGTCGTAAAATAGAACTGGATCTGTCTACATCGGATAAGGAATATGAAAATCATATGTATCCGCTGAATATCATACTGGATTTTGCAAAATCACAGAAATGGCAGCAGGAGTATTTTCAGTACCATCAGCTGAATCAACAGGTGTTTTTGGAGTTTACGCAATTCGGTTCTCAGATTACAATGCCGATTATGCAGTATACAATGCCTGTTATTTTACTGGATAAGGAGACACCAAAAGAAGCGGTGTGCCAGGTGTTTGAGAATGTGAATACGGGCGGTGTGTCTCTGACGGTGTTTGAACTGGTGACAGCAGTTTTTGCTATGGATGATTTTGAACTTCGTAAAGACTGGGAAAGTCGACAGCAAAAGTATTTTCAGGGAGATATTCTGACAATTATAGATGCGACGGATTTTCTCACCGCATGTACTTTAATGTCTTCCTACAAAAAAGGGAAAACAGTCAGCTGTAAGAAAAAAGATGTGCTGAATCTTACTTTGGAGGAATATCAAAAATATGCAGATGACCTTTCCGCAGGGTTTGTGGAGGCGGAGAAAATTCTGAATGAAGAGAGAATCTTTGTCAGCCGTGATCTTCCATATACGACACAGCTGATTCCTCTGGCGGTTCTTTGCACATTGCTCGAGGATGGAGGAAAGATCAGAACAACAAGTGTGAAAGATAAAATAAAACAGTGGTATTGGTGTGGCGTGTTTGGTGAGATGTATGGCAGCGCCAATGAGACACGATATGTTTCTGATGTAGTGGGAGTTATGGAATGGATATCTGATGAATTGAAAGTACCCAAGACAGTTCAGGAGGCATATTTTAACCCTGTGCGATTATTGAGCCTGCAGTCCAGATTAAGTGCTGCTTATAAAGGGATCATGGCTTTGATTTTGAAAAATAAAAGCAGAGATTTTATCAGTGGGAGAGAGATGGATTTTACCGTTTATAAATCAGATGCCGTAGATATTCATCATGTGTTTCCGAAAGAGTATTGCATAAAATCCGGCTATCCTAAAAGCCGTTGGAATTCCATAATAAATAAAACGCCTCTTTCTTACAGAACAAATCGGGAAATCGGAGGCGTTGCCCCCAGCAAATATTTATCTAAAATTGAGAAAAAGGGACAGGTTACAGAGCAGGTGCTTGATTCCTACCTTGAGTCGCACTGGCTGGATGTATTAGAGTGTCGTCAGGATCGTTTTGACGAATTTATTATAAAACGTGCATCAAAACTTCTGGATGCGATTGAAATGGCAATGGGGAAACCTGTTCCGGGGAGAGAGAGTGAAGAAGTGATTCAAAATTTTGGGAAAGGATTGTAGGAACAGGCATGACAACCAGAAAACAGGCGATTGCCTACTGCCTCACATTCTCCGACACCTACGAAGATTATCCGTTTCACGATCTCAACTGGACCTGCATGCGGATCCGGACAACGAACCGGATCTTCGCATGGATCTATGAGCGGGAGGAACGGATCTGGGTCAATGTGAAATGCGATCCCGAGTGGCGGGAGCTGTGGAGGCAGACATATGAGGCGGTGGTTCCGGCCTATCACATGAACAAGAAGCACTGGAATTCCCTGATTCTTGACGGGACCATACCGGAGGACGACATCAAAAGGATGATCGCAGAAAGCTACGATCTGTGTGCAAAGAAGCAGAAATGAAAAAGAGTGAAACGAATCAGAAAAAGGACTCCATGAACCTGCAGAAGATGTATGAGCAGAGGCTGACGCCTGAACGAAAGGTGGAAGCCTTCCGCAGGTATGTGATTAAATTAAAGCAGCAGCGGAATTTTGGACGGGACCTGAGTTATTATGAATATATGCAGGCGGATATCCGGCTGTTCCGGGAGGAAGCTCTGTATATGAAAGGGCTGAATGCGGAATCTGATATGCATGTGCGCCTGCCAAAGGAGATCCGCTGTCTGGAGGAGATGAGCGATGAGCAGATCCTCTGTTATTATACGCTGGTCAGACATTTTCGGGAGCATGTGATCAGGCGGGCTGACATATATTATGCCAGATATTACGTTCTGGAGCTGGCGAATCTGATCTATCAGGACACGCCGGGGGAAGCATGTGACGCCATGTTTTCCTTCTGGGATGCCGTGGAAGCGGATACAGACGGAAAGATCAGCAATGAAAGCAGGGAGTATTTTTATACCGTCTGCCGTCTTTTTATGCTGGCGTTTCCGGAAATGATGCCAGAGATGATCGACCGGCTGGAAAAGAGGACCGGCAGGGACTGGAGCGGCCGGGCATACGAAGCCATGGAAAAAGGAGCGTATGAAGCGGCCGGCGTATTTGTCAGGCAGAATGCCCGCGGTCTGAAGGAAGCAGAGCGATGTCAGGAAAAAGAGTATGTCTTTCATACATGGAAGGCGCTCCCATATGTGTTCCGTATGCTGGAGCGGGATCTGAAGGCATATGATTTCCGGCATATGATTCTGAACGGCTTCTATGCTTCCGTGTATATCGGTGAATATCCGGTGATGTGCGGCGAAAAAAAGGAAAAGAAGGTTGTACAGGTATCCAAATATATGTATTATGAATATCAGGATTTTTCCGATTACTGGAAATACTGGTATTATGTGCTGCGGGAAAGTGTACAGGATCTGCTGTGCGTTATCTATCAGTATACGGAGAGCCGTATGCGGTGGCATTTAAAGGCGGCGCCCAGAAAAGGATCGGTACAAAGAATCATCGGTAAGGCGTATACATCCGGTACGGACCGGCCCCAGGATGTGGCGAAGATCAAGGAGCTTTTGCAGGATGAGCAGTTTCAGGCATCCATTGAAGACGGAGTGCTGGATTATCTGGCAACGGAAGAGATCTCCCTGCCGGAGCGGAGACGGCGCGGCCGAAGGCCTATGGGGAAGCCGGCGCCGGATCCGGATTATGAAGAACTCCATACGGCCGGTGCGGTGGACCGGGAGAAACTGAAGCAGGCGAAGGAAGATGCAGAACGGGTTCTGGGGATGCTGAGTGAAGGAGAGATTGCATATGAGGCGGGGAGTATGGCTGCCCGTCATCCGGAAATGCCTCTGACAGAAAGGAAGCCGGCGTCTTACGATACAAAAAGTATGAAAGAGAAAAGACAGGGAGCAGTTTTCATGGCGGCGCAGTATGATTCGACAGAGCATATGGAACAGGGAGAAGCAGAAACATCCCCCGTCACATTTACCTCCGACGAAAAACAGTACCTCCGTTTTCTGCGCGCAGGCGACCGGAGCGCTGCTGAAGAATATCTCCTCACGCTGCAGATGCCGGAATCGGTCATGATGAAACAGATCAACAACCGGGCGCTGGAACTTTTGGGAGATTTTCTTCTGGAAAAGGAAGCGGGCAGACTTCGTATACTGGAAGACTATGAAGAAGAAACAGACAGGATACTGGAAGAGGGACCATGATGGAACACAGGATAAATAAAAGAATTGCAAAGACGATCCTTCATGCGCTGGCGGGAGGAACTGTGCCGGACAACGGGCTGCAGTATATCGCGGTGGGCCGTAAGGATGAGGTGGCGGCCATTGTTCACGATATGGAGCAGGTGGCGGAAGGATATTCTACTTTCCGGCTGCTGGAGGGAGCCTACGGGACCGGAAAAAGCTTTATGGCAAAACTGATCAAGAACGAAGCGCTGCTCAGAGGCTTCGTGGTGATGGAGTGCGAACTGGCGCCGGAGCGGAAGCTGTGCGGCACGAAGCGGGAGGGACTGGAGACCTATCGGTGCCTGCTGTCGCGCATGAGCACCCGCACCTGCCCGTCGGGCAACGCACTGGAGGAGGTGCTGGATACGTACCTCTATGACTGCCAGGAACGCGCCAGAGAAAAAGGGCTTGCAGAAGACGGAGAGATTCTGGAAGACATTCTGGAATCCGGTCAGGCGATTCGGAAAAAGATCGAGGCGCTGCCCCACGGATATGATTTTTATGAGACGCTGCTTCAATATATCCGCGGCTATCTGCTAAAGGAACCGGAACGGAAGAACCATGCGCTCCGCTGGATGCGCGGAGAATACCGAAACCGCACGGAAGCGAAGAAGGCGCTGGGCGTCAATGCGGTCATTACCGACGGAGACTGGTTTTCCTATATGAAGATCTGGGCGCTTTTTGTCAGGGAGATCGGATATACAGGTATCTATCTTTTGCTGGATGAGCTGACCCAGATCACGAGAAATATTGTGCATGCCGTCACGCGGGAACACAATTTTGAACGGCTGCTCTCCATTTACAACGACTGCTATGGAAATGAAGCCAGGTATATGGGGATTATTCTGTGCGGGATTCCTTCGTCGATCCATGACCGGAAGCGGGGGATTTTTTCCTATGAGGCGTTAAAGAGCCGGCTGTCCAATTCCGCCCTGCAGGGGGACGAGATCTACCATGCGCCGATTATCCGGCTGTCCATGCTGACCCCGGAGGAATTTACGGCGCTTCTGGAACGGCTGGAACAGATGCATGCGCTGCTTCACGAACGGGAGGAATATTTTTCCGAGGAAGAGCGGATCCGGTTCGTGGATCATGAATACCGCCGGATTGCAGCGGCCAACCATCTGACGCCCCGGGAATTTATCCGGGATTTCCTGACGATTCTGGATCTGAAGGGCACGGTGAGGCCGGGAGACGGGATGGAGGATTTTCTGAGAGGGGAAAAGGGGATTCGAATGAGCAGTTCCATGATCGGAGCTGAAGATGCAGAAGGGGCCGCAGGCGGCGGAAAATATGAAGGATTTACCTTATGATCCGGATGAATGAGCAGGAAGCCTATGAACGACTGGCAGACTTTATTCAGGACTATATCTATGATAACGGATGGGAACATTTAAGTTCCATGCAGATCCGTGCCGTTGGAGCAGTTCTGGAAAAAAAGCATAATCTGCTTTTTACGGCGGGGACTGCCATGGGGAAGACGGAGGCGGCGCTGATGCCGGCGCTGACTGATATCTATGAACATCCGGCGGACAGTGTGGGAATTCTGTACATCAGTCCTTTGAAAGCGCTGATCAACGATCAGTTCTGCAGAATGGAAGAGATGCTTGCGGGTACCGGACTTTTTATCACAAAATGGCACGGGGACGCGGCCGTCTCCAGAAAGGAGAAGTTGCTCTGCGTGCCGGGCGGGATCCTGCAGACAACGCCGGAGTCGCTGGAGGCCATGTTGTGCCGGCATCCGGAAAATGTACGGATTCTGTTCTCGGATCTGCAGTATATCGTAATCGACGAGATCCATTATTTTATGGGAAATCAAAGGGGGCTGCAGCTTCTGGCTCTTCTGGAGCGGATGCAGAGAATCATCGGGAGGGAGCCGGTCCGGCTGGGTCTGTCCGCCACCATTGGGGACAGCCGGCAGGCGCTTGCCTACCTGAATGCAGGAAGCACGAGAAAAGCGAAGGTGATTGATTATAAGGAGGAACGCCGGCAGTATCTGATCTCGGTGACGTCTACGCGGATCGGAGGTACCGATTACCCGGTTGCCTATGGAAAGAAGATTCTGAAACAGTCAATGGGAAAGCGCACGCTTCTCTTTACCAATTCCCGGCGGGAATGCGAGATTCTGGTGGCGCAGGTCCGGCGTCTTGCACTGCGCGCAGGGCTTCCGGACTGCTATTATATTCATCATGGAAGCATTTCCAGGGAGCTTAGAGAGGAAGCGGAACTTCAGATGAAGCAAAGAGAAGGTCCGGTGCTGACCGGGACGACGCTGACGCTGGAACTGGGGATCGACATCGGAGATCTGGATGAGGTGATTCAGGCGTCCCAGCCGCTTCGTATCTCCAGCATGGTGCAGCGGGTGGGGCGAAGCGGCAGGAAGACCATGCAGTCCAGGATTGCGTTTCATCTGCGGTATTTTGAAGCGGAGGGCGGAGTGCTGGAAAATCTGGATCTGAGTCTGGTGCGGACCATTGCCATGATCGAACTGTATTTTCGGGAAAAGTATCTGGAATCGGTCCGGCTGCCCCGTTTTCCCATGAATCTTCTGGTTCATGAGACTCTGTCCATTCTCAGCCAGAAAGGCTGTCTGTATCCGCACAGGCTGGCGGAAGAGCTTCTGGAACTGGCGATTTTCCGGCATATTTCGCAGGATGAGCTGAAACAGGTGCTCCGCGCCATGATGGAGAAGGACTATATCAGGCTTTATGAGGACGGTGCGGTGGGGCTTTCCGACGCGGGAGAACGGCTCTGTGACCATCTGGAATTTTATGCGGTCTTCGAGTCGGAGGAGACCTTCAGCGTCCGGTGGAATGAGCAGGAGATCGGGACGGTGGACCGGGCCTATAAGGCCGGGGACAGTTTCTTTCTGGCAGGCAGGACCTGGGAGGTGCAGGGCTGTGACATGAAGCATAAACGGATTGATGTGGAGCAGGGGACGGCGAAGGCGGATATCCGTTTCGGAGGAAAGGGCGCACTTCATACAGACCGGCGGACCATGGAACAGATTCATCAGGTGCTCGCTTCCGAGGAGACGTATTCTTATCTGGATGAGGAAGCGGCCGGTATTCTGGCGGAGCTTCGGGCAGAAGCAAAAAGGCTCGGTCTGTTAACGCTGCTGTCCAGAGAGCCGGGGACGGATAATCTGCTGGTCTTTCCGGCACTGGGCACCGATACGATCCGGACACTGTATTATATATGGAATTCCGGCGGAGTCACCTGCGAGCGTGTGATGCTTCGGGGCCTTCTGTATGGGATCCGGATCTGTTCGATGACAGAACAGGCATTCCGTATATACAATGCCCGGATCCTGGAGAAGGGATGCCGGATCAACCAGGCATATCTGCTGAAAAAAGAGCGCATGGAAGGAAAATATTTTGATATCCTGCCGGAGAAACTGAAGTTTAAGGAGCTGACAGAGGACGCGTTGGACCGGCAGGGTGCAGCAGAGTTTTTAAAATTGCTGGCACAGGGGGAGGAACATATAAGATGATTCCCACCGTGTCCGATGCAGAGGAAAGGAGAGCGGCAGCAGGGATGCAGTTTTACCTTGCCCCCATGGAGGGGATTACAACCTGGGTGTACCGGAAGGCTCATGCAGAGGTGTACGGTGCATTGGATAAATATTTTATTCCTTTTCTGGAAACCCATGAAAAGCGGGAGTTCAAGACACGGGAGCTGCAGGAGATTCTGCCGGAGCACAATGAGGGGATCCGGGCGGTACCTCAGATCCTGACAAAACACGCAGAAGGTTTTATCCGGACAGCCCGTGCGCTGCAGGAATTTGGATACGATGAGATCAACCTGAATCTGGGCTGTCCGTCGAAGACGGTGGTCTCCCGCCATAAGGGTTCCGGATTTCTGGCATTTCCGGAGGAGCTGGATCATTTTCTGGAGGAGATTTTCGGTGCGCTGGATCTGAAGCTGTCTGTCAAGACCCGGGTGGGGAAGGACAGTCCGGAGGAATTTGGGCGGCTTCTGGATATTTTTAACAAATATTCCATGGAAGAGCTGATCATTCATCCCAGGATTCAGGCGGATTACTATAAAAAAGAACCGAGGATGGAGTGCTACGAAGAAGCACAGAACAGGAGCAGTAATCCGCTTTGCTACAATGGTGATCTGTTCACGGGCGGAGCCGTTCGCCGGTTTTGCAGCACATACCCAAAAGAAGAGCGGCTTATGATCGGCCGGGGACTGATTCTGAACCCGGGGATGATCCATGGAGGCACGAAGGCGCAGTTTCAGAAGTTTCACGAACGGCTGGTGGAAGGTTATCTGGGTCGGGGACTTTCGGAAACCAGCGTGCTGTTCAAGATGAAGGAACTGTGGTTTTATCAGATCCATCTGTTTGCGGATACAAAGAAATATGAGAAGCAGATCCGGAAAGTACAGAATCTTTCACCGTACCGGCAGATTGTGGAAGAACTGCTTCGGGAGTGCGACTTCTGTCCGCCGGCGTAAGCATCCCGGATGACAGGAAATCTTTTGTTTTTGTTTTATTTTTCTTTCGTTTTTTTAGAAAACCTTAATCTGGATGCCACACTTTCGTCACATTTTCCTGTTATGATAATACTCGTAACAGGAACACATCAGTATTTCATTCATAACACTTTAGGGGGCTCGAAAGAGTCCCCACTCCCTCGGATTTACAGGCTTTTGCGGATGCAGGAGCCTTTTCTTTTTGCGATTTTACCCCAGATTTACCCCATTTCACGGAAAAATCACTGGAAAAGCCACCGCCCGCAGGCAGTGACTTGCTTTTATATTGCATATTCCATTTTCTTCATTTCCCTTTCTGTCCGCTCCTGATCTGCATGATTGTAAATTCTCATGGTCACTGCTATGTCGCTGTGCCCCATAATCGTCTGAAGGACCTTCGGGTCCATACCGGATTCTGCCATTCTTGTGCATCCGGTATGTCTTAAGATATGATTGGAGATATGGGGCAGCAGTACAGGGTCCCTCTGTGCCTTCCGGGCTGTTTCCGTCTCAAGCCCGTTGTATCGTTTCACCATGCGCCCCAGTGCGGCTTTAAACAGGGAAACTGTGAAGGGTCTGCCGTTTGCATTGAGAAAAACAAAGTTCCTGTACCCGTCAACCTCATAAAAACCATTCTTCCCCAGCATCCGGTTGAGCTTCTTCTGCTCTGCAAATGCCCCGGCGTGGCTCCTGCTGCCGATCTGCCTTATTTTGTTGTGCAGGTTTCCGGGAATGAACGGCAGTTCGCTCTTGCTTCCTGCCGTGGGATATGATATATTTAGAGCATAAAAGGAGCAACCGCCCACAAGGGGTTGGCCGATAGAAGATAACAGAATTGCCACCCTGCTACCGCCAAGTATACAAGGGTGGTTTTTCTGTGCCCGTTTCCGGGACTTAAAACGCTACTGAAAGAACTTTATAATAAAGGTCAGTAATGCGAGAATGAACATCCCAAAGGCCATCAGGTCTTTAAAGTCAAATTTCATCCGCACCACCTCCCATCTTATGTAATGAGAGGCCAACACCTTGCAGTGACGCGATTGTTCCTTTGATCGTATTCTGTCACAGCAGCGTCTTTTCTTCAATCCCATTTCCCAACACGTTTTAAAGCCCGATTTTCCGTTTTATCCTCATACCCTATACTTTCTACCCTCACGCCCTTAAAAGCCGGAATCAGACCGTTTCACGTCCATACTGCAGGGATTTTTTCAGCGTGTACGGATGAACCTTAACTTTGATACACGGTAAGTCAGATGTACACCTGTACCGCTGCCGGAACTCTTTTTCTGTCCTTCCGGCAGCGGTCATTATATTACCTTTCTTCCAGTTTTCCGAAGATCGCCGCCAGTTCCAGAATGATAATCACTGTTGCGCATAAAATTCCTGCAAGCAAAATATTTGTAAACATCAGTTCGCCCTCCTTTCCTTACCCCAGTGCAAACATGTTTCTGCCGCTCGCCATCTGCTCAAGTTTTCCCTGCTTCACAACCGTTTCCGCAATCTGTTTTCCGTCAAGATGCAGCTTTAATACAGTTGTTCCACCGTTCTGCTGATTCCTTCCGGAATCCTCCCGGACAATCTTCCGGATGAGTCTTTCCGGGGACTCCAGATTAGTGCCGTTATGCTGGTCTCCTGACATTGCCATAAATGGAGCATTCGGCGGGATGACTGCGCCGGAGGCCAGATAGGGAATCTTTGGGGCGCTTACCTTTTTCAGATCAAATCCAAATGATTTCCCGCCATACTTCGGAACCCGGTCGGGAACTTTTATGTTGATCTTATTCAACGAAGAGATAACCGCATTGATTCCTTCAGCAACACCCTCCACAAGTCCGTTAATCAGGCCAATAATGATATTGACTGGATTCTTCAAAACCGTGGCAAGAGAATCAAACACGCCTTTAAATATCTGTTTGATCCACAATGAAAGCTTCAACGATCCCCCGATGTTCGGAAATCCAGTCGCCGAACCGGTTCAGCAGGTCCGTGGGTGTCTTCAGGGCTGCTGTGACCAGATTTCCGGTCCACTCTCCGAGAGGCTTCAGGGCTTCCAGCAGTCCATTGATCGACTGGAGAAGCGGGGCAAAGTCATGTGTTGCCGCCCATTCTGCCGCGGCTCCGGTAATCTCCCGGATTGCTTCCAGAATGATATTGAACAGATCAAACAGATTCTGTATGATCTGCGTCCCGATTCCACCGGTGTTCCATGCCTCATTCCGCCGGTCAGCAATATGTCCCACTGTCAGAAGAACATTCTGCAGGATTTCCAGCAGCAGAGTGACCGTCTTTGTTTCCGTTCCGTTTGTCCACACTTCCATCAGACTTGCGCCCACACTCTCCGCCAGTGTCTTCAGGCTTGAAAATGCATACTCTGCCGCTTCAATGGTGTTCTTTCCTTCCAGTTCCCATGCCTGTCTGAACGGTTCAAATATATTTCCGAACAAATCCCGGATCTTCTGCGCCAGTTCTGCAAAGCATACAGTACAGCAGCAGAACACCGGATATGCAAAGAGAAGAGGAGGATATTCGTCTGCCGGAAGCAGCACCGGAAGTTCTGGCAGAATCCGTCGATAGGGATCAGATCGATTTTTCAGAAGGGAATCGGACAGTTTAAAGCTTTCCGTGAAAATTCCTTTCAGTTTCCTGTAACATCTGTTATATTGAAAAGGACAGAAAGGAAGGATGGCATATGCATACAATGGGGATCGATATCGGCACGACGACGATCAGTGTGGTGCTGCTGGATGTTGACAGCGGAGAACTGATCGGACGCAGAACCATTGAGCACCGCGCGTTTTGTAAAGGGATACTGCCGGAACAACGGGTGCAGGATCCGGAACGCATCTGGATGCTGGTCAGTAATGCCCTGCAGGAGCTTGTGGAAATGCACGGAAAACCCTGCGGGATCGGTCTGACCGGACAGATGCACGGGATGCTCTATGTGGATGAGACCGGGAGGGCGGTGAGCCCTCTGTATACCTGGCAGGATCGGGGCGGGGACCAGATCTGGAAGGACGGACTGACGTATGCACAGTTTTTGAAAGCAAGTGCAGGGGATGCAGCGTCCGGTTACGGACTTACGACTCACTATTATCTGCAGCAGACGGGAAGAATTCCAAAGACAGCGGCGAAGATGACAACGATCAGTGATTATATGATCATGAGACTGACCGGGAACCGGGAACCGGTGCTTGCAGCGGACATGGCGGCCAGCTGGGGCTGCTTTGATCTGGAGAAAAACGGTTTCCGTCTGGAGGCGCTTCAGTCTGTTGGCATGGATGTATCCTGCCTTCCGCGCATTTGTACAGGACATGAGATCGCAGGACGGACAGAAGAAGGGATTCCGGTCCTGTGTTCTCTCGGGGATAATCAAGCGAGTGTGATCGGATCCGTGCAGAGCATTCAGGACACCGTCCTTCTCAATGTGGGAACCGGGAGCCAGGTGTCCATGGGAATTTCCGGATACCAGAAGTGTGACGGGAATATCGAACTGCGCCCCTGTCTTCCGGGACGGTATATTCTGGCAGGGGCAGGGCTCTGCGGCGGGAGGGCGTATGCCATGCTGGAACAGTTTTACCGGGAAGCGGCAGGAATTGGTTCCAAAGACCTGTATGACCGGATGCTCGGACAGGCGCAGGAGTTTCTGGATCAATATGGAAGAGAGCAGGCATGGAAGATTTGCACGGCATTTTCGGGAACCAGACAGGATCCGGAGGCATGCGGCAGGATCGAAGGGATCCGCACAGAGAATTTTCATCCGGGCGCCATGACCGCGGGGATGCTTCTTGGGATTCTGGAAGAACTGTATGGATATTATGAAGAGATGTGCAGGATTACAGGACGCCGTGCGGCAATGCTTGCGGGTTCCGGCAACGGTCTGCGTAAAAATGCACTTATGCGCCGTCTGGCGGAAGAAATGTTTGGGATGCCTGTGAAGGTGCCGGTATATGAGGAGGAGGCTGCCTGCGGGGCGGCGCTTCATGCAATGGCGGGCATTGGAGCGGTGGCATCGGTGGAAGACGCCCAGAAAAAGATCGTATATCTGTGAGATTTCAGGAAAGGTTTATGGGTTAACAAGATGGAAAAGAGGAGCAGCCTATGTCCAGGGTGATCAGAATTACGGATTTTCATGCCCCGGAGCTGGATGTGTATGCAAGACTTCGGGAAATACAGCTTCTGAATCGTCATGAACCGGAAAAGGGGATCTTTATTGCAGAAAGCCCCAGAGTCATAGAACGGGCGCTGGATGCCGGATGCATGCCGCTGTCATTTCTGGCGGAAGAGCGGTATCTTGAGAAAGAAGCGAAGGAGCTTCTGGCAGAATACAAAGAGATTCCGGTTTATACGGCAGATATGGAGGTACTGGTGCAGATTACAGGCTATAAGCTGACCCGGGGGATGCTGTGCGCCATGCGAAGGCCGGCACAGAGAACCGCGGAGGAGGTCTGTACGGATGCACGCAGGATTGCTGTGCTGGAAAATGTGGTAAATCCAACCAATGTCGGCGCTGTCTTCCGGTCTGCAGCAGCGCTGAACATGGATGCCGTGCTGCTGACGCCGGACTGCAGCGATCCGTTATACCGCCGGTCGATCAGAGTCAGCATGGGAACCGTATTCCAGATTCCATGGGCATATCTGGACGGGAGAGATGTGTGGCCCCGAAAAGGCATGGCGCTTTTTCGTAAACTGGGTTTTCGGACCGTTGCCATGGCGCTGACGGAAGATTCGGTATCCATTGATGATCCACAGCTGCTTTCGGAAGAAAAGCTTGCAGTCATTCTTGGCACAGAAGGAGACGGACTGGCAGAAAGTACGATTTCGGACTGCGATTACAGAGTCCGTATTCCCATGGCGCATGGAGTGGATTCTCTGAATGTGGCGGCGGCCAGCGCGGTGGCGTTCTGGGTGCTTGGAAAAAAATGATCGGCTTATAAGGCCTCGGGCCGGGAACTTTTTTAAAGTTCCCGGTTTTTTTTCGAAAAGTGTAAGATCTCCTCCTTTCCAGACGGAATATAAAGTGAAGGAACCAACCGGGCAGCTGACCTGGCGGTTCCGTCAGAGGCGCCTGCCGGCAGGCGCCCGCGTAAGCTTACGAAATCTGAATGAATGGAACTGGTTTTGAGGTAACTGTGATGAGAGCAAACGAAGATAATTTCATAGATCTGATCAAAAGGCGCCGGGAGGAGGGGCTTGTGTATGTGATCAGAACCTATGGCGGGCTTTTAAAGTCCATAGTACAAAAAAGGCTGTTCGCTTCACCGGACCGGGTGGAGGAGTGCATGAACGATATCTTTTTCGGAATCTGGAAGAATATTGACTGTTTTGACGAAAGCAGAGGAAGCTTTGTGAACTGGGCGGCAGGCGTGGCAAGGCTGGAAGCCATCGATACTCTGCGCAGGATCCAGAGAGAACATCCGGCCATGTCTCTGGAAGAGATGGAGCTGGAGATTCCAGAGGAGGATACGGCGCTTCGAAAGCTGACAGAGCAGGAACTCTCAAAAGAGACGGAAGAGATCTTAAGATGCCTGTCCGGAAAGGATCAGGAACTGTTTCGCCGGATCTTCCTGATGGAAGAGGAACCGGAGGAAGCAGGGCAGGCATTGGGAATGAGCAGAGACAATGTCTATGTACGGATTTTCCGGGGAAAGAAGAAGATCCGCAGCAAATTTGGAGAAAGGAAGAGGGCATGAGCATGAACAGAGAAGCATACAGACTGGCAAACGGAATCCGGACAGAGCTTTCGGCAGACAGGGATCGGCTCATGGAAAGCCCTGAGGATATGGATATGAAGCAGTATGAGATCCATGTGTTAACGGAGATCAGAAAAGAGAAGAAAGCGCTTCGGAGGCGCTTCGGGAAGATGACGGCGGCAGCATGCGTGGCGGCGGCGCTCTTTACGGGAACGGTGGTATATCGCGGTGAAGTGCATGCGGCGATTAAGCAGATTACCTGGAGCATCGAAAATGCACTGGGGCTGTCCGGAGATCTGGCAGATTACCGGGATGTGATCCACACATCCATAACGGATCATGGATACATGGTCACACTGCAGGAGGCGGTGGTCTCGGAGGAGAAGCTGACGGTCAACTATACGGTCCAGCGGGAGGACGGACAGCCGATGGAACAGTACCTGACCCCTGTGGAGACCCTTTATGTCAATGGGAAACGGCCGGGCGGCGGAGGCGGAGGAAGTGCGGGTTTTCTGGATGAGACGCAGACGGTTCTGGGCGTGGAGATGTCCTATAGTCTTCCCGGCATGGACCTTTCCGGAGAAAATGAATATCGGATTGAGATCCACGAGCTGGGCTATGACGACGGGGTTAAGGGAAACTGGGAGTTTGCGTTTACGGCAGACGCAGCGGCGCTCATGGCAGATACCAGGCGGATTTCCATTGATACAGAATTTACCCTGCCGGACGGCGTGATCATTACGCTGAAAGACCTCACCATGAACGAACTGGAGCAGCGGATCTCCTTTATGCAGTCCGGTTCCACCCGCTATTTGCCGCAGGTGCTGGCCGTGGATTCTGAAGGACATCAGGTGGAGTTCGGCCTCAGAATTTCCGATGAGAAATCCGGCTACATGTCCAACGAGGAGATCATTGATGACGGAAGAATCTCCGATACGGCAAAGCAGGTGACCATGACCTTCGGCGTGATTGAACTGCCGGAGGGAGACGGGCAGATTACGGATGAGTTTCAGCCGGTGGGAGAAACGTTTGAACTGGAACTGCAATAGAATTGCGCTTTTTACGGCTGCTGCATCATGAAAGGGTGCGGCAGCCCTTTTTCTGCTGTCCGGCGGTTCTGCTGTCGCAAATATGGACTTTTTACAGGAAAATGATATAATATGGGAAATATACAGTAAACACGAAGGAGGATAGCAAAATTGAATAAGGGGAAACACACCGAAAAGGTGCCGCAGAATGGGGAAGCACGCAGCAGCTTTTCCGGAAGGCTGGGGTATGTCCTGGCAGTTGCCGGGTCTGCCGTGGGCCTTGGAAATATCTGGCGATTTCCGTATCTGGCGGCAAAATACGGCGGGGGTATCTTTCTGCTGGTCTATCTGATACTGATGCTGACCTTTGGTTATACGCTGATCGTGTCGGAGACGGCGCTTGGACGCATGACCAGAAGAAGTCCGGTGGGAGCATTCCGGGTTTTTGGAAAAGGTCCGTTTTTTCAGATCGGAGGCTGGATCAACGCGGTGATTCCCATGCTGATCGTTCCGTATTACAGTGTGATCGGAGGCTGGGTGATGAAATATCTGTTTGAATATGTGCGGGGGAATACAGGGGCTCTGGCCGGGGATGATTACTTCTCCGGATTTATCGCAGACGGTTCCAGTGTGCTTTGGTTTCTTTTATTCAGCCTGGCAGTGGCGGCGGTGCTTTTTGCCGGCGTCAGGCAGGGAGTGGAGCGTGTCTCCAAAGTGATGATGCCGCTGCTGGTTCTGCTGGCTGTGTTTGTTGCGCTCTATTCCACGACACGACCGGGGGCGTGGGAAGGGGTCGTCTATTTCCTTGTTCCGAATCCGGACAAATTTTCCTGGATGACCGTGGTGGCTGCCATGGGACAGATGTTTTATTCTCTGTCCATCGCCATGGGCATTCTGTATACGTATGGTTCTTATATGAAAGAAGAAGTGGACATTGAGAAATCCACCACACAGGTGGAAGTGTTTGATACGGCGATCGCCATGCTGGCGGGACTTATGATCATCCCGGCCGTGTTCGCTTTTTCCGGCGGGGATCCGGACACCCTGAAAGCGGGGCCTTCCCTTATGTTTATCACGATTCCGAAAGTATTTGCGAGTATGGGATTTGGGACGGCTGCAGGAATCCTGTTTTTTCTGCTGGTGCTGCTGGCGGCTTTGACCAGCGCCATTTCTCTGGCGGAGTCGGGTGTCTCCACTTTTGAAGATCAGCTTGGATGGAGCCGACACAGATCGACGGTGCTGATGGGAGCCGTCATCTTACTGTTTGGAACGGCTTCCGCACTTGGCTTTGGAGTCTGGGATTTTGTTTCGATTCTGGGAATGTCGATTCTTGACTTTTTTGATTTCCTGACCAATTCGCTGATGATGCCGGTGGCGGCGCTGGCTACCTGCCTGCTGGTCACCCGTGTGGCGGGGCTTGGCCGGATCATCCGGGAAGTGGAACAGTCTTCGAAATTTCGTCGGAAAAGGATGTATGGTGCATTTATCCGGTATCTGGCTCCGATCTGTATTGTAATCATTCTGCTCAGCTCCGTTGCCGGTGTGCTTGGCTGGATTTCCATCTGACCGGACTTCGACTCAGCGGGACCGGTCTGATCCGCTGAGTCTGAAAAGGGCACAGGCGCGTGAAACGTGTCCGGCTTTAATGTGCAGCTTCTTTTTTTGAAGCTTCGGAGAAAGAAATAACAGCTTCATTTTTTTTCATAAATAACAGTCCAAAGGAGCCCGGACCGCAGTTGCTGGCAATAGCAGGAGATGCTTTCTGCAGATAGATTCGCTCAAAAGGACAATACTGCTTCACCAGATCCTGAATGTACTGGATACGTTTGGAATCCATTCCTGCATAGGTAATAAAAAGAATCCGTCGGTCAATACTCCTTGGGTTCAGAAGCGCTTTTCGGATATAACGTTTTGCGACGCGTTCAAAACTGCCCATCTCCATGCCGCCTACGACCATCCGGCTGCCTTTAAGTACAATGACCGGATGCAGAAGCAGCGCATCACAGAGAATCTGTATCCGTCTGGAGATTTGTCCGGACTGGCACATCATATGAGTGCTGTCGATGATGAAGGCAGAGGAAATATAGCGCCGTATCTTTGTCACTGCTTTGACGATTTCCGTTCTGGAGGCATGTTTTTCAGCCATGGAGGCGGCATACAGTACGACCAGGCCCATGCTGCTGGAGAGGTGTCCGGAGTCCAGCACGGTGACATTTTCAAAGGATTTTGCCGCTTCCAGGGCATTGTAATATCCGTTGCTGGAATGCTTTGCCATGGTGATGTGGACCACGTACTGAGCTTCTGTCAGCTTCTGTGCGAAGAACTTTTCATAGTCTGCCACTTCCGGAGGCTGTGAGCATCCCTTTTTTCCGGAAGCCATATGCTCCAGCAGTTCATCTGCTTTCAGCTCAATGTCATCCAGGAAACGCCCCTGATCGGTACAGACATAATAAGGGCATACGGATATGCCAAATTCTTTGATCAGGGATTCCGGCAGATCACATACGCTGTCGGTCGTGACCATAAGGGGGCGTCTCTGCGTCTGTTCAAAGATCAGGACGTCTTTGCCAATTTCCGCCTGGCTGGCTTCTTCACTCAGATTTACAAGTTCTTTGGGCAGAACGTTTAAAACCGCTGCTTCCAGCAGGGCACCGCTGACCGGCTTGGCCAGATAGCCGCTGAAGCCTTCCTTGCGGTAGAGAAGTTGATTGTCGCTTCCTGCATTGGCTGTCAGCGCGATGACAGGGACTTCCTGACACAAACCTCCCGGCTGTGTACGAAGTGCATGAAGACACTGTATGCCGTCCATCTCCGGCATCAGATGATCCATCAAAATCGCATCATAGTGCTGTTTTTGCGTTAATTTCAAACATTCAGCGCTGCTGAGTGCTGTATCAATCTGTATCTTTGTAGCCGAAAGCAGTTTTCGCACCACAGTCAGATTCATGTCATTGTCATCTACGACCAGAATGTGTGCCTCAGGTGCCTCAAAACTCTGTTGATACTGTGCTCCTTTGCGGGTTCTTGTACGGGAATCCAGAGTAAAGGTGCCAAGTTCCTTATCCTCCACAATGTCCTGTTCCAGAGTAACAAGGAAGGTGGAACCTTTGGTATAGACGCTGTTGACGCTGATCTCTCCTCCCATCAGTTCCACCAGCTGATGAACAATACTCAGCCCCAGTCCGGTGCCTTCAATATGCCGGTTTTTTTCCTCGTCTACCCGCTTGAAAGCGTTGAAAATATACGGGATATTTTCTTTTTTCACACCCTGGCCGGTGTCTTCTACCGAATACCAGACACGTACCCGGTTCAGGCCCTGTCTTTCGCAGCGGATGGAGAGTGTGACGGAGCCTTCGCTTGTGTATTTGACCGCATTATTCAGCAGATTGATCAGAACCTGCTTAATGCGTACTTCATCGCCGCAGAGCATGCTTGGGATGGAAGGATCTACATGCAGCCGGAAATCCAGCCCTTTTTCTCTGGCCTTGATCCAGATCATATTGACGATTTCTGAAAAAAGTGCGCCGGTTTCATAGGAGACATTGACGATTTCCATCTTTCCGGATTTGATCTTGGACAGGTCCAGAATATCATTGATGAGAGTCAGCAGTATCTTACTGGCGCTCTGAATATTTCTGGCGTTCTCGGCTACATCTTCCGGAATGTCTTCCCGAAGAATAAACTCATTCAACCCGATGATCGTGTTGATCGGGGTGCGTATCTCATGGCTCATGCTGGAAAAAAAATGATTTTCCGCCCGGTTCAGTTCCTCAATTTCCTTTTTCTGCTGTCTGGAAAATTCATTTTCCTCTTCATAAAGCCGGATCAAAAATAAAAGCAGTACACTGGTCAGGATACTTACCAGTATGACAGAAACAGCAGAGCCAAAGAAGGAATTGCTTTTAGTATTCTGCGCTATTAATTCCGGATAAGAAAAGGCTATGGAATAACAAAGCAGAGTCTCTGCTGTACAGAGCAGGAAGAAAACAGCTTTTCTTCCTCTTTCCAGGGTAATGCTGATATAGATAAAGCAAAGGACAAACCATTCCGGCATTCCGCTGTAAAATCCGCCTGCTGTAAAAAAGCTCAGTGGAAAAAGCAGAAGCAGCAGTATTGTAATGAGCGTAGCTCCTGTATTGATGCATTTTTTCTGGATACTGATTTTCACGACTGCAGCCATGCAGATAAGACTTGCTGCAAGAATCAGCAAATTCATAAGATTCCTGCCCATAGGCAGGATGATCATCAGTGCAACCATACAGATACCTGTAACAATACGGAACATACGTTCGCGCAAAGCGATTTTGTGGTTAAAGATGATTTCAAACCATTTTTTTATCACCTGATGCTCCCTCCTGTAATTTTATAATCCGGCAATCGTTTCGCAGACTTTGTCGTACATACGAATCAGATTGGGGTGATCGTGCTGGATATATCCGATGTTTCCCTTTTTTCCGGCCTGTTCCAGCAATTTGGCCTGTTCTGCCAGCTGTTCTGCACCGATTGTCATGGAAGTGCTTTTTAATGCATGCACCTTGACCGTATAGTCATTCCAGTTGGAAGCTTCGAACAGATCGTTCAGTTCGGCTTTCTTTTCTGCTGCCTGGGAATAGAACATCTGCAGCATTTCCATATAAAAATCTTCCTCTCCGCAGCAATAATCCAGTCCGAGCTGCACATTAATGCCGATCCGGGTGAGAGGCAGAAAGGACAGAGAAGTCCCCTCTGCAAGAACAGGTTCTTCCGGAAGAAATTCCTCGGAATGCCTGATTTCTGAGAAAATCTCATCAGAAGAATCCGGTTCTGCAGGTTCTGAATAAGTTCTGTCGGGTGAATCCGGCTTTGGTTCTGCAGGTTCCGGATAAGCATCGTCAGAAAAATCCGGTTTTGCTTCAGCAGGTTCCGGATAAGCATCGTCAGAAAAATCCGGCTTTGGTTCTGCAGATTGCGAATAAGCGTGATCAGAGGAATCCGGTTTCGGGTTTGTGGGGTCTGCGAAAACCTTGTTGGGTGAATCCTGCGTTGTCTTCACAGATTCGGTAAAAGTTTTGCCGCCCTGGTTCAAAGCAGTATTTCCGGTATGGATTTCATTCGGTCTGTATTCTTCTGCCACGTTTTTCTTTGATTCAGCCGTTTCCGACCGTTTTTCGGTCTTTGCCGGCTGTGTCCCGTACTGGAGGTATTGTTTGGGAAGTACCTTACGAAGTACCCGCTCCAGGACAGCACGTTCGATGGGTTTTGGTATAAACTCGGTAAATCCTTCATTGCGGAACATTTCCCGTGCGCCGCTGATGGTATTTGCAGTCAAAGCAATGACCGGACGCTCCTGATACATGCCATTGTTGATTTCGCGGATTCTCTTCAGCGTTTCCACACCATCAAAGCCCGGCATCATATGATCCAGAAAAACAATATCATAGGAATTGCCGGAACACCGTTCGATTGCTTCCTTTCCGCTCAGGCAGGTATCTACCTGTATGCCGTAGCTGCCAAGGACACCCTTTGCGACTACAAGATTCATCTCTTCATCGTCAACGGCAAGGACCCGAACGCCTTTGCAGAAAAATGGCTTGCGTCCGGCAGCCTGTGCTTCACCGAATCCGTTTTTAATGGTATCTCCATTGAGCAGGTTTACAACAGAAAGTGCAAAAAATGGCTTGCGGATCACCAGAAGCCGGCTGTCGTTGGCCATCGTATAATCTCGTTCTGCAATGACAACCACCCGAAGTGTAGTGGCGAGCTCTTCATAATAAGAACGATTTTCTTCATACTCCGCCTGCGCGATGAAAACGTGAGTCAGCACATGGTTTTTCAACAGTTTGAGCAGCCCTTCAAAATTATGAGCCTGATAACCTTCTATACCAAGTCCTTCGACCATATGCAGGATCATATTGTCATAATATCGCCGGATTTCGTCACTCATGTACTTTTCTGTTCGAAAATAGCATGCAACGCGGAGCTGTTCCGGATGTGCAAGAACCATGGCAGGAGTGTAATCCTTCACTTCCTGGGGGATGGTGATATGAGTATGCAGTCCCTGATGGCTTTTGCTGTCAAAATGGATAAATCCCCCCATGGCATGAAGCAGTCCCCGGGCAATCGGAAGTCCGAGCCCAAGCCCGCCGGCAAGCCGGCTGCTTCCGGAGTCGGCCTGATAAAAATCATCACACATCTGCATGAGCTGAGAATCCGTCATACCGATGCCGGTGTCATGGATATCAATAATCAGATTGATTCCATAACTTTCCTGTCGGTATCCAATGCAGATGTTAATGCCTCCTTCTTCTGTAAACTTGATCGAATTTTCCAGAAGGATCTTAAGAACATGGGAGATTTTTTCTGCATCTCCAATCAGGACAGATGGAGTTTTCGGCTCAAGATCAAACACCATTTCAAGCCGATGCTTGCTGTTCTGCATGGCAGTCATGGTGATGATATCATTGAGTATCGAAGTAATCATGTAGGGTTCTTTCGATGGAGTCAGTGTACCTTCCACAATCTCTGTATAGTCCAGCATGTTATTGATCTGGTTGGACAGACGTTTGCCAGCCAGCTGTATGGACTGCATGTCGGTACAAACCTCCGGAGAAATATCCTTTTCCAGTATAACTTCGCTGAGTCCAAGAACCATATTAATAGGAGTCCGAAGCTCATGAGATACATTGGACAAAAATTCTGCATTCTGCCGGCCTGCGGTTTCCAGCTGTAATAAGGTGCTGTCATATATTTTTCGGGATTCCACTCTCCGGTTGATCCGATATCTTGCAATGATAATGGCACCGGATATCACCATGGCACCAAGTCCAAGACGTATCAGATTCTGCGTACCGGTATAAGGCCCTATTGTATGTAAAATGAAAAAATGATACAGCAGTTCCAGTATATACAAGGCGGCCGTCATAATTAACAGCCGCTTTTTATTAAACATGGAAAAAATAAGAATCAGCAGACAGGCTACTGCGGGGGTGTCAAAAAGGGTGGTCGAATGTACGCCAAAGAAAAAAAATCCGACCATCAAAAGTCCGACACACAAATTCTCATAAAAACTGTCTGAGCCGGCTCTTCCAATATGCAGAATCCACACAAGCGTGTTGCCGGTCAGAATCACCGGGATCATCCATAGTTCCCATGACAGAGCCAGAATTGCCAGAATCAGCAGTGTGCCGAACATGGTGACAATACTGGCCAAAAGCAGATGAATACTGGTCTGTCCTTTTGCTCTCATTGTTCACTCAGCCCCAGTTCTACCCGTTTTAACAGTTCCTGAGGGAAAAACGGTTTTTTGAGATAATTGACAGCTCCGAGACTGATTGCATTTTTCACATCATCCTCATATCCGGATGCTGTCAGGAAAATGACGGGAATGTCCACATAGGAGTCTTTCATACGCCGGAATGTTTCAATACCGTCCATGATGGGCATTGCAATATCAAGAAGAATCAGGTCGATTTTTTCGAATCTGATCTTTTCAAGTGCTTCCCTTCCGGATTCTGCAAGGAGTACGTTATAGTGCTTCTCCAAAATCATTCTTGTTCTCTTTAAATTCATTGCGTCATCGTCCACTACCAAAATTCGTTTGCGCATACAGCAGCCTCCTTAATTTCATCCTGGGATTTCCAAGATCCCCATAAAAAATATTGTAAAACAGGATAGCAATAAAATCAAGTCTATCATATGGTTTTCCTTTTCGTTGCCGTTACTGCTCAGACATCTGCCGTTGTCCGGCCTGTTGTGGGCAGAACAGGAGGGAACAGCAACCGGTGCGGTCATATGGTTCAGATTGTTCAGATGCGGGTTCATCAACACAGATACCGATATGGATCATGGCGGGAGTTCTCCTTTTTATCTTTACAGCGATTCAGACAAATCTCATGGCATACAGGATTTCTTCTGCGATTTCTGCCGGGAGAACGTCTTCAGTCTGTTCCAGAGCCAGAAGAATCTGTTCGCGCAGCGGTCCGGAGATTTTCCGGTACATGGAACGACGGCGGATGCCGGACAGGATTCGCTCCTGTTCCGGAAGCTCCGGCCGGTACAGCAGAAGAAGATACGGCAGGCGTTCCCAGTAGTTTTCCAGAAGGAGCAGATTCAAAAGATACCGTCTGTGATGCTCCGTCCGGGCTCTGGAAAGGGCAGCATGGATCTTTGCTGCACCTGGATGAAAATCTCTCTTTCGCATGGACAGATATGCCGCTTTGGACAGATCGACACTTTCGTCCAGCACGTAATGCCATAAAAGAGATTCGTCTGTAAAATCTTCCTGCGTTCCCAGAGCCAGGAGGGCACATTTTATGATTCGGCGTTCCGGATGTCTGAGGAATTCCATAAGCCGGGGCACGTTTCCGCTGTGACTGTACTCCGAGAGTCCCAGGATCGCGGTCCAGGAAGGGTCGTTGCCAAGATGATCAAGATAAAATGCACGGATATCCAGAGAGCTGCGCCGTTCCAGAATATAGGCGGCATATTCCCGAACGCCTCTGCTTTTGTCCAGCAGCATCTGTTCCAGTCCGGGCCAACAGTCCTTCAGATGCTCATACCGGAATTCCACCGCCATCCGGCGGATCAGGGAAGAGCGGTCTGTAAGAAAGCGTTCTGCCCATTCCGGAGTACAGTCCGGATGGGCAAAAATCCTCCGGATCAGAAGCCGCTTCAGGCAGGATTGCTTTTCCAGTGCCAGACAGGTTTCCATCTTTGGAAGGTCAAAGAGCCTGGCCTGTGCTGCGCTCCGGTACAGGGAGGCCCGCACGGCGGGGGCCAGACAGAGGATCTTCTCCGGCTCCATTTTCCCAAGAGCCTGGGAAAGTCCTGCTGTCAGATGTTCTTCCAGCATCTGCATCTGATGCTTGGTCCGCCGCCCGCAGTTTTGCAGCTGTTCATATGCCGGCAGACAGGTGAAAAGTTCCTCTTCACCGCAGCCGGGAAGCTGTGCTTCCAGTATCCGGCAGGCAGTCTCCCGAACCGGAAGGACCCAGTCGTTGACCCGGGGAAACAGCCAGACGAGCATGCCTTTTCGGTCTTCCATATCACGGATGCATGCTTCCCGAAAGTATCCGCTTGGATGAAAGGAGCCCAGGATCAGTACAAAGCGCCAGGTATCTGCCGGAAGCATTTTTTTGATCGGTTCCAGATGTATGTCTGCCCAGTCGATGCCCCACTCCAGAGAGGTAAACGTCCGGAAGCGTTCGCAGAGCCTGAAAAGCTGCGTCTGCGTCATGGAGCCCATATGCAGCCGGATTGCCTCTCCTGCCCGCCGGATCAGTCTGCTGTCCTGGGTGGAAAAAGCCGAATATACAATCCGCAGTGCCGACAAATCTCCGGCTTCCAGTTTTTCGATTCCGTCTTTGATGGTTTCATGCCATGTGAGAGTGTTCTTTTTTTTATTGAAAATGCTGTTAAGGTTCATGCAGGTTCTTCCTTTTTTCGAATTTCATTGCGAATATCATTATAGTTGATTTTTGCTGCCAATACAACTTTGAAACGATAATATTTTGTTGCCGGTTGCAGGGAAAAAAGAATCCGTATATAATAAAAACACGGACATAAGTACAGAATGGAGGGAAGAGTCCATGAAATCTAATGGAAATGACAGACCGGGCAGAGTGACTGTTCCGCTGCAGCTTGTCTATGATGCCATAGAGACGGCGGACGATACGTGGAAGCAGTATCTTGATATAGAGAAGATGGAAATCGTCAGTCTCCCGGAAGCGCCGTTTATGGGAGAGTATGATGAGGAAGATCAGGAGCTGGCAGACATGATCGAGGAAGGATGGCATACACGGTTTTTCGGGCTGCCGACCAGATTTGATATTCACGAGTACAGCATTATGGAGCGGTTTATCTGGGACCTTCCGGAAGGGAGGATACAGGATTCACTGGAACATGCAATCAGAGGAAGAGGGGCTTTCCGCAGATTCAAGGATGCTGTCCGCAGATTCGGGATCGAACAGCAGTGGTATGATTTTCAGGAGAAAAAGTATTATGAGATTGCTGCAGAATGGTGCGATGACCATGGCTTTGAGTACTTCAATGACAAAATGAGCGAAACTCATGAAAAAGAGGAGGTTTTTGACGAACCGGAAGCTCTGGACTGGCGGGAGGTCCGTACAGAGCACCTTGTGCAGGACGAATGGATCGATTTCCGGAGGACGGCGTATCAGCTTCCGGATGGAAAGGTATATGAACCGTTTTACAATTACAGCCGCAGAGACTATGCGGTGATCGTCGCATCGGATGAAGAAGGAAATTACCTCTGCGTCCGGCAGTTCCGTCCGGGAATCCGGCAGGTGACAACGGAATTTCCCGCAGGCGGTATTGAACGGATGGACGGCAGGGAATACAGGTTTGGACGTGACTTTGCGGCAGCAGAGGAAGCGATGGAGGCAGCCAGAAGAGAACTTCTGGAAGAGACCGGATATGTATCGGATGACTGGAAGCATGTGATCACGGTTCCTTCCAGTGCTACAATTTCAGATAATTATGCATATGTGTTTGCAGCCGGAAACTGTCGGAAATCCGCAGAGCAGAAGCTGGATGAGACGGAATTTCTGAATGTCCGCAAATATTCGGCTGCGGAACTGGAGAAGATGATCCATAACGGCGAATTTCAGCAGGCGGTTCATATCATGGCGTGGCTGCTGTCGCAAAAATAACAGAAAAAGGATGAAAAGAAATGTCCGTCCGGACCGGGGATTGACGATTCTGTCCGGAGATATTATCATGGAATTCATATCAGTATGGATAAAAGAAAGGCAGGGGCGGAGAATATGGGCGGTTATGTGATCACAGAGGAAGAACGGGAGTATCTTTCATCTTATAATATCTCCCGGTTTGACCGGCCGTCTGTGGCGGCGGATATGGCGGTGTTTTCGATTATGGGAACAGAAGCGGCAGAGGAAGAAAACTATCGGAAGGATCCCGAAAAACGGCTGAAACTTCTGCTGATCCGGAGAGGAGCTTTTCCATATAAAGGCTGCTGGGCGCTGCCGGGAGGATTCTGCCGTCCGGGAGAGCGTGTGGAGGATACAGCCAGAAGGGAACTTCAGGAGGAAACCGGAGTGGGGGAGGCCTATCTGGAACTCTTTGATATTTTCAGCGACCCGGGCAGAGATCCGAGAGGATGGATTCTGTCTCATGCCTTTCTTGCCCTGATCGATGGAGAGCGGTATCGGGTCCGGGGCGGGTCTGATGCATGGGAAGCCGGATGGTTTGGCATTTCTCTTGAGAAAAAGCAGGTGAAAAAAGAGGTTCAGGAAGTTTCGGCAGAGGTTGAGAATGTTTATGAACTTCAGCTTGTGGAGGAAGGCGAGGTTCCTGTGAAGTTAAAGGCAGTGATCCGGGAACGGAAATATTTTCACGATTATCATGAAACCGTGGATTATGAGATTCTGGAGGCAGGAGGGCTGGCATTTGACCATGCCCGGATGATTCTGTGCGCTTATCTTGCGCTCCAGAAGAGGGCGGATGATACGGGAAGGATTGTATTTGACCTGATGCCGGAGCTGTTTACGCTGGCAAGTCTTCAGAAAGCCTATGAGACCATACAGGGAAAGCTGCTTTTGACCCCTAATTTCCGAAGGAAGATCGCCGGCCTTGTGACGGAGACAAAGCGCATGTCCGACAGCGTGGGACACCGGCCGGCCAAGCTGTACCGGCGGAATCTGGAAGCATTTTATCAGGAGTGAGTGGATGAAACGGTAAATCGCAGAAGACGACCATACACTGAAGGACGGAACTGCCCTGTCCTTTATATTGACGTGATTGGGGGCGTATGGTATTATGACACAGACTCGGCTGGTTTTTACGGCGAAACTGCGGGTAAGACAGCAGAATGCGGTATGTATTCCGAACCAGGGGTTTTAAGAGGTGTTTCTTTGTACCGGAATTGGCAAGTACAGTAATTACGGCCGGTAATCGGCTGACATGGAGGACAGGCGTATGGAATACACAAAGGAACTTTTTGAACGGACTGACAGGGATGTTTTGAAAGAGAGAGACCGTGCGCATCAAAATAATATGCGGAATGTATGGGAGCTGGAAACCGTTATCAATGAAGGGCTCCGTGCTGCCCTGCGGGAGGAAAGTCCGGACCGGTCGCTGGAAGTGCTGCTTCAGCACCTGGGAAAAGCGCTGAATGGAGAACGAACCTACATATTTGAACGTAACGAGTCCGGCGGCGACGACAATACCTATGAGTGGGTGGCGGAAGGTGTGGAAGCGGAAAAGGAAAATCTCCAGGATGTTCCTCCGGAGGTATGTGAGCTCTGGTATCGGAATTTCAACATCGGAAGGCATATCGTTATTGAGGATCTGGAAACGATCCGGGAGGAGGATCCGCTTCAGTATCAGAATCTGAAAAAGCAGAATATCCGTTCCATTGTAGTGATCCCTCTTTATGACGACGGAACGGTCATCGGTTTTTACGGAGTGGACAATCCGCCTGTGAAGATGCTGGAATATGCGTCAAATATCCTTCAGACGGCGGCATACTTCATCGTATCTTCCCTGAAACGTCGGGATCTGGTCCGGGAGCTTCAGAAGAGGAGCCATTATGTGCTCCATTCCCTCAGCGTGGACTATCTGGGGATTTGTCAGGTGGACTTCAATACAGGCAGGTGTGAGATCTATCGGGATGACGAACGGCTGAGCATGGACGGGGCCTTCCGGTTTGAAGACGGTTATGAGACGGCCATGGAGCAGTATATTTCCCGGTGTGTGGTTCCCAGGGATCAGAAGCGTCTTTACGCTGTGACGAAAAAAGATTATGTACTTGCGCAGCTTCGGACAAAGAATAAGTTTTATGTCCGGTATCAGGTGAAGGACAGTTCCTGCGGGCTGAAATATCTGGAGATTCACTATTCCGCCACAGAAAAGACCAGAGAAGATAACTGCGTGGTTTTTGCCCTGAGGGACGTCAATGCCGTGGTGGAGCAGGAGGAGAAATACAAGCTGGAGGCAAGACAGAGTCTGGAGGGTATTCTCGAAGGAGCCAGAACCGGAATCTGGACGATTGAGCTGGAAGAGGGCTGTCAGCCGAGGATGTATGCGGACCGGACCATGCGGATTCTGCTGGGAGTGTCGGAGGAGATCGAGCCGGAAGCATGCTATCAGCACTGGTTTGCGGGAATTGATCCGGATTATGTGGAAATGGTACAGGAGGCGGTACAGGAAATACTGGGAAACGGGCGTTCCGAGGTCATTTATCCATGGAATCATCCGAAGCTTGGGAAAATTTACGTCCGCTGCGGCGGTGTACCGGACAGAACATTCAAAAAAACAGGTGTCAGTCTGAATGGATATCATCAGGATATTACAGAGATTATGCTGACGCGGAAGAAACAGGAACAGGCCATCATGGAGCTTCTGGAAAAGGTCAGACGGGCGAATTCGTCAAAAAGCGAATTTCTTTCCCATATGTCTCATGATCTGCGTACGCCCATCAATGGGATTCTGGGAATGCTGGTTATGATGGAGAGAAATCAGGAAGACAGGGAGTGGCAGAGAGAGTGCCGGGAGAAGATCCGGGTATCGACCGAGCATCTGCTGTCTCTGGTGAACGATGTTCTTCAGGTCAGCAGGCTGGAGAGCGGGAGACCGTCTGCAGTGGAAGAACCATTTGACATGCATGATATACTGGAGAACTGTATTACAATTCTGTCCCCTCAGGCTGCAGAGAACGGGATTCAGCTGGTGCTTGAGAAGCGCGGTCTGCAGCATGGAAGACTGGTCGGAAATCCGCTGCACCTGAAACAGATCCTGATGAATGTCATCGACAATGCCCTCAAATATAATCGTCCGCATGGTTCTGTGACTGTTCATGCAGAGGAATGTGCCTGCCGGGGTGGAATTGCAGATTATCGGTTTGTAATCGAGGATACCGGAATTGGCATTGGAGAAGAGTTCAAAAAGCATATTTTTGAGCCGTTTGCCCAGGAACACCAGGATGCAAGGACTTATTACCAGGGCGTCGGGCTTGGTATGTCCATTGTGAAGAAAATGGTGGATCAGATGAAGGGGTCCATTGAGGTGGACAGCCAGGTCGGCAAAGGGAGCGTGGTACGGATTACCCTGCCTCTTCAGATTGACGGGGAACAGCATGCGCAGCCTGTAAAAGAGGAGCAGAATCAACTGGACAGTATTGATGGAATGCGTGTTCTTCTGGTGGAAGACAATGAGATTAACTGCGAAATTGTGGAGTTTATGCTCAGGGAAGCAGGAGCTGAGGTTGTGACTGCAAACGATGGAAAGGAAGCTGTGGATCTGTTTGCAGAAGCTGATCCGGGAACATTTGACTGTATACTGATGGATTTGATGATGCCGGTGATGAGCGGATATGAAGCAGCCCATGTGATTCGCGGCATGAACCGGAGCGATGCAAAATCTGTTCCCATCATAGCGCTGTCCGCCAATGCATTTGAAGAGGATGTTGCACTGGCAAAAGATGCCGGAATGAACGAACATCTGGCGAAGCCGGTGGACATCAGGAAAATGTTCGCTCTCATGAACCGGCTCCGGTGCCGGCAGTGACTGGGAACAAAGGCGGTGCAGAGTAAAAAACTGTCATTTATATGTGTTGAAGATAATAGAAAGGAAAAATAGAATGAAAAGCATGGCTTTGCCGCGTTCTTTAAAAATCAGCATTGCTGTGATTATTTGTCTGAATATTCTCGTGTTTCTGTTTTTGGGAATATCCATCCACAAAATGAGTGAAAATACAATTGAGAATATAGGGACTGCTTATATGGCCGGAATGAATGAGCAGGTGGCGCTGCATTTTGAAACCATTATTGAACTTCGTCTGACGATGGTGGAATCCATAGCACATATTGCAGCAGATGAAGAGAATTCCGGATATGGTTCAAGAGAAGAGATAGAATACGGTGCAAGGGCAAGACAGTTTATGTGTGTTGCCCTGTATTCAGCTGACGGCAAAGTCGAGATGATTTACGGAGATCCCGTGGAATCGAATCATCCCGAGCCATTTCTGAAAAGTCTGAAAAACGGGGAACGCAAAGTGTCGTCTGCTGTGGACAGCAGCGGGAACGATGTCATCTTGTTTGGCGTTCCCTGTGAATATCCCATGTCTGACGGAACTACCAGCATTGCTGTTGTTGCGGGACTTTCTTCCCAGTATATGGGAGAGGTTCTGTTTCTTGATTCTGACAGTTCGCTGGTTTATTCTTATGTGATACGCAAAGACGGCAGCTATGTTGTTCGGGACAAAATCAGCAAGAATGAAAATTATTTTGACCGGCTTTATCGGATTTTCGACGGTCAGGACGAGGAAGCGGATTATTTTATCAGTCAGATGACGGCGGCAATGAATGCGGCAGAAGATTATTCGGTGATTCTGGAAAGCGGCGAATCGCGCCGGCATCTGTATTGCACCAGCCTTCCCTATTGTGAATGGTATCTGGTGACTATTTTTCCCTTTGACGGGCTGGATCACGCAATTTCCGGTATGGGAAGCCACTGGCTTACCGTTGTTTATGTTGCTTCCTTTGCAGTCATTGTTATGCTCCTTTATATTTTCTTACAGTATTTGAAAATATTCAAAAAACAGGTATCCGAACTGAAGCATATGAATACTGAAATGGATGCGGCGCGCAAAGCGGCTGAAAAGGCACGGAAAGAAGCAGAACAGGCCAATGCAGCCAAACAGGAATTTCTGTCCAGCATGAGTCATGATATACGAACTCCCATGAATGCCATCATCGGTATGACATCCATTGCCATGGATGGTTCGCATAATCAGGAACAGGTCCAGGAATACCTGCATAAAATCGCATTATCCAGTAAGCACCTGCTGGGCCTGATCAATGATGTACTGGATATGTCCAAGATTGAAAGCGGTAAAATGACGCTGAATGTCATGCCGGTGTCGTTAAGGGAGATCATGGACAGCATCGCAAATATTGTACAGCCACAGGCGAGGGCAAAGAATCAGCAGTTTTATGCAGTTGCCTATGAAATTCTTGCGGAAGATGTGTGCTGTGACAGTGTGCGGCTGAATCAGGTGCTGATCAATCTGCTGGGGAATGCAGTAAAATTTACGCCGGATAACGGTTCTGTCCGGATTTCTCTGTATCAGGAAGCATTGCCGGAGGATATTTCCTGCGTCCGTACCCATTTCGTGGTGAAGGATACGGGAATCGGAATGTCAGAGGAATACCAGAAAAAAATATTTGATTCTTTCAGCAGAGAAGACAATGTCCGTGTGCAGAAAACGGAAGGCTCCGGGCTTGGCATGTCAATCAGCAAATATATTGTTGACGCTATGGGCGGTACCATTTCGGTCCGGAGCAAGCAGGGCAAAGGGACTGAATTCCATGTGGTACTTGATTTGGCGAAGGCAAAAGAACCGGATACGGACAGGAAGCTTCCTGGCTGGAACATGCTGGTCGTTGATGAGGATGAACGGTTGTGCATCAATGTGGCTGCTTCCCTGGAATCCATGGGTGTTCATTCGGAATGGTGTCTGAGTGCAGAACGTGCAATGGAAGCGGCAGCCGAACGCTGTCAGCGTAACGACAGTTATCAGATCATTCTTCTGAGTCTGAAATTACCGGGCATGAACGGGATTGAGGCTGCGCAGGAAATCCGTCTGAAATATGGAGAAAACAGTCCGGTTCTGCTGCTCTGTGCCTGTGACTGGAG
The DNA here is from genome assembly GCA_009774145.1 of Lachnospiraceae bacterium. GTDB lineage: Bacteria > Bacillota > Clostridia > Lachnospirales > Lachnospiraceae > Hominiventricola. The sequence goes on along the minus strand of VSND01000016.1, from coordinate 38,062 downwards.
TGGGATGGAAAAGGAAGCGGAAGAAGCCGGGATATCCGGATTTGTCTCCAAACCTTTGTTCCGGTCAACACTGTTTGATGCGCTGAAAGCATATACGCATGCTTCCGGTGCAGAAACTGAGGCAGCTGAAGAGAAGACGGATACGGAGCTCAGAGGGAAACATATTCTGCTGGCAGAGGATAACGAGCTTAACTGGGAAGTTGCAAGAGAGCTGCTTTCCAACCTGGAGATGGAACTGGACTGGGCGGAAAACGGGAAGATCTGTACTGCAAAATTTGAAGAGTCCCCTGTTGGATATTATGATGCGGTTCTTATGGACGTGCGGATGCCGGAGATGGACGGTTATGAAGCTACCAGGGTGATCCGCAGGCTGGAACGTGCGGATGCGGATCTTCCGGTTATTGCCATGACTGCAGATGCTTTTTCGGAAGATATTCAAAAGTGTCTGGAGTGCGGCATGAACGATCATCTGGCAAAACCGATTGATGTACAGGATGTCGTCCATAAATTAAAAAAATATCTGAGATAGGCCGGATGCGGGGAAGATACAAAACATGCAATCATAGAGGGAGGCGTTTTCATGGGCAGACAGGAGCCTGGAAGGGCGAAAAAACGGATATGTGCAGGTCTTCTGGCCCATGTGGACGCAGGCAAGACAACTTTATCGGAGCGGCTTTTATATGCAGGCGGCGCGATCCGGCAGGCGGGCCGGGTAGACAATCAGGATACCTTTCTGGACAATCATGAGCTGGAGCGCGCCAGAGGAATCACGATCTTCTCCAAGCAGGCCATGTTTATACTGGGAGAAAAGCAGTTTACGCTTCTGGATACGCCGGGACATGTGGATTTTTCGGCGGAGATGGAGCGGACGCTGCAGATCCTGGACTATGCGGTGCTGATGGTCAGCGGAGCGGATGGGGTGCAGGGGCATACAAGGACGCTGTGGAAGCTTCTGAAGCGGTATGGGATTCCGGTCTTTGTCTTTGTCAACAAGATGGATCAGGCGGGAACGGATCAGGAGCGCCTGATGGAAGAACTGAAGCAGCAGCTTGACGACCGGTGTGTGAATTTTCATACAGACCGGTCGTCGGTATGTTTTATGGAAAATATAGCCGTGTGCGAAGAAGAGGTAATGGAACAGTATCTGGAGACCGGAACGTTGGAGAAGGAGCAGATCTGCGGCCTGATCCGGGAGCGGAAGGTATTTCCCTGCTATTTTGGCTCCGCTCTGAAGGATGCGGACGGGACAGGCTCCGGTCTGGATGATTTCCTGCAGGGGATGGAGGACTATATGCGCTGTCCGGACTACAAAGAGGCGTTCGGGGCGCGGGTCTATAAGATCAGCAGGGATGGACAGGGGCAGCGTCTGACCTGGCTGAAAGTGACCGGCGGGACGCTTCAGGTTAAGGCTCTGCTGTCAGGAGGAGAAGGGGAGGACGGCTGGGAAGAGAAAGTGAATCAGATCCGGCTGTATTCCGGAGCCAGATATGAGACGGCAGTGGAAGCAGAAGCGGGGACGGTCTGTGCGGTTACCGGACTTACAAAGACCCGGCCGGGAGAAGGGCTGGGAGCAGAGCGTGCCTTTTCCATACCGGTTCTGGAGCCGGTGCTGAACTATGAGATCCGGCTTCCCGAAGGGTGTGATCCGCGGCAGATGGTCAAAAACCTGCAGATGCTGGAGGAGGAAGAGCCTCAGCTTCATATCCGCTGGGACGAGCAGCTGCAGGAGATCCAGGCACAGTTTATGGGGGAAGTCCAGACTGAGATTCTGAAAGCCCTGATCCGGGAGCGGTTCGGCGTGTCTGTGGATTTCGGAGAAGGGAAGATCGTATATAAGGAAACCATTGCCGATACGGTGGAGGGTGTGGGTCATTTTGAGCCTCTGCGCCATTATGCGGAGGTTCATCTTCTGATGGAGCCGGGGGAACCGGGGAGCGGGCTGCAGTATGCATCCGCCTGCAGCGAGGATATTCTGAGCCGGAACTGGCAGCGTCTGGTCCTGACCCATCTGGAGGAAAAGCGCCACAGGGGAGTACTGACCGGAGCGGAGATCACAGACATGAAAATCACGCTGGTGTCAGGAAAGGCTCATCTGAAGCATACAGAGGGCGGCGATTTCCGGCAGGCAACTTACCGGGCAGTCCGTCAGGGACTTATGCAGGCAAAGAGCGTGCTTCTGGAGCCCTGGTATGAGTTTCGTCTGGAGATTCCTCCGGAACTGGTCGGACGTGCCATGACGGATGTGGAGCGGATGCACGGTTCCTTTGGGCCGCCTGAGCCGGAAGGGGAGATGTCGGTAATTTCCGGGACTGCGCCGGTGGCCGCCATGCGGAATTACCAGCAGGAGGTGACGGCCTATACAAAGGGAAGGGGACGCCTTTTCTGCAGCCTGAAGGGCTATGGTCCCTGTCAGGAACCGGAGGAGGTACTGGCCGGATGCACCTATGATCCGGAACTAGATCCTGCCAATCCGGCGGATTCCGTGTTCTGCTGCCATGGGGCAGGGATGATCGTCCCATGGTACGAGGTGCCGGAGCATATGCATCTGGAAAGCCATATGAAGAACATATGTTCTGATCCTGCCGGGCTTTCCGGACAAAAGATGCCGGGAAGACAGAAAACAGCTTCAGGAAGAAGCAGTGATCTGCCCGGTACGGCGGAGGAAGAAAAAGAACTGGAGGAAATCTTTGCCCGGACCTATGGCATACCGAAGCGCCGGACGGGCGGAGACAGCGGCCGAAGGAACGTATTCACAGAGACGAAGGCAAAAGAGACGGCAGGAAAGCCCCGCCCGTCCCGACCGAGGGAGAAACTGCCGGAGTATCTGCTGGTGGACGGTTATAATATCATATTTGCATGGGAAGAGCTCCGGGAACTTGCGAAGGTCAGCCTGGGCAGCGCCAGAGACCGGCTTATGGATATCCTGTGCAATTATCAGGGATTCCAAAAGTGCAGACTGATTCTGGTCTTTGATGCCTACCGGCTGGAGGGACATGCAGAAGAGGTGACCCGATATCATAATATCCATGTGGTGTACACGAAGGAAGCGGAGACTGCAGACCAGTACATCGAACGGACGGTTCATGAGATCGGGCGGAAATATCAGGTGACGGTGGCGACCTCCGATGGACTGGAGCAGATCATCATCCGCGGACAGGGCTGCATCATGATGTCGGCGCGGGAGCTCAGAGAAGAGATGGAACGGATCAGCCGGGAGATCCGGGAAGAATATGTGGAACAGTTTCCCGGAAGTAAAAACTATCTGTTTGACTATCTGCCGGAGGAACTGGCGGAAAAGCTGAACGAGGTGCGGCTGGGCCGCAGGGACATGGAAGAGGAGTAGAAGATGGAACGGAATATTGACATGAACGAGGTGTCGGACGGACGGCTGTATACGGCCAATGATCTGGTAAAGGCGGACTGCCGGGGATGCCACGGCTGCGCTGCCTGCTGTCAGGGGATGGGACATTCCGTTATTCTGGATCCGCTGGATGTCTTCTGGCTGTGCTGCGGGCTCGGGACCGGTTTTGAAGCGCTGCTGGCAGAACGGATCGAACTGTATATAGCAGACCGCCTGATCCTGCCGAATCTTCGGATGGCAGGAGAGGAGGAACGATGCACCTTTCTGGACCCGGAGGGCCGCTGCAGCATTCATGGTTTCCGCCCGGGCATGTGCCGCCTGTTTCCGCTGGGAAGATTTTATGAAGAACAGGGCTTTCGGTATTTTCTGCAGGTCCATGAATGTCCGAAACCGGATAAAGGAAAAGTAAAGGTCAGAAAATGGCTGGACATCCCGGAACTGAAGCGGTATGAGCGGTTTATCACTGACTGGCATGATTTTTTAAAGGAACAGAGGAAGCTGGTGGAAACGGACCCGGAACAGATCAAACCGGTCAGCATGGAGCTTTTAAACCGGTTTTATGTAACCCCTTATGAGCCGGACCAGGATTTCTATGAGCAGTTTTACAGAAGACTGAAAAATAAAAGCTTTTGATTTCGAGAGTTGCCAATTGGAATGATCTGTGATATGATACACTCGTAATAAAGTGGGGCTTTAAGGGAAACAGGTATTTTACAAGATGACCATGGAAATGTCAAAACAATTAAAGTGTATGCTGTCCGTAGATGATCTGCCGTTATTTGAGCGTGCAGCCGTATTTGCGACAGTGGCTCACCGGGGAGAGACGCGGAAAGGGAGCCGGATTCCGTATCTCGTCCATCCGATGGAAGTGGCAGCGATCGTGGCAGAGATGACAGACGACCAGGAACTGATTGCGGCGGCAGTGCTGCATGATGTGGTAGAGGACACAGATGTGACGCTGCCGGAACTTCAGGAATTTTTTGGCGGGCGGATTGCGTTCTATGTGGCCTGCGAATCGGAGGATAAGAGACCCGAACTTCCGCCGGAGAGTACCTGGAAGCTGCGCAAGGAGGAAGCGATTGCGTTTTTGAGGAACCGTGCAGACCGGAGCGCGAAGATGCTGGCGCTGGCAGACAAGCTTTCCAATATGCGTTCAGTTGCAAGAGACGTGGAGATCATCGGTGACAGGCTGTGGGAGCGTTTTCATGAGAAGGACAAGTCCATGCACGGCTGGATGTACCGGAAAGTTGCGGAAGCGCTGGAAGAACTGAAGGAATACCCGGCGTGGCAGGAGTATGACTGTCTGGTCGGAAAAGTATTTGAAGAGAGACAATGACTGGGGGACTGTAGATACTTACAGTCTCCTGTTATGTGTAGATACAGAAGGCGCGGAATGTTCAGGCGCCGGATATTATAAAAAAATGAAGGAGGAAAATCGTTATGAGACCATACGGTGAACTTGAAAAAGAGGAACTGCTTGCATTAAAAGAACGGCTTTTGCTTCAATATGAAGAAGCAAAAGGAAAGGGGCTGAAGCTGGACATGTCCAGAGGAAAGCCTGCAGCGGAACAGCTTGACATGACAATGCCCATGATGGACATTTTCAACAGAAATTTTGATATGAGGGATGAGCAGGGCGTGGATGTCAGAAACTATGGTTATCTGGAGGGAATCATCGGTGCCCGCAGGCTGCTCGGCAGTATGCTGGGGGTGGATCCGGAGCATGTCATTGTGTTTGGTACAGCCAGCCTGAGCGTGATGTATGATACCGTTTCCCGTTCCGTGACCCATGGAGTCATGGGCAGCACGCCGTGGTGCAGGCTGGAGAAAGTAAAATTCCTGTGTCCGGCGCCGGGCTACGACCGTCACTTTGCGATCACGGAACATTTCGGCATTGAGATGATCACGATCCCGATGAAGGAAGACGGGCCGGATATGGATCTGGTAGAGGAATATGTAAAGGATCCGGCGGTCAAGGGGATCTGGTGCGTACCCATGTACACCAATCCGCTGGGCATCACCTATTCAGAGGAAGTATGCAGAAGAATGGCAGATCTGAATCCGGCAGCGGAGGATTTCCGGATTTACTGGGATAATGCATACTGCGTCCATCATCTGTATGAGGATAAGCAGGATACACTGCCGGAGATTCTCTCCATGTGCAGGGCGAATGGGAAAGAGGATATGGTGCTGATCTTTGCATCTACTTCCAAGATCAGCTTTGCCGGAGCAGGCATCAGCTGTATTGCGGCTTCTTTGGGCAATCTGGAATGGGTGAAAAAGTCCATGACGATTCAGATTATCAGCCATGACAAGATCAATCAGCTCCGTCATGTGCTTTATTTTAAAGATCTGGACGGCATAAAAGAGCATATGAAAAAGCATGCGGCGATCATGCGGCCGAAGTTTGATCTGGTGCTGGAGATGCTGGAGAAAGAGCTGGGAGGGCTTGGAATCGGAAGCTGGACGAAGCCGCTGGGCGGATACTTTATCTCCTTTGATTCCATGAACGGCTGTGCAAAGGCGATCGTGGAGAAGTGCAGGGAAGCCGGCGTGACCATGACCGGAGCCGGCGCCACCTATCCGTACAGGAAGGATCCTCACGACAGCAATATCCGGATTGCACCCTCCTATCCGACGCTGGAGGAACTGAAGATTACAGGAGAGCTGTTTGTGCTCTGTGTGAAGCTGGTCAGTGTGGAGAAGCTTCTGGAAAATAAATAAAGTTGCGGACTGCATGCATTCGGGCGGACATGGTACAATAAGACTTGATGCGTGTTCAGAGGAGGGAGTTTTATGCTGCAAATGATAGAGCAGGTGAATTCTGCAGTCAATGATTTTGTCTGGGGGGTTCCTGCGATGATCTGTATCATCGGGGTGGGGCTTTTGCTGAGCATCCGGACCGGTTTCCTGCAGATCCGGGAATTTCCGTATATGCTGCGGGTGACGATCGGCAGGATGTTCCACAAAAAAGAAGCCAGAGAGGGAGCCATGACACCGTTTCAGGCGGTCTGTACGGCTCTTGCGGCGACGGTTGGCACCGGAAATATTGCAGGAGTGGCGGGCGCCATTGCCATCGGCGGACCAGGCGCCGTGTTCTGGATGTGGATATCGGCGTTTCTTGGCATGTGCACCAAATTTTCAGAGGTGACGCTGGCGGTATACTATCGGGAGAAGAACGAGAAGGGGGATTATACAGGCGGTCCCATGTACTACATGAAAAACGGGCTTGGGAAAAATTTCATGTGGCTTGCGTCCATCTATTCCGCTCTCGGAATCCTGACCGTGTTCGGAACCGGAAATGCCACACAGGTTAACACGATCACAGCGGCTGTAAACTCTGCGCTTCTGAACTACGGAGTCATCGGTGAAGGTATGAAAGGCACTGTGAATCTGGGGATCGGTATTCTGATTACGGCAGTGGTTCTTCTGGTTCTGGTTGGCGGCATCCGCAGGATCGGAATGGTAACGGAGCGTCTGGTTCCTTTTATGGCGGTGCTTTATGTGGTACTGGGACTGGGCGTGATGCTTCTGAATGCCGGAAAGGTTCCCGGAGTCTTTGCGATGATCGTGCAGAGCGCCTTTTCGCCGGCGGCATTTACCGGCGGAATCGTGGGAAGCATGTTTACGAGTATGAAGCGGGGCGTGTCCAGAGGCATCTTCTCCAATGAAGCAGGACTTGGCACCGGCTCCATTGCCCATGCGACTGCAGACACGAAGGAGGCAGTGCAGCAGGGATACTGGGGAATCTTTGAAGTGTTTGCGGATACGATCGTGATCTGCACGCTGACGGCTATGGTGATCCTGTGCAGCGGCGTGGAGATCGGCTATGGGGCGGCGGCAGGAGCAGAGCTGACCATCAGCGGATTTACCAGAGTGTATGGAAGCTGGGTCTCGGTCTTCACAGCCGTTGCCATGTGCTGTTTTGCATTTTCGACCATCATAGGCTGGGGATTTTACGGAACCCGCTGCTGCGAGTTCCTGTTTGGAAGTAAATACAACAAAGCGTTTATGATCGTCTATTCTCTGATGGCAATCGTGGGGGCGACCATGGATCTGGGACTGCTCTGGAGTATTGCGGATACCTTCAACGGGCTGATGGCAATCCCGAATCTGATCGCACTGTTCCTGCTGTCGGGAACCGTAGTGAAACTGGTGAAGGGATATCATCCAAAACGCGGATAGTATATGATAAAAATACATACAAAGAAGGCGGTCCTGCCTTCGGTGCGCAGCACTCCTGTGGACGGAAACGGACAGAAAACCGGCTCTGTCAGTCTCTTTCGGACATTTGAAGTCCGTCTGAGACAGACAGAGCCGGTTTTGTGCAGTTATTCGGCTTTTCCAGCCATATAATTGATAAACTGCTGTGCCGTTCTTCCGGAGATGCCCCCGTGGCTCAGTTCCCATTTGTTTGCCTCGGCACACAGCTCTTCGTCGGAACAGGTGATGGACGGGTAACGTTTCCGGAGTTCTTTTACAATCGTAAAATATTCCTTCGGCGACGGTTTTCCATAATAGATCGTGACGCCGAACCGTGCGACCAGGGACAGCTTCTCCTGCATGGTATCGGACCGGTGCATGCCGTTGTCGATCTCCATGTCATCCCGGTCGTTCCATGTCTCCTTGATCAGGTGGCGGCGGTTGGAAGTGGCGTAGATCAGCACATTGTCCGGCTTCGTCTCCATACCGCCCTCAATGACCGCTTTCAGATATTTGTATTCAATCTCAAATTCCTCAAAAGACAGGTCGTCCATATAGATAATAAAGCGGTAATTCCGGTTTTTGACCTGTGCAATGATACTGGACAGATCCTGGAACTGGTGTTTGTAGATCTCGATCATGCGCAGTCCCTGGTCATAGTATTCATTTAAAAGTGCCTTGATGCTGGTGGATTTTCCGGTGCCGGCGTCCCCGCAGAGCAGTACATTGTTGCAGGGAAGCCCGTTGATAAACGCCTCTGTATTGTCAATCAGTTTTTTCTTCTGGATCTCATATCCGATCAGATCATTTAACACGACCCGGTCTGTGTTGTTGATGGGAAGAAATTCCACGCCGTTTTCCAGATGCCGGATGCGGAACGCACGGTTCAGGCCAAACATGCCGACGCCGTAAGCGGCATAAAAATCCGTGATGATACGGAAGATCTCCTCTTCATCCTTTGCCTGTTCCAGCTGTTCACTGATCATCCGGACCTTTTCGCTGACATTTTTATTATACATCCGTTCTTTTTTCTGGATGGAACGATAATGACAGATGGTGGAGAAGCAGTCAATGCCAAGCGCTTTTTCGATGGGGGCAAAATCAAAGTCGAACAGTTTTTTGAAGACGGCAAAATCCCCTTTGGCAAAATGGTTGACGGTTCCGTCATTGGCGCCGACTTTCTCACTGGTCATGCTGAAAGAATTTTCATTGGTCAGGAGAAGGAAGGTCAGATAGTTGTGCCACAGGTTTTTGTCAAATCCATACCGGGTGGCAAGGTCGAGAAGCGCTTTCATCTGTTCATAGATCCGTGTGGTAAGCTCCGCATTCGTGCCGCGGTTCTGGTCAAAGTCCTCAAAGATACCGGAGAGCTTCCGCAGGATGCTGTCTTCTCCCGGATCCCGGTAGAGGATGAGCTTTGCAATGTCTCTGTACATAAAAAGTTGTCATTCCTTTCTTTTGAAAAACGGACTGCCGCGGTTTCCGGCAGATCCTGCATGGTTTCGTCACGGCTCTGATTTTATTTCATAAATATAAAATAGAATAAAACGAGGACGCCGAGAATGATACGGTAATACCCAAAAGGTTTAAAGTCGTTCCGCTTGATGTAGTTCATCAGGAACTTAATGGCAAGAATGGATACCAGAAATGCCACTGCCATGCCGGTCAGAAGAAGCACGATCTCAGCGCCTGAGAAGGCAAAGCCGAATTTTACAAGCTTTAACAGGCTGGCTCCGAACATGACCGGTATGCCAAGGAAAAAACTGAATTCAGCAGCCACGCTTCTCGAAGCCCCCAGCAGAATCGCGCCGAGAATCGTCGCACCGGAACGGGAAGTTCCGGGAATCAGAGAGAGGACCTGAAAAATGCCGATGCCGATGGCAAGGGACCAGGTTATGTTGTCCAGAGAAGCGACCTTTGGGCGTTTCTTCCGGTTATAATTTTCCACCACGATAAACAGGACTCCATAGACGATCAGAGTAACGGCAACGGTCCGGTAGTTGTAAAACAGGGCGTCCAGTGTGTCGTCAAAAGGAATGCCGATGACTGCGGCAGGAAGTACCGCGGCAAGGACCTTGAACCATAGAGTCCAGGTGTCTTTACGGATCCATCCGTCTTTGGGAGAACAGAAAGGCCACAGCTTTGGGAAATACAGAAGGACCACCGCTAGAATGGCTCCCAGTTGTATGACGACACGAAACATCTCCATGAAATCGGCGGATACATTGAGCTGTATGAATTCTTCCACGAGGATCATGTGTCCGGTACTGGAGATGGGGAGCCATTCAGTGATTCCTTCCACAATACCAAGTAAAAAGACTTTTAAAAATTCTGACATTGTAAATACTCCTTTTAAAAAGATTAACTTCCATTTTACTCATGAAGCAGGGAAAAGTCAATTATATCATGGAAATGATTTCTGAGATAGTGTATTAACAAAAACGACAAAATATGCTATGATAATTTATACTCATGAATGAAAATATTTGCAGACTATAACATGTATCAACGGTATGCCTGCCGGATTTTGACGGTCCGGCGGGATACTGTTTTCAGAAATTTTTGAGGGAGAGAGTTATGAGACAGCAGCTGGTGGACAAATTTCTGGAAATCTATGGAGAGGGAGATGCGGTCCATGTGTATTTTGCCCCCGGGCGGATCAATCTGATAGGGGAGCATACAGACTATAATGGCGGGCATGTATTTCCATGCGCGATTACGGTGGGAACCTATGCGGCGGCAAGGAGAAGAGCAGACACGGATATTCGCCTTTATTCCCTGAATTATTCGGAAACAGGGATGGTGAAGGCATCCCTTGGAGATCTCGACTACCGTCAGAAGGATGGCTGGGGGAATTACCCGAAAGGGGTGATCCGGACATTTACAAACAAAGGATGCAGGATACCGCATGGACTGGATATTCTGTATTACGGCGATATCCCCAAAGGGCTTGGAATCGGTTCGTCCGCGTCGATTGAGGTGGTGACTGGACTGATCCTGAAGGAACTGGAGGGGCTTTCGGATGTCAATATGGTGGATATTGCCCTGTTCAGCCAGCTTTCGGAAAATGAATATATTGGAGCCGGAAGCGGGATCATGGATCCCTTTGCCATTGCCATGGGAAAAAAGGACCATGCGATCTTTCTGGATACGAGCGATCTGTCTTACATCTATGCGCCGCTTCGCCTTCCGCATGAGAAAATTATCATTACGAACAGTCAGAAGGCACGGCTTGCAGTGGATGAACGGTATCAGGAGAGGCGTTCCCAGTGCAGACAGGCGCTGGAGGAGCTTCAGCGGGTAATCGCCATACGGGATCTGGGGGAACTGACAGCGGAAGTCTTTGAACAGGTGCAGGAGATGATCGAAAGTCCGGTCCGGCTTCGGCGGGCGCGCCATGCCGTGACAGAGAATCAGAGGACGATTCAGGCGGTAGAGGCGCTGAAAAGGGGGGACATCGAAGAGTTCGGGCAGCTTATGAACGCTTCGCATCTGTCTTTGAAAGAGGATTATGAGGTATCCTGTGAGGAACTGGATATTCTGGTGGAAGAAGCATGGGAGATTGAGGGCGTGCTGGGTTCGCGCATGATGGGGGCCGGATTCGGCGGCTGTACCGTCAGCATCGTGAGAAACAGTGCAGTCAATGAATTTATCAGTAAAGTCGGTCAGAATTATGAGAAGCGGACAGGGTTCTGCGCGGAATTTTATGTGGTAGAGACAGGGAATGGGGCTACAGTACTGTAGCCCCGTTTAATTCTTAAGAAATCTTAATTGTGAGCCGGACCACTCGTAAGAATGAATCGGACATGTTACACTGTGGGCAGGAAGACAGAGAACAGGATGGATGAAGAAATGCAGGAAAGGCAGAGAATATTAGTGGCGGATGATGAACCGGAGATCAGGGAAGTGCTTCGGATGATGCTGGGAAGCGAAGGATATGAGATCCTGGAAGCAGTCAACGCGCAGGAAGCGGTTGAACAGGCGGAAGGGGCAGATCTTGTGATTCTGGATATTATGATGCCCGGGGAATCCGGGATTCAGGCCTGTACGCGGATTCGTGAGAGAACAAATGTTCCGATTCTGTTTCTGACGGCAAAGTCCGGCGAACATGACAAGGTGCTTGGTTTTTCGGCAGGCGGCGACGACTATCTGGTGAAGCCGTTTTCCTATATGGAACTGCTATCCCGGGTAAAGGCGCTGATCCGGAGGTACCGGGTCTATCAGAAGTCGGATGAAAAGACGGAGAAGCTTATCTTTTACCGTGACCTTACCATCGACCAGGAGCTTCAGACCGTACAGATTCACGGGCAGGATGTCACGCTGACAGAGATGGAATATCAGATTCTTCTGCTTTTGATCTCGAATCCGAGGAAGGTATTTTCCGTGAAGGAGATCTATGAAACCATCTGGAAGGAAATGTTTTTCCCGAATTCCGGGAATACCGTGATGGTGCACATCCGGAATATCCGGAGAAAGCTGGAGAAGAACGGAGAATCTTATATACAGAATATATGGGGAAGAGGCTATTGTGTTAATTAAAAAAAAGAGAAGACGCAGACTTACACTGGAACTGATCATGATGACGCTGATTTCCCTGATTGCGGGCGTTCTGGCAGCGCAGTTTCTGGAAGATGTGGGACTTCACTACATGCTGGACAAAATAGAAGATGAGGATTATTACGAATTTCAGACCCGGGACTGCCTGAACAGGCTTCAGGATTTTATTCAGGAAAAGCAGGTGACGGAAGATAATATTGAACTGCTGATATCCTGGGCACAGAAGGAAAAAAACGTATACGTGGTTTTCTATCAGGATGTGGACGCCCTGTTCAGCAGCAATATGCTTCCCATAGCGGACGAGGACGCTGAGATTCCGTTAAACGGCAGCGGGCTGCCGTATTATGATGTGACGCTGACAGACGGCACGCTGATCAAGGCCGAACTGGAATGCTATATGGATCCGCAGATGTTTTATATCATCGACATTGCCGGATATATGGCAGGGGGGATGGTTTTTATCATTCTTCTGTTCCTGCTGATCCACCGGAAGATCCGCTATATCAACCGTCTGGATTATGAACTGAAGATCCTCGGCAGCGGGAATCTGGAATATCCCATGACCATACGCGGAAATGATGAGATTACCGGACTGGCAGAGGGGATTGAGAATCTGAAGAACGGAATTCTGGACCAGCAGCTGATGAAGGATGAGGCTGAGAAAGCCAATATGGAGCTGGTCACCGCCATGTCTCATGATCTGCGCACGCCGCTCACGTCGCTGATCGGATATCTGGAGCTTCTGACCATGGAACGGTATGAGGATGAAGCACAGATGCAGAAGTACCTGGGACACTGCAGAGAGAAGGCATTTCAGATGAAACGGATGTCAGACCGTCTGTTTGAATATTTTCTTGTATACGGAAAACGGGACTATCAGTATCAGTTTCAGGAGCTTTCCTGTGAGAACCTTCTGGAAGACCTGTGCAACAGCCAGTTTTTCGACTGGCAGGAGCAGGGCGGAAGCCTGGAATGCCGGATCGGGGAGCTGCCGGGTATGATTCAGGTGGACAGTGAATACCTGCAGAGGGTGATCGATAATCTGATCTCCAACCTGAAAAAATATGGGGATATAAACGCGCCTCTGGAGATTCTGGCATCTGAACGGGAAGGGATGCTGTCTATCCGCATCCGGAACCGGATCAGGCCCGGAAAAGACAACCGGGAGAGCACGCAGATCGGACTTCGGACCTGCCGAAGAATCATGGAGGAACACAGAGGCAGCTTTGCATGGTATCAGGAAGGAGAATCTTTTCAGGTGGAACTGGGGCTTCCGCTGTTACCGGAAATAAAAAAGGGTGAAAATAAGCTGCTGTAAAATGTGAGCCTGCCTGTATGCTCCGCACTGCATGGAGCGGATCGGACAGACAGGCTTACATTTTGCAGCAGTCCTTTGATTAGCGGCTGAATAGTTTCTTAAAACGCTCCATTGCTTCCACCGTCTTCTCATAAGTGCCGAAGGCGGTCAGCCGGAAGAAATTCTTTCCGTTCTCACCGAAACCGGCACCCGGGGTTCCGACTACCTGAATATGTTCCAGAAGGTAATCAAAACAGCTCCAAGAATCCATGCCGTTCGGGCACTCGAACCAGATGTAAGGGGAATTGATACCGCCGAAGAAACGGATGCCCAGTTCGGCCAGCGTGTCTGCGATCGTCTTTGCATTTTTCCTGTAACAGTCAATGTTCTCCTGGCATTCCCGGATTCCCTCCTCAGAGAACACCAGTTCTGCACCCTTCTGTACAATATAGGAGGTTCCGTTGAACTTCGTACACTGGCGGCGATTCCACATGGCATTCAGGGACATCACAGCGCCTGTTGAAGCCGTGAAGACCAGTTCCTTCGGAACAACGGTATATCCGCAGCGGGTTCCGGTAAAGCCTGCGGTCTTGGACAGGGAGCAGAATTCAATGGCGCATTTTCTGGCGCCTTCAATGGCATAGATGCTTCTTGGGAGTTCCGGCTCAGAGACAAACGCCTCATAGGCAGCGTCAAAGAGAATGACGGCATCGTTTGCAAGTGCATAATCCACCCATTCTGTCAACTGCTCTTTGTTGTAGCATGCTCCGGTCGGATTGTTGGGAGAGCACAGATAGATGATATCCGCGTGCTGCTTCCTGTCCGGCATGGGAAGAAAATCATTTTCTGCATTTCCGGGCAGATAAGTCACTTCATTTCCGCACATGATGTTGGTGTCCACATAGACCGGATAGACCGGATCCGGGATCAGGATCACATTGCCGGGACCAAAGAGGTCCGTGATATTTCCGGTATCGCTTTTGGCGCCGTCTGAAATAAAGATGGCTTCCGGTTCCACGTCAACGCCGTTCTTTTTATAATAGGCGGCTACGGCATTCCGTGTTGCTTCATAGCCCTGTTCCGGACCATATCCCTTAAAAGTCTCTGTGGAACCCATAGCATCCACGCCTTCATGCAGGGCGTTTAAAACCGTCTTCCCAAGCGGCCTTGTCACGTCTCCGATACCAAGCCGGATGATCTGCGCGCCTTTCTCCGGGTTTTTCCCGGCATAAGAGGAAGTCCGGCGGGCAATCTCCGAGAACAGGTAGCTTTCCTTCAGGTTCAGATAATTTTCGTTGAGTCTGGGCATTTATATCATTCCTTTGCTTTTATTATGGTGGAATATTTTTCCGAAGATATTTTAGCAAATGCAGAGAGGGCGTGTCAATCATATGGGAAATATCCGTAAAAATTATTGTTTTCAGGTTCAGGAGAAACATTACAGATTCTTTTTCTGGTAAACGAAATACAGCCCTACACTTGTAAATACCGTAAGATATCCAAGCAGTATCAGAATGCCGTGTAAAGAACAGGGTTCTCTAAAAGCGATGCTCCGGATCATACGGCTTGTCTGGGAAAGCGGAAGTGCGGCGATAAATTCACGGGCTCCATGGGGAATATTGTCTGTGGCGAAAAAGGTATTGCACAGATAGGCCATGGGCATGATAAAATAATTGGAAAAACGCGGTACATCCGCATGGTTTCTCGCAAGGAACGAGACTACGATCCCGATGGAGGAAAATACGGCTCCGTTTAAGAAGAGGATGAAAAAGGACAGAGCGTTGAATACCAGTCCGGTCCTGACCGGAAGGACCAGAAAAAGGATGATGCCGCCGGCGTACAGTCCCCTTAAGGCGCCCGCCAGAATCTGCCCGGCGATGAACTGCCAGAGCGGAGTGGGCGAGATGATAACCTGGTCAAAAGCTTTTTCGTACAGGCGCTGGACATTCAGATTCTGGGCGATAGCATTAAAACTGCCGTTCATGGTGGTCAGGGAGACAACGCCTGGTATGAGAAAATACAGATAAGGCTGGCCGTTCATGGAAGTCCGGATTCCCCAGCCGAATACGATCAGGTACATCAGCGGCGCTACCATGGCAGCAAGCGTAATCCGGGTGAAATCCCGGATAAATTCTCTCCATTTTTCCCATAAAATAGTTATAATTCCCATAATACTGACACTCCATATATTGTTCCAGGGCCGCATCCTGCAGCTCTGTTTGCAGCAGACAGAACATATGAGGGGCTTTTGTGCTGCCGGTATCTTAACAGGCAGCCGGATCATATGTTCTGTCAGGACAGCCGTTTTCCGGCCTGCTCAACAAACACATCCTCCAGAGTTGTGTCTCTTAAGGTACATGGTCCTTCAAGGCAGGACAGATATGCGATGGCCTGCTCCCTGTCCGGAAAATACCGGCTGTGGATCCCGTCAGGCCGGTGTTCGTCAACGGCATAGGCGCCCAGCTTGTCGATCAGATGCGCCGGTGTGTCCACATCGTTCAGCTTTCCGCTGTTCATAAGAGCCACCCGATGACAGAGCGCCTGCGCCTCTTCGATATAGTGGGTGGTTAGAAGGATGGTGAGTCCCTTCTCGTTCAGCTGACGGAGCAGATGCCACATCTGCCGTCTGGATATGGCGTCCATACCGGCGGTCGGTTCATCCAGCAGGAGGATTTCCGGTTCGGTCAGCAGGGCGCGGCAGATCATCAGCTTCCGCTTCATGCCGCCGGAGAGCTTCCGGATCGTCTTGTAACGGTGTTCGGTCAGTCCGGCAAATGCAAAAAGTTCTTCCGTACGGCTGCGGATCTGCTTTACCGGGAGAAAATACAGGCGCCCCTGATATTCCATGATCTCATCCATATCCATATCCTGCCGCATGGAATATTCCTGGGTGATCACGCTGACCTTTTGTTTGATGTCTTTTCTCTTCCGCGTCAGCCGTTCTCCGTCAATGAGAATCTCTCCGCGGGTGGGCAGAAGCAGGGTGGACAGCATGCCGATGGTTGTGGTCTTACCGGCGCCGTTGGGACCCAGAAGCCCAAAGAACTCTCCGGATGCAATGCATAGATTTAACGAATCCACCGCTGTAAAATTTTCAAAGGTTTTTGTCAGGTCTTTCAGTTCAATCATGTACAGTACGGGCTTCCTTTGCGATGATCAGAGAATAGTAGCCGGCATCATCCGGAATCTCTTCCACGCTCTGGTAAATATGTTCGTTTTCCATGCCGCAGTTTTCTACCATGACAACCTCCCGGCCGCTTGCGGCCAGAATCTCTTTTACCTGATTCATCTTTTTCCCGGATTTCATCAGTACATAGTTGCCGGGCTGCTCCAGCCTGCTGTCCAGACGGTGGACGGCTGGAAGGATATGAAGCTGTTCACTCCATTCTGCCAGAGGGGTATTGGTTCTGGCAGCAGCGGCGCAGAAGGAAGTGATGCCGCTGATCAGGCGGGTCTCATAGCCGCGGGCGGCGATTCTTTTCTGTACATACAGATAAGTAGAGTAGATCGTAGGGTCTCCCAGTGTCAGGAATACCACATTCCGGCCTTCTCTGAGATAGTGCTCCAGAAGGTCGGCAGCTTTCTCGTGATTCCGGTTCATCTCCGCCTGATCATGCGTCATGGGCATCTCAACGGGAATCAGAGTCTTTTCTGCCAGTTCCGGTACTGCCTGCACAGCGATCTGATAAGCTACGGTTTCCTTTGCCGCAGGGCCCGGAAGGGCGATAATCTCATTTTCTCTGATGAGACGTACGGCCTTCAGCGTCATAAGTTCCGGATCTCCAGGTCCCACGCCTGCTCCATATAATATTCCTGCCATAATATCGTTCTCTCCTTTGTGTTTGGTGTCAATGTCTTTATTATACTGACTTGAGAAAAATTTTCAACAGAAAAGTGGGGATATAAAAAATAACTTGACAGAATGGTTTAAAAAGTATAAACTTATTGTGGGTTTAAGAAAATTAAACTTAAAATAAGAGAAGGGAGGAAGGAACATGTGGGATATATCGGAGGGATTGATCCGTATGAGCCTGATTGGCAGCTACTGTATCCTGCTGATCCTTCCGGCCCGGCTTCTGCTGTCGGGTTTCGGGAGAAAATATGCTTTCTGTCTGTGGGTGGCCGTATTTTTGAATCTGGTCATACCCTTTGAGATCCGGGGCAGGTTCAGCCTGATTCCCGAACCGGTGGGAAGCCTGTCTGTGGAAGCGCAGACGACGCAGGCAGAAGGCATCTTTGTGTATACCGGTGAGGCGGAGTATGCCGCTGCTTCGAATCCGGCGCAGGAGCAGCAGCCGGGTTTTGAGAGAACCGTCCTGCAGCCGGCGGCGAAGGTGGATTTTTATAATCCTTCCGCGTCTGCACAAACGGGCCGGATCTGGAACATCGCCATGCTTTGGCAGAGACTGCCGGACATTCTGCGGGTCGTCTGGCTTCCGGGATTCTTCGTGATCCTTCTGTATAATCTGGCATATGCTGCGAGAACGGGAAAAAAGCTGTCCAGGGATCGCTGGAAGAGCTGGGATGGGGAGAAACGGATCGCGGAGGTGGAAGGACTTCCGGCGCCCTTCCTGTGGGGTATTTTCCGTCCGGTGATCTTTCTGCCGACGGGGCTGGAGGAAGAAGAGAAAAACTGCATCATCGCTCATGAGAGCTGCCACAGGCATAGAAAGGACTCTCTGACCAAACTGGCATTTTTTGCTGCAGTGTCCATACACTGGTTCAATCCGCTGGTCTGGCTTTCGTGGGCGCTGTTCTGCCGGGATATGGAGATCTGCTGCGACGAGGCGGTATTTGCGGTCTCCGGCGGCACATCCAGAAAGCAGTATGCACAGAGCCTTCTGAAATATGCAGCGGCACAGAATGGATACCGGGTATCCTCTCTTACCTTCGGCGAACCCTCGGCAGGCATGCGGATCCGGCATATCCTCCGTTTTCAGAAGAGACATATTGTGCTGAGGAGCGCTGCGGGCCTGGCGGCTGCAGTGATGATTCTGGGCCTGGTGGTGCGTCCGGCTGCTGCGAAGAGCGTGACAAAGCCGGGGCTTTTGCTGAATGCCGGTGAGAACGAAATACAGGATACAGGGGCAGAACTGCCGGAAGATACAGCGTCTGAAGCCGGGGACACAGAACCGGTGCGGGTATGGGAGCCGGAACACCGTATGGGCTACCAAAGGACGGAGGTCACTCATGTGGTCCGGGAGGATAATCCTTATTTCACACCGGGCCTTCGTCCGGAGCAGGAGCTGGAGATGCTGGCAAGGACAGCTCTTCGGGAGCTGTATGATCTGACCGGATATCAGGTGGAAAGCTGTGTATATGAATGCAGTGATCTGGGGACCTTTTTCTTTGCAAGGACGCTGGAAGACCTGTCTCACAGCCGGCTCTTTTATACGAGAGCCTTTGGGGAAGCGCAGGGGTATGATGCGCTGGTAATTCCGTCCATGGACTGCGCAGGCGCCAGACGGGTCTGGTTCTCGGATGTGCAGCAGCTGGCTCTTCCGGAGCATGCAGAGCAGATGAGTGACCAGAAACTGGCCGTCTGGTTTCTGGAACACAGCGCCGTCTATCAGGGAGAAGAGATCGGTCATACAGAGTCGCTGCCGGAATCATGGACACAGAGGGTATATACGACAGACGGGACATTTTATGAGGTGACACTGGAGGGCAGTTTTATCGGGGTAAGCAGCATCTACGGCCCTTATCCGGAAGGATTTTCACATTAAGTAAAGGGAAGAAGGAAAGTAAAATGAAGATGAGGACGAAAAAATTATGCAGTCTGCTTCTTGCAGGTATGCTGGTCATGGGGACGGCAGCGTGCGGAAGCGAAAAGGAAGCACAGGCAGATACCGGTGTGCAGACGGAAGCCGAGGAAGAGGCGCTTCCGGCTTCTGATACGGAAGCCGAGGCTGAAGACGGAGAAAACAGAGAGGAAGAAAATCTGGAGGACGCAGATCCGGTTTTGGAGACATCAGGAGAAGAGGGCATCAATGACAATGAAAACCGAAAAGATCAGTATATGGGCACGCTGCTTGACCTCTGTATGGAAAACAGGCTTCCGGACGGAAGCGCAGTGCCTTCGCCGACAGAGGGCGCGTCTGGAAAAATGTCCGATAATCGGTTTGCCGTGTGTGATATTGACGGAGACGGGAAGCGGGAACTGATCATTCAGTATGTGACGGCGCCGACTGCAGGGATGATGGAGCTGATCTATGACTATGACAATGAGACGAAGAGCGTCAGAGAGCAGCTTCGGGAGTATCCGCTTTTGACTTATTATGACAACGGCATGATCGAAGCCGGCTGGAGCCACAACCAAGGGCTTTCCGGGGATACGCTGTGGCCCTATACCCTGTGGGAGTATGATGCGGAAGCGGATGCGTACCGCGTGACGGCGGAAGTGGAGGCCTGGGACCGGAAGATCTCAGAGACCGATCCGGGCTGGAATATCAGTTTTCCGGAAGAGATTGACGCGGACGGAGACGGCGTTGTGTATTATGTCCGGCCGGAAGGCGTGTCGGATTACATCGATCCCATAGACGGGCCGGAATATGAACAGTGGCGGGATTCCTGTCTGGGAGATGCGAAGACGGTCGACGTGGCATATGAGGAGATGACGGAACAGAATATCTATATGATAGAATAAACAAAGCCGCCTGTCAGTCAGGGCATGCATCTGCCGGTTTGCCTGCTTCCTGGGACTTTCCCGGGAAGCATTTTTGTGATAACATATACTTGCGATCACAAAAATCTGCCATGCAACCCGACTCACAGGCGAGATAAGCTGCAGATATTGCGGAAAATATCATCGCTCGTGAGTATAAATGCAGGAAAGAGAAGAAAGGAGAACGACAGCATGGGACATCTGACAACAAGGGACGCCTACAGGAATCTGGAGGAGCGGATCAACTGGTTCACTCAGGGAGCGCCGCCATCGGACACGCTGTATAAGATTCTGCAGGTGTTGTATACGGAAAAGGAAGCAAAATGGGTGGCGCGGCTTCCGGTGCGTCCCTTTACCCTGAAGCGGGCGGCAAAGATCTGGGGAACCACGGAAGCAAAGGCGGAGAAACTTCTGGACCATCTCTGTGAAAAAGCGCTTCTGGTGGATTCGGAATATAAAGGACAGAGGCAGTTCGTCATGCCGCCGCCCATGGCAGGCTTTATCGAATTTGCCCTCATGCGGACCAGAGGGGATATCGACCAGAAATACCTGAGCGAACTGTACTGGCAGTATATGAACGTGGAGGAGGATTTCGTCAAGGATCTCTTTTTTGCCACGGAGACCAGGCTTGGACGGGTGTTTGTGCAGGAGCCGGTGCTGACCAATGATAAGACAAACCATATTCTGGACTATGAACGCGCGACACATATTGTAGAGGAGGCAAAGTATATTGGTCTTGGAACCTGCTACTGCCGCCACAAGGCATATCATGCGGGACATCCCTGCGAGATCGATGCTCCCTGGGATGTTTGTCTGACTTTTGACAATGTGGCGCGTTCTCTGGCGGAGCATGGGGAATACGCAAGGCTGATCTCCAGAGAAGAGGCGAAGGATGTGCTGGAGCGTTCCTATGACAGCAACCTGGTTCAGATCGGGGAAAATGTACGGGAGCATCCTGCCTTCATCTGCAACTGCTGCGGATGCTGCTGCGAGGCGCTGCAGGCGGCCAGAAAGTTCAGCCCCATGCAGCCGGTGGCAACGACCAACTATATTCCAAAGGTGTCTCTTAAGACCTGCATCGGCTGCGGGAAATGCGCAAAGGTCTGTCCGGTTCTTGCCATTGCCATGGAGGGAGCAAAGGAAAATCCGGATGGAACAAAGACAAAAAAACATCCGAAGATTGACCGGGAAATCTGCCTTGGCTGCGGCGTCTGTGCAAGGAACTGTCCGACGAAGGCGATTAAGCTGAAGCACCGGCCGGTGCAGGTGATCACGCCGGTCAACAGCACCCACCGGTTTGTACTCCAAGCCATTGAAAAGGGCACTTTGCAGAACCTGGTATTTGACAATCAGGCATTCGCCAACCACCGCGCCATGGCTGCGGTATTCGGAACGATCCTGAAGCTGCCGCCGCTGAAACAGGCGCTTGCGAGTAAACAGTTCAAGTCGGTCTATCTGGACAGACTTTTGTCCATGCAGAAGAAACAGATAAAATAAAGAAAGTGGATCCTGCCGGTCTGATGCCGGGCAGGATCCGCCTGCTTTAGAAAGAATACTGCAAAAACAAATCATAAAAATGCAGTTTCTGCAGGATGGATAAAAACGCAGAATGTGTCATCCCCGGACACGAATCAGGTGATTGCGTACAGCCGGTCACCAACCGTGACTGTCCCGGCAGCCGGAGCGGTTATGGTTCCCAGTTCAGCGGCATTGGACACCAGCACCATGGTGGTGGCGTCATATCCGGCAGAACGGATCTTATGAAGGTCAAAGGATACCAGCGGATCTCCCGCTTTTACCGTATTTCCTTCCTCTGCATGGCACTGAAAGCCGTCGCCGTTCATTTTAACGGTATCAATGCCGATGTGGATCAGAATCTCCATTCCGTCTGCTGTCTTTAATGCAACTGCGTGTCCGGTAGGAAAGGCAACCGTGATCTCGCCGTCTGCAGGCGCGCACAGGTTTCCGTCTTCCGGTTCGATCCCGACGCCAGGTCCCATCATCCCTTCCGAGAAGACAGGATCCTTTACTTCGGACAGCGGGATGACGTGTCCTTTTAACGGACTGTATACGATTTTCTCCTTCGGAGCAGTTTTTTTGCTGCCATGGATCAGATTCTCCCAGAATCCCATAAGAATTTTCTCCTTTACTCCATATTCAGTACATTTTTGATGTTGTTCTTGTAGACGTCGGCCTTTGTTCCATAGATGATCTGCACGCCGTCGCTGACCTGCACAACGCCGTTGGCCGCCGTCTTTGCCTTCCAGTCCGCATCGGACATGACAAGGGCTTTGTCTTTGACCTTGACTCTCAGGCGGGTAAAGCAGGCGTCCACATTCAGGATATTGTCTGCGCCGCCAAGTCCTTCGATGATGGTGGTGAGAATATCGTCACTGACCTTTTTGCTGCCCAGTTCTTTGACTTCCGCGTCGTCCGCCTCGCGGCCCGGAGTCTTGAAATCAAATTTCAGGATCAGGAACCGGAAGCTTACATAATACAGCACAAAGAAGACGGCGCCCAGTATAAAGATCCAGATCCAGTTGGAGCCCTTGTCCGACTGCATGATGCCGTTGAAGACCGTGCTCAGGAACGGTCCGCCGAACGAGCTGGGGCCGGGGACATTTACCTGGAAAATATAAGTCAGGAAATACGTAAGTCCTGCA
Source organism: Lachnospiraceae bacterium (assembly GCA_009774145.1). Taxonomy (GTDB): domain Bacteria; phylum Bacillota; class Clostridia; order Lachnospirales; family Lachnospiraceae; genus Hominiventricola. The sequence goes on along the minus strand of VSND01000016.1, from coordinate 15,317 downwards.
AAGCCTGCATGCACCACGAACAGCAGCGGCGCTACGAACAGGAAGGAATACTCGATGGGTTCGGTGATCCCGGTGAAGATGGAAGGGATCACGGCTGCGATCAGCAGCGCTTTTACCATCTGTTTCTTCTCCGGTTTTGCCGTATGATAGATGGCAAGAGCTGCACCCGGCATACCGAACATGGCGAAGATAACCTTGCCGTTCATGACGAAACGGGTAATGTTGATGTCGAACATCGCCGTCGGAGAGGCCAGCATGGCATTGTAAATATTGACAGCGCCTTCCACGATGGTTCCGTCGATCTCCATGGAGCCGCCCAGGTTGGTGAAGAAGAACGGCGTATAGATGAAGTGGTGCAGGCCGAAAGGCAGCAGCGCACGTTCACTGAGGCCGTAGATGACGCTTCCTGCCGCACCGGTGCGGTAGATGAGCTCGCCCATGGCGGTAAGACCGCCCTGGATCACCGGCCATACGAAGGCCATGACAAAACCGAGCGCAGAACATCCCAGCAGCGTGATCATGGGCACGAATTTCGTACCGGAGAAGATGCCGAGCACCGGCGGAAGCTGGATGTTATAATATTTGTTGTGGAGCCATGCCACCAGAAGGCCGATGAGGATGCCGCCGAATACACCCGTATCCAGAGAAGCGATGCCCATGATCATGGACTGTCCGGTGGTCATGGCGGACGGATCCAGCTTGCCGAGACTGGTAAGGAGTACGTTCATCACATTGTTCATGGCCAGAAAGCCGATGACGCTGCAAAGAGCGGCGATCCCTTTTTCTTTTTTTGCGTAACCGACGGACACGGATACCGCAAAAATAATGGGCAGATAGTTGTTGATGGTATTTCCCATGGCCTTCAGCAGATTGAAAAAAAGTCTGATATATTCATTGCCAAGGACCGGAAATGTGTTGATGATGTTCTGTGTGGTAAAGGCGGAGCCGATGCCGACCAGGATGCCTGCGATGGGCAGGATCATGACCGGAGTCATCAGAACCTTGCCTAATTTCTGAAACTGTGAAAATGAAAATTTATCTTTCATGTATGTAATCTCTCCCTGAAAATTAACGAAGTTCCGGCCAGTAGCCTTTGTTCGCCTCGATCATCCGATCCAGAATCTTCCGCGCGGTCTTTGCGGACGGCACGGTTTTGTTCATGGTAAATGCCTCCAGCGCCTTCTGATAGGAATTTTCAAAATAAGCGTCCACGATGAGCTTTTCTGCGGCAAGCTGCTGCTGAATCATCCCCAGATGGAACGTGGGAATGTTGCCGATCACCACCGGTTCCGGTCCCCAGGTGCGGAGGTAACAGGGTACTTCCACCATGGCATCTTTGGGAAGATCCGGAATGGAGCCGTTATTTTCCACGATGACCAGATAGCGGTCTGCATTGTTGTAGGCGATGGAGCATGCCACGTCTACGATAAAGTCGCCGAATGCATTGAACAGCCCAAGGTTGACCTCATGGGCGCCGTTGGTTTCTTTCACAAGGCGCACCTGCTCATACATCTCTTTTTCACGTCCGTCCATGACCATATTGGCTCTGGTGTAGTTAACGTCTCCGTCTTCTGCGCATTCTTTTGCATAAAGGTAGTACTGCAGGTAGGTGTTTGGCAGGTATTCCGGAAAATCGGTCAGGATTTCCCTGAAATTTTCCCAGGTATGACGCCAGGACGGATCCGAATGGTGCTTGTCGTGGGAGGCTGCCAGTCCGAACTGCATGATCTTTTCCTTCAGTTCCGGCATGCGGTCCGCACCGGTTTTATCATAGAGCTTTGTCCACCATCCGAAATGGTTCAGGCCGAAGTACACAGGATCCAGATCGTTGTATTTTTTCAGCCCCAGCATCTTTGCAAAGGACAGCATGATCGCCACCGGCATGTCGCAGATGTTCAGGATCTTATAATTGCCGTACTGACGCCTGGTTGCTTCCGCCACGATCGCTGCCGGATTGGAATAGTTGATGATCCATGCCTCCGGAGCATAGGTGCGGATATCGTCGATGACCTTGAAGACGGCCGGAATGGAACGAAGTCCGTAAGCCATGCCGCCCGGGCCGCAGGTCTCCTGTCCGACCACGCCGAATTCCAGAGAGATCTTTTCATCCTGCTCTCTCATCTTCAGGCCGCCCTGACGGATCTGTGCAAATGCAAAATCAATGTCTGTGAATGCTTTTTCCGGGTCTGTAGTTGTGAAATACACACATTCTGGATCAAGCTTTGCGGTCAGAGAGCGGCACAGGGTGTCCACAAGCTCCAGACGTTCAGCGTCAATGTCATAGAGGACAAGCTTTTTCAGCGGAAAGCGTTCCAGATTTTCAATGAGACTTGCGATGATGCCGGGAGTGTGGCTGGAGCCGCCCCCTACGATAACTACTTTAAAACCTTCCATGTTTTATACCCTTTTAATACCTTTCTTTTTAGACTTATTTTCTTGCGCGCGCTTTTGATATCCTCTATAATATAACTGTCAGAAGCCTTTGTGAAAAGGGGTTTGGAGCAGAATGGAAGGATATCCGCTGATCGGATATTTTTCATTTTCTGAAATAAATTTCAAGTTCTTATGGGGAGAATTATGGATTTTTTTAACCGTATCGCAGAAAATACGCAGTATCTGAACAAGAGTGACAATGAGATCCTGTCCTACTGTATCCAGAACAATGAAAAGGTCTCGGATATGAAGGTGCAGGAGGTGGCACAGGCGCTGTATACGTCGCCGGCGTCCGTTATCCGTTTCTGTAAAAAGCTCGGGTTCAGCGGATTTTCAGAATTTAAGGCAGCATTGAAGATGGAAGTGCACAGGGAGTCAAAGACGCAGACTTCGGAGATAAATTCCATCGATTTTCTGAAGGACATCAGCAAGACAATACAGCTGATTCCGGAGGAAACCATAGAGGAGATCCTGAAGCTGATCCACACCAGAAAACGGATCGAGCTTTTTGCGGTGGGCAGCAGCAGGACTGTGGCAAATGAATTTGCCAAGCGGCTGCAGCTTGTCAAAAAATCAGCTTACTGCTATGACGACAGTACGCTGATGAATATCAGCGCCAAACAGCTGGGAGAGGACGATCTGGTGATCGCCCTTTCCGTATCCGGCGAGACAAGCCTGGTGATCGCTGCCGCCAATATGGCAAAAAGCCGGGGCGCGGCGCTGGTGTCCATGACGAACCTCGGAAGCAATACGCTCAGTGATGTGGCGGATATCAATCTGTATGTGAAATCCACACATTTTATAAAGGAAGAGATCGAGGTGCGTTCCCGGGTGCAGCTTCTGATCCTGTGCGAGTATCTCTTTTTCCGCTATCTGGAATGGACATAAAAATACAGAAGGGAGCCGTTACAGATAGCTGTGAAGAGCCGAGCGGAACTCTTCTTCGATGGAGATCAGCTTTCGGCAGAGTCCTTTTGCAGTCTGATCTGCAGCCGGATACTGGCTCAGACGCTGGTAGAGGGTCTTAATGCCCATATCACAGCCGTCTGTCATCAGTTCTGCGATGGATGCGTCGCTGTCGTCCATGGACATCTTTATATTGGTTTTGAACCAAGACATGCCTTTTGCCATAAGACCGGGTTCCTTTTCTTCGCTGTGGTGGCGAAGCAGAAGCTCATGGATTTCGTTGCCCAGCTGTTCGTGGTGGTCCCTGCTTTTTCTTAACAGCTTTCGCATATCGGATGCTTTGGTTTTCTCCAGAACTTCGTCGATGGAAGCGACTGCCATCTTCGTTCCGGAGTCGCATTCTTTTAACAGGCTGACGGTATCATTATTTTCCATATGGTAAAACCTCCTCGTATGTTTTCGGTATCTGCAGTGGTAGTATGCAGAGGAAGGGCTGTAAATATGTATGACAGCTTTTGTGAAAAAAGGAGCTGCTCCGATATATGACAAAAGTTTCCGGGATGTCATGTGAAACAGCTCCTTATTTATAAATGAAAACAGAGCTTCAGCGGTATGGGAATCGCGCGCCCACTGCAAAATATCATCTGGATACCATGTGATGCCATTTTTGTTTTGGGCATTTTTGGGAAGGTTTTTTCCAATATCTTGTGACGCACAAAGAACTGTAGTAAAATGATGAAGAGATTTCAAATAACAGCGGAAGAGGAAAATGGCATGACCTTTTGGGAGATTACCTGCGCAAACCTGTGCAGTATGGCTTACGATATCATATTGATGCTGTGTATGGTCCGTATCCTTCTTGGGCGTGTGCCGGACCGCGGGAACGGATCGATACAAAAGCATGCGGTCCGGGCCATGGTACTGGGAGTTCTGCTTGCGGTGGCGGGGACGGTCTGTTATCTGACCGGATTCTGGAAGATCGAGTTCGAGATCGGACAGATCCTGTGGGAATACTTTGTGCTGGCTGCCTGGACGGTCTTTGTCCATGATCTGTACAGACTTCCCCTGACGACCTGCTGGAGCGCCGTCCTTCTTGGGGCAATTCTGGATTCCTACGGCGAACTGCTGGCAGAGGCGTTCGTTTACGGTAAATTCTTTCATCTGAGCGTGCCGGAGGAACGCAGGAGCTATCTGTTCTGGCTTCTGGTGATTCTGCCGGCCTGCCGGTTTTTCTGCCTGCTTTTTGTTCGAAGGGCCGGAAGGGCGTACCGGCACTGGGCAAAAAGAGAGGAGCGTAAAAAGGGGATTCTGCTTCTGCTCAGCCTGTATCCGATGTTTTTCCATCTATTTTTGCGGCTGCTGTCTTCCAAAGGGGGAGAGGGGCAGGAGAATCTTCTGCTTTCCGTAAGCCTGCTTCTGGTGCTTCATCTGATCCTGGTCTATGAGGGCAGAGATGAGCAGCAGAAGGAGCGCATTTTGCAGCAGCAGATCAGCCTGATGCAGCAAAGCGCCTATATCGAACAGATGGAACAGATTCAGACGGAGGTCCGCAGATTTCGCCATGACTTTAAAAATATGATGGCAGGCATGTACCTGCAGGCAGGGGAAGGGGACCTGAACGCCGTTCAGAGGTTTATTCAGGAGATGACAGAGGATTTTGACCGGCAGGCCGGCAGTCAGATCCGACTGATGAATCAGCTGGCCAATGTGCATATGACGGAGGTAAAGGGACTTCTTCTGGAGAAGCTTTTACAGATGCAGAAGGCGGAGGTCGCCTGTGAGCTGGAGGTCTTTCGCCCTCTGGAAGGTACACGTATCCGCAGCGTGGATCTGTGCCGATGTCTGGGGATCCTTCTGGACAATGCGGTGGAAGAGGTATCCGGGAAAGAGGACGGACAGATCCATGTGCTGATCAGCAGCCAGGAGCAGTGCACGACTTTCCGGGTGAAAAATACACTGTATGGTATGGTGGATCTGCACCGTGTCGGAACGGAAGGATATTCCACGAAAGGAAACGGACGGGGCGTTGGACTGTCCAGTTACCGTAGGATAACAGATAAGTACGATTTCGTACTGACATCCACGGCAGTACAGGACGGATGTTTTATACAGGAGTTAAAGATTCAGGAGATATCGTGTCAGGACAGATACGGCATGGATCAAGAGAAAGCAGATCAAAGAACTGCAGAACGGGAGGTGGGATAAATGCTGCCGGTGTTTATCTGTGAAGATGAGGAGCGGATCCGGGAAGCGGAACGGGAATATATCGAGAAACAGATCCTGATCGAAGGTTATGACATGAAGACTGCGGTCTGTACCGGAAGCCCGGAGGAACTTCTGGAGGCGCTGTCCGGTGAGCAGAGGGGCATTTATTTTCTGGATGTGGAATTAAAGGGAGCATCCATGGACGGCTTTGAGCTGGGACAGCAGATCCGGAAAAAAGATGCCAGAGGTTTTCTCATCTATGTGACGGCTTTTCAGGATCTGGCATTTGAGACGTTCCGGTATCATCTGGAGGCGCTGGACTATATCTGCAAGCAGGACCAGACGAAGATGTTTGCGGATATTTCCCGCTGCCTGAAAGCGGTCACCGAGCGGATGCAGCAGGAGAAGGGACAAAAACAGCCATATTTTACCGTGAAGGTACTGGACGTGGTAAGACATATACCGGTGGAGGAAATCCTGTATTTTTCCACTGCCGGGCGTACGCACCGGGTCGAGCTTCATACAAAGCGGGAACGGCTGGATTTCATCGGCAGCATGCAGGAGCTGGAACGTACACTGGGACCGAGGTTCTGTCGGGTCCACAGGGCCTGTCTGGTGAATACAGATCAGATCACAGGTGTGGACCGGAAGCAGGTGTCCATTCAGGCAGTGAGATGAACCGTTCGGGCATTTTGCAGCCGGAGCAGCCCCGAAAGTGGTATGATAAAAGGCGAATATTACAGTATCCGGGAGGAATGGATCAAATGTCTGAAACAAATATAAAAAGAAAGCAGCTTTTTATTTTTCTGCTCATAGCCTATGGCGTTACTTACCTGATGGGAATTCTGATGTGGTACGGCAGTACGGCTTCCCTGGAACTGAGCGCTTTTCCCAATGCGCAGATGATGTATCCGGCGGCGGGAGTGATGCTGGCGTATGTGTTGACAGAAAGAGGAGAGCGGAAGCTGACCAGATGGTTTTACGGGATTTTTCTTCTTATGACGGTTCTGATGGCCGTTCTGGCTGTCCTGTCCGTGCTGGCGCCTGAATCGATCATACAGCTTCCGGGAGGCGAATTTACCCTGTGGGCTCTGGTGCAGCAGTTCGTCCTGATCGGCGGAAGTCTTCTGTGCTGGATCGCGCTTCTGCTGGACGGTAAGGGGCGGAGAAAAGCCTGCGGGCTTGGGTGGAGGAACTGGAAACCGTCCCTGTTCTGTATCCTTTTGTTTCTGCTGCTGTATTTTGGGCGGACAGGCATATCTTACGCGCTGACCGGGCAGGCAGGCTTTCTCGTGGAGATCCTGACCGGGCCGGAGGCCTGGAGTTATCTTCTGTTCATGCCTGTGAATTTCATCCTGGCGTTTGCGGCGTTCTTTGGTGAAGAATATGGATGGCGTTATTATCTGCAGCCGATCCTGCAGGAGCGGTTCGGAGTTCGAACGGGTGTTCTGATTCTTGGTGTCGTGTGGGGACTCTGGCATCTGCCGTGTGATTTCTTCTATTATGTGACACCGGACAAAGGGCTGATTATGACAACGTCGCAGATCATCACCTGCGTGACGCTGGGGATTTTCTTTGCCTTTGCCTATATGAAAACGGAAAATATCTGGGTGCCGGTCATCCTGCATTACATGAATAATAACCTGGCTCCCGTGATCGCCAACACCTATTCCGCAGATGTGCTGGAGAATCAGGAGGTCACCTGGGGCATGGTCCCGGCGTCTCTGGTTATGAACGGGCTGCTCTTTGGATTCTTTCTGCTGGCGAAGGAGTTTCGCGGGAGAAAGGTGCCAGAATAAAAAACTGTGAAAAATCAGTATTTCGAGCGTGAAACAGTGAAAAATACGTAAAAATATTGATTTAAAATCCAAATTACGGTATATTATATACTGTAAGGAGGTGATTTGTATGCTGGTTCAGTTTATGCTGAAAAATGTTTTGTCATTTAAAGAAGAAACAGTCCTGGATATGACGGCTGTTCAGGCATATAAAGAGCATGAAAGCAATCTGATCGACTATGGAACTAAAGAAAAGTTTTTAAGAGTGGCGGCAATCTATGGTGCGAACGCCAGTGGGAAATCGAATCTGTATCTGGCAGTACGTTATTTTCAGCAGATCATTATAGACTCATTAAACAGCGGTATGGTTCCGGCGATTAAAGAATATTATATTCCGTTTTCATTTGAAGAACATCATGAGAATTCTGAATTTGAGATCTCAGTGATTACAGAAGATTTTGAATATCGCTATGGGTATGAATATAATGCAGAATATATCGCTGCTGAGTGGCTTTACAGAAAAAATATGAATACAGGCAGGACTTCAACGATCTTTGAAAGAACATCCGGAACTGTAGAATTTGGGGCTTCTGTAAGAAAAGAATGTGAGGTCTATAAAGAACAGATTCCGTCAGAAACGCTTGTACTGACTTTTTTTAATAAATTAAAACTGGAGACAACGGTATTCAGAAGCGTATATTCAGAAATTATGAATATGCTGGTCGTTCCAACAGATCTCTGCGAAGACAGAGGAATACTTGAAAGATTCCTTCCGGATGTCATTGATCTGGAAAAAGGGAAACTCATGGAATTCCTGACAGCGATTGACGCAGGCATCAAGGATATCTCCTGTGATAATCGTGACAAGCGGATGGAATTCACAACCACCCATATGGGAAAGGACAAAAACCGGTATTTTCTGGATTTGTATTCGGAATCTGAAGGAACGATAAAAAGCATTCTGCTGTTTATTTATGCCCGTCTTGCGATCCATAACAACGGGTCTATTTTCATAGATGAACTGAATATAAAACTTCATCCATTATTGCTGAAATTTATTGTCGATCTGTTTTATGAAGAGGGTTCAAACGCACAGCTGATCTATACAACACATGATACGACTTTGATGGATAAGAGATTTTTCAGAAGAGATCAGATCTGGTTTGCGCAGAAAGATGAATATGGATATTCTGAATTGCTGGCGCTGTCTGATTTTAAAGTAAGATCCGACGCATCTTTTGAAAAAGATTATCTGGCAGGTGTGTATGGAGGAATTCCTTTTCTGAAAGAATTTCATGTGAAAGAAGGTTGATGGATGGGATCAGACGATTTATTCAAAAAGAAACGGAAAGACAGAAAGCAGAGACGATTTGAATACAGACATCCCAGAGCCAATTCTTTCCTGATCGTGACCGAAGGTGAATGTACAGAACCATTATATTTTACAGGAATGCAGAAGCTGATTCAGGAAAAGATGGGAGGCAGAGTAGATATTGTGGAGGTTCCGGTCATCGATATCCATGGAGAAGGGCGTGCGACCAGAAAACTGATCGATGTGGCTGAACAGATTGTGAAACGTGCAAAAATATTTTATCAGAATATATGGGTTGTGTTTGACAGGGATGATTTTGACGATTTTGATCAGGCAGTCCGGGAAGGCACTGAGCGGGGATATCAGATTGCATGGAGCAACCAGTCGTTTGAGTACTGGCTGTATCTGCATTTTCACTACAGTGATGCGGCTCTTTACAGGGATGAATGGAACCGGAAGCTGAATGAGATCTTTGCACAATATCAGTTGGGGGATGGAAAATATCGGAAGAATGATGAGAATATTTATCAGTTGGTTAACCGGTTTGATGGGGTGGCTACGGCCATCAGACATGCCAGACGCAGAATGGCAGAATACGATGGGGAACACTGTCCGCCGTCAGCGTACGATCCTGGAACGACTGTGTATCTTCTGGCTGAAGAGTTAAAAAAATATCTGGACGAATAAACAAAAAGCTTTCGGCAGTGAAAAGGGCTGCCGGAAGCTTTTCTGCGCTCAATGGTATGAAAACCTTATGGGGTGGCTGCCGGCTGATCATCCGCCGGCGGCTGACCGATATTGTCAAGAAACCGCTGGAGCAAAAGATTCCGGTTTGTTCTGCGGTACACAAAATAGATATCAAACGAAAGATCAAGATCCGTCAGAGGCATGTAGCAGATGTATTTTTCGTAGGAAGAATAGCTCGTGATAAACTCCGGAATGACTGCGGTACAGGAGTTGATGGCGATCTTCAGCAGGGTATTGTCCAGATTCGGTGCGGTGATCTTCTGGTTGCTGGAGTCGAAGACTACATGCGTTTCTCTGATCAGGCGTGAATAGGAGATGGAGGTACCGGATGCAAAAGGGTGGCTTTTGCTGACCGCGGCCACCAGAGGGAAGGACTGGATCAAAAGCGTTTCATAATCTTCATTCCGCGCTGGATGGAAGGTGAAGATTCCGTCCACTTCATTTCTTGCCAGCATCTTTTGTACATTGCCTTGTCCGTCCCGAAACAGTTCAAAGTGGATATCCGGATGCTTCTGATAAAAATCTCCAAGGATGCCGGTTAAGATACACTGTTCGATTCCTCGGATGTAGGCAAGACGGATGATACCGGCATAGCCGGTTTTCAGCTGAACGGCAAGATTCCGGCAGGAGACAGCGGATTCGATGACCTGCTGCGCTTCCTGAAGGAGTATGGCGCCGTTTTCTGTAAGGGAAACACTTTTTTTATTACGCGCAAATACAGGAAAACCGACGTTTTCTTCCAGATGCCGGATGTGATTGGTGACGACCGTCTGGGATAAAAAAAGGTTCTGTGCCGCTCTGGTAAAATTCAGAGTTTTCGCTACCTCTATAAAACATTCCAGTTGTCGGATATTCATAACGTTCCTCCTCGTATGCCGGGCAGAGATGCCGCTTCTTATATTTAAAAGATATTATATAATAGTTTTATCATATTTGAAAGATATAAATAGAAAATATATAATCGTATCTGGGAGGAACCGATATGAAACGCTTTTTTGTATATGCTGCAGGATTAAATCTTCTGGCTCTGGGAATTGTTCTGAATATCTCCACCGGTCTTGGGGTGGCTGCATTGTCAAGTTCAATCTATGCCACATCCGTTATATTCCGTCTGTCTCTTGGAACGGCATCGGTACTCTGGTATCTGCTTTTTGTGGTGATCCAGTGTGTTTTGAGCAAAGGGATAAAAAAGGAATTTGTTATGGAGATTCCGCTGTCGTTTGCATTCGGATTTTTAAACGATTTTTATGACTGGCTGATCCGCATTGAGCCCGGCAGTCTGTCGGAATCTGTATTACTGTTGATTGCAGCGGTATCCTGCATTTCCATGGGAGTATTTCTGACTGCAAAGACCGATCTGGTGCTGAATCCAGGTGACGGAATGGTCAGGACGATCAGCAGGGTTTTTCACAGGCCTTTTTACATGATAAAAAACTGCTTTGACCTGTCAATGATTCTGGTGTCGCTGGCGATGAGCGCCGTGACAGGAAACCCGATATTGGGGATTGGAGCAGGGACGGTAATTTCTGCACTTTTCACCGGGAGATTTATCAAATGGTGGGACAGGCTGATCGGTGAAAAAGTGATGAGATATATGCAGCTCTGAACAAAGATCAGGAGCAGCACTGTTCAGATAAAAAGGAGGGAGTTTTACAGAGTGAAAAGTCTGCTCATAACACAAAAATGAAGGAGTAGAGTATGGCAAGTAAATACGATGGACTGGCCCGCATCATCATTCAGAATGTGGGCGGAAAGGATAATATTGCAGGACTTACACACTGCATTACACGGCTTCGTTTTCAGCTGAAAGATGAATCAAAAGCAAATACGGATGTTTTAAAGGCAACAGACGGAGTGGTGACTGTGATACAGTCCGGCGGACAGTATCAGGTGGTGATTGGAAATCAGGTCGGAGAGGTCTATGATACGGTATGGGGCTGCATTGATCTGGTGAGCACCAGCACAGGAGAGATGAAAAAACGATATGGTTTTATTCATGTGGACAGGGAAGAGGATGGAAGAGGCAGTCTGAAAAGAACGAAAAAGGATTCGTTTTTGTGGTATCAGCAGGTGATTGCCACAAATGGAGCATGTATTTCCTGATGGACGGTTTGGAAAGAGGAGACTTCTAAATGGCAGTAGCCCATAAGGAAACATTACAAAACTTATGACTTACGCCAGGTAAACGGAAAAATAGAAAATGCTATGCAAAAGGTTCACTGATTGCATAGCATTTTTTATTTTGGTAAGATATTAACTTTCGATTTTTCAGCGTTCCAACGGAACGCGCAGCCATTGCCAGCGGCAATGATCTTAGGGGTTTGGGGACATATCACCAACAAGCAACAGACAGGAATTACGGGAACGAAATTTCTGCCTGGTAGGCATCTTTTACGTAAAGATGCATTGCTTGCCAGTAGTTTTAAGAGTCTTTGGCAGAGAATCTGTTTACAGTTGCCGCATTGAGAAACCTTTGATAACTGCCTATAATAAAATCATTATTTTGAGCTACTATAACAGAGAAATGAATGAAAAAAATAAATTTTTTTGCTCGTTGTAACATTTCGCGGACATTTGCATGTTATACTATCTGAAAAAGATAAGGGGGATTGATATGGCAGCAGTAAAGACAGTATCTTTAACAAAAGAATATTCTAATGGAGAACACTATTTAAGAGCAGTTGATGATATATCTTTCACAGTTGAAGAAAATGAATTTGTAGCTATTATGGGAAGTTCAGGTTGCGGAAAGACCACGTTGCTCAATTTACTAGGTGGTTTGGAAAATCCCACACACGGATGTGTCTATATCAATGATGTAGATATTACACAGTTATCTATGGAGGAAAGGAGTTCCTTCAGAAGATGGCATATTGGGTTTATTTTTCAAAATTTTAATTTAATCCCAGAGATGAATGTATTTGAAAATATAGTTTTACCTGCCAAACTTATGGAAAGAAATATCAGTAAAAAAGAAGTAATGCGGATAGCTGAAGAACTGGAAATTGAGGAAAAACTATTACAAAATCCTATGACTTTATCTGGTGGACAACAGCAGCGGGTCGCAATCGCCAGAGCTATTTATACACATCCTACCATACTTTTGGGAGACGAGTTGACAGGAAATTTAGATTCTACAACCAGTATATCCGTTATGAAATTTTTGAAAAAGATGTGTAAAAAATATAGCCAGACAATGATTATCGTTACACATGATGAAAGAATAGCAGCTATGGCAGATCGGATTATTCAGATGAAAGATGGGAGGGTTGTATAGGATGGAGAATTACGATTGTAATCAGTCGGCTGAAAGAGTGCTTATGGATGCTTCCAGGAAAAAGAATCAAAACAGAAATCGTCTACTGTTTATCGTAATTACAATTACTGTAGGCGTGATTTTTAGTGTGTTCTCTTTAATCTATGGGAAGATGGAGATTGATATTCAGAAAAATATGAAAGCCGATGGTATGGCTGTATCGACCTATATTGAAAATGGTACAGCGGATATGACACAACAGCTTACACAGCTACCATGCATAGAAAGCATTGGGAAAGAAAAGTTTGCAGGAAAATTATTAGATGATTCCATAAAATATTGTGATTGCGTCATTACAGATGTGACCGGATTTGAAAAAATGATACGTCCTGCATTTACAAATGTGGTAGGGACTTATCCAGAAAAAGAAAATGAAATTATGCTTTCTACGAAAACTCTGCAATATCTTGGAATCAAGAATCCCGAAGTGGGCATGGAAATTGAACTGGATTTTTATTGGAATGACATTTTCAATACCAGTGGAACCGGTATGCAGAACTTTTTACTTTCTGGGTATTTTACAGAGTATCAAAATCAAACCTCCGGTGCTTCTGTGGCTTTTTTATCAGAGAAATCAATGGAGAAGAACGGACTTCAATGGGAGCCATGTAGGATTTTAATAGATCATACAAAGAAATATTCCAGTGGTTCGCAAATAGAACATATGCTGACAAATAACATAAAGTTGAATGAGGGACAGAGAATTGTAAGTATGAACCCAGCAGAATATCGGGCAATAAGTGAAATGATGGGAAGTTATGGATTTGCAGTCTTTTTTTCGGTTATGGTTTTACTTTCTATGTTTTTGTTTATTTACAATATCCTAAATATTTCGCTGGAAAAAGATTTACAACGTTATGGTCTTTTACAAGTAATTGGTGTGGAACAAAAGCAGAATATTAAAGTCATGAATCGTGAGATGCTAAAAATAGGACTTACGGGAAGTATCGCTGGAGCAGTTTTAGGAGGAATGTTTATATGGGGTATTATGCCATTGTTATTAGAAAAAATGTATGCAGAGAATACATGGAAATTAGAAAGAATGGTTTTCTTTCAACCCAAACTTCTTATCCTAGCGATTGTTCTTGTGATTTTCACGTTGGGAGTGGCAGTGGAATGTCTGAAAAGAAAAATGAGGAAATTAAGTCCGTTGGAGTGTATGAAATATACGGAGGCGGTCACTTATCATAAAAGCAGGAAGAAACCGAAGATAAAGAAATTCCGCTATTGGGGAAAACATCCTGAAATTTATCTTGCAAAGAAATATTTATTTCGGAATAAAAAAACATTTGGGATAACAAGTTTGTCATTATGGCTTGGGTGCGAATTGGCATTATGTTCTGCGGTAATTGTGAATGGAGTGGATTTACAGAATTATTATAGTAAAGAGCCGGACTTCCAAATAGGAATTACAGAGGAAGCTTGCAATTATTTAATTGAATCATCACCGGACACAAAGAATATGAAGTTTTTTCCGAAGTCCCTTATGAATGATATTGAAACGACCATAGGAAACGAACTTCATTCAGTAGAAAATATTAAAGGATTTTATCCGATTGTCGGAAAAAATGGCAAGGAGAATATAAAGATTCTAATCAATGGAGATAAAATATCCACGGTAATTCAGACAGTCAGTATCGGGGAGCAGGAAGAAATAAAAGACTTTATTCAGAAAAATGATAAGCTAGTAAATTGGGAGCAGTTTCAAAATAATCATGGAACAATCGTGCTACATGATCATAGGATGTCAGATTATATAGCAGGAGAAGTGCAGGATTATATAGGAACAGAGATGGAATTTTATGATCTGGTTCCGGTTGGTACGGAAATGAGCAGTTTAGTTCCTGAGAAATTAGTAAATTGTGGTTATCTGGATATAACAGAGGATGATTTCCCAGAGATGAAATTGTGCTGGGATGGTAAAAATATAAATATCCTATTGGTAACAGAGACTACATATGATTGGCTGGTAGAAAAATTAACACCACAAATTTTTGAAATACAATTTAATGTTGACAAAAATCAGGAGTCAGTTATCCGAGAAAGACTGAATCAGATGATTCGCAATTATAATATGGAATTTCAATCAAAATATGGACACGCTGATAAATTGAACTTGTTTTATTTAGATTCTAAATCAGAACGTCTGCTAAAGGAGCAGAACTATATTCAGACAAGTAGATGGCTGCTTATGAGTATTAGTGGAATTTTAATATTTATAGGAATTATGAATTTCGCAAATACAAGAATATCGGATATTATGCTTCGGCAATGGGAGTGTAAAATCCTGGAACGTGTAGGGATGACAAAAAAACAAGAATATCGAATGTTTGTAACAGAGGGTCTTTTCTATTGGTTACTGTTATGTGGATTGCTTATGAGTTTTGGAAATTTAGGGATTGGTATCATGCAGTGGTATATGAAAATGCAGATTTCCTATTTCGCTTTCCGCTATCCGGTAAAAGAAATGATTGCGTTGATGGTATTTTTATTATTGTTCAGCATTATTTTTCCAGGAATTATTTATAAAAAACTAAAAAAGAAAAGGAAGTGAGGATATGAAGCAGATTTTAATTGTCGAGGACGACAGTTTTTTGAATAAGATGTTAGACTATAACCT
>VSND01000159.1 GCA_009774145.1 Lachnospiraceae bacterium | reverse complement strand
CTCCTTTTCTGCTCTATAAAAGGAGTATACCATACCATTTACTGGTTTAAAAGTTATTTATTAACAGTTCCTAAGGCCACGATAATTGCTGTCGCATCCATTCTCCCTATCCTCACTTTATTCAAATTTCTTATTAAATTCCTCCACCCAAAGCCGAAATTGCTCTTCTCCAGAAAGCGCTTTTTTCTTCGGTTCCAGAGACAGCGGCTTCTTTGGATATTTCGCTTTCTTCGAAAAACAAGAAGCAACTGCTTGCTGAACATACAATCCCTGATAATAGGCAGCCACATCCAGCATCTTGACCTGTTCCTCTTTCTCTTTGATATACGCATCCTGATAGATATACATGTATTTGGGATTCAAGTCCCAGAACACGTCTGCCGGGATGCCGAACCGGATCGCTGCCGGCATCCAGACCGTTTCAATCAGGCTGGAAAAGGTTACTCGCCCTCTTCCGGTGACTTCGGTTCCGTCTTCGCAGACGATTTCTTCTTCGTCTTCTTCTCCTGCCCGTCCAGATGCAGGAGCTGTTTGAAAAAATTACTGTCCTGAATCGCCGTGGCATATGCGCTGTAGATGTCCTCCAGGTTTCCGCCGCCAAGGATGTGCTGCTCCACCAGATGATCCGCCTGCTCCGGATCGCATTTCGCCACGATTGCCGTAAATGCTGACACTGCTGAAAATATGTAATTCCTGCTCATCATACCTTCCACCGGCAGTCCCATCTGCTCCATCAGTTTGGAATGCCGGAAAGTCAGCTCTGGCACCTCATAATTTTTCCGGTTGATCTTTACTGTTGCCATTGTTCAAAAACCTCCTTTATTTTTTCTGGGATCCATCATCATTCAATGACCGGATCCGGATCAGTAATATCAATCTTCGTTGAGGGCGATACGGAAATAGTCATCTCACGGACCCCGTTAACCTCACCCTCATTCACATATACAGAATGCTGGCCATCCCATGTAGCAATGCCGTCCTTGCCGTTCTTCCCCATTTTCAGACGATAATGGAGAGCTGTCATTGCCTTTGCTTTCACTGCCTTATAGGATTCCAGCGTATAATTCGCCGTGAACTCCATAGCGTCCATACTCTGTACGCCGGGAATAAAGGTCTGCACCTCGTCTTCCATGTCTGTCGTTTCCAACTGCTCCGGGGCGCCGCCAAGCGCCGGATACTTCTTGATCTTGCACAGTTTCTCCCATGTAGTCCCGTCTTCACTTGTTTCCAGCACTGTACCGATTGTACTTACTGCTTTTACTACTGCATCAGACATAATTTTCATCCTTTCTTCTTAATTTACTTGCATAAAAATAAGAGCCTTTCAACCCTTATCAGTTACCATGATTCAATTTATTGGTATCAGCTCATCACCGTTCCCGATCACTCTCTGGTACCGCCCGACCCAACGCGCCACACCCGGATCAGCATTATCCACTTTCATCGGTCCACCACGACAGCGGAACCCATACGACAGCATCAATTCTTTGGCTTTCTCACTGATGGTATAGCACTTGCTGTCCCCGGATACGCCATTACAATAAACTGTCAACACAATCAGCGGATTCTGTGAGCCTTCAGCACCTTCCAGATCGTAATGACCGCCGGAATTATCTGAAAGTGCCACATCCACATATGGGAACTGGCTGGCTTTCGGTGTCACATATCGCCCGACTGTACAGGGCACCATCTTTTCCAGTTTGGATTTTATTAGCGTGTAAAACTGATTCCAGTCGAATCCTACCATATAAATCAACCTCCATTCTGGAAAACTTCTCTTGCAATACTTACAATCTTTGCCCGCATCTCTTTCCCGGCAAAATACATAGGCATCCTCGCACTGACGCCGTTGGAATGATGCCACACGCCGTCCAAGTCCATGTACCACCATCCGCCGGGATTCTCTGCGTGTGTCTGGCCGGGAAAGGTTCCTGTACCTACTCCCGGAATGTTCGCCGGGTTCTTCGCTTTTAGACCAGAGCCAAATTCAAGCATCAACATAGGGGACACCGTAGCCCGTTTGACGCCTTCCAGTGTCTGCCATTCACTCACAATCTTGCTGGTATCCTCCATATACAATACCGCCCGGCATCCCGCCTGATCCGACGTTATCTCCGATGCCAGCCGAATATACTTTCCAAATCCGCTGTCCCCGATATGCGCCTGTGCCACCCGGACGCCCTCTTCGGTCAGTCTTCGACAGAGGATTTCACATTTCCGGGTCAAGTCCTGCTGATAGTTCTGAATCTCCCGCTGTGCCGCCCGGATTGATGCTACTGACAGATTGAAGCTGATTTTTTTCGCCATGTCTTACCTCTCAGTCCAGCTCCTAAAGCTCTGAATTTGTTCCAGAAGAGATTTTGTATCACCATCAAAGTGGATCGCCCGATCATCTACATAACAAATTGCTGGCGGTTTCATGGACTGTACAGAATCGGCTTTGATACCATACTTTTTCAGATATGCCCATACCGCCTCCACACCTTTCATCTGTGCTGCTCTTGTCGTAACAACTGTCACATAATATCCGGCATCACGGAGGTTTTCAATAACTTCTTTTATTCCTTTGACTGGCTCGTCTAGGATAACATCAATGCCTTTCCAGCCGCTTGTATAGCTGTGAATCACACCGTCAAAATCAAATACCACTGTCTTTTTGTTCGCCATCCTTGCGCCCTCCCTTCGGTAATTTCTTCAGCAAATATTTCATCCCATTCAACGACGGCTTGACCGCTATCACCTTATAATCTGCGGAATCCGCATCCACAAGCCCGTCAGCGTCCAGTGCAGGCTCCGTCGTGTGCCAGATCAGCGACAGTTCATCAATCGGCAAGGATTTGTCCGTCGTGACGATGACTGCCTCATAGTCGGTTGAATTGACGCCGTATTCTTTTGCCTCCGACTCGCCGCCGGACATGGCGATATTGGCGAAAAAAATAACAGGCTTGTTGTAGCCTGCTATTTCCCCGTCGATTGAAGGAATCTGCTCACCGTCAATATCAACGTAGATGATATTGCCTTCCTCGTCACGTTCGTATATGGTTATCTGGTCTGAATATGTCGCATATTGCAGACGTTGTTGGTTTTTCTTTAAATCTCTCATTTTTTACTGTTTTTCCCAATAAGTTTTATTTTCTTTCCACCATAATACTCCATTCTGGAAATATTATCAAATTTAATCGTGATCTGTTTTTCATCCTCTTTTATAATAAAGGAATTATTTTTTTTAATAACCTTCATTATATCTTTACAATCTATAACCGATTTATCATTTAAATAAAAAATTACACTTGAGTATTTATATTC
>VSND01000158.1 GCA_009774145.1 Lachnospiraceae bacterium | reverse complement strand
CGTTATCCAAACTTAAATAAAATCCAAACCTTTCAGAAAAAAGACGTAAACCGCAACAAATACCGTCTGAAAAGGTTTGGATTTTATTTTTGGTGTATGATTCCTTTATAACAAAAAAAGGGAGGTCATACCATGGATTTACAAAACCTAAAGGAACACCATGAAGAACTTCTTTCCTTCATGGAAAACAATGGCTATTGCAGTACCTACATACACCGGTTCAGAGATGAAATCAACCGTATACTGGCGGATGCAGACAGCCACCGCTGGCAGTCATACCAGGATATTTACCTTGAATACTTAAAGGTACCGCATTCCAAGGACTATCTCCGCAACAAGAGGACGATCATCGGAGCCCTGGAGCAATTCGATCTCTTCGGCCACTTTCCGGACGGCAGACACCGCCATACCCTTTTTGAAAGGGGCTCCTACCACCTGCTGGTGCCGGAATTCCAGGAACTGATTGATTTCTACCGTGCGTATGAAGTTCAGCGCGGCAAAAAAGAATCAACCATCCGGGGTGAGTCCCTTAACACGGCATCTTTTTTATACCGGATGCAGGAGCAGGGAGCCCGGAGCCTGGATGAAGTGACAGAAGATGCTGTCCTGTCGTTTTTCGTTTCGGACGACGGCACGCTGCAGAAGAGCTGTTCCTACAAGAAGAACATATCCGCTGTCTTTAAGGCCGGACTCAAATGGAAGGAACCACAGTGCCGGAGGATACTGGGCTTTCTCCCGCTGCTGCGCGAAACAAGGAAAAACATACAATACCTTACACCGGATGAAGTCAGGCTCCTGCGGGATGCGGCAGAGAATGATGGATTCTCCGCCCGCAACAAAGCCATTCTCCTCCTGCTCCTTTTTACAGGACTGCGGGGATGCGATATCGCCGGCCTTACATTCAGCTCCATCGACTGGGAAAAAGAACGGATACTGGTGGAGCAGCAGAAGACATCCGTGCCGGTGGAGATACCTCTTTCTGCTGTTGTAGGCAATGCCATATACGATTATCTGGCAGAGGAAAGGCCGGATACCGGGAGCCTGCGCCTGTTCCTGTCAGAAACACATCCCTTTTCACCCCTGGCTGCCGGGAGCATTGGCAACATCGTGGCAAAAGCCTGCAGGCTGGCGGGGATAAGGCAGGAGCCCGGAGACAGGAAGGGCACCCATATCTTCCGGCACAACCTGGCGTTCTCCATGCTGGAGAACGGCGTCCCACAGCCCGTCATCACGCAGACCCTGGGACATACAGCCCCGGATTCCCTTGAGCCTTACCTGAGGGCGGACTTTGTGCATTTAAAAGAGTGCGCGTTAAGCATAGAAGCTTTCCCGCTGGCGGAGGAGGTGTTTTCCTTATGAAAGAGTTCCGGTCTTTTCTTGCCCCGCAGATCCGCCATTTCATACGGTACCGGCAGGCGTCGCAGCGCTGGAACGACTCTTCCTATGAAGAGAACCTGATGCTTTTCGACCGCTACTGCCTTGAAAACTATCCGGGTGATACCATGCTGACACAGGAGATGGTTGACGGCTGGTGCCGCCAGCGGCACACGGAAGCAAACAATTCCTGCCGGTCAAGGATCTATGTGGTGGACAGCTTTGTCCGTTTCCTGAATGGGCGGGGTCTGTCCCCTGTACAGCCCCCGCAGATTCCCCGTAAGGAAATGCGGACTTACATCCCCCATGCCTTTACACAGGAAGAGCTCAGCCGTTTCTTCCATGAGTGCGACCATATCCCCGTCATCAACAACCGGAAAGAGACGGTCATAAGGAAAATGACCATCCCCGTCTTTTTCCGGCTCCTTTACAGCAGCGGGATTCGCACGAACGAAGCAAGGCTGCTCCCCAGGGAAAATGCAGACCTTGAAAGGGGCGTCCTGGACATACAGTACTCCAAGGGGCATGACCAGCATTACATTGTCCTGCATGACTCCATGCTGGAAATCATGCGCAGGTACGATACGGCCATTGGGGAGATTGTGCCCGGGAGGGAATATTTCTTCCCTTCCATACGGAATTCGCATTTGGGCAGGGGGTGGGTGACCAAAAACTTTAACCTCCTGTGGCGCGGGGTGAACACATCCCACGCTACCGCCTACGAATTCCGGCACCATTATGCCGTGGAAAACATCAACCGGTGGGTGGGACGGGGCTTTGAGTTCCATGACAGGCTGGTATTCCTCAGTAAGAGCATGGGGCATACGACAGTGGAGAGCACGAAGTACTACTACTCGATTGTGCCCGGGCTCTCGGAGATCATAAAGGAACAGACACAAGCCGGTTCGGAATGGATGATGCCGGAGGTGCCCGCAGATGAAGAAGCCTAATAAGGAAAGCATCCTGATAGCCGGATATATTTCAGGGTTTCTGGACGGTTATGTCCTTTCACAGAAAACAGACAGCATGAACACCCTGAAATCCTACCGGGATGCGATCGTGCTGTACCTGTCTTTTCTGGAAAATGAGAAAAAGATACACAGTGACAGCCTGAATGCAGACTGCTTCCGGCATACGGTTATCGAAGAATGGCTTGTCTGGCTGCGGGAATCCAGGGGATGCAGCCCGGAGAGCTGCAACAACAGGCTGGCATCTTTAAGGACATTTTTGAAGTACCTGGGCAGCCGGGATGTGGCTTACCTGCACTTGTATCTGGAGGCGGCCCAGATCCCGCGCAGGAAATGCCAGAAAAAGAAAGTGGAAGGCCTGACGAGGGAAGCGGTAAAGGCACTGCTGGATGCCCCCAGCCCATTAAGCAGGACCGGACGCCGGGATATGGCATTCCTTATCCTGCTCTACAGCACCGCTGCCCGGCTGGACGAGCTCCTGTCGATGAAGAACAGCCAGCTCCACCTGTCGGACGAAAAACCATATGCGGTTATTATCGGGAAAGGAAATAAGATCCGCACCCTTTACCTGCTGCCCAAGACCGTCGCGCATTTAAAGCGTTACCTGGCAGAGTTCCATGGGGAAACACCGGATCCGGAAGCTTATGTCTTTTATTCCCGTAATACTGGATGCCATGGGAAGCTGACCCAGCCTGCCATCAGCAAGATGTTGAGGAAATATGCCAAGATGGCGCATGAGGTCTGCAGTGATGTGCCGCTAGGGCTCCATGCACACCAGCTTCGCCATTCGAAGGCTTCACACTGGCTGGAGGATGGGATGAACATCATACAGATTTCATTTTTACTCGGCCACGAACAGCTCCAGACCACGATGGTTTACCTTGATATCACTGTGGAAGAGAAAGCAAAGGCACTGGCCACTCTGGAGGATGAAAACGACAGAAAGGTATCTGCAAAGTGGAAAAATCCTGATGGCTC
>VSND01000157.1 GCA_009774145.1 Lachnospiraceae bacterium | reverse complement strand
TTGTCCAGAGGATCGGCTTCTTTACATCCTTCTCCGCTCCGGATGCAGTTCACCGCCAGGGCGCTTTCTTCTTCGTCCCCTTTGAAATACAGGGAGACGCGGGTCCCTGCCTGCGGCATCATGTACATCAGATTCCCCGTAGTCGGAACCCAGGTCCATGGATAACAGGGCTGTCCGGGTCTTCCGCTGTCGATGTCCAGTTCCAGCTGTACGGTCTCCCCTGCGCATTTCTTTACGGTTCCGAGAAGCGACATTCCGGAGATCTTCGGATTTCCAAGCCGCCTCTGCCACGTCCAGCTTCTGTCTGCCAGGACATAGGCAAATTCCAGATGACCGCCCTGCATGCGTGCTTCTCTGGCACATACAAGAAGCCGGTTTTTATCCCACTCCGCCAGAATTTGTCCTGTTTAAGTTATCGGAACCATGTTAAAGTTATCATATGCCCATTTTCTTGCGGTCATCCTCTCTTCTTCTGATACACTGTCTTTAAAATCAAGTTTATTGTCAATTATACAAAAGTATTGCGAAAATATTTCTTCCGAAGTAACCATATCATCCAACGCCTGACACCATGGATACTTCATATTTAAACCCATCGGTTTGAGTGTTACATACTTTTTTTCTTTTCTCCATTCTGTTCTTTTGTACTCCAGTCTCAGCCACAATATCAGACTCAGACTTATTGTATAAATAGTTCCGTGTTCATATTTATTAATATGCTCGCTTTTCTCCAACAAAGGAGATCTACCTGACTTGACATACTCATACAAAGCGCTTAGCAATTCTATCATATTGGCTCCTCTCTAATGATTCGTTTTTCTCAGTTTTTATATGGATTATAAAATTCATTATCATAGCTTCCCCATATATGTACTAACATCTCATCAATAGTTTCATATTCCAGTTCCACTCCCATACTGATTTGGAACCGCCTTTCATAAAAGAAAGCTCTTTTTTCCCAACTCCAATGTGATTTAAGCAAATCATACCCGTAATGTTCCCTCATATCTATAGCATGTGTTCCCTCATGGACTATATCACTTAATAAGGTCTTGGAGTCACGCCTAAGATGTAGATATCCACGCTCAAAGCATGCCACACTGTTAACAGCATCAACAGATACCACTTGTTCGTAAAGTTCTTTCCCCAACACGTTTATTTTTAACTCTCCTGATTTCAATAACCGCGCAATTTTTGTAGATTGAATTGTTTTTCCATCCAGTTGCTCAATAATCCATTCTCGTGTTACATTAGAAGTATTTAATTCGAATTCTCCTAATTTAGCCGCATATATTTTTCTTCTTTCCTCAACGGTTTCTGTGGTTCTATTTCCCCCTTTCTTCCACACCAACCCTGCCATCACCGCCGAGAACATCCCATCCCCGATCGCCAGCGCCCAGTTGATCTCTCCGTCTTCGTTCAGCAGTCCCTGCTCTGCAGTGCTCCCCAGGAAGCCTTCCCCGAATCCCAGCGACAGAACCTTCCCCAGGCTGGCTCCCTGCATCATCAGGCCGCTGGCTCCGGTCAGGAACCCGACGACGCTGCCTGCAAGAGCTTTTCTGACATATTTTTCCGTATCTCCCAGCCTTCCGCTGACAGCATCCGATACGGCCTGCTCCGCCACATACAGGCTCCCGGTCAGGAAGACGGCTCCTCCAACGGAGGATGCCGCACTTCCGGCGCTGATGTTTCCGGCTGCAATCATGCCTGCTCCTGCGGCTGCACCTGCCACGACTGCCCCCAGGATCGTTACACTTCCCACCACCACCATTCCGGCGGCTATGTTCAGTCTCCACTGCGCCCAGTCATAGTTTTTCTGTTCCGGCTCGTCCCGGTAACGGTTTGACGGATGGCTCAGATCCGCATGCTCCCATGCCAGGTAGTATGTAACCTTCTCCCCCCGGTTCTGGACTGTATTCTCTCCTTCCTCTGTGGTCAGTTCCACTTTTCCGGCGGCAGTCACGGTCACTTCCGGAAGCAGGGCTCCTTCTTCTGTATCCAGAAGTTTTTCCAGGTCCGGAACGGCTTTCCCTTCATATATGGTCACGCCTCTGTTTCCGTTAAGGTTCACCTCCTGTCCTTCCAGCTTCACTTCCCCGTCTGCCACGATGTGAAGCCCTCCGCTCCCTTCCATGCGGATGCCCGTCAGGTCGTCCAGAAGCACCTTTTCCTTCAGCGTTACAACTCCCATGTCGCACCGGCACAGGCGCATCTGCATCCCGTGGTCCGTGGTCAGGCTTTTGTCCTATAGCACTCTCTTCTTCGATGTCAGAAAGACTGTTACACTGTAAAACAGGAGCAGATTCCAAGACTAATCATGTCACCTTTAATAGTTTCCGTACAATTTAGGGTAAAGATTAATAAGGGTATGAAGGTTTTATTTCATAATGAACATCGTAACATGATATTAGCTGTAACAAGTCTCTCATTTCATAAGCATTTCCCTTTGCAATAAGAATAACAGGATTACTCAGCATATTTCTTGCCTCGATAAAATTTACTTTACATATTGCAGAAACAACTTTAATTTCACTTTTGTTATAAATTTTATCTCTTTTAATCAAATATAATTTATAAATTGTCTTATCCCGTAGCATGGGAATATCCGTTGTAACTGGCATCCCATTAGTGTTTTCAACTTCTTTCATAACCTAGTCTCCTTATATAACACGTTGAAGTTCTCAATAAATATTAAAGCATTTGGACAAATACCTAATGTAGAATATATAATTTATTTCGTGTACCTCCGCCTGGATAGAATATTTTCATTATACCCTTATCAAATTCGTCCATTACAAGCTTACCATTTATTTCTATTCCTCCAGCAACTAAATGTTTACCATTTGGATATGCCCAAATATATTTAGTTGGTGCGCATACTTCTACATTCATAAAATTTGCCAGATTCTGTGCAAAGCCATCGGCTAAACGACCCGTATTACAAGAAAGCAATCTTATTGGTTGACCATTATAAGCATCTGAATGTAATAACATATTACCTATAAATCTATGATCTACCGGCTGAGCTTTACCATTTATTTCAATTTGAACTATGTAGTTTCCTCCATGAGCAACAATATCAAAAAATCCATTATCATCAACATCTATTCTATTTTTGATGTTATCAAAATACGTGTATGGATCACTCCTTAAAACCATATTTCCTGCTACAGCCTCATCTGTCTTTACCTCCTTCCTCCACGCCACATCCTTTTTCCACACCAGCCCCGCCATCACTGCCGAGAACATTCCGTCCCCGATCGCCAGCGCCCAGTTGATCTCTCCGTCTCCGTTCAGCAGTCCCTGCGCTGCAGTGCTCCCCAGGAAGCCTTCCCCGAATCCCAGCGACAGAACCTTCCCCAGGCTGGCTCCCTGCATCATCAGG
>VSND01000156.1 GCA_009774145.1 Lachnospiraceae bacterium | reverse complement strand
CATTTTATCAGGTAAAGAACTCTCGTTTTCTTCAATTCTCTGTTCCAATGCTTTGATTTCAATTAAAGCATTTTTTGTTGAGTTTTTCTTTTTTTGCAATATTTCAATTTGTTTTTTTATCTTAATTGGTTCCATCATACTATCATAAAGACATAATGTTTCATAAGGTACCGTTGACATCTTATCAAGGGCCACTCCAGATTTTTGTTTTGACAATTCATTTTTAAAGTTTCGCTTCATTGACATATATGTAACAATAAATCCAACAATTGAAATAATTGCCGTAACTGATGTGGATATAATAGCACTCTTTAAATAATCACTTATTCCAGAATTAGAACTCATAGCATTATTTACAACGCCAACCGATGCAAAAATAAAGTGTTCCATAAAAATACCTCTTTTATCAATTTTGTTATAGGTATTATATCGCACCAACCACCAATATTCAATTATCAATGTGCATAAAAAGATCTTGCAGGACTCGAACCTGCACCCTCCAAACGCAATAGCGGTCGACTTTCGGCGCTCTACCTTTGAGCTAAAGACCCATGCGGGGGGAATTACGCATTCCCCATAGCAAACATATGGAAAACTGTAGAAGTTAATTCATAAGCATCGTAGCGGTATTTTCAGCAACTCACCGCTATGAAATCGTTGCACTGCGCATATCCGGTACTCTCATGCTCTGAATCCACCTTAGAGGTTTTCGATCAATATTCAGCGAATTTCATTCTGTATGTTTTCTCAGATATACGCTCCTGCAGAATCTCATGCCTCTGACGCAAACAGTTATAGGCAACTTCACGCCCAGTGACCTGCAGCGACCTTGCCTGCGTGACAGGACTTTTCTTTTTTATGAATACAATCCATTCCACGACCAAGAACAGAATGATTCCGAAATATGTAATCAACAATGTATTTATTCCTCTCCGATCAGCCCGGCCAAGATTTTCTCTGCGACATCATATAGCCCCATTCCTGTCGGAATCTCTTTCAGCGTGCTGCTGATGCTCGCCCGGAACCCATCATACAGATCCCCATGTTCCAAAAGTTCATCCCTTACAACTGTTACCGCCTGCTGAACTGTTATCTGATCCATATTAAGTCCCCCTTTACCACCAGATCAATGTTGTGTTCACCACCAACAGAAGAACCAGGAATCCGAATCCATATCTGCCAGCCTGCGTCTTTTCATCCTTCATGAACAGAAGAAGCATCAGCGCAAGTGCAATATTGATCGTTGATACGACTGCATTTAAAATTGCCATCTCTGCCTCCCTATCTCACATCAGCAATCGAAAGCACAATGCCGATGCAGTATAACTCTCCATCTTCCCAGATTTTGAAAGACTCATGCGGAATATCAGTCTGGTACGCCCATGTCACTGGAGTTCCGTTATCATCCTCTCCTTCGCACCATAAAGCGGTAATCTGATTACAATCCTCCGGCTGTTCATCATCTTCCGGAAAGATAACCCCCGTTTTGTTGAAGTAAACCTCACCACCCTCAAAACAGGCGCCTTCATCCCGGATTGCTCCCTCAAACTCCATAAGGTCATCTGAGGTTCCACACACTATAATAAATCCGTTTTCTTTTGCGATCTGAATTTCCTTCGGCGTGAACTGCGGATATCCGTATTCTCTGTCGTCAAGCATCTTTGCAAATTCTTTTAATGTCATGTCACCGGCTCCCTCCGGCCCATGATCATAGCTGTATCTGATTTCTTTATAGCAGTCGCTGGTGTCACCGCTCATCATGTCTTTCAGTTTCTGCAATCTCTCAATCAGCACTTCCAGACTTTCCACTGAATCGAACGAAAGAACCGTGTCGGTGTCGCCCGGCTCAAAGCTCTGCGTCTGTTTACCAACAACATGCGTCCCTTTGTTCTGCAGGACAATGAGTCCGCCTGAAAAATCCGTTTTGACCATCGGAGTTATAAGAATATCGCCCGCTCCGAATCTTGCTATTGCTTTTCCTTCAATCATGTCTGCCCTCCTGTTTGCCTTCGGAATCTGCTGATGCGGATACATCCGACTCCGCCGCATATTTGATGTAACTGATCTCATCATACTTAAACTTCCGGCAGTCCTCCTGATACTGCTCCGACATATCCAGCCGGAAATCTGAGATATCAATACCAGATATGCGCCCGGTGTACTCTCTACCGTAATAACCGCTGGTTCCTATCATGACAATATCTCCTCTGCGAAACAGCGTGTCATTATACAAAATCGTTTCTTCCCTTTTTGGTCTGTCTAACATGCCAGCAATCCCTCCCATCTGTTCAATCTTTGATATAAAAGTCTCTCACAATCTTAAGGACGGCAAATTCGTATTGAATATCAGCAAACCTGCTTCCATTCCCATAATCAAATCCCTGATCCCGAAGCACCGCAAGCATCTCCCGATATGACAAGCCTCCACGGGATGCCAACCGTTCCAGGCTCTGACCATGATTTTCATATGCCTGCGCCTCATGTGGCGCTATCACTTCCCACGGAATAAATTCTTTCTTGCCCTTATAATTCGGTTCATGCAATACTGGGAACAGTTTTCTCATTTCTTTCTGTGCTCCTTTGAGGATGAGGTCTTTTTATTTTAAAATTGCTTATGGGGTTCAGTACGCCGCCCGGGGCCGTTTCACACCAGACCCCCACCCCTGCCCCTTATGAACCCGGCTTTATTTATCGAACATTTGAACATGTCGCAAAATAATAATTTTTCGACGTGGTATAACCCATTTCCATACCATTTTCGCCTGTTTTTACAGGTTTTTGTGCAATTTTACGGTACTTCTCCGGCTGATCTGGTGCTGTGTCCGTCTCAGGCATACAAACCGTGTCAAAAATCTCCCTTGGGCAACTCTTTGGGCGCTGTATCTATGAACCGCTGGCCCCGCTCCTGCTCGATCTGCTCTATGGTTCGGCGCTTCTCTCCGCCTTCCCGGTTGCTTCCCGGCATATTCCAGTTATGACGCCTGTTAAGAGCCGGGAGCACCTTCATGGGGTTTAATCCGCCGGATATCAGCTTATTACTTAAAGATTCTTCATTATTCCGGTAAAGTTTTTTGTAAACCTCGGAGCATGAAGAGCCGAGTTCTTCCGTATATTCCTCTCCCGGATGGTTATGTTTCCAGATACTTATATTACCTATCCTCTTACCTTCAGAATCATAATATATAATACTCCTTGTCTCTTCTTTCCCCCAAGAATATATAGTATCTATATGTATTCCAGTCAGAAAAGAGAAACCATTTATAGATATCTCTTTATCATACTCATAACAGAGATTTATATAGATATCACAGATTCTATCAATCTTGCATTCATCATACATAGAGTGATTAAATTCACTCATAAGATTATCTTTGTTCTGGAATACATATTTTTTTATATATAATAAAG
>VSND01000155.1 GCA_009774145.1 Lachnospiraceae bacterium | reverse complement strand
GCATTGCGCGTCTTCTGGTATTCATACAGGACGATCTGGCGGTCCGTATACATCCGTCCGGTGCGGTAGACCCACATGTTATGTGGCTACTCACATAACATGTGTTATGTGCTGAGTTTTTGGAAAAGGCCGGAACCCACAAGAATGCCGTATTTCAGCCATTTATCCCAAAAACTCATAACATAATTATTTATCTTGCATTCTGAATGAAATCAGGTATATCCTGATTTTTTTGATGAGATTGTTCAAGCATATTTGGTATATTGGTTTCTGCTTTTCTTTCTTTTAATATCTTCGAAACAGAGCCTTGATGGATTCGCAGATAGATCTCTGTGGTCTGAACAGATTCGTGCCCCAAAAAGTTTCTTATATATATGAGTGGTACCCCCGCTTCAAGCATGTGAACCGCTTTACTGTGGCGAAAACTGTGTGGGGAATAACCTTCTTCCTTAAAGTGATCCGGATGATTATTTTTTGCCAGGGTTACATATTTGCAGACAAGGTTTCGGATACACGCAGTCGTTATCCGGTCAGACCTCTGGCTTGGGAAGATGTGCTCATCCCTGTTGTCCTTCAAAGTTTTCCCTCTTTCTGCGAGATATCTTTTTATCAGTTTCACAACATCTGAAGAAATGGGAATTTCCCGTGTTTTGTTTCCTTTCCCATGTATCCTGATAGTGGAAGTTCTGGCAAAAGTCATATCACCAATCAGGATGTCACATACTTCCTGGGCCCTTGCACCGGAATCATAAAGCAATGCCAGTAATGTAACATCCCGACTGCCGGATTTACCTTCCGTTGCAGAAGTGCTTAATAAAATCCTGATTTCTTCCGCAGAAAAATACGGAAAAACTGTCCTGGGGACTTTCGGCGTCTGTGCATGGGAAACCGCATTGTATGCACCGAGGGAAACGATCTCACGGCCAGAGGCATATTTCAAAAATGAAGATAATGCCGATATGCGTTGTTTTTGGGAAGCCGCACTGTAATTCTTTTCGTTCTGGAGCCATAGCAGATATTCATCCATTGTCTTTGCGGTGATATCCGAATAGTTGATCCTGTAATGCGGAATACCTTTTATCTCCCTGAAAAACCGGAATAAAGCCACGAATCCATCCGCATATGAGGAAATGGTATTTGGGGAGCATTTTTTGTTTGATGGTAAATATATGTTGAAATATTCCGCAAGCTGTTTTGTAAATAAAGTTTGTTTCATTCCAGCACCTCCGGGAAGATCCCCTTATTGAATTCCTCCACTTTATCCAGGATGTCCCGGCTGTTTTCTGCTGTCATATGGAGATAATGTTCCGTTCCGTAAAGATTTTCATGCCCCATATATGTAGAGAGTACCGGTATCTCATCATACATATCCAGACCGTTATTATCCAACCGTCGGAAAGCTGCCACTGCAAAACTATGGCGGAGGCAGTGCAGGCAGATATTTCTGGAATGTTTCGGGAGATCTGGTTTCTCTATACCGATATACCGGATGCATTTGAGAAACGCCTCCCTTATCCATGAACATGAAATAGGATTCCCGGTTCCGGAAGGAAAAAACAGGTTTTCTTCTTGGGGAATTCCGCTTATTGAATATATCTTTACACTCTCCGTCAGTGTTTTGTGCATGGGTACGATCCTGTCACGGTTTCCCTTTGCATTCCGCACATGAACAATACCGTATTCCAGATCAACATTGCTCGTCTTTAGCAGCCGTATCTCATTCAACCGGAATCCACACCCGATATACATTCTTAGCATCACGCTAAAGCAGGCGGCATTGTGACGGTGTTTTTCAGGAACAGAAAACACCATGGTATCCGCGGCCTGCATCAATGCCGCCAGATCATCCTCATGAAATATATACGGGGAATAATTCCTGCTGGCGACCGCTTTCTCTGGTATAAAGGCAGCATGCCCAAGTGACTGCAGATATCTTGCAAACTGCAGATAAGTTGATATATAAATATTCACTGTGTTTACACTGAGTTTCTCCGGAAGGGATGCGATCCAGCCATCAATGACAGCTGGCGACAGGCTCTGGACGCCACAATCAGCTTTCTGCAGGTACTGGTCAAGCGAGATAAAAATATGGCGTATTTTTGAGGTCTGATGGCCCTGGCTTTCTTTTAGTTCCATATAAGAATTTAATTTTTCCTTCAGGCGACTTTCAAACCAGATGGTATTTTTCATCTGTCAATTCACCGCCTTTCCTGGAAATAGGTGATCAGCGCATTAGGAAAAGCGGGCACTTCCATGGCGCATTCCCTCAGCCGTTCCGCTTCAACACGGATATAATGCCTGGCGGCATCAGGGGAGGCATGGCCTAATACCTGCTGGATATCCGCATAGTTTTTCCCTTCCGCAAGAAGATGCGATGCCAGACTTGACCTCAGGGCATGGGCGCCATGTCTTCTGGAAGACATATCTATGCCGGCCTGGGCAATTGCTCCGGACACAACGGCATAAATTCCCCGTGTGCTTAAACCAGAGGATGTGGGCCTGGGCTGTGTCAGGAATATATAGGGAAGATCGGAACCAGGCCTTGCATTGTCAAGATAATCCTTCAGGGCATGAGCTATTTCGTCCAGTATCGGGTATTCAACGGGAATATCCGTCTTTTGCTGCGTTATCCGGATAATGCCCTCCCTGTGCCGGATGTCTTCAAGCTTCAGCCCGGCTATATCACAGGAACGGATCCCCAGTCTTGCAGCCAGCAGAATCATGCAGTAGTTTCTTTTACCAAGACTTGTGGTCCGGTCTATGGAATTCAGTATTCTTGCTATCTCATCTTTCGTATAGACAGAGGGAACCGGCCTATGGCGTGGGACTGCCGGGATCCAACGGCTGTTATCATTTTCAACCAATCCGTATTTGCAGGCATATCGAAAAAACATCTTCACTGCCTTGCGGAAACCTGCCTTATCGTTTGCGGCTGCAAACCTTTCATGGATATGCTCTGCTTTAATCATAGGGAGACTGGTGATTCCTGCTGATTCCATATGCGACAGGAAGCCAGCAATTAAATGTATATGATGCCTGGTGTTGGTAATGGTCTTTCCAGTCCGGATAAGATAAGCCTCGTATCTGGCAACAACCGCATCATAGCATGAAGCAGCATATGGCTTTAACTTTGACTTTGCGGGCCTCCAATGAAAATCTCCGTCCAGCGCATGATTTAACCGTTCGATGGAATTTCGGTTCAAATCTGTCTGCTCCTTTGACTGGTTTTTCCTTCGAATCATCCGAATGAAGGCTTCACCTGCATCAGCAGAATACACTCCCTCAAAATGTTCTTCACAATATCTTGCCAGCCTGTTGTAGATGGGCCTGACATGATGATCCACACTTTTGGGGGAATAGCCATCCGAATACATTTCATTGAGTACTTTTTCAGATAATCCGGCGCATGGTTTCGC
>VSND01000154.1 GCA_009774145.1 Lachnospiraceae bacterium | reverse complement strand
TACTCCTTTTCTGCTCTATAAAAGGAGTATACCATACCATTTACTGGTTTAAAAGTTATTTATTAACAGTTCCTAAGCATTGGCATTCAGCACGGAAGTATAAGTAACGGAAGCCACATCTCCATCAACCTCCACTACCGGACTGTCTATGCCGATTGTAAAATACCGAAGGCTTCCATCCTCCACATCAGCAAAATATTCGTCTCTTGTCTGCTGCCTGCCGCTCATATGGGTAAAGACCATATCCTCCGATACAAGTTCTTCCATGGTGTCTGTATCCGCATCTGTCATGGCCTGACAATACTTTGCCTGCTGATAAAGGACAGCTGTCTCTTCCTCACTCATGGCAGACAGATCCGCCCCTGTAATTTCTACATTCGTAAATGCAGAAAAATCATATTCCGCCATCTTATTTTCTCCTTCCTCTTCTGCCAGAGTGATGGTCATCTGCGTATCCCCCTGCAGATTGATGAGGATGTCCAGATCAGAAGTAATCTTTCCCATCCTGATCAGTCCTCCCTGGTCCGATTCTGTTTCTTTGTCAAAAAATATGGCCAGCGCGTTTCCGGCCACATAATAGGTGACATCGCCGTTTTCAAAGTCATCAATCTCTTCCCCGTTCCGGGAAAGGGATGCCGGACTTAAGCTCCCTGCATATTCACGGTCATAGAAACGTGTCATATCAATGGTCAGCGGAAGAAGGGAGAGGAAATCACGGCTGGTCTCGCTGTCATCCAATGAGGCCATAACCTTCGTATCTCCTCCTATGGTTATAAGAATATCCGCAGAGGATGTTCCTCCATCCTCTACGGGTTCTTCCACTCCTGTTTCTGTTTCGTTTTCAGGCGTATTTTCTTCTCTTGGTAAAGGGGACACATCCTCTGTCTTCTGCATGGAGGTATTCTGTATTTCCACACGCTCTGTCCCGCAGGCAGTAAGCATCACCGCAAATATAGGCAGAACGATAAAAACAGGTACTTTCTTCATAGCAATCTCTCCTCTGCGCTTACTCCACAAATCCCAGACTGCGCAGCCATTCCGTTACGGAGCTTTCCGCCGAAGCCACATCTTCCTGCGCCGTCTTTCCGCGCACCGCAAGACCATCTTCTATCGTTGCCCCATCACAAAGAGTCTCAACGGTTCCCTGCGTCCCTGAAAGCCCGCTTCCTGCATGGGTACAGAAAGGAATGACTGTCTTTCCGGTGAAATCATAGCTTTCCAGAAATACTTTCACAATTATAGGAAGGTCTCCCCACCAAATCGGGTAATAAAATGTAGCCTCCCTCTGGAACCCTTTGAAAATACTGGCTTTAACGCTATACAATAATGTGTTTTGTGTTCTTTTTATCCGATTTCCAATAGCGTTGCTGCCCATTTCCAGACGATTCCATTCTACTATTCTCCATACTCTTTTTCCAATACCTGTACACGAATGGTCTGTAAATCATTTCCAGGTGCATGGCTGCCCATCAGCGAATACACGCTAAACACAGACTGGATAGAAAAGGGAATCATCAGCCGCACAACTGATATCCCCCAAAGTGCATGAAAAGCCTTTTTGGGTAACATATTGATTGCCAAAGCACGTATGACGATGACCGCTAAAATCAGTATGCCCCCGGTAAAACTCATCTGCAACAGACTCATTCACATCACCTCACTCCAGATCATTGACAATCTGTTTCAGCTTTTCAATTTGTGCGGCGCTCAACTTTTTCCTCCCCAGCAAAGCGGCAAACAGCTTATCAACGGAGCCGTCATACACTTTGTCAATCAGCTCATTTGTCTCTGCCTCCTGGACTTTCTCTTTCGGAACGAGCGCATGGCACATGAAACCGGGATCAGAACGTTCAATCGCTCCTTTTTTAATACAACGCTTGATCAGGGTATAGGTTGTGTTTACATTCCATCCCAATTCCTCGGTAAGCAGCTTGGCAATATACTTAGCCGGAACATCGCCATCGCGCCAAAGGACAGACATCACTTTCAGTTCAGAATCGAACAGCTTGACACCCATTTAACAGCACCTCCTTTTTTAAGACTGTAGTAGTAGCCACATATACATACTACCACAGTCTTAAAGCCCCGTCAATACTACTGCGGTCTTAAAGTCTAAAAATATTTCTTGAATATTTTGGAAAACGTAAAATAGTTCTGATTCAATAAGATATACCCTATATTATCACGCAAAACTCCAAACTATCACGGAAACCCCTGACTTTTGCGTGAAAGTATACTTTTGCCTGATAGTACGATTTTTTCCCCTATCGCCATCCTATCAGCGGCATCAAAAAACACAAAAATAGGGGTCCACCACCCACCGTGATGAACCCCACCAAGCCTTAAAACCCTTGATTTTAAGCCATTCTTCCATACTTTCGCCTGCGAGTACCAAAAATCCTATGGCATTATTTCTGAATTGCCGCCTGTGCCGCTGTTAGATTATGATGACTTTTACCCCGGGGTAAAAATGTTTACCCCTTTTACCCCACCTGTGAGGAATTTACCCCACCCAATTCGACATTCGACAAATCGACAAATTGTGGTTTTGCCGAAAAATCCATACTTTTCAGTGCGGTGAAATCGCATCAGAGCAGCCTTAAAAGCTGTACCAGCTCATGCGACTCGTCCGTATCTGATAGGGTCTGCCTTGTATCAAACTGCGAAAAGCGGTTGTCACGGTAAAATGATAACAGCCTTTCCTCATTTTCAGCTTCTAAGAATGTTACCATGCCGCCAAACATATACTGTGCTTTTTCAATCATCATCCAAGCCAGTTCAATAAGCGCCTTTCCAGAGATTTCCTTATCCCTGCCGCCCGCGTAATTTTTTCCAAGCTGTGCAATCAGATATGCAGACATAGTATAAGTATCTGTTTTTTCATCCCATTCACTGATGCGCAACAACTTTCTCTTTACAGTATTGCTTACTGCTTCTCCCCTTACTGTTAGAGGTTTTAATGCAAGGGTAAAATAACCCAGCATTTCCCCATTATCTTTGGAAAAAACAAGATATGTAACTGACTGGTTCTTTTTTGTGAACTCTATTGCACTTTTTTTCAAAAACCGTTCCAAATCCGGATTCTTTGGACAGGAAAACCCGGAGAGCAGCTTAACAAGCGCAGGCTCCCCGGCTTCTTGGTCATCTCCTAATGCCAAATACTTGCGGATATTGATTGCAAAAAATTTATCCGTTACTGGCATTTAATTTCTCCTTTGCTTTCTTTTCCCTGAACCTCATAAATTCTCGCAGTTCATCCTCAGTTTCAATGAACTCTACATTTACCGGAGTACGCACAGGACGGTTCTTGGCAGATTCTTCAATCGCATTGATGAACATCTCCACCTGTTCCTTGCCGGAAATGACAAAATTCTTTGTGATACTTGAAGTTGCCATAATAAACACCTCCTTTGTTAGTATGGTTCTTCCGTT
>VSND01000153.1 GCA_009774145.1 Lachnospiraceae bacterium | reverse complement strand
TTCGCCTAACAGACGTTTTGCGTATAGTTGCCCTGTCCCCTTATAGCCAGTCCTTCCCCGTATACCCTGACAATGCACGCAGGGCATGCGCAACGGTTACCGCATCCGCCTCATTCATATGCGCTGACAGTCGCTCCCTGTTCCAGAAGATATCTGACAGCCTGCTTAAGGGGCATCCTGTATCAATGTCCGGAATACAAATATACTGGCCGCTCATATATTTACCGATCACTGCATTGATGCAGCTGTCCCTGCCATAAATAAGCAGCTCTGCCATGCATATGCTGTGGCTTTTTACCACAACTTCCCCCAGCCATCTTTGTCCGTCTTCCCCTTTTTCTGCCGGCGCGGTGCATACAAACTCCATGCGCCCCTCCGGCCACGCCGTCATCCCACACCTCCGATCATCTCATGGTCCGCCACAAAACGCACCATGTGTTCATCCAAAATCCGCTTCTGCTGCTGGCAGGCATACATCAGCGCCTTTTCACATACACGGTTTATCATCCGCGGAATACCCGCGGATATTTTATATACCTCGTCTTCTGCCCCGCTGGTGAAGATCTCTTTCCCCGCCCCTGCATACGCCATATGGGCTGCTATATATTTCCCTGTCTCCGCACGGTCCAGCCTCCCCAGCACGATGTTCATGTCGATGCGCTGCCTTATGGCCTCATATGCCTGGAGCTTGAGTTTCTGCTCCCAGAGTTCCGTCTGTCCCACAAGCACCAGCGACATCGGGCTTGTGGAGTCAAATTTATAATTCAGCAGGAACCGCAGTTCTTCCAGCATGTCCTTCCCCAGCAGGTGCGCTTCATCCAGCACGCACACGACTTTCTTTTTCTGCTCCGTACTGACCGCCCGGATTTCCTTCTGCAGCAGCCGTTTGGAATCTCCGCTGAAATAATGCGGCTCCAGCCCCAGCTGCCCTAAAAGCCCCGCATACAGCCACCTCGGCGTCAGCTTGGAATCTGACAGGTATAAAAGAAGGTATTTTTCCTTTCCAAGCCTCCCGTCCAGCATCCTCACCATTGTGGATTTCCCGCATCCGGGATTTGCCGTCACCACCGCAAACATCTGGTGGTCAACCACATAAACAAGCCTTCCCAGGGCATCCTCTATCCGCGGCGATGTATACAGCCTCTCCACCGGAATGTCCCTTGTGAAAGGTGTATGCCCCATTTCAAAAAAACTCTCATACACGGCTCCCCGCCTCCTTCCCGTAGTCCCCGAAGGAAAGCGCCCCCGCCATCTGCCTGTGGTCTTCCTTATATTTCTTTTCCAGTGCGTCCAAAAGCCTTGACGTTTCCGGGATGTTCCCCGTCATCCCCAGAGGCACGGGCGGCACTTTGGATGCAAATGCCCCGATCTCCATCCGGTGCGCCTCTACCGGGGCTGCCCCGCGGCAGTATACCGTCACGGTATCCATATCCATCGGGTCATAGGCAACCTCTGCCTCAAGATTCGACAGTGCTGCGCTTGCTTCATACCGGTTCCCGCCCAGAGAAAAACACCCTGCCTCGTCTATCCTGCGCGTCTCACGGTGCAGGAATGCTTCCGCCACCACGGAAACATCCAGAAAGACAAGCCCCCTTTCATCCCTCATCCATTCCTGCTCCGGGGTGATCCCGCAGGAAGGCACTGACGCGCCACGGGATTCATAATACTCCCTGATCCCTGCATGTGCCTCCTTCTGGTATTCCTGCTCCAGAAATACCTTCCACCTGCGGTTCAGTTCTTCTACGGAATGCACATGTGCCACACGTATCTCCGCTGTGAACTGGTCCACCTTCTGGTGGAATTTTTCTATTTTGCCCTTGGACTGGCACGCACCCGGCTTTGCATGGACAATCCTTATCCCAAGCTTCGCGCATGCCCGTCCCAGATGCCCCGCCGTGTACTGCACCCCATTGTCAAGATAGGCACAGTCAAACTTTCCGGCTTTTAAAACTGCCTTATGGAACGTGTCCTCCACGATCTCCTGCCTCTGGTTATCATAAAACTCTGACTGCACGATATACCTGGAATGGTCATCAATCAGGGAGGATAAATAGGTCTTTACCACTTCCCCGTCTCTTGTCCTGATCTCCGGGCCGTACTTGATGTCCCCCTGTAAAAGTTCCATCCGGTGCGGCCGGCAGAAACGTCTGGATGATACCGTCCGTTTCTCTGCGTACCGCTTCATCTGCTTCCTCCCAAGACCTGCATCATAAAGGTGTCTCTGCATTGTGGACGCTTTCAGCACCCCCGGCGCTGCCCAGCCTTCCAGCTCCAGTATCTTTATGATCTGCCGCACGCTCCGTTTCGGAACCTCCCGCTTTAACTGCACTGCCTGTTCCATGATCCCTTCAAAGTTTTCCGGGAGCCTCTGCTGCCTCTTTTTTGTCCGGCTGGCCGGACGCAGCCCTCCGAACCCTTCCTCCCGGTAGCTTTTTTCATAACGGTACAGCGTCCTTTTGGATATGCCGTTCTTCTCCGCGGCTTCCTCCCGCAGCTGCTGCCTTTTCCCTTCATCCATGTCCGGGTCCAGAAGCGGCGCTACCATCCGGTATCTTCTGAGCGCCTCCTCATCCTGCCATTTTTTTACTTCTTTTTTCTCCATCTGTATGGCCCTCCTTCCAAAAGACAGCATACACCGGAATAAAAATGACAGCGAACAAAAGCAGGTGCATCCTCATGCTACTGACGGATATGGCTCTATCCGCCCTCCGCTGTTATATATGACCCTGGCAGCCGCCTTAAGCCATCCGGGGCTTATCCTTTCTTTCATCTCTTCCAGTAAAGAAGCCCTGGATTTCAGGAACTTTCCATCCAGGTCCAGGAAGCGGTGCGCTGCCAGGCGCAGATGGCCTTCCATGTTTTTTTCATTCATCCACAGCCACCATCTCCAGTGCTTCATGGTCCCTTCGCACGGATAGTCTTCGGTTTCGGTATCCACTTCACTGACCACCCCGTCCGCCACATCTTCAATCAGACCTGCATCATAATGCTTATAAGGGCAGATACAGTCTGGCAATTCATTATGGAGTTTCCCGCATTTATCACTGCTGCATCTAAGACGCCGGATCAGGTACCATTCCTTCCCTCCTCCCGCAACTTTATGCACCCGTTTCCTGCTGTCCCTGTATTTCAGGGGGCTCCCGCAGCATGGGCAGATACATTCTTCTTTACTGTTGATTAAAAATATCTTTGTTCTTCTTGTATTCCACTTCATATCTTGATATAATAACCATGTTTTTATGGTGGTTCCAGAACACGGTTCTCTGCGAAAGATAGG
The DNA here is from genome assembly GCA_009774145.1 of Lachnospiraceae bacterium. Classification (GTDB taxonomy): domain Bacteria; phylum Bacillota; class Clostridia; order Lachnospirales; family Lachnospiraceae; genus Hominiventricola. The sequence continues at coordinate 157 of VSND01000153.1, read as the reverse complement.
TGTTCTGGAACCTTTTCCTTTCTCCGTTCTCATGTCATTATATCGGTTAATTCTGTGACAGGCAACCAGAGTAATTACAGGGCTACATAAAAGGGCAGCAACACCATTGCGCTGTTTACCGCGGTGGGATATTGGAATGATTACTTTTCGACGATCC
>VSND01000152.1 GCA_009774145.1 Lachnospiraceae bacterium | reverse complement strand
CCCTATGCAAAGAAAGTAACTATGCAAAGTAAATCCAGGAAAGTCCTATTCCAAGCCATTTTTTCTTGCGCTGCTTTGCATAATCTCCGAAGATATTTAAGAGAGTTATTCTCGAAAATATCATATCGGAGGTGCCTTTATGGACAAAACATACTTACCAGACCTGATTGCAGGATTGGAACAGGAACTGCTCCGGCTTGGCTATACAAAAGGGAGCATGACCTTTTACCGCCGGCGCTGGAACCAGTTGATGGCTTATGCGGAAGACCGGAGTGAATGCTATTACACGGAACAGCTTGGCATGGATTTCCTCAAAGAGTTCTTCGGGATCACACAGGAAGATTTCTCAAGGACACTGCCCCAAGCAGAAACACAAGAGATCCGTGTGATCCGTATGGTAGGGGATTTCCAACTCCATCATGCGGTGCTGCGGCGTTATCTCAAGCATAAGGAAATACTGACAACCCCGTTTTTTGTGGATATCCGCAGCCGTTTTCAGAGTTCCTGTGAGAAAAAGGGCTATTCCCAGGTGACTACGGAGCATTATGTGAAGCAGTCTTCCTATCTGATGGATTATCTGGCCGCACAGAGGATGGATGATTTCACAGCAGTCACTCTGGATACGGTCAATGCGTATATCCGGACACTGGCAGGTTTTTCCTACAAAACAGTGGAGCAGCATATCTGTTCCCTGCGTGCCTTTTTCCGTTTCCTGTACCAGGAAGGTATCATGCCGGATGACTTTGCGGCAAAAATGCCCATGGTGAAAGCCAGGAAGCAGACTGCCATCCCTTCGGTCTGGACCCATGAAGAACTGAAACAGCTGGTCGGAGCCATCGACCGGGGAAGCCCGAAAGGCAGACGTGACTATGCCATCATCCTGATCGCGTGCCGTCTGGGGCTGCGCTGCACAGATATCAAGAACCTGTGCTTTGAAAACTTTAACTGGACGGAGAAAAAAATCTGCTTTACCCAGTCCAAAACAGGACAGCCCATGGAACTGCCGCTTGTCCCGGATGTGGGCTGGGCAGTGATCGATTACCTGAAATACGGAAGGCCGAAGGTTGACAGCAGCCGTATCTTTGTCCGCCATATGGCCCCGTTCCTTCCCTTTGCGGAAGGGGATCATCTGGACCAGCTGATCAAAGCATATATGGTAAAAGCCCATATCCCCATGCGTGGCAAGCACCGGGGGATGCACAGCCTCCGCCATACCATGGCGAGCGTCCTTCTGGAAAAGGATACCCCTCTCCCAGTCATCTCCGATATCATCGGACACCTGGACACAAACTCTACCGCCGTGTATCTCAAGGTAGATATGGAACGGCTGGCGGAATGCCCTCTGGACTTTGAGGAGGTGATCCGTCTTGGCTAAACCCACTTTTATAGGTCCTTTCCGAAAAGAAATGGAGGACTTCATCTCCCTCAAAAGATCTGTCGGATACAAATATAACACAGAGCCCGGCATACTAAAGCGCTTTGACAGCTACCTTGCGGAAAAATATCCGAATGCGGCAGCCCTTTCCAGGGAGGCCGTGACCGGCTGGTGCTCCAGGACAATGCACGAATCAGCCGCAAACCATTGTTCGCGTGCTTCAGTGGTACGCCAGTTTTCAAAATACCTGGACAGCATTGGCATCAGCGCATGGATACTCCCAAAGAATTATTATCCCACCGGTCAGCAGTATGTGCCGCATATTTATACCCTGGAAGAACTCCGGCGTTTTTTTGCGGAAACAGATAAGTGCCGCCAGTGTCCGGAAGTTCCTTACAGGCATCTGGTGATGCCGGAGTTCTTCCGGCTGCTCCTTTCCTGCGGGCTGCGGTGTTCGGAAGCCCGGCTGCTCAAGGTACAGGACGTTGACCTGCACCAGGGGATGCTGACTGTCCGTGATTCAAAGAACCATAACAGCCGTCTGGTTCCCATGCCGGAGTCCATGACACTGAGGCTGCGCAGGTATGCTGGTGAGGTTCATCCTTTTCCAGAGCCAGAGGGATATTTTTTTCCAGGCTTCGGTGGAAAGCCGATGACACTGGGGAATATCTATAAAAACTTCCGGCGCTTTCTCTGGAAGGCCGGCATCCCCCATACCGGGGACGGCCCCAGGGTTCACGATTTTCGGCACGCCTACTGCATTTACCGTCTGAAACAATGGGCACAGCAGGGCCAGGACCTTATGGTACTAATCCCCATGATGCGCACTTACCTGGGGCACCAGACCTTCCATGAAACAGCGTATTACCTCAGGTGGACGGCAGACGTTTTTCCTGATATCCGGGTGAAGCTGGAAAAGTTCTATCAGGACATCATACCGGAAATGGAGGGGACTGCCCGTGAAGCCGACTGATTTCTCCATGCACCTTACGGCTTTCCTGTCCGATTACCTTCCTGTCCAGAAGAATGTCAGCAGGAATACAATAAAATCTTACAGGGATACTTTTAAGCTCCTCCTTCTTTTCTGTGAAAAAGAGGAATCCCTCCCTGCGGAAAAGATCACCATGAAGAAGCTTTCTTCCGATCTGGTCGGGCGGTTTTTAAACTGGCTGGAAGTAGAACGGAAAAGTTCAGTTTCCACGAGGAACCTGCGGCTGACAGCGATCCATTCCTTTTTTCGGTATGCCCAATCTGAATCGCCGGAATCCCTGTACCACTACCAGAAAGTGCTGGCTATCCCGGTAAAGAAGAAAAGACAGGCAGTAGTGGAACATCTGTCCCCGGAAGGGATCAGGCTACTGCTGGAGCAGCCAGATAAATATACAGCCCATGGACGGCGAGACCTCACCCTGATGAGCCTGATGTATGACAGCGGTGCAAGGGTCCAGGAGATCATCGATCTTTCTGTCAGGGACTTTGTTTCAGGAAACAATCCTGTGCTGGTCCTTACCGGAAAGGGCAACAAAACGCGGCGGGTTCCTGTCATGAAGAATACGGCTGCTCTGGTGGAAATGTATATCTCCGAGAACAGGCTGGATCTGGCGCATAAGGTCAGTTACCCGCTTTTTACGAATAAACAGCACAACCGGCTGACGAAGGAAGGGGTTGCCTATGTCATCAACAAGTACGCCGCCATGGCACACGAAATATCTGACAAAGTGCCAGAAAAGGTTAAGTGCCATATGCTGCGCCATTCCAAGGCGGTCCATCTGCTACAGGCAGGCGTAAACCTGATCTATATCCGTGACTTTCTGGGCCACAGCGATATCAGGACCACAGAAATCTACGCGAGGGCCGATACGGAACTGAAGCGAAAAGCCCTGGAGAACGCATATCCGGATCTGGTAGATTCCAATCTGCCGGACTGGAGCGAAAACAGTGACCTGATGGAGTGGCTGTCGGAATTGTAACTTCCATGAGTAGAATACTATGCAAAGTAAAATCTGAGAGAATCTTTTATTTATAAGGAAAAACAGTACATTCTTTGCATAGTCTTCTGCTTTGCATAGGGAGGG
>VSND01000151.1 GCA_009774145.1 Lachnospiraceae bacterium | reverse complement strand
ATCGGCACCACGCCCATGGAACGCTACCAGCAGACCCGCTCCGCCATCCGCATGCCGAAGTCCAGGGAATGGCTGGAAGAGTGTTTCCTGAACCGTATCACCAGAAAGGTGAACAGGGACTCTACCGTCTCCATCGACAGGGTGTCCTATGACGTCCCCATGCAGTTCATCTCTTCAAAAGTGGAGATCCGCTTCCTTCCGGACGACATGTCCAGTGCTTTCATCCTTTATGAGGGGGAACATTATCCCATCCGGCCTACGGATAAGAACCAGAACTGCAGGACGAAACGCAACAACACGCCATCCATCGATTATTCAAGGATCGGAGGTGAGGGCTGATGTTCCGTTCTTACTATGGGCTTTCCTTCAATCCCTTTGACAAACAGAATGCCAAAGAAAAGGACCGGTTCCTCTCAAAGGACATCTCCGAGATGACGTCCCGGCTGGACTACCTCAAGGATACAGGAGGCATAGGACTTTTTACCGCACGGCCAGGCATGGGCAAGTCCTTCGCCCTGCGCTGCTTTGCAAAGAGCCTCAACCCAAACCTCTACCACATGGAGTACATCTGCCTCTCCACCGTCAGCGTCATGGAGTTCTACCGCCAGCTCTGCTCTGTCCTGGGGGTGGAGCCAGGGGGCGGCAAGCCTGGCATGTTCCGCGCCGTACAGGAGCAGATCCTCTACCTTTACAGGGACAGGAAGCAGCCCCTCCTCCTGGCAGTCGATGAGGCACAGTACCTCTCCACCGGCATCCTGGAGGACATCAAGATGCTCATGAACTACGGATATGACTCACTCAACTGCTTCACGCTCATCCTCTGCGGGGAGCCCCACCTGAACAACACCCTGAAAAAGCCTGTCCATGAGGCCCTGCGCCAGAGGGTCACCGTGCATTACAACTTCTCCGGGCTTTCCGATTCGGAGGTGGCGCAGTACGTGCTCCACAAGATCGCCTGTGCGGGAGGCCCTTCCTCCATCATTGAGCAGGCTGCCCTTTCCGCCGTCCACAGCCACTCCCAGGGGAGCCCCCGCCTGGTGGACAACCTGATGACCAATGCCCTGACGCTTGGGGCGCAGATGGAGAAGAAGGTGATCGACACAGAAGTCATCCTCGCCTCCGTCAGCAGCCAGAACCTCGGATAGGGGGTGCTGCTATGGAATACAACTGTATCCTCAGGCACGGCTCCCGCAGGGAGACCTGGACAGGAAGGCTCATCTTACTGGGCAGGGGCCCCGGATGGTATGAAGCCGAGATCGATGGGCGGGGGACTTACTTCCACATCCTCGCCGGACGGCATAAATATGGTAACTATCTGTGCATCCCTAACCATGATGTAGGGTGCGAGCTCTCCGATTTCTCCGATATCTTTTGGAATGAAGAGAGGATCGGCTCCCTGATGCGGAAGGTGGATGCGGTGACTGTCGCCACCGGCCTGGTTCATCTTCCTGTTCTGGCCGACAAGCAGGGGAAAAACTAAATGTTTCATATGGGCTGTGGATCTCATGATGGGATCCATGGCCTTTTGCATTTCAGGCGGAAAGCAATACCGGCAACAACGTGCAGCATTTTGGGTAGGATTGTGCATTTGCAGACAGCACTGCGCAGTCAATGGGATAAATGTCAGAAAAATAATTCGCTGTTTGCTTCTCCCTCAATTCGCCGTCCGACAATCATGGAAACGTGCCAAGCATTGAAAAGCTAGGGCAGCTCATACGTGCCTTACATATTTCCGCTGATCCGTTTTTCTATCCAGATGCCCCGGCAGACAATCTTGACTACAAGCGTCTGCTGGTTTATCTGTCACAATGTACGGAAGAACAGATTACAACAATCCTTGCTATTGTGGAAGCCTATCTTCGGACGTACAAACATCCCAAAGAATAGAATATCCCCAACATCTGAATTTTTTCGTGAGTATTTCTGGATTTTTCTGAACCATAAGAAAAGGTGGCTCGCCTTCTGTCCTACCAGCCACCTCTTTATCTATCTACTGTATTTTTTAAGAAGCTCCTTTATCCGCATACGCTTTTTTATAATACCAAGTCCGTCAAGAACCTGTACACTGTCCACAAATCCCTGATAATATGCCCGCTGTTCCTCCTTGTAATGGGCATGATCCACCGCATCCATATAGCCCTCCAAAAACTCCCTGTCCTCTTTCGGCAGCTTGGAAAGATATGCTTCAAATGCCTTCTGCTTCTTTTTCAGTTCCCGGCTGGCTGCTTTTGCTTCCTCCGTCTGGACGGAATACTCCCTGTCCTCCGATTCGCTGCGCAGCTCCTCAAAGACATCCGACAATGTTTCAAAAACTTCATTCATGCTTGTTTCCACCTTTCTCTGTTAAAAATATTATTGTATTTTACAGGCAGTATTATCAATCCCCAATTCTCTTTCCACAAGATAATTCTCTTACACTTCATCTTTAGAAGTATATTATCAACAATATTTCGTAAAATCAATGGTAAGGGACTTCATCTTTAGAAAGTTGGTGGTAGGTTATTAAAATCTATTGGAATAAGGAAAATAACTCCAAAAACCTGATCGGTCAAAGGGTTATGGAACTGCGGACGGAAAGGAAGCTGTCACAGAAAGCCCTTGCCGAGCAGCTCCAGCTTGCCGGATATGAGTTTAGCAACCTGACCGTATTACGGATTGAAAAAGGGACAAGGTTTGTCCCGGATTATGAAGTGGTGGCTCTGGCAGAGTTCTTCCATGTATCCTGCGAATACCTCTTAGGCGTACAGGACAAAAAATAAGCAGCAATCTGTTTTCAGATCACAGACTGCTGCTTAAATTTTTGTTGAACCGATAGCCAATGCCCCATACGGTCTGTATGTAAAGCGGCTTGCCCGGATTGTCCTCTATCTTTTCCCTTATGTGGCGGATATGGCTCATGACAATATTGTAATCGCCGGAATACGGTTCCTGCCAGACAATATCATAGATCTGCTCTTTGCTGAATACCCTGCCGGGACTCTGCGCTAACAAATACAGTATTTCAAACTCCCTATTGGTAAGCATAACTTCCGCACCATGTATGACCACATTTTTCTCTACTAAGTTCAACTTCATTCCTCCGATACTAACGTGATTTTCCACTTGAAGCACGTTACAGCCTTCAAAATGAGGACTTTCACTTATAATCTGCAACATTCTCTGGCAGACATCTTCCTCATCTTCCGAAAAAGATACTACTACTACTTTACTCATAATAATCGCCTATTCAATTCCACAAATCTATTTTTATCTCATTTTCCTTTTATCAATAACTACAAAATATCTCTCCCATACGATAACATCGCCGCTATATGGCAATGTTATCGTACAGTAACTTAGCAGTTTACTATTTTATATCCAACTCTACATGACCTGTAAAATTATTTCCAGTAATGCCAATATAGTTCCCGCCTTCCGGCAATGTTATTGTTTCTGAATAGCTGTCAGTTGCTTCAAGCAAGATTACCGGATCATCACTGCCAGAAAT
>VSND01000150.1 GCA_009774145.1 Lachnospiraceae bacterium | reverse complement strand
GTGAACACAAATGCCAAGAGCAAAGAAAAAAGAGGCGGAGGCACCGGCTGAGGCCGTGACGGAGACCGTCCAGCGGATGCCCCTCTCCGAGCTGCACCCCTTTGAAGGGCATCCCTGTTGCGCCCCATTTTCTATGACTTGCAGTTACCCTGGTTGATTGTCGCAGATTTACCCGATATAATGACATAAATGCAGAGAAAGAGATGACCCCGGGCCATCTTTTATATTATGATGGTATCCGGGGTCCCCAAAAACATGGTTATTATATCAAAATATGAAGTGGAGTACAAGCAGAAAGAAGATATTTTTTGTAGACAGTAAAGAAGACTGTCGCTGTCCCTGCTGTGGTAGCGGGCTGAAATACCGTGACCAGAGGCTGCGCGTACATAAGGTGGCCGGGGGTAAAAAGGAGTGGTACCTGGTTAGACGCTTGAAATGTACCAATGATAAATGCCGGAAACTCCATAATGAACTGCCGGACTGTATATGCCCTTACAAACACTATGATGCAGGCCTGATAGAGGACGTGGTGGATGGTGTGGTCAGTGAGGAGGACAGGGAGACGGAGGACTATCCCTGCGAAGGGACAATGAAGCACTGGAGATGGTGGGCACGGATGAATGCGGCAAACATGGAGGGACAGATGAAGTCGGCGGCGCGCCGCTTCCTGGAACTGACGGATGCCTTTTTACGGGCCACGGATTCTTTGCTGGAGGGATTGAAGGAAAGGATAAGCCCCGGGTGGCTGAAGGCGGCCATGCGGATTATTTATAATGCAGGGGGGCGGATCGAACCATACCCGGCACCAGTATGAATGCACCTGCTTTTGTGTGCTGTCCCCGGGCTGCGGGTGTATGCTTGTCAGGAAAGGAGGGACAGGCATATGTCAGGAAAAGAAAGCGTCCCAAAGAAAGAAACAAGGGGCTGGCAGGATGAAGAAGCGCTGAGACGTTACCGGCTGATAGCACCGCTGCTGGATCCGGAGATGGATGAAGGGGAAAGGCGCCAGCTGCGGGAGGAGACAGCCCGTAAAGAAGGGATATCCCAAAGAAGCCTGTACCGGTATGAGAAAAAATACCGGGAAGAGGGTTTTGGCGGCCTGAGTCCCATGGGAAGGGAAAAGAGGCGGGACCAGAGGCTGCCTGAAAATTTCAATGAGATCATGGCAGAGGCGGTACAGCTGAAAAGGGAAGTGCCGAAGCGGAGTGTGCGTCAGATCATTAAAATACTGGAACTGGAAGGGTGGGCAGCCCCAGGGGAACTGAAACAGTCCACAATGCAGAGGCATCTGTATGACGCGGGTCTGGGTGTAAAGCAGATGAAGCGCTATGCGGAAAAACGGGAGCGTTCCAGCCGGAGGTTCTGCCGTCCGCACCGCATGGAGCTCCTGCAGGGGGATATTAAATACGGCCCGGACATCAGGACAACGGAAGGGGAACTGATAAAGACATACCTATCCTCCCTGATCGACGACCATTCCAGGTACATCGTACAGTCAGAGTTTTATGATAACCAGGGCCAGGAGATCGTGGAGGACACGTTCCACAAGGCAGTGCTGAAAGCGGGTAAGTTTGACTGCGCTTACCTGGACAGGGGGAGCCAGTACACGGCCGGGCACCTGCAGAAGGCATGCGCGAAACTTGGGATCCGCATCCTGCACGCAAAGCCCGGGGCCTGTGAATCGAAAGGGAAAATAGAAAAATTCCATCAGCGCGTGGACCAGTTCATTGCGGAGGTTCGTGTGGCCCATGTGCATTCGGTAGAGGAGCTGAACCGGAGATGGAAGGTGTTCCTGGAGCAGGAATACCAGAAGGAGGCCCATGAGGGGATCCGGGAGTATTATAAGTCTTACGGGGTGGAGGTTGCGGCATGCGGGATCACGCCGGAACAGGAATGGCTGCGTGACGAAAGGGGGCTGGTGTTCCTTGATGTGTCTGTTGTGGCGGAGGCGTTCCGCCACAGGGAGAAACGCAGAATAGACGGTGCCGGGTGTTTTTCCTTCAGGGGCAGGAAATACGAGGCGAGCACGGCGTTTGCGAACCTGGAGGTGGAAATCGCGTATGACCCGATGGACACGGACACGGTGACGGTATACTGCAGCGGCGCAGAGCCGGTGGCCGCACGCAGGATGGAGATCGGTGCGTATGCGGCGAAAAAGCCGGAAGTGCCGCTGGGGATGACAAAAGCCCGGCCGGAAAGCTCAAGGCTCCTGGACGCTCTTGAGAAAAAATACAAAGAGGATCATAGGCAGATGGCAGAGGCCCTGTCCTTTGGTGATTATGTGAAGGAGGCATCAGGCAATGTATGAGAAATATTTTGGGATGGGGAACACGCCATTTACGAGGGATATCCCAGTGGACAGGCTGTATATGTCCCCCCGTATTAAGGACGCCCTGGGAAGGCTTGTGTACGCAGCGGACCGGCAGATGTTCGCGGTGGTGACGGCAAGCCCCGGCTGCGGCAAATCGACACTGGTGCGGATGTTCGAGGGGAGGCTGGGGAGGGAGAAATACCAGCTTTTGTACCTGTCGGATTCCAAGCTGACACCGAAATGGCTTTACGCGGGTCTGCTGGACCAGCTGGGCCTGGAAGCGCATTTTTACAGCGGGGTTTCCAAACGCATGCTGCAGAAGGAGATTGAGACGGTATGCACAGTGCAGAAAAAGAAGGTGGTCTGTGTACTGGATGAGGCACACCTTCTTGGGAAAGAGATGCTGGAGGAACTGAGGTTCCTGCTGAACTATAAGTTTGACTCCGAAAGCCCCATGTCCCTTGTGCTGGTAGGTCAGACAGAATTGTGGGATCAGAAGCTGCGGCTGCAGGCATATGCGGCAATCCGCCAGCGGATTGACATGAACATCGTGCTGGGGAGGCTTGACCGTGCGGAGACGGGGAAATACATTGCGGCCCACCTGGCGTACTCTGGGACACAGCAGGGAATCTTTACGGAGGGTGCGGAGACAGAAGTATATAAAATATCTACCGGCATTCCGAGGCTCATCAACCGGGTCTGTGAAAAGGCCCTGCTGTATGCCTGCCAGCAGCAGAAACGCCTGGTTGATGAACATATGGTACGTTTTGTGGCGGACCATGAAAGGCTTGTGGGAGGTGTGGAATGAGCAGAGCAGCGCTACCCATAGTGTTCCGGTGCGGCCTGCCTGGAAACAGCAGGGGATGGGAAGGTCGTGTGGAGGTGATCCGGCAGGGAAACAACATGGCAGAGCTTATCATTGCTGGCAGGGGGAGCCGGATGAATGCCGTGATAGGAAAATATTTAAGCGGCCAGTATATCTGTATTCCTGACCTTGATACAGGCTGTCCGCTGAGCAGGCTTACGGACACATTTTGGAACAGTGAGAGGCTTTCCGGCCGCATACCGGAAGTGGATGCCATAACCATAGCGTATGCCCTGGAAGCGGTATCGGAATACCTGGGAGGGGGTTGGATCTAACCGCACGGGATATCCAACTATGCGCAAAAAAGCTGTTAGGCGAAGTGTGTGGGTTGAAGGGACAATTCAATAAAAGGGAAGGAAAGGCAGGCCGTCCGGAGGAAACCGG
>VSND01000015.1 GCA_009774145.1 Lachnospiraceae bacterium | reverse complement strand
GAAAGCGAAAGTCTGAGTGAATCGGAAAGCGAAAGCCTGAGCGAGTCTGAGAGCGAAAGTCTGAGTGAATCGGAAAGCGAAAGCCTGAGCGAGTCCGAGAGCGAGAGTCTGAGTGAATCGGAAAGCGAAAGCCTGAGCGAGTCCGAGAGCGAGAGCCTGAGTGAATCGGAAAGTGAAAGTCTGAGTGAATCGGAAAGCGAAAGCCTGAGCGAGTCTGAGAGCGAGAGCCTGAGCGAGTCCGAAAGCGAGAGCCTGAGTGAATCGGAAAGCGAAAGTCTGAGTGAATCGGAAAGTGAAAGCGTGAGCAAGTCCGAGAGCGAGAGTGTGAGTGAATCGGAAAGCGAAAGCGTAAGCGAGTCCGAGAGTGTGAGTGAATTGGAAAGCGAAAGTCTGAGAGAATTCACCAGCACATCAACTTCCGAGAGCACCAGTGAATCCGCCAGCACCAGCGCAAGTACCAGTACGAGTAATTCAAACGCTGAAGATGGCGGCGGAACGACCGGAGGCGGCGGTGGCGGAACCACTGGCGGTGGCGGCGGCGGAACCGACACACCGGCAGCGGATACAGCTCCTACGGCGCCTGCAGCTACAGCTCCCGTGACAACCGTCGCTACAGCGGCAGTCGCGGCACCGGCAGCGGCACCGGCGGTAGTGGTTCCGGATGGAATCGTTCCGCTGGCAGACGGCATCGCAGATGACGGAGAAGGCCTCCAGGAAGCAGAGGACGAAGAAGTTCCGCTGGCAGTCATGGAAGACGAGGAAGATACCACCGGACTGGAAGAAGTTGGAGATGAGGATGTGCCGCTGGCAGCGCCGGCACAGGTGCAGGAAGGATCGAAATTTGCGAAGTATGCAACATGGTCCATCATCCCGATTCTTGCGGCGGTTGCAGGAAAGACAGCTTATGATAAGAAGTACAGAAAAGGTATTTTTGCAGGAAAACGTTCTTCTGACGATGAGGACGGAAACCGGTAAGATTACAAAAATGAGATAAGTAAACAGACAGATACCCCTACAGTCAGCTGTGGGGTATTTGTCGTCGGGAGAAGATCATGTCCAGGTCGGAGAAAACACACAGCCTGCTGACGCAGAAGCTTTTATTTACCACAGTCATTGTACTGGTATATATCATGGGAAGATGCATTCCGCTCTACGGCGTGGATCGGTCCGTTTACGCAGGCAGGGAGGCGGACGCACAGGCGCTGCTGATCCGGACCATCAGCGGGGACCTCAACCGGTGTTCCCTGTTTGCGCTGGGGGTATCGCCGTATATGATGGGATCGATTCTTGTCCAGATGATAAGCCTCTGCAGGAAAGCCTGGTCAAAGGACAAAGTTTCTCCCAGAAAGACCAGTCAGGCGATTCTGGCAATGACGCTGGTGCTTGCGGCGCTGCAGGCGTTCTTTCAGGTACAGGCTCTCTCGTTTTGCGTTCCGGATGCACTTCTTTTGCCGGCGAGAATGGTCAGCGGACTGGAGATGGTAACGGGAGCCATGCTGATTGTATGGCTGTCAGCCCGGAATAAAAAATACGGATTCGGCAGACAGACCATACTGATCTATATTAATATTCTGGACGGCATGGCTTCTGCTCTTGGCGGACACGGAATCCGGGAACTGGCGTTTCCGCTGGTTCTGGCGGCAGAACTGGTCTTTATCATGCTTATGATGGAAGGGGCGGAGTTTCGGATTCCGGTTCAGCGGATCTCCATACACAATATTTACGCGGATAAAAATTATCTGGCGGTCAAGCTGAATCCGGCAGGAGTGATGCCGGTCATGTTTTCCACCGCCTTCTTCATGCTGCCCCAGCTTCTGGTTCTGGGCCTTGGGTATCTGTTTCCATATCATGAGGGGATTGCATGGTGGCGCGAGAATCTGACGATGGCAAGGCCGTTGGGAATTGTGGTGTACATCCTCATCATCTATGTACTGACGCTTGGCTTTGCGCTGCTGTTCATCTCTCCCGGGGAGATTACGGAGCAGTTCCTGAAGGGAGGAGACAGCATCCGGAATCTTCATGCGGGGCGTGACACGAAGCGGTACCTGACCGGAACCATCTGCAGGATCAGCCTGTTCAGCGCTACGGTTATGAGCATCTGCATGGGGCTGCCGATGTTTCTGCAGTTTTACCGGGGATGGGACCGGGAGCTTCTGATGTTTCCCACTTCGGCCATGATTTTGACCGGTATCTGGTACAGTCTGTATCAGGAATATCTGGCAGTCAGAAGTTATGATCATTATAAGCCTTTTATCTGACAGAAGAGACAGGAGCAGGAGGAACGATGCTGTATTTTATACCGGCCTGGTACCAGAAGGATCAGTGGTGCGAAAGCGAGCAGAAATGGTATGTCAGGCGCATGCAGACAGAATTTGACGATACCGTAAAGCAGCTGCAGCTGTTTCACAGAAACGGCGTCTGGCCCTGCCGGATTCTGCTGCCTGGATATGCGCCCAATTTCCGTCATTTTCTACATCGGCAGGGGCTGTACCGTGCGTCTTACTGGTCCTGTTTTGACGCGGTGCAGGAGGTCCGCCGGAAAAAAGCCGTGCCTTTGTCTTTTCATAACATGAAATGGCCGCCGCATACCGAGTTTATCTATACCATGTTTGCGGTTTCCGCCATGCGGGAGGGAAAGAAATACGCGCAGATCGAATTTGGAGAAGACGGCAATCCGATACAGATCGATCTGTATGAAAACGGCAGGCTCCACCGCCGGAATCTCTATGATGACCGTGGATTCCTCTCATCTACCATACTTTTTCGGGAGGACGAAGCGCCCTGGCGCCAGGACTATCTGATGGAAAACGGCGTGTGGAAGCTGCGGCATTTTCTGGATGACGGGCATGTGGAAGTGAACCCTGCCTGTCCGGAGTATCTGGCGGCGGACAGAAGGGAGCAGAAAATGCCTTTTTCCAGACGGTCCTACGATCATATGGGACAGTTGATAGAGGAAGTGTTCTCGTCCTTTCTGGAGGGGACAGGGGAACAGGATCTGTTCTGCCTTGCCATGCATGACCGGCATACGGAGATGATGCGGAATCTGCTGAGGGGCAGAAAGACAATCCTTTCATTTTTCGGGGACCGGTATCGGTATGGAGAGCGCATGGAATGCCTGGGACTGCTGGAATCGGCCGGGTATGTGATCATGGATTCCAGAGAAAACCTGAAGAAGATCCGTAAAGTGATGGGCGGTCTGATGAAAAACAGCAGAAGCATTCCGCCTTTTGACACCCGGGTGGATCCCGGGATCAGCCAGCAGCTGGAAGTTCAGAAGATTCTCGTTCCGGTAGACGGCATGGAGCCGGAAGTCTTTGGGCGGCTGATGCAGGCGCTGGGGACCTATCTGCAGACCAATGACAGGGCCAGAGTGCATCTGTTCACAAGGCAGGCGGACTATGGAAGAGAAAAACAGCTTCTGGAACAGGCCCGCGGATATCTGGAAGCATCCGGTTCTGCGAAGGCGTGGACAAAGAAGGAGCCGGACAACTGCGTGTCGGAAAATGAGGTGGACAGGGAAGAACTTTCGGCAGCCCGCTTTGTGGTGGAGCAGTGCGTGGATGAGCTGTCTGTGAGCAGATGCATGCGGGAGCAGAGAGTCCTTGTGGAACTGAGGGAGCAGCCGGAACTGTATCTGCAGATCATGGGGCTCAGTGTTGGGATTCCGCAGATCGTGCGTACCGGGACGCAGTTTGTGCGGCACGGAAAAAACGGTGTGATCCTGAAAGAAATGGACCGGCTTCCAGAGACGCTGGCCTATTATCTGGAAAGTCTGAAAAACTGGAACGACGCCATGGTCGCGTCTTATCGGATCGGTAAGCGGTATACTACGGATGTGCTGCTGAAGCAATGGGGAGAGGTGATTGACAGCTTTGGACAAGATTCGGATCTTACAGCTGGGTTATGAAGACTGGACTGGACGTTTTCCGCTTCCGGAGAACATCAGCCTTCTCTATGAGGAAGTCCTGGAACAGGCGCCGGAGAAGCCTTTTGACCTGGTATTTCTGGACCGGGCTCCGCTTCCGGAAGAAATCATGCCTCTTTATCAGGCGTCAAAAGCATATACCCTGTTTGTTACAGAACAGGTGGAACTGGAAGGAGAGGCGGACTGGCTGTATCAGAGCAGGAAAGGAAGACGGATTGCCGTTTCTGATCTTTCGGATTTTCTGCTCCATGAAGCGCGGAATTATTTTCCCAAACCGTATGGAGAGAAGTTTAATCCGGGCAGCCTGGCCATCAGCCGGGATTTTAAGGGGAGCGTCCGCTGGAACGGAAATTACAGCGTGTGCCTGAACGGGGATTTTGGAGAGAAGCTTTGTCAGGCTGCATTCTGGAGAAACAATATTCCTGTTTTTTCCGGGCAGTGCATTGATCTGTGGCTGGAGTACAGAAAGGATCCGGGTGTCCGGATCGCTTTGACCGTCACGCAGTTCGTGCAGGGCAGTATCGCGGATATTCAGCAGAAATGGGAATTTTCAGAAGAAGAGCTGGATCAAGTCGTCCGGATCGACAATCAGATGCGGGACGGGGCTGTCTTTGTGTCATTGTCTGCGGCGGGGTGCGGAGAACTTCAGATCACAGCGCTTCATGACCGCTATTCCCGCCGCGGACATGGGCATTTTCTGCCCGGAGGGGAACGGTATGTGACGTCGGAAAGGGAGGAAGTGTTCTGCTATTTTGACCCAGGAGACTTAAAGCCGCCGTTGAATCTCTATTTCTCCGGTTATAAGACGCTGGAAGGATTTGAGGGCTACTGGATGATGCGGAAGCTGGGCTGTCCGTTTCTACTGATTACAGAGTCCAGGCTGGAGGGCGGATGCTTCTATATGGGATCGGAGGAATATGAGGAAATGATCCGTTCGGCGATCTTCCGGTATATGCAGGAACTTGGCTTTACTTCGGA
This sequence comes from Lachnospiraceae bacterium, assembly GCA_009774145.1. Classification (GTDB taxonomy): domain Bacteria; phylum Bacillota; class Clostridia; order Lachnospirales; family Lachnospiraceae; genus Hominiventricola. The sequence goes on along the minus strand of VSND01000015.1, from coordinate 67,779 downwards.
TCAGGTGATCTTATCGGGACTTTCCATGGGGACGTTCGGCGCTCTGTACTACGGATGCGATATCCGGCCCCATGCACTGCTTCTGGGAAAGCCGCTGGCAAACATCGGGACGGTGGCGGCCAATGAGCGCCTTCTGCGTCCCGGCGGTTTTCCCACTTCTCTGGACGTACTGCGGTATCTGTGCGGAAATACGGATGTACAGGCCGTTCAGAGATTGGATGCACGGTTCTGGGACCGGTTTGATGCCACGGATTGGGGAAAGTCCAGGTTTGTGGTATCCTATATGATCGAAGACGACTATGATGCGTCTGCCTATCAGATGCTGATTTCCCATCTGCATTCGGAAGGCGCGCAGGTGTACGGGAAGGGCATACACGGAAGGCATAACGATGATACCGGTACGATTGTCAGCTGGTTTGTAAGCCAGTATAAAAAGATTTTGTACGAGGATTTTTCAAGAAAGGCAGAAAAGTAGATGACCGGGGAGAGTTGGAATATATACTGGAATGAATATGCGGCAGACACCTGTCTGTACGGATCGGAAGTATTGTTTCACCGGAAGGACGACGTGGAATTCCGGAACCTGCTGCTGCCTCCCGGAACCGTGATCAGACAGTGGTATTCCAAAACCAGTTATCAGATGCAGAGGATCGAACCGGCGCTGCCGATGATCGACGGGGAAGGCAGGTACCAGCTGATCCGAAATATGGACCGCGCAGGCGAGGAGGGCTGCCTCATACGTCTGATTTTTTATGACCGGTATGAGACGGAAGCGGGCCGCCTGATCATTCGGGACCGGGCGGCGGAATTTCAGTGTCCGCTCAAGACCTACAGCTACCGGATGCAGTTGATCAGCAGCGGAGCCGCTTCGTTCCGCTTTCATTCTATCGTAATCCGGGAGGTCATCAGGGACGATTCATGAGACAGAAGAAAAAACTGAGAAAACTGAAAAAGCTGCTGAAGCGCGTCAGAAGCTGGCAGGCGCGGATGGCCGGCCTGAAGGATGAAGAACTGTCCGCGCTGACAGCTGTTTTTCGGAGCAGGCTGGCAGAAGGAGAGACGCTGGACGATCTTCTGCCGGAAGCTTATGCGGCGGTCTGCGAGGCGGACCGCAGGATTCTAGGAAAATTTCCCTATGACGTGCAGGTGCTGGGCGCCATCGCGCTTCACCAAGGGTATCTTGCCGAGATGAATACCGGCGAGGGAAAGACGCTGGCGGCGACCATGCCGCTGTATCTCAACGCGCTTTCCGGTAAAAGCACGATTCTGCTGACCACAAATGTCTATCTTGCCATGAGGGATGCAGAAGAGATGGGGCAGGTATACCGGTTTATGGGCCTGACGGTCGGCGTGGGGGTGCAGGCAGGCGCGGGCACGCGTTTTACCAATGCGCAGAAAAAAGAAATCTATGCGGCGGATATCGTTTATACGACGCATGGAGCGCTGGGCTTCGACTATCTGTTCCATAATCTGGTTTCCAGAGCTTCGGACCGTTTTCTGCGGGAATTTTATTATGTGATCGTTGATGAGGCGGACTCGGTTCTGCTGGACGGCGCGCAGACGCCGCTGGTGATCTCCGGAGTTCCGAGAGTGCAGTCCAATCTGTACGAACTGGCCGACTTTTTCATCACGACGCTGGTGAGGGAGAGAGACTATGAGACCGAGGACCGGCAGGTATGGCTGACGGATGAGGGCGTGAGGTATGCGGAGCGGTTCTTTCAGATTGATAATTTTTACGGGGAGAAACATTTTGAGATCAACCGTCATGTGACGCTGGCGCTGCGCGCCCATGTACTCTATGAAGCGGAAAAGGAGTATATGGTTTCTGAAAAAGGAGAACTGCAGCTTCTGGACGCCGGGTCCGGCCGTCTGATGCCGGGAGTCAAGCTGAGGGGCGGCCAGCATCAGGCGCTGGAGGTCAAGGAAAATCTGAAGCCTTCACAGGAGAACCGCGCTGTGGCTTCGATCACGTTTCAGAATTTTTTCCAGCTGTTTCCGAAAATGTCCGGGATGAGCGGGACGATTGCGGATGCGGCGGAGGAACTGGCGGATGTCTATCATGCGGAAGTACTTGTGATTCCGCCCAACCGTCCCTTAAAGAGGAAGGATCTGCCGGACTGTTATTTTGCCAGTGCAAAAAAGCAGTTTGCCGCTGCCCTGTCTGCAGCGGCCGAAGCGCATGAGAGAGAACAGCCGGTGCTGATCGTGGCCAGCAGCATCCGGGAGACGGAATACGTATCCGCACGTCTTCTGAAGACGGGGATTCCCCACAATGTGCTGAATGCAAACAATGCGTTCTGGGAGGCCGAGATCATAAAGGAAGCCGGACAGAAGGGCGCGGTGACGGTTGCGACGGGCATGGCCGGGCGGGGGACGGATATCCGGCTGGGCAAAGGCGTGGAAGAACTGGGAGGTCTTGCGGTGATCGGCATCGGCCGGATGGCCAGTATCCGGCTGGAACGGCAGGCAAGAGGCCGGGCCGGGCGCCAGGGAGATCCCGGCTTCAGCCGCTTTTTTGTGTCGCTGGAGGACGAGGTGGTTCGGGAAAACGGGCCTTCCGGGCTTGAGAAGTATGTGGAAGGCAGAAAGCGTATGGGCAGAAGGAGGCAGAAGAAAATCCTCCGCCGGGCGCAGGACCTGGGCGAAGAGCTGGCGGCAAGGTCCAGAAAACAGGCCATGGAATACGATCAGGTCCTCCGCTGTCAGAGAAATCTGATCTATAAGGTCAGGGACCGGCTTCTGGAAGGAGAAGGCGTGAATTTTCAAAAGTTCCAGGACATTTCCCGGGGCAACATCCGCCGTTTTCTTGCATCTGGACCGGAGCCGGATGTGCGGACCCTGAACCGGTATATTCTGGATCATATCTCTTATCGTCTGGATGAAGGGGCATCTGCGGTTGAGTTCGGGAATCCGGATGCGGTGGAAACTTATCTGATGAAACGGGTGGAACAGGGACTGAAGGAACAGAAACAAAAGGTCGGAAGCGAAAAAAGCATGGCGGATTTTCTGCGTACGGCGGCTTTGCAGGCCATTGACGACGGCTGGGTGGAGCAGGTGGACTATCTCCAGCAGATGCAGGCGGCAGTCGCGGGCCGGGCATCCGCCCAGCGGGATCTGCTGTTTGAGTTTCAGAAAGACGCGCTGGAATCCTGGCAGAAGATGGAGATCACCGTTTTAAATAACATTATGAGAAATATTCTTCTTGGAAATGTGTACACGGATGCAGAAGACAGGCTTCGCATACTGCTTCCATGAGAACAGGGAGGAGGACATATGGTCTACAATTTTAATCTGGGTATTGGCTGGGCCAGCAGCGGCGTGGAATATGCCCAGGCATACAGGGGAAATATTCTTCGCAGGGCGGGAATAGATGCAAAATTTATCTTTACCGATATGTTTCCCCGGGAAAATATTCAGCACATGACGGAAAATATCGGATTTCAGGATTCGGAAATCATCTGGCTTTATACGTTTTTTACGGACACAAGGATCGCGCCGGTGACGTATACGCTGGGACAGCTGCAGAATACGTTCGGAAATCAGAATTTTACATTTGAACGGGAAGGAAAAAAGGCGAAGTATTCGTTTCCGGGGAGCGGGATTTATTACACCGTCTATATGGTGGACGGCAGGAGCGACCGGGTGCATCGGGTGGAGATGGTCTCCGGAGGCCGGCTGATCCGGAAAGATTATTTTACTTACTGCCGGATCTATTCGGAATACTATGCGCCCCTTGACGGGGAGGCCCATCTGTATCAGCGCAGGTTTTTCAACGAAGACGGAACAGTTGCTTATGAAGAGATTACGGACGATGATATGGTCATGTATCAGTTTCCGGACCGGCTCATCGGCTCCAAAGAAGAACTGGTGGGGCTGCTTGTTTCCAGTCTGAACCTGACGGCGGAAGATACGGTCATCATAGACCGGACCACGGGAATCGGACAGGCGGTCATGCAGAACGCAGGGCCTGCAAGACTGGGGATCACGATCCATGCAGACCATTTCAGCGAGAGCAGTACGGATGAGCAGAACATCCTCTGGAACAATTATTATGAATACAGCTTTGCCCAGTATAAGCATATTTCGTTTTATCTGACGGCTACGGATGACCAGAACCGGCTGCTTCGGGAACAGTTTAAGACTTATATGGGAGCAGAACCGGATGTGGTGACGATTCCGGTGGGAAGCCTGGATGAACTGAAAGTTCCGGAAAACGGCAGAAAGTCTCACTCCCTGATTACGGCCTCAAGGCTTGCCAGTGAGAAGCATGTGGACTGGATTATAGAAGCGGTGACGGCAGCAAGGGAACAGATTCCGGATCTTACGCTTGATATCTATGGAAAAGGCGGGGAGGAGAAGGCTCTGAAGGAGCTGATCGGAAAACTGGGATGCGGCGGTTTCGTATGTTTGAAAGGACAGAAGGATCTGGAAGAAGTGTATAAAAGGTATGAAGCCTATATTTCCGGTTCCACCAGCGAAGGCTTTGGACTTACCCTGATGGAAGCAGTCGGTTCCGGCCTTCCAATCATCGGATTTGATGTCCGCTACGGCAATCAGAACTTTATTGATGACGGGCAGAACGGATACAAGATTCCGGTCCACGACCGGATGGAGAAAAAAGAGCGGGTGGAAGAGCTGGCCCGGCGTATCATCCTACTGTTTAAAGAGTCGGATCTGGAAGCCTTCCATCAGCATTCTTATGAAAAAGCAAAGGGGTATCTCACAGAGGAGGTGGAAAAACGATGGATCAAGCTGTTAAGCCCTGCGATATAGTTCTGCTTTTTGATAATTATTTTCAGGAAAGCCAGAATCTTCATGCTTCCTTTCGGCAGGCAGGATATGAATGTCCCGCCGTGGTCATCGAGGATGACGGATTTCTGCCGGAAGACGTCATATCCATATATGGATTCTTTCTCGGTGACTTTAGAGAAGCGCCTGGAATACCAGGCAGGCCCAGGTATTTTAACCAGATTCCGGTGCCGGAATACTGGGAGATCAGCGGGACAAACCGTATGGGAAGGGTCCATGACCTGTATCGGGAAAGAGGCAGGATCTTTTATGCGGAGCCAAAACATAAACGGCTGGTGAAGGTGGTGGACTGGTACGATGAGAAACATGTGGTACGTTCCAGCGATCATTACAACCGATACGGTGCGCTGTATGCCAGAACTGTTTTCAATGCAAAAGGACAGAAAGTGAACCGGTCATATTTTTCAGCGGACGGCAGAGAAGTGATTGTGGAAAATTATGTAACCGGCGATATCATTCTGAATGAGGGAGAACGGGTATACTTTTTTCAGAACCGGACGGAGCTTGCGGTACATGTATTGAAAAGAGCCGGGCTGATTCAGAAAAGGCTGTTCTTTAACTCCCTGTCCATCCCGTTTTTTGTGTCTCAGAGACTGCATTCGGAGAAAAAGCGGGATATTCTGTTCTGGCAGGAACCGGTACAGGATGAGATTCCCGGCAATATGCAGATCATCCTGCAGGGCCAGGCCAGCCGGACGGCAGAAGTCCTGGTTCAGAAGAGGGAGTCTTATGACCGGCTTCTGAAGCTGGGTGCGCCGGCGGAACTGGTTCATCCGCTGGGCTTTATCTATCCGTTTGAGAGGGAAAACCTTTATCGTCCGGAAGCGCTGATCTGTACGAATTCGGACCGGATCGAACAGTGCAGGAAACTGGTCGAAGCGCTGCCCGAAATGCATTTCCATATTGCTGCCATTACCGAAATGTCATCAAAGCTGATGCGCATGGATTCGTATAAAAATGTAAGTCTTTATCCGGGGGTGAAGGCCGGGATCCTGGATGAGCTTTTTGCGTCCTGTGATTATTATCTGGATATCAATCATGAATCGGAGATCGTGTCGGCTGTATACCGGGCGTTTCAGAACAATCAGCTGATCCTGGCATTTCAGGAGACGCTGCATAACCGGGATTATACCGCAGCTGCGCATATCTTTAGGGCAAAAGACGCACAGACAATGATTCGGATGATCCGGGAAACCATGCAGGATGCAGAAGCAATGGACAGACATCTGCATATACAGCGTGCAGCTGCATACACAGAGACGAAGGAAAGCTATCGGAGGTTTGGGGAAGGGTAAACATATCCCTTACCCCTCCTGTCCGGTCGCCTTCCAGTCCCGTTCAAAATCCCGGATGCCGCGGCCGGTCAGCGGATGTTCCAGCGCCTTCTGATAAAAGGAAACCGATAATCGGCGCCGGCTGTGAATACGGCAAACGAGGTGAAAGAAGTATTCAAAATCATTCCAGTCCGAATTTTTCTGCGGCGGCGTCAATGTTCCTGCGGCATTTCCGGCAGGCTGCCGTGATGCCTTCCGGATCCTTGAACAGTGCAGAAGAGAGCACGATAACATCCGGATTGCATTCGATGAGCGGCTCCATGTTGTCCGCCCGCAGGCCTCCGTCAAGGGCAAGCTCGCACCGGGGGTTTTTCTCATCGATCATCCTGCGGGCCCGGCGGATCAGGTCGGGCACGCTCTTACGGAAGCCCCAGTTGTCTTTTCCGTCCGTCTCGTCCACTCCGTGGGTGACGATGTGGAGGCGGTCAATGTCGTAGATGGACTCTTCCACAAAGCACAGAGGTGTATAGCAGCCCAGCGTAAGGCCGATCTTCAGGTGATGCTCCCGGCACCAGTTGATGATATAGGCAAGCTGTGCTCCGAGAAAATGCTCTGCCGGTACGATCAGCATGTCTGCGCCGGCTTCGTCGATCTGTTCGATGAACATCCGGTCCATGGAGACCGTATAAATGTGGCATTCAATGGGTTTGTCCGTGACCGGACGGATGCCTGCGATGATCTGGTGCCCGCCCATCAGCTTCATGTTCTTAAGGTCATGCATGTCTGCTGCGTCAGAATGGATATAGTCCACGCCGGCGTCGCTGATCTCCCTGACGATTCCGGCAATATTTCCATAATTGACATGCGCCAGCCCTGCGGCAATCTTGATATGTTTCATGTGGTTTCTCCTTTTCCTTTTGATCTTTTAAATCCTTTTGATACCTTTATTGTAAATACGGCAAACCGGAAAGACAAGCCGGCGGTGCATTCCGTATCGGCTTATCCTTGCGGCAATTCGTTGACATTTCCGAAAAGCACGGGGGTGTTTTTCTTTTTGTAATAAGCCTGGACGATTTCCTTCAGACGCCGGATATCATGGTCATACATGAGGACGTTGACCTGAAGGACGGGAATGTCTGTGGACAGGTTCAGCTTCAGGGTGCTGATGATCAGTTCTGCCTGAGACAGATCCGCATGCTGTATGGTCAGAAAGCTTTCCTGGGCGATGACCGTGACTTCCGGAATCTGGGTGGAGAGTTTTTGCATAAGCAGCCTGCTGGCGCCGCCGCCTCCATGGCACACCAGGACGGTCCGGAGCGGTTCTTTTGCACGGTCCAGAGCGGCAGCCAGATGAAGAGCAAGATAACCGGCTTCGTTGTCGTCCATCTGACAGAAACCGTTTTGCGTCAGAGACTGCAGACTATGACGGACGATGCCAAAGGTGTTGGAATAATGGGCCAGAATGGTATCCATCATGGGATTTTCCAGAGAAATTCCATGACGGATCCGGGTAATTGCCGGCGTCAGGTGTGCCGTAAGAGCTTCCCGAAGCTCCGGATCTTTTGTAAAAGGTCTGTTTAAAAGGCGTTCCCATTCTGCCAGCAGTTCATCGGTAAGTCTGCGTGCTTCTGTCTTTTCACTGGCCGGTGCAAGATGTTTGTTCTGCAGGGCAAGAAGATGCGTCTGCAGATAGCGCAGTTCTTCTTCAGAAAAGGTAACCTGATATGCCGGTTCCAGCGAAAGAATCAGCCGCCTTGTTTCCGGATACAGAGGTTCGGACTTTAGTTCCTCCATAAAGTCGGCGGACAGACAGATCGGATGTTCATCCAGGATCCGCATCAGGCTGATCAGGATTCTGAGCAGTACAGAGAGCAGAGCATTGAATGGAAGTCGGTTCACATAGGGTCCTCCGGAAGTAAGAACCAGGCGGACAAATTTCTGAATATCGCAGTCCGTGTAGTCCAGAGCTTCGAAAGGAAAAGCGCCGGTACAGGAGCAGGAAGGTTCCTGAACGATCCGGAGAAATTCCATGTATCCGGGGTCTTCGGTCATCAGATCAAACATCAGATCACGAAAGTGGCGTTCTTTTCCTGCGAGGGAGATACCGTTATTGTTCTTTCGTACCATTCGGATGTGGCAGGCATGAAAACGCTCGGAAAGCGCAGTGATATCCTTGTGGATCGTGGCACGGCTGACATAGAGTTCTGAGGCCAGCTCGTAGATTCGGCAGTTCTCTGTACAGGCAATCAGACGCAGGCCGATGTAGACCTTTCGGATTGCCGGAGACAGTCCGGCGGCGAGATGAATCTTCTGTCCGATGGATTCCATAAGAAGGAGCTTCTGGGATTCTTTCCCTTCAATCCAAATGCCGGTACCGGTCTTTTTGCGCAGGAACAGTTGATAGTCTTTCACATAGTCCTCTATAAGCCTCAGATCGTTTCGGATGGTTTTGTTTGAGACATCTAAACGGTCGGCAACTTCCTGGATGGTGATATATCCCTGCTGCTGCAGCAGGATTCGTATGATTTTCAGGCTTCGTTTGTTCTCCACAGGGTTTTGCTCCTTTCTGGTTCTCTGCATTTCAGCATGAAAGATAAAACCGTATTTGTCAAGATGATGAAACTGGAAAACAAAGGAGGGATGTTAAGAAAGTACCAGATGAATGTGGAAAAGAAAATACCGTTTCAATGCGGGACAGATGTGCTGTGCGGAAGTAGAATAGTGGTATCTGCAGACAGGGGAAGGACTGAAAATGTCAGAATTTCAGATAAAAAAGAAAATACAGGAATATGAAGAAGAATACGTGGAAGACCTGAAGCGGCTGGTCCGGATCCGCTCTGTGCGGGATTCTGCAGCTGTGTGCCCGGGCACGCCCTTCGGAAAAGGAATCCGGGAGGCGTTTGACTGCTTTCTGGAGATCGGAGAGCGCTTCGGGTTTCCGGCGGCAGATTTCGACGGTTATGCCTGTCATCTGTTATACGGAGAACAGGAGGAATACGTGGGCGTGCTGGGCCATCTGGATGTGGTGGATATCCGGTATCCCGGTCAGTGGAAGACGCCGCCTTTTGAACTGCACCGGACACGGGAGGGAATGCTGTATGGAAGAGGGGTAAGTGACGACAAGGGGCCTTTGCTGGCAGCGCTGTATGCACTGCGGATTCTGAAGGATCTGAGGATTCCTCTGAAAAGAAGTATCCGGGTGATTGCCGGTGGAGCGGAGGAGACCACGTGGGAATGCATGGAGCACTATTTTTCCAGAAATCCCCAGCCGGTTATGGGATTTTCCCCGGACGGAAACTTTCCGGTGGTAAATGCAGAGAAGGGGATCCTGAAGTTTGATCTGTATTTTCCGAAGGGACCAAAGGACGGCAGCGGTACCTGCCGTTTAACGGAACTTCGCTGCCGGACGCTCCGGAATTACGTGTGTGCCTGCCTGGAAGCAGAATATGAAGTTCATGGCGCACACAGGACCATGACGTTTACCGGAAGGGAAGCGCTGTCAAGAAATCCTCAAAAGGGAGAGAATGCATTGTGGAAATTTGCGGCATACTTTTCAGAGTATTCCATGATCCGGCCGGAGACGGACAGGCTGATCCGTTTTCTGAAGGACTGCCTGACGGATGATTTCTGGGGCAGAAAGAGCGGACTTTATGCCTGGGATGAGCAGATGGGGTGTACATCCGTCTGTCCCACCGGAGTCTGTATGACATCGGACGGGATTCATCTGTATGTGGATATTCGATATCCCCGTTCCACCGATTCGGAGCATATTCGAAAATGGGCGCGGAAATGGTCCGAAATCTACGGTTTTACGTGGCAGGTGGAGGAGGAAAAAAGACTTCTGTATGTGCCGGAAGGAAGTGAACTGGTGACCGGTCTGAAGGATGCCTTTGAAAAAGTGACCAAAGAGAAAGCGTCGGTACTGACAAAGGGCGGCGCTTCCTATGCCCGGGTGCTTCATCAGGGAGTGGCTTTTGGAGCCGCATTCGAACATGAGGTGACAAATCCTCATATGCCGAACGAATGTATGTCTCTTGGGTCTCTTTGCAGGGCCATGGAGATCTACTGCAGGGCGCTGTGGAATCTGACAGTGGAAAAATGATAGCTTTTGCCACAATATTGGGGAAAAAGTCATAGGGATTGGCAGGTGGAACAAAGAATTCTCCCGTGCTAAGATGGGGCAGAATGAAGAAAAGGGGGAAACTGCTATGAAAAATCTTCAGGCAAAGATTCAGACATTTGCCGGTGCCATGATGGTTCCGGTGATCCTGCTGGTACTGGTCGGCTTTTTTGTTGGAATCGGAAGCGCGTTCACCAATTACATTCTTTCGGAAGGGACGCTGCTCTACAGACTGTTTTCCATGATCACCAATCTGGGATTTATGTTCATGAGAAATCTTCAGCTCTGGTTTGCGGTCGCCATTGCATTTTCACTGGCGAAGAAAGAAAAGGGCTGGGCGGCATTTGCCGGACTGATTCTGTACTGCTGCTTTGCCAGTGGCATCGGAAACTGGGCTTCACTGTCCGGCTGGACGCAGGAGACGGTATCCGTGGAGGCGCTGACCGCCAACGGTCTTACCGAACAGGCTGCGCTGAATGTTAACGCGCTCTGGACCAGCGCACTTGGATTTTTCACCTATGATATGGGGATCTTTTCCGGCATCCTCTGCGGGCTTCTGGCGGCGGCAGTGCACAATCATTTTGTCGATACCCGGCTTCCTGCCATGTTTGCCTTTTTTGAAGGGACGAAATTTGTTGTGATTATGGTGGCGCTCATATCGATACCGGCAGCCATTGCGGCTTATTATATCTGGCCGTTTATCGCGGGTATCCTGCAGGGAATCACCCGGTTGATCGGGCAGAGCGGACTGCTCGGAACATTTGTGTTCGGTATGCTGGACAAAGCGCTGCTTCCGCTTGGGATTCATCATCTGATTGCCTTTCCCATCGAGTATTCCTCCGTGGGCGGAACGATGATCATTGACGGAGTCCTGTACGAAGGGGTGCGAAACATCATCAATGGACAGGCGGCAAGCCCTGCAGCCACCGGATATCTGGTGCGCAACTTTACCAACGGGCGTCTTCTGTTTCAGCTGGCCGGCCTTCCGGGAGCAGCATGCGCCATGTACCGGTGTGCGAAGAAGGAAAACCGTAAGAAAGTGGCGGCGCTGCTTGTTCCCGCTGTATTTACCCTGGCCATGGTGGGAGTCTCGGAGCCCATCGAATACACCTTTCTGTTTGTGGCCCCGGCGCTTTACTGGCTGGTATATGCGCCCCTGTGCGGTCTCTGCTATGTACTGGCCGAGATTTTTCAGATCTCCATTAACGGAACGGCTCTGTTCTTTATGATACCGAATCTGTTTCAGCCATGGAAGGTTCATGCGATGGCGGCAGTCTGGCTGCTTCCTCTGACCTTTGTGATTTACTATTCTGTGTTTCGGTTTATGATCGAGAAGTTTAACCTGAAGACACCGGGAAGGGAAGACAGCGAGATTCGGCTGATGAGCAAAAAGGAATACAACGAGATCCGTCAGAGCGGAGGGGCTTTTCGAGATGGAGAGAAAGAAGGAGAATCTCTGGAAGAGCGGATCATCAAAGCTCTGGGCGGCGCAGATAATATTCTGAATGTCACCTGCTGTGCCACCAGACTCCGGGTCAGCCTGAAAGATGAGAGCCTGATGGCTCCGGATGAAGCCTGGAGGGAACATCTGGAAGCCCGCGGAGTGGTTCACGTGAAAGGATCCGTGCAGATCATCTACGGGATTCAGGTACAGGGAATCACCACGAAAGTAAAGGATCTTCTGAATATGGATTAGGAATCGAATGAGATCCCGCAGTGCGCCGGTGCTGTTTGACACATGGCCTGCATCTGCGGGATTTTTTAACGGCTGGCAAAGCCGAAAGAAGGATCGCCTGCCGCTTAATGACCGGCAAAGCCGAAAAAAGGATCGCCCGCCGCATAAACGGCATTTGAGGCCGGGTTCAGGAAACAGACACGCCGGATTTTTCCGACAGAAATTTCAGCCATTTGTCCCGCTTCATCATGGAGATTTTGTCACTGACCATCTTCCCGGTTTCCGGATGTTCATAAGTGATCTCAATGCCTATGGGCAGCAGGCTCTGGGAGCATTTCCCAAGTCCCCGGATCCGGTCGTAGGGGATGATCAGGTTATCTTCCAGAAGCCCGGTAAAGACAATCAGCCGCCTCTCTGTAAAATAGGCCCATCCCTGTTTCCAGGAACCAAATTTTCCAATCAGGCGTTCCACATAGCTTGCCTGGAAAAAATCAATAAGGGTATCTTCCTTTTCCATTACGCCCAGTTCCAGAAGTTTTCGCTGCTGTTTTTCGATCTTGCTTTCTTTCATAAAATCATGATTCCTTTCATCTTTTTACCGGGCGGTTTATGCGGCCTGGTCTTTCTGATTATAAAATATTTTTATGAGAAATACAATTGGAAAGCAGGGCGGTCTTTCTGTTTGGATAAAAGGATGTTATTTTCTTCGGGACAGGAATGAAAGTTGTGCAGATGGACGAAAGTTTTCCTAACAGTTAGGAAATACCTTTGTCTTTTTTGTGCTTCCATCCGGGATATGATAGAATTATCATAAAAGAAAGAAGGGAAAAGCGTATGGCAAGACTGGGTTTTTCGATTTATCCGGAACATTCAACGCCAAAGCAGGATGTGGCGTATATCCGTATGGCAGGAAAGTATGGATTCGAACGTGTGTTCGCCTGTCTGTTGAGCGTGGGGAACCGTGCGAAGGAGGAAGTGATCCGCGATTTTCGGATCCGCCTGGATGCGGCGCATGAAGAAGGGATGGAAGTCATGCTGGATGTAAGTCCGGCGGTATTTGAGCGGCTGGGAATCTCTTATGACAAGCGGAAATGCATGCGGACGGAATCCGCCTGGATGAGGGCTTTAACGGCGCGCAGACCAGCGCCATGACCTATAATCGGCAGGGACTGAAGATTGAGCTGAATGCCAGCACAGAGATGGGGTATATTGAGGACGTTATGACGCACCATCCGGACCGGAAGAAAATCGTGGCATGCCATAATTTCTATCCGCAGAAATATACGGGACTTGGTCTGTCGCATTTTGGCCGCTGCAACGAATTTATCAAAAAGCATGGGCTTACGGTGGCAGCCTTTGTGTCCAGCAGGGCAAAAGGCGCATATGGTCCCTGGCCGGTCAATGAGGGCCTGTGCACACTGGAGATGCACCGGGGGCTTCCGGTGGATTTTCAGGTCCGTCATCTGTTTGCCATGGGAAATGTGGACGATATTCTGATCGCCAATGCATATGCGTCGGAGGAGGAGATGAAAGCATGCGCAGGCATCAATCCGTCGGTGCTGACCTTTGGGCTTTGTCTGGAAAAGAAACTGACGAAGACGGAACAGGCGGTTCTTGATTTTTCAAAGGGACATGTGGTCAGAGGAGATATGAGCGACTATATGCTTCGTTCCACCTGGCCCCGTACAGTTTTTGCCGAGGATTCGATTCCGCCGGAAAATACCAGAAATCTGGTGCGGGGAGACGTGGTGATCCTGAACGACAGATATTCCCGGTATAAAGGCGAACTGCATATTGTATTAAAAGACATGCCCAACGACGGGCGGAAAAATGTCATCGGCCGCCTGCCGGAGTATGAACAGGTCCTTCTGGACTATGCGGCTCCGTGGAAGCCGTTTGCATTTACCGTGTGCGGGTGATGACCGGCGGAACATACTGCAGGAGGTAGTTATGCTGAACAGAAGACAGGAGCAGCTGATCAGACTTTTGACAGAGAAAAAGGACTGGATGACCAGCCGGGAACTGGCCGGGCGCCTCCATGTGACGGACCGGACAATTCGTTCGGATGTGGATACGGTCAACCGGCAGGGGGACCGCCCGCTGATCGTATCCAATGTCCGCAAAGGATACCGTGCGATTTCGGATGTCAGGCAGGACTCCGGGACTGTACTGGCGCATGAGATGCCACAGACGCCGGGAAGCCGCTGTATCTATATTATCCAGAAACTTCTTTTTGAAAACCGGGAACTGAATCTGACCGATCTGCAGGGGCAGATCTATGTCAGCGATTCTTCCATCCAGAATGATCTGAAACGGATCCGGAAGATGATCGAGCCGTATCCGGGACTTCGGCTGGTGCGCAGTCGGGAGTGTATCTCTCTTCAGGGAGATGAGATCAGCAAACGAAGGTTCTATCGGGAACTTCTGGTGGCGGAGGTACAGGAAAATTTCCTGAATCTGAACCGTCTGGCTCATCTGTACCGGCATTTTGATCTGATCGAAGTGAAGGATATCTTCGTAAAGGTACTGGAGGAGTATGATTATTCCATTCATGAATCCCTGTTTTCCATGCTGATTCTCCATGCCGGCACCAGCATTGAGCGCATACGGACCTGTCATTATATCCAGCCGGAGGAAGAGCAGCAGGGACTTAAAGAGACCATTGAGTACCAGATCTCCCGGACCTTTTTTGAGCGGATCTCGGACCGGCTCCATCTGGAGATCCAGGAGGGGGAGATCACCATGTTTGCCCTTGTGATCATGGGCCGGCGGGCGTCCAACTATGCCAGCGACCATGTTCGTCTGGGGGAGCGCTGGCTGAATACCCGCAGGCTTATGGAAGAGGTGCTCACACGGCTGAAAGAGGTGTTCGGCGTGGATTTTGGCGGGGATGAAGATCTGGCGGCAGGACTGAAGATTCATCTGCATGGTCTGGTGGAGCGGGTGAAGAATCAGGTGGTTCTCGAGGATATCTTCCTGGAGGAGATCAAGCAGAAATATCCGCTGGTATTTGAGATGGGCGTCTGCATTGTCGGGTATCTGGAGGAGCAGCTGGGCATTCGGATCGGAGATATGGAGAGCGGGTTTATCGCCCTGCATCTGGGTGCGGCCAGCGAACGGATGAATTCTGTGAGGAAATACCGGGCGGTTATGATTATGCCTCATAATCAGGTCTTTTCCGAGATGTGCGAAAAGCGGATTCTGGAGCTGTATCGGGAACGGCTGGAGATTGTCCGGAAATGTTCTTATTTTGAGGAAGAAGAGATCCGGCTGCTGGAACCGGATCTGGTACTGACGACTTTTCCCATTGAGCACCGGCTGGATATTTCTACCGTATCCATCAGCCTTTTTGTGGATTCGGAGACGGAGGCAAATATTCTGCAGGCGCTGAACCGCCTGGACAAGAAACGCTTCCGGCTGGAATTCACCTCGCATATGGGGCATCTGATCCGAAAAGAGCATTATTATCCGGATCTGGATGCGCAGACGCCGGAGGAAGTGATCCGCTGTCTCTGCCGCGGGCTTGAAAAAGACGGGATTGTGGACGGGCAGTTTCAGGATATCGTACTGGAACGGGAACGCATGACACCGACCTCTTTTGCCAATGCGCTGGCGATTCCGCATGCGTTCCGGGCATATGCCAGCAGATCCACCATCGCAGTGGCACAGCTCGTATCTCCGGTTCGCTGGGGCGCTTTTGATGTGCGGCTGGTTATGCTTTTTGCCATCAATGAGGGCGATCAGCGGATGATCAAGATCTTTTTCGACTGGGTGTCGGATATTTCCAGCCGTCCGCAGGAACTGGCAAGGCTGACGGAGCGGTGTTCTTATGAAGAATTCACGGAAAGGATTATGGAATAGAGAGACGGACTGCCCCCGGGGGCAGTCCGTACGCATTCTGCGGTCCCTTCGAAAAGTGTATTTCAGACGCAGAATCAGCTGTGCCAGTGAAACAGTACATGGTCAAACCGGCAGGCGGCCAGGTCTTCCGGCCGGATAAAGAAAGCAAAGGTGCCCAGCCCCAGCCGTTCTCTTGTTGTCAGGTCATACTGGAACAGCAGGGCAGTATAGCTTTTGTATTCATCAAATTCGGAACGGATGTCCGCCTGACGCAGCGCCGGATGCCCGCCGATCTTGCAGCCCCAGTTGCCGAAATCCCAGTAAAAATCATCCGTATCAGATTCCCGGCCTTCCATATCATATCCGGATGCCCGGATCATAAAGGGCCGGATCCTTTTCCATACCGTTTCGTATCCAAAATCCGACGAAGCCGGTTCGGAAAGGGCTTCGGTATGGACGGACGGTAACTTTGTACGGGCGGCAGCTGCTGTCAGTATTTTTCTGGTTCGCATGGCAAATCTCTCCTTTGTAAAAGCGGTTGTATGCAGATTCCTTCCTGTGCTATAATCAGAATGCAAATGGAAATTTAAGGAGGTGTTTGGATGGCAGAAAGGCCTGCATTTTTTAAGGACCATGGAAGGGTGGTCGGCAAAAGTTATTCCTTTGAATGGTTTCCGGGATTCGCGGTATCTCAGAAACAAAAATCCGCAGACAGTCTGCATGATGCAATCCGGCGGGCGGATCCGGCTGCGAGGCCGCTGGAGATCAGCAGCAAAAGCAGGAATCCGGTTGGGGTGAAGCTGAGTGCGTTCAATCTTCGGCTGGATGACCATACACTTGAAAATATATTTCAGAGTGCGAAGGTCTTTAAGCACGGCGGCCCCTATACCGATCTGCTGGAAGTGTCTCCGAAAGAAGCAAAACGGGATCAGAGGCTGCAGAGTTCCGGCGCCCTGCAGGCATTTCGGTATCAGGGAGAGGATTTTCCTCTGGTTCCCAAATCCGCGTTTTACGATTATCTGTATATCCGCGCGGTAAAAGAATCATTGACGGCGGAAGAGATGAAAACGGTTCTGCAGTATGATTATTTTACGGATATTGAGTTCAATCCGGCCAGAAGCATCAACACGCAGGCAAGGACCGCTGCACTGCTCAAAATGATGCTGGAGGAATACGGGGAGATACCGGATTTTTCCAGAGACGAATTTATCCGGTATCACGAGGAGCATGTTTATTTTGAATAAACGCTGTCCGTCCTGGACACGGGGCATGTTTTCTTTGCTCCGGCGGCATGCCGGTTTTTGCGGATTTACTGCGGGGATCAGTCTGTGATTTCCCCCAGCTGAAAGGGGAAGGCTTTTTTCAGTTCTGCAACAGAAACCTCCACCTGATAACCGATCCTGCCGCCGCTGAAGAGGATGGTGTCAAAGCTCATTGCAGATGCGTCGATGACGGTGGGAAACTGTTTTTTCATTCCGATGGGAGAGCAGCCTCCGTGGATGTAGCCGGTCAGGGGCAGCAGTTCCTTTGACGGAAGCATACGGATATTTTTTTCACAGGCTGCCCTGGCGGCTTTTTTCAGGTTCAGTTCTCTGCAGACAGGAACCAGGAAGACGTAATGGCTGCCGGAGTTCCCGGTCGTCACCAGAGTCTTGAACACCTGGTCCGGGTTCTGCTTCAGAACGGCGGCGACATCGGCGCCGCTGACGACGCCAGAATCGGCATAACAGTAACTTTTATACTGGATCTTCTTCTGATCCAGGACTCTCATCACATTGGTCTTTTCTTCTTTCTTTTTCAAAGCTGAATTCCTCCGTCCCATATCCCGCTGCTGCCAGACGGGATTTTTTTCTATTATAACGGTCTGATTATGCGTCTGGCAAGGGAATTCGCACAATGCTTCTGTTCCGACAGAAGTTCCGATGCTGGCCGGCGCTCAGCCTGTTAGGGGCAGCATCTAAACAGTGACAGTTCCTTCCGGATTTTACATCTGTTTTGGTCATCTTGCCGGATTTTTCTGTATTTTCACTTTGGAAACGGGAAAATTTCCTAACAGTGAGGAAATGGATTTACCTCATATGCCGGTATTTTTGCTCTATAATGAGACCAGATAAAAGAAAGGAGGAGCATGCGGGTGGAAGGATTAGAGATGATCTGTTTTCAGATCATATCCAGCGTGGGAACGGCGCGTTCCAGTTACATTGAGGCAGTCCGCAAGGCACGGGTCGGGGATTTTGAAGGAGCAGAAGCCTGTATCGTCTCGGGGCAGCAGGAGTTTTTAAAAGGGCATGAGGCTCATTTTGAACTGCTGCAGAAGGAGACCAACGGAGAGCCGGTAGGAGGTTCGCTGCTTCTGATCCATGCAGAGGACCAGCTCATGAGTGCAGAAGGATTTAAGATCATTGCAGAAGAGCTGATTGAAAACTACAGGAAGATGGATGCATTGGAAAAAAGGCTGCCGCAATAAGGGGCCGGAAAGGGGAATATGGTTTATGAAGAAAGTATATTTGTTTTGCAGCGCAGGAATGTCCACCAGTATGCTGGCAAGTAAGATGCAGGGGGTGGCGACAGAGCACGGGCTTCCCATCGAGGTAGAAGCGTTTCCGGACGGAAAGATCGCCAAGATCGTAGAGGAACGGCATCCGGATGTGATCCTGCTGGGGCCGCAGGTGCGGCATCTGTATCAGGAGGTCGTGGACAAATTCGAATCCACGGGAATTCCCATCGCAGTCATCGATCAGACGGCGTATGGAATGATGGATGGAGAGAAAGTGTTAAAAACAGCCATTAAAATGATGAAGGCAGCAAAATAGCTGCAGAACAATAACAGGGGGAAAAGCTGATGTTACAAAAATTAGAGAGTTTTTTCATGCCGCTGGCAGAAAAAATCGGAAAAAACAGATATCTGATTGCTGTCAGAGACGGTTTTCTGTTATCCATGCCGCTTTTGATCGTGGGATCCTTCTTCCTGCTGATCGCCAATTTCCCGATTCCGGGATGGACTGAATTCTGGGGCCGGTTTTTCGGGGAGAACTGGGCGTCCTATTTTTCAAAACCAACCGATGCCACCTTCTCCATCATGGCAATTCTGGCAGTGGTGGGGATCGGCTACTCCTTTGCGGAGCAGATGAAAGTGGACCGGCTGTTCGGCGCCGCCATCTCACTGGTGTGCTGGTTTCTGATCATGCCGTACGAAATCCTGTTTGAAGAGTCCGTGGTATCCGGAATTCCTCTGGGATGGGTTGGCTCCAAGGGAATCTTCGTGGGCATTATCTGTGCATTTCTGGCGGTTCATGTATATGCCTGGGTGGACAGCAAAGGCTGGGTGATCAAGATGCCTGACGGCGTGCCGCCTACCGTGGAGAAATCCTTTGCGGCGCTGATTCCGGCGGGAATGTCCGTACTGGTGTTCTTTATCATCAATGTGGTATTTGCCATGACGCCTTACGGCAATGCCTTTGACTTTGTATTTGAGATTCTGCAGACGCCGCTTCTGGCTCTTGGAAACACGCTTCCGGCCATGGTGATTGCCTATATTTTCCTGCACTTCTTCTGGTTCTTCGGTGTCAACGGAGGATCGGTAGTGGGAGCCGTATTCAATCCGATCCTGCAGACACTGTCCGCAGAGAATCTGGCGGCATTTCAGGCGGGAGACGCCATGCCGAATATCATCTGTCAGCAGTTTCAGGATCTGTTCGCAACCTTTGGGGGAGCCGGTTCCACGCTTTCGCTTCTGATCGCCATGCTGCTTTTCTGCAAATCCAGGCGGATCAAGGAGCTGGGCAAGCTGGCAATTATCCCGGGATGCTTCGGAATCAATGAGCCGATCATCTTTGGTCTTCCGATCCTGTTAAACCCGATGATGCTGATACCGTTCATGCTGGTGCCTACGATCAATATTATCATTTCCTATATCTGCATGAGCATTGGTCTGGTGCCCATCTGTACCGGCGTTGCGATTCCGTGGACCATGCCGGTGATTATCTCCGGATTTCTGTCTACCGGATGGCAGGGGGCGGTTCTGCAGGCGCTGCTTCTGATCCTGGGAGTCTTCCTGTATATGCCGTTCATCAAGATGATGGATAAACAGTATCTGGCGGACGAGACGAAGGGAACGGATGAGACAGAGGATGAGGACGATTTCTCACTGGACGATCTGTCCTTTGACGACATGTAGCAGCAAATACAACGACGATGGAGGGATACCATGAAGATTGTAATGATATTTGACCAGATTCAGTCCGGCCTTGGGACAAAAGATGATACCATGGTGCCGCTGACCGGAAAAAAGGAAGCGGTGGGACCGGCCGTGATGATGCAGCCGTATCTGAAAGAGACCGGCGGACGGGTCATGGCATGTCTGTGCTGCGGCAACGGAACGTATCTGGCGGATCCGGATGAAGTGAGCCGGAAACTGTGTGCCATGATCCATAAAGTAAAGCCGGATATTGTAATCTGCGGACCGGCATTCAATTATGCAGATTATGCTGCCATGTGTGCGCGGGTGGCGGACGATATCAACCGGACGACGGATGCAAAGGCATTCGCAGCCATGTCTCAGGAGAATGAAGAGACGATTGCCGCATATAAAGATAAAGTGCTGATTGTAAAGACGCCGAAGAAAGGCGGTATGGGGCTGAATGATTCTCTGAAACATATCTGTCAGGTGGCGAAAGCACTGGCAGATGAAGATCCGGGGCTGGAAACGCTGAAACAGAAGGTCTGCTTCTGATCTTCTGAGTGAAACAGACGCTGCCGGGAGGAAATCGGACCTTCCGGCGGTTTTGTAAAAAAAACAGGAGGGACAGATCATGTGGGGAATGATCGCAACATGGAGAATGGCGGCGGAGGGCGTGGAAAAGGGCGCTCATATGCTGGCGGAAGGACAAAATGCGGGAGATGCCATTGAAACGGCGATTCGGGAAGTGGAGGATTTTCCGTATTATAAATCAGTAGGATACGGCGGACTGCCCAATGAGGAGATGGAGGTGGAGCTGGATGCTGCATATATGGACGGGGATACGCTGGACATCGGCGCCGTGGCAGCCATCAAAGACTATGCGAATCCGGTATCCATTGCCAGACGCTTAAGCCATGAGAAAGTGAACAGTATGCTCGTAGGTGAGGGTGCGGAGAAATTTGCCCATAAGGAAGGATTTGAACGCAAAAACATGCTGACAGACCGGGCGAAAGCGCACTATCGGAACCGGGTGAAAGAACAGAGAGAACAGGAACTGAAACCCTATTCCGGGCACGACACGGTAGGGATGGTCTGTCTGGACAGTGCCGGGAAAGTGACAGCGGCCACCTCCACCAGCGGACTGTTTATGAAGAAAAAAGGGCGCGTGGGAGATTCGCCCATCGCAGGGTCCGGATTTTATGCGGACAGCGAGGTGGGAGGCGCCAGTGCCACCGGTCTGGGAGAAGATCTGATGAAGGGATGCATTTCCTATGAGATTGTCCGGCTTATGAAGGAGGGCATGCACCCGCAGGAAGCCTGTGAGACAGCGGTGAACCGTCTGGATGCAGAGCTTGTAAGACGGCGCGGCACGGCAGGGGATCTGTCGCTCATCGCCATGAACAAGGACGGCGAGTGGGGCGTGGCAACCAACATCAAAGGCTTTTCTTTTGCAGTGGTAACCGAGGGCAGAGAGCCCCAGGTATATCTGGTGGAGCGTCAGGAGGACGGACGCTGCACATATGCTCCGGCGTCTCCGGAGTGGATGGAGGAATACATGCGGACGCGTATGGCGCCGGTTGTTGAAAAATGAGTACACAGGCACGGGCCGGTACGCTGCTGACAAAAGCAAAGTACCGGCCATGAAAAAGGGAGGGAACCTATGGAACAGGAGATTCTGGAAAAAGTAGAGTCTCTGCGGGGGCAGATGCTGGACGCGGTCCGGGAACTGGTGCGTATTGACAGCGTGGAGGCAAAGGCGCAGCCCGGCGCACCTTTTGGACCGGGGGTAAAGAAGGCGCTTCTAAGGGCGCTGGAAATGGGCGAAGAACTGGGCTTTCGGACAGTAAATCTGAACAATTACATCGGTTATGTGGAGTATGGCAGGGGCGAAGATTATGTATGTGCCATCGGCCATGTGGATGTGGTGCCGCCCGGAGACGGATGGAAGCAGCCTCCTTTTGCAGGATATGCAGAAAAGGGGGTACTGTATGGCCGGGGAGTTCTGGATAATAAAGGACCGGTGCTTGCCTGCCTGTACGGTCTGTATGCACTGAAGGAACTGGGGTATGAACCGAAGCACCGGATCAGGATCCTCTTTGGATGCGACGAGGAGTCGGGATTTGAAGATCTGACGTATTATCTGTCGAAGGAACAGCCGCCGGTATATGGATTTACGCCGGACTGTAAATTTCCGGTGGTATACGCGGAGCGGGGCCGGGCGGTGATCCGGATTGAGGCAAAAGAGACACCTTCTTTCTGTGACTTTATAACTCAGTATTTCATCGGTGCAAATCATACCGGAGACCGGCTGGGAATTGATTTTTCCCATCCGGAATACGGGATCATGGAGATGCGGAATTATAAGCTGTGGATGAACGGGCAGAGTCTTTCTTTTGAAGCGGCGCTCAGTTATCCGGCAGGGCATACCATCGATGAGATTATGGAAAAGATCCGGGAAAAAGCGGGAGAACACAGAGTAACGCTCCTGCAGAATTATGATCCGGCAGTGTTTGACAAGGAAAGCCCCATGGTGCAGGCGCTGAAGGAATGCTATGAGCAGGTAACCGGGGAAGACGGGACGCCGGTAACGACGACCGGAGGTACTTACGCCAAGGCCATGCCGGGAATCGTTCCCTTTGGCCCCAGTTTTGCGGGACAGAAAGGGATCGGACACAATCCCAATGAGTGGATGAAGGAGGAAGATTTGATGAAAAATGCAAAAATCTACGCATTGGGGCTTTACCGTCTGGGACTTTTGTAGTTTAATGAAAGAGGAAAGAAAAGGCAGGAACGATGACAGGAACGATTGCGGAGATCTGCTGCGGCAGCTATTATGATGCAAAACAGGCGGCGCTTGGAGGCGCCGGGCGGATTGAACTTAACAGCGCGCTGATGCTGGGCGGGCTGACACCCACAGAGACAACGCTTCATATGATAAAGGAAGAATTTCCTTCCCTGAAAGTCGTTGCCATGGTACGGCCCAGAGGCGCAGGCTTCTGCTATTCGGAGGATGAATTCCGGGTGATGCAAAAGGAATGCGAGCGCCTGCTTCGCTCCGGAGCAGACGGAATTGCTTTCGGGTGTCTGCAGGCAGATGCTGCTCTGGATGAAAAGAAGAACCATAAACTGACCGAAATGATCCGGGAGATGGGAAAAGAAGCGGTATTCCACCGGGCTTTTGACTGCTCCAGAGATCCTTTTGGAACCATGGAACAGCTGATCTCCATGGGCGTAACCCGGGTGCTGACCAGCGGCCTGAAACCAAAGGCGGCGGAAGGAAGGGAGATGCTTAAGAGGCTGCAGGCGGATTATGGAACAAAGATCCAGATTCTGGCAGGCAGCGGGGTCCATGCAGGCAATGCTGCGGAACTGATGGAATACACCGGGATCCGTCAGGTGCACAGCTCCTGCAAGGCATGGGAGACGGATCCGACAACGGTACAGAATGGGATCTCTTACAGCATTGCGGATGGAGAACGTACATTCGAATATGATGTGGTTTCGTCAGAACTGGTCCGGAAACTGGTGGACAGTGTCCGGCGGTTTCCGGACCGGACGGAAAAAAGAATCGGCTGAAAATAAGAACGGAAGCAACAGGATCGCACAGTGCCCTGCATGGCAGGGCTTCTGTGCGTTCAGAGAAAAGCGTATGCCGGGAGATGAAATATTCGCAGAGGACGCGCGGAAGAAGCACCGGCGTCCAAAGATGCGGCCCGATGCAAAGACAGAACAGGAGGACAATATGTGGGCAAGAGCAAAACAGAACCGAATCATACGAAGAATTATCACGGTGGCAGCGGTCACGGCATCGGCGCTCATGCAGGCGTTTGTGATCCAGGTATTCATCCGTCCGGCAGGACTTCTGTCGGGCGGTTTTACAGGCGTTGCCATTCTGATTGATGATATCGCATCCCTGTACGGAGGAAGTTTTTCCACCTCTCTTGGAATGCTGGTCCTGAATATTCCGGTGGCGCTCCTGTGCAGCCGCAGCATCAGCAAACGGTTTACCTTTTACTCGCTCATGCAGGTATTTCTGGCCAGTTTTTTTCTGAAGGTCTGCAGGTTTCAGCCGATTTTTGACGATACAATGCTGAATGTAATCTTCGGAGGATTTCTCTACGGCATCGGCACTGCCGTTGCCCTGAAAGGAAATGCGTCCACCGGAGGAACGGATTTTATTGCGCTCTATGTGTCCAACCGGACCGGAAAATCCATCTGGGAACAGGTATTTGCGGGAAATGTGGTGCTTCTGTGCATCTTTGGCTATATGTTCGGATGGATCTACGCCGGGTATTCCATTCTGTTTCAGTTTATTTCTACAAGAACCATCTCGTCCTTTCATCACCGCTATGAGCGGGTGACCCTGCAGATCACTACCATGCATGCGGAACAGGTGATGAAGGCGTATGTGCAAAAATACCGCCACGGGATCTCCTGTGTGGAGGCGGTGGGTGGTTACAGCCATAAGAAAATGTACCTGCTGCATACGGTGGTGTCTTCCTACGAAGCAGCGGAGATCATTGAACTGATGCGGGAGCAGGATCCCCATATCATCATCAATGTGCTGAAAACGCAGAATTTTTACGGGAGTTTTTATCAGGCGCCGATTGGGTAGTGCGGTTTCAGAAAAAAACAGAGCATATAGATTTTGAATTTCTATATGCTCTGACACTGTTACTATATTTAAATCTGACGGATTACGACAACTGTATAATTCTGATTCCGGTTCTCCGATACGCTTTTCACATACTGTCATCCGAAAGTCCGGGCCATCTCTTAACTGTTTCCACAGCATAACCGACTGCCTGCGCAATTTTCTCTGTATCAAGTCCCATTTCATGCAATTTTCCGGCTATTTCCATCGCTTTCTTCTGTTCAGATTCTTTTCTCATATCCTGAATTGCCTGACACACATTAACCACCTCGTCCTCTTTCTTATATTTTATACCCGAATTGGTAATTGCTTCAATCACATCCGCCGCTCTGCGCTCCACTTCCCGGAAACGCTCTTCATTGGCTGTCAGTACTCTGCTTAAATTTTCCTTGTCCTTCGAATACTTGATAAACAGCATGACCTCCCTCAGGCTGGACTGGAACTTCATAATTTCTTCATCCGACATCTGCGCCGGGGCAATCAGCCGCATATGGTAATTATCCATGCAGGCCAGCACATCCGGGTCTGACAAATCCATCATGTCAAACAGGCTTAGCGGTCCATCCCATTCTTCTGAACCGAAAAATATAGTTACCGTAATAGATGGGATCAGTTTGTCTTCTGCCCAAAAACCACTTAAAAATTCACCTGCATCTGGTATTTTCCTGCCTTTCTCAGCAGACGTTTTCCCTTTCTCTTTTCTCTGCTTCATTTCTTTCCGGTGTGATTTCGCCGCCTCTTCCACCTGCCCTGCGTATTCCAACGCATCATAAAGATTGTTTTTCACAGCCATCGCATAATGGATTTCTGTCTGATTCTCCGCGCCGTAAAGGACATATTGCATCTTTCCATCTGTCATTGCGGCATACAGTTTCTGCACATCACGGAATTTCTGAACGGGAACCACAGCACCAACCGCACCATATGGCAGTGCAATTTTAGTGGAATCACGCTCCATAAGCTGCTCCGGCAGAATTACCTGACGCCCACCATAAATATAGTAATTGAAAATGTCGGCAAATACTCCCGCATCTTTTACATAATCCTTTGTAATTGTATCTGCTCTCAATGGGATCCACCGCCTTTCTGCGTGAATATACGGCAGGTGTTTCGTTAAACTCTTATCCATGCCACAATTTCATTATACTAAAGCAACTGCTTTTTTTCAAGCGTATCCGAACCGGTTCCAGATTTGAGACGTGTAACAGAGAAGCCCGATATCGAAACGTCCGTCCCCAAAAGCACCCGAATATTTTCCGGTGAAGCACTCCAGCTATTCATACAGATGCAGAACATTTGATACTGAGTGCAGTGACACAGCATTCGGAAACAGAAGAAACTGCATGACAGATAATAATAAAAAAACAAATAAATTTTCAGAAAACAGTTGACAAACTGAAAAAGATATTGTAATATAAAGACACCAACAAGAAAGAGACACATAAAAGTCTCTGGAAATGGAGGGAAGGTCCAATGGGAAGATAAGATTTTGGTCATGGTTGGGAACGATCTGAATGTCAGCGATACGGACGGCGATTTTCGTTAAGGAAAGAAGGTGTCCGAACAAAAAGCAGAAGTGCTGATCCTTTCCCGGGCATGAACAGAGGATGAGAACAGAACCGTGGATCCATACAATCTGGTATAAGCCGGAAATCATCTTGAAAGGGGATTATGAAGGTGAAACTTCAGATTGACAGGTAAAGAGCCATTCGATCGAAAATAATCGGATGGCTCTTTTTCTGCGGTTTTATGGCTTTCGCTGATTCTGTCCGCAGTATCCTCTGCCAGTTTCATAATGTCTGCGGTCAGGCTGTCAGCCCGCTGCTGCAGTTTTGACAGTTTTTCTTCTCTTCCGGCAATGCTTTCCGAGTCCCCGCAGTGCCCTTTATCCATGCGGATCTCGCTTTCCAGGATCCGTGCTTCGCCTTCTGTCCGGGTTTTTGCTGACAGGATGGCCACTGCCTGCGCCATGCCGGAAGATAAATCCACAAGAGAGGCAATCCGTTCTTTCTGCAGTTCCTCCCGGGTTTTTGGAAAACAAAGGTTGACAATGGTACGAAATCGTACTATAATGCGAGGTATGATTTCGTACTATATGGAGGTGCAGGATGAGAGAACCGGATTCTAAAGTTATGAAACGTTTTAATTATTTACTGGGCGAGATGGATGCGGTCTACCATGAGATGGCTCTGAAGCTTGGTCTGTCAGACAGTGCGATGATCATCCTTTATACGATCTGCGATCAGGGAGACGGCTGTCTGCTCCAGAATATCTGCCGGTATTCCGGCATGAGCAAGCAGACGGCCAATTCCGCCATCCGGAAACTGGAGGCAGAGGGGATAATCTATCTGGAGCCTGCCGGTTCCAGACATAAGAAGGTCTGTCTGACGGAAGCGGGAAGAGAGCTGGCAGAGCGGACGGCGAAACGGATCATGCAGGCAGAAAATGAGATCTTTGCTTCCTGGCCGGAGGCGGATGTGGAGAAATATCTGGAGCTGACGGAACATTTTCTGACCGCGCTTGGGGAAAAGGCAAAAACGATGAAAGCGGGGGATATGCCATGAAGATCCGCTTATCGGATCATTTTACGTATGGGCGCCTTCTGCGCTTTACCTTTCCGTCCGTCGTCATGCTGGTGTTTACCTCGGTCTATGGTGTGGTGGACGGTTTTTTTGTATCCAATTTTGCAGGAAAGACTCCTTTTGCGGCGGTGAATTTTATCATGCCGTTTTTGATGATCCTGGGCTGTGCGGGTTTTATGTTCGGTACAGGAGGAGGCGCGCTGATCGCAAAGACACTGGGAGAAGGAAGAAGAGAAAAAGCCAACGAGCTGTTTTCGCTGATTGTCTATACTTCCATAGTGTGCGGCGTGGCGCTGGCTTTATTTGGCTTTGTGGGGATCCGTCCTATTGCTTCTCTTATGGGAGCCGAGGGGCAGCTTCTGGAAGACAGCGTCCGGTATGGAAGGATTGTTCTGCCGGCGATTCCGTTCTATGTGCTGCAGTATGAATTTCAGTGTCTGTTTGTCACGGCGGAAAAGCCAAAGCCGGGACTGTATGTGACCGTGGCGGCCGGTGTCGCCAATATCATTCTGGATGCGCTGTTTGTAGCGGTATTTCACTGGGGGATGGAAGGCGCGGCGGCAGCCACCGCTTTCAGCCAGTTTGTGGGCGGCGTGATACCGCTTTTCTATTTTGGACGGAAGAACCAGAGCCTTCTGCAGCTGGTGAGATTAAACGGCCGTCCGGATCTGAGGGCGCTGGTCAGGACCTGCACCAACGGTTCCTCTGAGCTGATGAGCAATATCTCCATGTCGCTGGTCAGCATGCTTTATAATATACAGTTGATGAGATACGCCGGGGAAGACGGAATCGCGGCCTACGGGGTTCTTATGTATGTAAGCCTGATCTTTCAGGCGGTGTTTATCGGATATTCTGTGGGCAGCGCGCCGGTGATCGGTTATCATTATGGAGCAGGACATCAGAAAGAGCTGGGCGGGCTTTTGAAAAAGAGTCATCTGCTGGTGGGCGGGTCTGCGGTTCTGATGTTTGCCGCCGGACAGCTTCTGGCCAGACCCCTGTCGTATCTGTTTGCCGGATATGATCCGGATCTGATGGAACTGACGGTCCGCGGATTCCGGTTCTTTTCCTGTTCCTTTTTGTGTTCCGGTTTTGCGATCTTTGGATCTTCCTTTTTTACTGCCCTTGGTGACGGGCTTACTTCTGCCCTGGTCTCTTTTCTTAGAACGCTGGTGTTCCAGTGTCTGGCAGTTCTGATCTTCCCGCTTTTCTGGGCTGTGGACGGGATCTGGATGTCCATCGTGGCGGCGGAGGTTCTGGCGGCAGGAGTTACGTTCCTGTTCCTTACCGGGAAGCGAAAGCGGTACGGGTATTAGGAAAGACTGATAAAAAGGGGCTCCGGGAAAACCGGACTGGTCAAAGAGGCCGGTCACCGCATGCTCTGAACGGCTGCGTGTGACCGGCTCTGCGGGTCAGATTCTCTGGTAACGGGCAGATTCATCTGCTCATCTGTCTGTTCTGTGCAACGGTATATCATCCTTTTCCCACATAAAGTTAATGAATAGAGAAAGGATAATAATACTGCACATAAGCACGATCCAAAAGCTGCGGATAACAGTTGATATGATATTTATCGTGCTTCGCCTGTCATGGTTTTTAACGCAAAGGATTGTTATATCATTCAACAGATCCGAAAATCTGTTCATGGATCGAAAATATCACTTGACATATTATTATTTTGATAGTATCATAGGGGAAATGAAATTATCAAAAAGATAATAACAGAAAAGGAGGACGATCATGGGAATTGCGTACAAAAAATTTGAGCCGACAGAATATGTAATGAAAGTAAGGAAAGGAAAGATTGTACAGAAAGGGCTGGGACTGTCATTTTTTTACAATACGATGAATACGAGCATGACCGTGATTCCGGCCACGGCATTTGACACCGGGTTTGCATTTGACGAACTGATGACCGCGGATTTTCAGAGTGTCAGCGTGCAGGGGGATATTTCCTATATCATTACGGATTATGAGCGGGCGTCCAGGATGGTGGATTTTTCTTATAAGGGAAAGAAGGAATATGCAGCGGCCCTGACGGAAGCCGGACAGAAGATGTCCAGACGTGTGCTGAATCTGGTGAAAGTGTGCATCACGAAATTCATCAGCGGAAAGACGGTGCGGGAAGCGATTGTATCTGCTGACGAACTGGCGGGAGCTCTGCGGGAAGAGATGAAGGAGGATGAGACGCTGAGGGATTTCGGCCTGGAGCTGGTCTCTGTGTCCATCCTGGGAGTTCTGGCGCGCAGCGATACCAGGAAGGCGCTGGAGGCGGCAGCCAGGGAGGAGATCCTGAAGCAGCAGGACGATGCCATCTATAAGCGCAGGAACGCGGCCATCGAGCAGGAGCGGAACGTGAAGGAAAATGAACTGAATACCGAGATTCGTGTGGCGGAAAAGCAGAAGGAAAAGCGGGAAAAGGAGATGGAGATGAAGCGGCTGGTGCAGGAGAAGCAGGCGGAACTGGATGCGCGCAGGATTGCAGATGAAATCCGTCTGGAAGAAGAGAACTGCAGACTGGTGGATCTGCAGACGGAGAACGAAAGGAAAAAATCCGACGCCAGAGCCTATGATTCCGAGGCGCTTCTTAAAACCTTTGCCGGTGTGGATAAAGAGATTGTAAAGGCGCTGGCCATCAGCGGAATGGACAGCCGCGCACTGATCGCAAGGGCGTTTCTGGAGATGGGCGATAAGGCCGGCAGAATCGGCACGCTGAACGTGTCGCCGGATCTGTTAAGCGCGCTGACCGACGCTTAAGAAAAGAACGGGAAACCGTCTTGCAGAGGAAGGGCTGTCCGGGGAAGATGCAGAGACGGGCAGCGGGGGAATAGCGGAAGCGGCAAAAAGGAGGACATCATGGAACGGGGAATGAACAAGGCGGTTCTGGTCACCAGAAAAACCAGGCTGGAGGAGCTGATCCGCAAATATAACACAGCGGAACAGGCCAGATTCTATATCGAGCATCTGGGCGCGGATTTTTCAGACTATATCAAAGAAGAGGAGGCATACCGAAAGGCTGTGTCTTCGGTGATGCAGGCAGCGGAAAAATATGCACGGATTCAGAAGATCGACCGGGACTTTCTTCCGAACATGATCTTTGGTCCGCAGGATATCGTGATTGCTGTGGGGCAGGACGGGCTGGTGGCCAATATCCTCAAATATCTGGACGGTCAGCCGCTGATTGGCATCAATCCCGAACCTGCCAGATGGGACGGGGTTCTGCTTCCGTTCGAGGCAGGCGATTCAGAACGCGTTCTTCAAAGGACGCTGAAGGGCTCCGGCAGCTTTCGGGAGATTACCATGGCCAGGGCCAGGACCCGGGACGGTCAGACGATGCTGGCGGTCAACGATCTGTTTGTGGGCCAGAGGACGCATGTATCTGCCCGATATGAGATCGCCTGGAATGGGCGGAAGGAAAATCAGTCCTCCAGCGGGATCATCATTTCCACAGGTCTTGGCTCCAGCGGATGGTACCGGTCCGTCATGGCTCAGGCTTCCGGGATCGCAGAGTGTTTCGGGGGCATGCGCCTTTCAGACCGGGGTCCGTCATGGGAGGAGAGAGTGCTGACCTTTGTGGTCCGGGAACCATTTCCCAGCCGCAGGACCCGGGCGGATATTGTATATGGAAGGCTTGCAGAGCGGGACTCCTTTCGGATTCTGTCCCAGATGCCGGAAAACGGCGTGGTCTTTTCCGACGGAATGGAAAAGGATGCCGTTGAATTTAACGCGGGAACGGAGGTTCTGATAGACATTGCGCCGAAAAGAGGGGTGCTGGCGGTCTGACAGGAATATGATAGGGGGGATACAGACATGAGGTTTTCTGTCGATTCGGAAATTTTCTGAATGATCGTTCAGGGGCCCTTCCTGGAGAAGCAGCATAAACTTAAGGCGCTGTCCCTTTCCGGTGACAGCGCCTTCTGCTTTTATTCAGCCATTGTTTATCTGGCAGCGGGATTTTTGCTGCTTACAGTCTGTACAGGGATATCGTCAGCGTACCCTGATCTGCAGCTGCCTGGATCTGAAGGGGCTCTGCAAAGATATTGGTGAATCTAAGATCCAGTGCAGTGCCGGAGATCGTCGCATCCATTCCTTCCGGAATATAAGCAACCTGCAGAGAATGAGGATGACGCTCGGTAGCGGGCAGACCGGCGGTTAACATGGCAGCGTACAGCGTAGAGGAAACCTGACAGATGCCCCCGCCAATTCCGGGAACGTATTTCTTATTCACAATGGTAGGCGCTTCCACATATCCGTTGGCAGAAGTTCTCGGCAGAATGGCAGTGCTGAAAGAGAAGCTTTCGCCGGGCTGGACCACCACGCCGTTGATTCTGGATACCGCAAGCGCGATATTGGTTGCCCGTGAAGAACCGGCGCTGTAGGCAGTTGTATAACTCCCCAGAGGCGTGCTGACGGGAGCTTCTGCCGGAGCTGACAGCCCCATGCCGTCTCCTGTCGCGCTTCGTCCTTCCGCTTTTCCATAAGTCTCGTAATGAACACAGTAGGCACGGTAATCATCCCCGAAAGACGCCTGCAGATCGGGGTAATTGTTCCGGTATACCAGACAGTTGAATTCTGCGCTGCCGGACCGTCCTTCCGCCAGACCGGAGTCCAGATAATGACGGTATAACTGGTTGTAGTCATGACCAAAGGCAGCCTGCAGATCCGGATAGGTATTGTAATAATAATCCGCATCGAACGTCAGACTGGTAAGCTGTGTCTGCGCCGCTTTGACCGATGTGCCGCTTCCCCAGAGCATGCAGAAGCATAAAATCATGGACATAAAAAAGCTGATTTTCTGTTTCATAGTTGATTCTCCCCATAATTATTGATATTGAGATCCGCAGATTCTGTGGAGTCTCTCTTGTAATGGAATTATATCATAATGAGATCAAAAACGGAAGCGGTTTTTCCGCTGCTGTGTGGTTCTTTCCGGACGCTTCGATGCAGGAAGATGCTCCTTTTGGACAGGCAATCCGGTGTGGTATGGAGGAGGGAGGACCGGATGATTGCAAAAGCAGTCGTTTTCTGCTATGTTATTATCTGTAATCCGTATTCAGAGACGGTGATAACAGATGCGGGAGTGGGATAAATGGAAGAACATATGAGCATTACAGGCGGTAAAGTAATCCTCCGGGCAGCAAAGAGACCGGATCTGGGGATGCTCCTGAACTTAAGCCGGGATCCGGAGATCGTCAAGGTGACAAAGGGGTATCAAAGCCTGTCAGCCGGTATGCATCCGGCGTACCGTTCCTGCCTTCTGCCGGTGCCTTCCGACGGTCTGCGCCGGATCATTGCGGCTCGGGAAAAACCGGAGGAGGGGCTGGGAATTATCATGCTCTCAGATATAGATACCGGTAACAAAACGGCACAGATCCAGATCAAGATTTTGAGAATGTTCCGGGGCAGAGGCTATGGACGGGATGCGGTAGAGACGCTGATTTCCTGGGCTTTTCAGGAACTTCATCTGAACTGTATCTGCTCGCATATTCTGGAAGACAATACGGCGTCCCGCAGACTGTTTGAAGTCTGCGGCTTTCGGCAGGAAGGGCTGCATGAGGGCAGGACGGACGCAGAAGGACACTGCCGGAAGGTGTGCGTTTATGTGAGAAGAGAGGTTACTTCTTCTTGTAAAATGTTATGAAAACATTAACAAAGCTTTATTATTTGTGATAATATCGGGACCGGAGGTATAACTGGAGAAATCTTTGTCGTCTGTTAGAATCATATAATTATGTAATTTTGCAAAAGAGGCCAGAAATGCGTCGTTAAAATCAAAAGAAAAATTATAGTTGATTATCTGATTCAGATCTATACTGGAAAAATCGTCATTCATAATTGTAAACCTGGTCAATATATTGGATTTAAGTATTTCCAAAATGGCTTTCATACTTATTGCATAGTTTTCTGTAATTCTGTAATCTTTTTTAAAATCGCAGGCGTCAGGATGTTCTGTAATATAAAGATTATGTTGTATGCGTATGCAGCGATTGATAAATTCCGACACCTGAACGGAAGTCAAAACCAGGGTGCATTTTGATGAAAGAAGTTTTTTATAATAATCTTCATAAGGCTTATTCCTGTTATCAAATCCGACGGGAAAAAACAGTTTGATTAAAATATTGGTATCCAATAAGAAGAAATCGCATTTTTGCGGTGTATGTTCAGACAGATGCCTGATTCTGCGTTTCATCATAGGTCGCACCCGTCTGTTACAGCTCTGTCAAAGGACTGAGCATCTTTATAATAGCTTTTCGCATTGGAGATAACAATTTCAAATATATTGTATTGTTCATCCGAAATCCCCGTAATATTCAGATTCTTATTCAGTGTATCACTGGAATATTTGTTATATAATTTTCCGACAGCGACATTTAAAAATGGTGATAAGATACTTTCAATATCTGAGAAATCAAGTGATACCATATGGCCTGCATCGATAAGACTACAGATTTTTTCATAGATAATCTGGCCCTGTTCTCTTGTGAGAGCTGTAGTCGTTCCCAGATTCTCTGATACATGTAATACTTGTTCCATAATGCCCTCCTAAAATACTAATTTTCTCCGCATTTCGGATTTTAAACGGTACGAGGAATGATCTCCCAGATAAAATGACATGGTAACGATCGTGCCGGAAAAAGGAAAGGGAAGATCGAAGTAAGTTTCTTTTCCGAGTTTATATTCAAATCCTTCAGAACCGGAAATTAAAGAAAACATGCCCTGATTTAATTTTATAAATTCGAGGATCAGACTGAACCCCAGTCCTCCTGGTTCAGGTGTGCGGCGAGTGCTGTGTCCTCTTACCATAGCCCACTGTAAAGCGTTTCCGGAGAAAGTTTTTCCAAATTCGTGAAAAAAATCTTCTACATTTTTGCGAATCGTTGTACCAATATCAACAATGGAAAATCTCAGCATTTTATTACGGTGAAAATATTGTCCGCAGGAGTAAACCAGCGAATGAACAGAATGGTCGCGAACATTTCCGAATATTTCCAGTAAGTTATCTGTAATGCGGTTTTTTAAAGGTACAGACATTTGAGGCATACCATGATGTTGAAGCAGGTGGATGGTTATGTGTTCTTTAAAAAGATCAATTTCATGATTGTTAAAAATCTGGTAAGGGATTACCGAGTCATCCGGTTGCTCTTTTGATTTTATATTGCGGAAGTATCTGCTGAATCCATTTTTGACCATAACCTGAGCAATTTCCGGGCGAAGATTTTTTATATAAATCTTTAAATTATTATTGACCGAAAAAGTGCTGAAAATACAGCCGATAATGGAGAAGAAATTTCCGGCAATAAAAGTCACATCTACAAAATTCACATTCACTTTCACATCATTCAGAACAGAAAAATCATAACATAGCTTACATAGACATTGATATGAAGTCTTTGTATTTTTTAACTGGGTGGCTGATATGACAATATTTTTTTCCATGTGATAAAACTCTGTACGAACAATACAGCAATATGCAGAATAAACAGGCTCCCGGTTGGACACATCCATGAGAGGTGGGGAAGCAGTGATCACCTATATTATATGTGGAGACTGCTGAAAAAGTCAATAAAAATGGGGAAAGTTCCAGGGAAAGAAACAGCAAAAAAGAACTGCCTGTACAGGGAAGGCACAGGCAGAAAGAAACTTACAGATTTTTCAGATGAATCGAAACACCTTCCGCGCTTTTACCGCAATCATCAGGGAAACGGTCCCGGAAAAGAGTACAACCAGAGATTCGAACCCTCTGCACGCTTCAAAGAGAATACCGTACAGTGTATTGCCCAGCGGCTGGGAACACATGGAAAAGGTGAGGGTTACAGCGATCACCTTTCCCGTAAGATGCGGCGGTGTCTCTGTCTGGATCATGGACATCATCTGCACGGTAAAGACCGTGGAGAATACCATAATGAGGAAGCAGCATACCGTCAGCACCAGATAATTCAGAATTCCGGAGTCTGACAGAAGGAGCGTAAGCCCCATGGGGAAGACGCACAGCGCGCAGGCGGTCAGAATTTGGGCGGATTTTCGGACATCCAGCCGGTCTGCAAAGATGCCGGCGCCGATTCCGCCGACCAGTCCCCCGGCTGCCAGCGCTCCTTGCGCAAAGCCATACAGCCGGTTGGCCAGCGCCGGTTCCAGATCCAGGACCTCTGTGATAAGCCAGGGCATTGCCACAAGAAGCATGGCGGACAGAAACAGATTGATCCCGCAGACCACAAGCATTCCTTTTCCGATGACCGGTTTTTTTGTTCGCAGAAAATGGATGCTTTCGGAAAAATCACGCTGAATGGTTTGCCGGATCCCGCCGTCCGGAGTCTGCTTCCTGTACGGAATCCGGATAAAAAGCTCCATGACCGCCGACAGGAAAAAGCAGATCATACAGACCAGAAGTACGGGCTTTAATCCGCAGGCACTGTATAACAGGCCGCCGAGTACAGGACCTGTCAGCGACGAAAAAGAGCTGATGGTATTGATGACGGAATTGGCAGCCATGGTCTGCTCAGGACATACCAGAGCCGGAATGCTCGCCTGGACAGAGGGCTGATAGGCTCCTGCAATACCATACAGAAGCATCAGCGTGACGGTCAGGAGAGGCACAAGGCTGCAGACATCCATGAGCAGGGAAAAGAGCAGGATCACCGCCGCAGTCAGAAAATCCAGCGCCACCATGATATTTCTTTTATTGACCCGGTCTGCGATCATGCCGCCTATGGGGGACAGAAGGATGGGAGGCAGGAACGCGCAGGCGGTCACGGTCCCGTAAAGTGCGGAAGAACCGGTCAGATTCAGCAGATAGAGGGGCAGTGCAAACCGGACGGCTGCATTACCGAACAGAGAAATGACCTGCCCGATGACCACCAGAGTAAAATCTCTGGTAAAAAGTTTATGTTTCATGATTTAAACCTCCATTTGTTTTACATGATCTGCCATGATCCGCAGGATCAGACCGGTAATACTCAAAAAGACGGCGGCCTTCCGCAGCCCCAGGATCAGCTTCATCAGCGTGGTCTTTCCGGCCCCGCTGACGCCCGGAAGTCCGCAGCTCTCTCCTTCTGAAATCCGGAAACTGCAGCTCTGAATCACGGGTACAGGACCGTAGTTTTTTTCTACCGCATTCATGTCAATGACTTTGTTCATATTTCCTCCTTTTCATACCGCACGACGGTATGTATATGATTGAAAGAAATCTGCCCGTGATGCGGGGCAGATGTTTCTTTCTGGCATAATGGATGTTATCACTTGTTTTTCTGATAGATGGCGGTCAGTTCCTGAAGCCGGTCCAGCATCTCCTGATCTACAATGTCCAGACCGAAGCCCTGAAGCATCTGGCGGAAAACCATGAATTTCCGGCAGGATTCTTCGACGGAACTGTCAAAGATCATGGGGTTCAGCCAGACATTTGCCGCCAGCAGAATCAGTTCGCTTAACTGTTCCGGATATTCTGTCTGAATGGAACCGTCGGCCATGCCCTGTCGGATGATCGGCAGGATGTAATTGGGCGCTGCGTTCTGGATGGTGTCCTGCATCAGGCTGAAAAGCAGTCTGGGGCTGTCGCAAAAACGGGGCGCAGCTGTAAAAATATCGTTCTGCACCGGCCGGCGGATGGATTCCCGGAAGATGGTCTTCAGCTTTTCTTTGCCAGTCAGGTCCTTCCGGTCCCGGATGTCAGCAAGCATCTGATTGGAAGCGGCGGTCATCCGGTCCGTGACGGCGATCAGAATGTCTTCCTTGGACTTGAAATGATGATAGATCGCCCCTTTGCTGAGACCGCCCAGCTGACCGATGATATCCTGGATGGAGGTGTGCTCATAGCCCTTTTCCAAAAACAGGCGGAAAGCCGCATCCAGTATTAAATTGACCGTTTCCTCCGGGTGTCTGTTTCTTGCCATGGAATCCTCCCTTCTTTTTGCATACCAACGGTATGTATTGATATTAACATACCAAAGGTATGTATGTCAAGATGAAAATGAACACCGCGCATAATTTTGTTCTGCCCTGCACATCCTTTCACCGGGGTGATAAAATGCTGAAAAAGAGAGAACTGCCTATTGGCTTTACGATGGAGCTTGCGCAGCATGCGGATCTGCTCATCCGCTTCAGTCATCTTTCGGAAGCGGAGCAGAATGCCATCATCAATGGGGCGAAGCATGTTTCTTCCCGCGAAGAGATGCGGGAGTATGTAAAAAACATGTTTTCATAACAGGCTTTCCTGAACGGACAGACTGCTTGTTTCGCACATTTCTCTGTGCTATACTGTTCTTACAGCAGTTCCTCCGGGATATGGTGCTTTTGTGCACATCAGATGCAGGAGCGTCTGTCCGGAGAGGGGAAAGGAGGGGAGAAGCATGCATGTTCGCAGACGGTTTGCTGCGGCCATGACCGCCGCTCTTCTGGCGGTCCTTCTGGCTATGCCGGTTTCTGCTCATGGGCACCGCGGACATCACAGACAGTCCGCGGCGGATACCGGCTGTCCGGTCTGTACGGTGGAAGGATGCACAGAAACAGGACGGCATACCCATGACGGGTGTGAGTACTGCGGTTATGACCATGAAGGCGATTATTGTGACGGCACCTGTGTGACCGTTACCAGACGAAGCGCCGGCAGACATCATGGATGTCATCGGTAAAGAGCGCCGTCTTCTGTCCGGATATCGGGCAGAAGACGGTTTTTCGGAAATATGTTCGCATAAAAGAACAGAATATGTTAGAATAAACACATCTGAAATCAACAGGGAACAGGTCTGTTCCGGGATTCCATATACAAATTCAGAAGATACCCATTCAGAAGAATTTTCTTGTTGGACATATGGTTAGAAGGGTATAATATAAGGAACAGGCCAGACCCGAAAACGGGAGACAGACAACGCATTTGTCTGTCTCCCATATTTACGTAAAATGTTGTCCATGCAGGCTTAATGGTCAAAATGCGCCGACACATCCTTCAGCTTTTCCATGATGGGCAGATGCTGCGGACATACGCTTTCGCACTGGCCGCATTCCACACAGTCCTTTGCTTTCCCGAATTTGCCGGTCAGGATCTCGTACTGGGTAAAATTGATGGTCCATCCCTTTTCCTCCAGATTTTCTCTCATATCTTCGTTGTATAAGGAGAAATACTGCGGAATGGCGATCTTCTGCGGACATCCTTCGGTACAGTAGGAGCATCCGGTACAGGGAACAGCGATCTGCGCATTGATGATATCCGCCACTTTGCCGGTCAGTTTCTTTTCCTCTTCCGTAAGCGGCTGGAAGTGCTCCATATAACTCAGATTGTCTTCCAGCTGTTCCAGGCTGCTCATGCCGGAAAGCACCATCATGACGTTGTCAAGGGACGCCGCAAACCGGATCGCCCAGCTGGGCACCGACATATGAGGAGCGGATTCCCGGAACAGTTTTTCGGCTTCTTCCGGAACCTTTGCCAGCGTACCTCCCTTGACCGGTTCCATGACGATGACCGGTTTTCCGTGTTTTACAGCGATTTCATAGCATTTTCTGGCTTGGATCCATTCGCTCTCCCAGTCCAGATAGTTGATCTGGAGCTGTACAAATTCCATCTCCGGATGCTTTGTAAGAATCTCGTCCAGCAGCTGGGCGCTGTCATGGAAGGAAAATCCCGCATGTTTTACAAGTCCTTTTTCCTTTTTGTCAAGAAGCCATTGAAAGCAGTCAAACTGTTCATACTTGGGCAGCATGGCAGCTTCGATGCCGTGAAGCAGATAATAATCGAAGTATGTAACGCCGGTCTTTTCCAGCTGTGCGTTAAAGATCAAATCTCTGTCTTCCAGAGAATTGATAAAACCGGCATGGAGCTTTGTGGCCAGCGTGTAACTGTCTCTGGGATGACGGTCTACCAGCGCAGTTTTTGCAACCTGTTCGCTGTGAAAACCGCAGTACATCCAGGCGGTGTCAAAGTAGGTAAAACCTCTCTCCAGAAAGGTGTCCACCATCCGCTTTACCTGCTCCACATCAATGGCGCCGGCGTCGGTCCTGTCGGTCAAAGGCAGGCGCATCAGGCCAAAACCAAGTTTTTTTGTCTGCATGTCGTATCTCTCCTTGTTCTGTTTTTTCTTCTATTTTATCGCATTGTGGTAAACAGGGCAAATACTTATATGATATATGTTGCTATAGGAAACGGGTATATGAGCTCTGTCTTTGAAGAAAATTCTTATATTCTGGTAAATGAATATCCGTCCTGCTCCGGAAGCGGACAGGAAAACAATCCGCAGAGGCAGCATAAAATAAGAAGAAAGAAGTGTAAATATATGGTTCTGGTTTCGGAAAAAAGAGCGGTATATCCTGTCGTACTTTACACCTCTGTGATGGAACATCCGGTGCAGCCGGAGAAATTTAACAAAAAAACATTCAGACTGCCATTTCTGACAGTCTGAATGCTCAGAACGGTGCAAAATGATCCACCTTCAGGCTGCAGACGCTGGCCTGAGCCTCCGTCTTAAGTCCATGTTTTTCGTTGGCGGCATCCATGATCCGGTTGCGCAGTTCAGTGGGGGCAAGGATGATCTGTTCTCCAAATGTAAGTTCTATAGAGTGCCTCATCAGACAGGTTCGTTTTTCCATGATACCCCATGTCCTGACAAAATAAGACAGAAAATTTTCCTGGCTTCCTGATTTACGGCTGACCAAACTGATAAAACCGGCAGGTATCACCGCTGGTCAGGGAAAACAGCTCGCCGTACGTACCGACGGAGTCTGCCTCGCCGAGTTCCTGTACCTTCTCAAAATTTTCATTGATCAGGTAGGCGATTCCGTTCTCAAGGATCAGAGCATGGTTCTGATAAAAGCGTGAGGCGTCCTCAAACCAGGCGGTTTCCTTTCCATCGTGGTCGATAAATCCCCACTGTTCTCCATTCTGAACAAGCCAGTAGTTCTCGTTATCCATGAAAATCCGGTCGTAGACCGCTTTCACGATCCGGTTATCCACTGTCTCGGAGGTCATGCCGGGATACCGGGAGAAATCCACTAATACATCCTGTTCTCCCAGGACCCATACCATGTTGGGACCATAATTGTAAAAATAGGCTCCATCATGATAAAAGCTCCGGTAACTGTTCGTTTCATCGTAAAAGGCTTCGGATCGAACAAAGCCCTGTTCCCTGTCCGGTTGAAGAGCATAGAGGTCGCATTCACTCACAAACTCATACTGATCGCTGCACATGGCGATCCATCCGGTCTCTGCGTTAGGATTCCCGGCAGGATAATAGCCATGATTGACAGTACTTAAAGGAATTCTGGGTAAATAGGTGCTGGCACCAGCTGTCATATCGGAACTGCTGTGGGAACGTTCCCATTCAAGTGCTTCCTGATAGATCTGCTCATTTTCATTCAGATATTCCGCATACATGGGATCCTCGTACCATGTTACATTGCCGCTGCGGTCCACTTCGCCCACCTGGAAAGTTCCTGTTCCATAGGAGTATCCTGCCTCCTGGCCTCCGAGCCAGGTACTGTTGTCACTGGAACTGTGATAGACCATGGAGATTCCGTCATAAAAGCCGTTAATCCTTGAGCAGAACGAATTTTCCGGGAAAGTGTTTACCAGTGTTCCGTCCAACCTGTAGTATTCAATCGCATCGGTCTCATCTCCCTGTTTCAGAAGGATGTACATGCCGCCGGATGCCCGAACCTGATGTTCCCCTTCATACAGGATGTTTCCCTGAGAATCAAACAGTGTGTAGGAGGACTGCTTTTCCTCCCAAGTTTGCTGCTGGCCCAAAAAGTCGCTGGTCTGTTCTGTTATTGTAGTGTCAACGAGTACAAAATTTCCCTGTTCGTCCGGTGCCTGAAAACCTGTGTGCTCGAATGGTACAATGACCTCGTTCTGATAATTGACAGCTCCCCACATGCCTTCTTTCAGTGCAGGAATTACACCGCCCTGTGCGGATCCGTACCCCTCATATTCCGAAGATTCAAAGACGGGTACCAGCACTTCACCTTCACCGGTACGTTCATCGGCCAGATCCGTTCCCAGAGCGTCAAGGTCTACTTCCTCCAGTACAAAAGCGGGAATCTCAGATCTGGAAAATGGTTTTTTCAGGATTTCGCATCGGGTTTCGCCGTGTTCCGGGGGATAAAGAAACAGATCGGCCATTTCACCGGCGGCAACTTCGGCGGAAGCACTTTGACCGGATTCTGGTTCTGTAACTTCACAGTGTACACTTCCTTCCAGAAGGTAGACCTGCATATGCGATTCATCCAGTACGTGAACCCATCCGCAGGTCCCGCGGATCCCGACGGTCATGGTGGAAGTACGGATATTCAGTGTCTCATCTTCCTCAAGCGGTTCTGTAACATGAAAAAACAGGCTTCCGGAACGGACCTGAAGTTCCAGATTTTTTCCGTTTTTCTGGAGTTCGGCATCGCTGCTCTCATCCATTTTGATCAGTTTTACATGATCCAGATTGATCCAGGCATAGCTTTCGTTTTCTGTTCCGATTTGATAGCCGCTGTAGAGATTCATGCGTTCCATAATGGAGATGCCTTTTCCGCCGTCATCCAGTACACCAACAGATCCTTCGGCCTTCATCAGCTGCATGACAGAGGCTTCAGCGGTGGTCTCTTCGGAAGGCTCTGCGGATGATCCGCAGGCGGTGAGCAGCAGGCTGACAGCCAGCATAAGACTCCAGATACGTTTATGTTTTTTCTTCTTTCTCATTTGTTCAGATTCCTTTTTGCTTTTTACTTTACCATATGTACAGAGAAACTGTAAATATATGGTTCGGGTTTTCATGAAGAAAGAGCCTCATTTCCCGTCACACTTGACACCTGTGTTATGGAAGAACCGGTGCAGCCGGAGAAATTTAACAGAAAAAACATTCGGACTGCCGTTTCTGACAGTCTGAATGCTCAGATCGGTGCAAAATGATCCACCTTCATGCTGCAGACGATGGCCTGAGCCTCCGTCTTCAGTCCGTGTTTTTCGTTGACGGCATCCATGATCCGGTTGCGCAGTTCATTGGGGACAATGATGATGACGATTTCCTTCTCGGTCTGAAGAGAGATACCATGATAGGTT
Organism: Lachnospiraceae bacterium; assembly: GCA_009774145.1. GTDB lineage: Bacteria > Bacillota > Clostridia > Lachnospirales > Lachnospiraceae > Hominiventricola. Next base: position 25,620 of record VSND01000015.1, on the reverse strand, counting down.
TCCAGTGCTTTCACACCGCTCCATCTGGCCCGGAGGATTGTGCCGCCTCGCGCGCCCAGATTTCTGGCAGTATCCAGTACGTTTTTGGTGTAACCCTGATTGACGCTGATAAGGATCAGGGTGTGGCTGTTCTCAGAGGACATGGATGGTTCTTCCTTTCCTGTGTCTTCCTGCCGGGTGGGAAATGCCTTTTCCAGCAGGGTGTCAGTGAGCCGGGGAGCAGGCTCTTTTTTAGAAGCCTGAAGGGGAATGCCAAAGGCAGCGGCGATCATGTTGCTCATGCCGGTCAGAGGCAGATCAAAAAAGATTCCCTTGGTATCCACACTGCCTCGAAGCTCGTTGCTCATCCGGTATGCGAGCTGGTCAATGAGAGATGCGGCGGCCAGACTTAAGATGATATCTTTGTCCCGGGACTCCAGTCCCAGGATATCCATAATTTCAGAGGTGGCAGTACCGCGTCCGACCGTCTGATAGTGAAAGGTTACCCCTTCCCGGTCGTAGAGTTTTATAATGTCCTTTCCTTTGCTGCGCTCCACGATGGAGACCATAAGCTTCGGACGTTCTGCTTTTCCTTCCATAAGTATGTAAATACACCTGCTTTCTGTGTCAGTCGTCAAAATACAGAACTGTATCTTCGATCTGTTCAAACTGTGTCTTCAGATATCTGCTTCTCGCGTGTCGGCGGAGTTCACTCACAAGTCCAAGAGTCTGGATGGTCACGAGGGGTGTCATGGCGACCATGGCAACCACGCCGAAGGCATCCGTCAGAATATCGCCTCCTGCCGCCACACAGGCTCCCATGGCGATGGCCAGCATCATAAAGATCCCCACACCTGCCGCAACCGACAGGATGATGACCATGTTAGGGATGGAGGGTACCTGTTCTGCCAGTACCTGAAGGTCCGGTTCTGCCATGGTGATAATGACGCCAAAGACAAAGCTGATAAGGATGGGCCAGATGACTTTTTGGGACTTGCTCATCTCGATGCCCATGCCCTCGCCCATGGGGGTCATGGCCAGATCTGCGCCCAGAGTGAAGACGCCCATACCGAAGATCAGAAGGAGGGCACCGAATAAAAAGAGCACCAGCGTTCCAGTAGCCACAGGCGCCACGGTAATGCTTAAGACCAGCACGATGGCAGTGATGGGCAGAACAGATGCAAGCGATTCAAAGATTTTTTCTCTCAGCTGTTTTCTCAAATTGAACGCCTTTCTGTTGAAATTCCGTATTGCAGGGAGAAGCACCCTGGAAATACCGTTATGTAAACTAAAATAACTATAATGGAAAAACAGCGCGTTTGTCAATAAAATGAGGGGTTAAGCTTTTGCTAAGACTTTCCGGTCAGCATTCAACGGCTCCGTCAAAAGGTGCGGCGGACGGGCTGCGGGAGGATGGGTCTGCCGGTATTCCTTCGGAGTACATCCTTTGAGGCGTCGGAAGGTTTTTGTAAAATAGCTTACATCCTGAAAGCCGCATCGGGCGGCGATTTCTGTGATATGGTCTGATCCTTCAGATAAAAACCGGGCGGCACGTTCCATCCGGTATTCCCTCAGGTATTGGATGGGGGTTGTTTTAATGACCGCATGGAAGCAGCGCAGGCATTCGCTTTCACTGATGGAAGCAGCAGCTGCGATGGAAGCAGTATTCAGTTCTTCGGCATAATGTTCCTGAATAAACCGGAGCATCTGTTTGATCCGTTTTTCTTTTCGCAGGGATTTGGCATTCGGGGCTGTCCGGTTTGCAGGCAAATGTGCGCAGACCGCCGCCAGCAGTTCAGACAGACAGCTTCGCATCCGGAGTTCATAACAGGCAGGTTCCTGTACGCCGGCCTGCCATGCAGCTTCTGCCGCCAGCAGTGCTTCTGCCTGCCAGGGCATATCCATATGGAAAAAGATACCATCTCCGGCAAGGTTCTCCGTCACTGGCAGTACATATTTCTGATAGAAGATACTTTCCATGCTTCCGCCTACCAGACGGGGATGGAATACCAGAGAATGGAGCCGGCAGCCACTCCCCGGTTCTGCCTGGCAGCTGTGGAGTGTACCGGTACTGATAAGAAGACCGTCTCCGGCACGGACAATATAGGTTCTGGTACCCACAACAACCAGGGCTTCTCCCTCGGCTACGACGATGACTTCCAGTTCTTCGTGCCAGTGCCAGGAGACACTGCTTTGTTCCAGATCATCCAGATAGCAGGCGGCGGGGAATGCGGCAGTCCCATGTTTTTGCTGTTCCTGATTGCTCTGATCCACGCAAAAGCTGCTGCAGTCAGAAAGCACAGCAATTCCTCCTTTCATATTTGACGGTATTTTACCAGAAAATAACCGGAATATTCCTAACACTTTTCTTTTTTTGATGGTATGATCATATCATCAGGAAAAGAAAAATGCAACACAGGAGATGGAGGTATCAGGATGAAAATCTATCGTATGAACACAGAACGGTTTATGAACCGGGTTGCAGAGAGCAGAGGCGATGTTTATCTTCGTCTGGCAGACGGAAGTCTGTGCGACCTGAAACACGATCGTCTGGCATCTGCCCTGTTCCGGACCATGGAGATGCCAGAGGAAGGGATTGAACTGACGTTTACGGAAGCAAAGGATGTTTCCTGCATACTTCAGTATATTACAGAAGCCGCAGGATAAAACAGTCCGGCAGGCGTTTGCAGGGGCAGAAAGAAACAGCTGTTTCAGGAATGGAAAGCCACAGACGGTACACGGTTGTGCTGGTCCTGATACAGCAGATCTGAATGACAGTGAGTTGATTAAGAAGGAGAACAGATTATGGCATACGATCATGGCGCATTTCGTGTAAGCAATCTTGAGGAAGCAGTTCGGTTTTATACGGAGAAACTGGGGTTTCAACAGTTATTCACCGTCGATTCGGAAGCGTTTGGGGAAAGGGGAGTATTTCTGGAATATCACGGCGCACGCCTGGAGCTGATTGAAACAACTGGTGTACCCTATCATCCGGTCCGTCCAAAACGTCCCTATTGTCCACATCTGTGTTTTGAGGCGGAAGACATGGATGAGGTGATTGACAGACTGAAGAAACACGGGATTCAGATACTGGAAGGCCCCAACGAGATCGCCGGTTCGGAACAATGGATCTATTTTGCAGATCCGGACTGGAATGTCCTGGAATATATTGTATGGCTGAACAGGGATAAGTCGGGTCACTGAATTTTTTCCATGACATTGCTGTGCAGTGGAGCAGTCTGCCGGATGGTGGACCGGCAACGGTCTGTCCCTGCACAGCAATGTTACAGTGAAGCCGGTTTCAGATATTCTTTCACTTTCTGAGTGGACTTTTCCAGATATTCAAAGGTCTTTTCGATCATGATTCCAATCTGCTGGCTTGAAATTTCCCGTCCCACTTCTTCAAAAGAAGCCTCCCCGTGTGCAAGCTTGTTTCGCAGTGTTTTGATGGTCTGGAGTTCGGATGTCCTTTTGCCGAATGAAATGCCGTATTTTTCAAATATTTTTTTAATAGCCATTGAGTCCAGATTTCCGCTGTAAAGCGGGTAATGTCTGGACATCTCGTCATAGGAAAGGGAAAATGTGGCAACACCACGGACGAAATCCATAGCAGCCATGGAATATATGACCGATTCGTGGGTGTTCTCGCATTTGCTTTCTACATATTTATAGTAAACCATGATGGTCTTTTTCAACTGTTCATTACACTGGTCATAGCGCAGGTGGTTTGCTTTCAGCATTTCATGTATTTTATGCAGACATTTTGTTATGGTAGATTCAATCGCGTTATAAAGAAGTATGATGATACTGGCTTTTATGGTCGTTTTGATCATGATCTTGTCAAAAGAAAACTCAGTTGTATTTGAAAAATGTTCGCCGCTTTCCAGAAAATAAATAAAATTTGCATAGTTCCGGGCTTCCTGTTTTCGGATTGACAGTTCCGCAGCGAACATATCAGAGCACCTCCTGCCCGGTTACAAGTCTGTAGACTGCGTGAATACGTCCATACAGTTTCTGCTTTTTATGAAGCTCATTTGCTACATGCGTATATTGTTTGAAATCGGAAGAACTGATAAAAGAACGCACCTTTTCTTTGTTCAGTTCAGGCAGTTCTTTTTGATCCTTCAGAGCAAGCCATACGCCTACAGAGACTGCCTCAAAAACAGAACGTTTTGTCTGAGGATTCGGGCTGTGGCGGAAACCATAGGGAAAATTTGCTTCCACATAGCGAATGACCAGATTCATACGGCTGGTGTAGTCCTGAATCTGGGTGTGAAGAGCATCTTCCGATAAATTCCCCCATTCTTTGTTTTTTCTGATTAAGTACTCATCTATGAATGAGGTAATTCCATAATTGATTCCTTTATTGTAGACTTGTGTGTCGCTGAGAGCATAAAATCTCAGCAGAAGTTCTTCGTATTCGCTCCGCTTTGCGAGCCACTTATCCAGTTTGACCAGCTGCCTGTACGCTTTATTTTCTTTGCAGAACCGGTAAATAAAATCAGTAAACTTGCCGGGATTGCTTCCTTTGCGTTTTTCCATGGGTTTGAGAAGATCGCTGCCGCGGTTAATACGCTCAAACATGTCTGTTTTTACATCGTTGGTGGTTTCTTCTGAAAGCACGATGATACGAAGAGCCGTATTCAGGATCTTACCTTTTCGAGTCTCATCCAGCTCGTCAAATCGATAACCGTTTAAAGACGTAATGGATTTCAGATTCCGGAGAGTCAGCGCTCCGTTTAAAAAAGAATGGATGGTTCGTATTCTCTGAGAGCCGTCTACAATCTCCCAGGAACTGTCTTTATTTTCTGCAACAAAGATAAAGGGTATGGGCAGGCCAAGGACAATGGATTCGATCAGTTTTGACTGACGGTCCTCGTCCCATGTAAAATCTCTCTGATATTCGGGAATATAGATGTAGTTGAATTTTCTCTTTCCCGGTCCGTCTTCCTCACTGTCCAGGCTGTCGTTATATTTCAAGGGAAAAAAGCGATTGTGACCGGCGGAACCAGAGGTCTTGGATACGGCATGGCAGAGGGACTGATGGAGGCAGGCTGCGAGGTTGTCATCGTGGGCACTTCCGACAAAGTACAAAAGGTGGCAGAAAGTTTCGTAAACAGAGGCTTTCACTGCCACGGTGTCAAGGCGGATTTTGCAAAGAGAGAAGGCGTGTATGAGGGCTTTGCAGCGTGCGTTGAGAAGCTGGGAGGCGATCTGGACATTATCGTCAACGCTCATGGGATCCAGAGACGCCACAGCGCGGAAGTATTTCCCATTGAGGAATGGGATGAGGTTCAGAGAGAAAAACAGGCCGGAATGCAGATTCATCAGCATTCCGGCCTGTCCTGTCTGTTTCAATGAAGTAATCTTCTTTTTTGCATTTTTCAGCTGGCTGGTTTTCCTTTTCATCACAATCCCATTACAGCAGGCGGCGGGACTTGCAGACTTTTAACGTCCCTGGCCTTCGTTGTAGGCATGCGCCAGAGCGTTCATGTTGGTGATTAGAATATTCATTGCGATGAAGGGGCCGATCCCACACAAAAATGAGCCGAAAATCATCCACATCAGTACGGTGGTTCCATTCTCTGAAAAATTCAGCCCATACTTGGGAGCATTTTCAGACAGTCTGTTTCCAAGGTTGTAATACCAGATCCATGCATAGATGCCGCATGTCACAATGGATAACAGGATAAATGCAGCCAGTCCTGACGTTTTCTTTCCATCATCAGCACACACCACATTGGCATCCTGTGCTATGGAATACAGAAAATAATAGCTGTAAATTCCACAGGTGACAATAGACAGCAGTATATACATTACCAGACTTCGATCTTCTTTGACTTTCATATCTATATCCTCCTTCGACTCAGGTAAAAAAATTCCATAACCGGATCATCAGCCCCTTTTCCATATCGAAGGCGACGACCTGGTGATCTGAAAAAAACAGACGCGTCAGATAAACGGCTCCGAAACAGATGACGGTTATCCATTCTATGCTTTTTTGAAATTTTGTGGGGATTTTTTCCCGATAGAGAAAATAAAATCCTCCAAAAGGCAGCACCCAGAATAATGGGTGATAATAAAATGCTTTGTCAAACTGGAAGCAGACCGCGTAAAGTATGGCTCTTGTCATTCCGCAACCAGCACAGCTGATACCGGTCAGCCACCGGATCGGGCAGCCGATACCGCTTATTTCCCGAATGAACATGACAATTCCAAGTGCGGTCAAAAGCAGAGCTGCTTCTTTCCATTTTTTCAATACTTTCACCAACCATGAAAAATTCTTGCCTGCGTTTCTTATATTAGCACATACACTATAAATTTTCAATAAATTCTTTTTGGTTTTTTAATAAATTTTATATTATATTTATAATTTTGCTGTCTGTTTTCCAGATTTTAGAATATTCTTTTAAGACAGAAGTATCTGAATCATCATGTACCGCCTGAAACGGAACGGGCGTCCTGCGCATTCATCACTGTTGGAATGGCTGTTTCTCATATTGCGGAAACTCAAACAGAGGATACAAAATCCTGAACCTTCGGAAAATATTTCCGGCAGGTGAAGAGGAACAGCACGACGGCCAGAGCGGTGGACAGGTAGTCCGTGATGGGCTGGGCCGCTGCAAGCATTCTCGCAGAGTTAAAAAGATTCCGGAAAAGAAACAGCACGGGCAGATAGATGATTCCCTGGCGGCTGATGGAGAGGATCAGGGCCGGCAGCGCGGCGCCGGTGGACTGTATGGCGTTGATGAATACAAACAGAATGCCCATCACCGGCCCGGAATAAATGTAGATGCGGGCAAAGGACATACCATAGGCAAAGGCGTCCGGATCTTCCAGAAACGCGTGTACCAACGGGGAGGCGCCGCAGTAGCAGATGACGGTCATGACCGCGCTCAGACCAAAGGTGAGGATCAGGGAGAACTTAAGGACCTCCATATAGATACTTCCTTTCTTGATATTTTTCCGCCTGTGCAGTTGTAAGGCAGGCGGGGCATTGGAGCAGCAGCTTCACAGGCGGAAGCTTTTGCACATCCGGACAATTTTACAGGTCCGGATTTTTGAATGCGTCGGATGTCAGATTTTCATAAATCTGCTGAAGCATTCGTTCCAGAAGCTGCCGGTCGGCGTCTGACAGACCGGCAAACATGACCTGATCCAGCAGAGGACTGGTCCGCTCCATTTCTGAGAAAATCTGCCGGCCAAGCTGTTCCCCCCGGTCTGTCAGCCGGATGGGTCTGGAGCGGGTACCCGAAACGGCGCTTTTGCAGATCAGCCCCTTCTTTTCCAGAATCCGCTGTACATGGATGACGCTGGTGTGTTTGACGTTAAAATGGGCAGCCAGATCCGTAAGCGTGTTTTCTCCATGACTGTTTTTGGAAAGATAGAGCAGGACGTCAAGCTGTGTGCTGGTAAGGCCGTATTTTTTGTATTTCCGGTTGAAGCCGGCTTCCAGCTGATTGTGTATTTTTTTAAAATAATATCTCAGTTCGCACATGGCACTCTCCTGACGGCAGATATGTAGCATGCTACATAATAAATCAAAATCATGAATTTGCCAACAGGGGATTTGAAGTTGATGATCAACGGAGCCGGAAATTTTTATATAGAGTCTCAGACCCGGGACAAAAAACGGACAGATGTAATAAAAAGACAGGCTTAAAAGAAATAAAATGCGGTGACAGGACGATTCTGGAGGCAGTAGTCTGATTTTGTCGGTCACCCACGAACCGGGATCTCGATCTGCACAATATAGTCTTCCATGCGGTCGGCGACGGTCTCATTGATGCCTTTTTCATAAGAGAAGCCGGACAGGGTCAGGCCCTGTTCCCGGGCATAGGAAAGGATCGCCTGATACCGCTGGGGGAGTTGATTCCAGTCTCCTTTGTGGAAAGCTCTTAGATAGGTTCCGCCGGGCTGTATATGCAGCCCTTTTTTGCGCGGCAGAAAGGGGATCTCGATAAAGAGCCGGGTATAATCGTCAAAGCTGCCCTCCTGAAGGCTGGAGACGGGAATCATGGAGCCGTAGGAGGCGTTGTGCAGGCGGCCGAGGCCGTACCGGGCAGTCTCGGCGGTAATCAGCTCCACCTCTTTTTCAAAGGAAGTGTCCCGGTCGATCTCCACAGTCACCAGGCAGCGCTCTTCTTTTTCCACAATACTGATTTCAGACAGGTCCATGGTCAGCAGGGTGACCATGTTCTGGTGATGGCCACACAGGGTCTTTCGGACCGCCTGCAGATGCCGAAGCTGCCGGTCCAGTCCGGCAATCTTTTCTTCCAGCAGGCATTTCAGATGTTCGGCAGAACGGTCTTTCATAAAATCCTGGATCTCCTGGATGGATACGTCCAGTTCCCGCAGAAGCAGGATCGTCTCCAGCACGGCGCTCTGATGATAGTCATAGCAGCGGTAGCCGTTGACCGGGTTGACGGCGGCCGGCCGGAACAGGCCGATCTGGTCATACCACATAAGCGTCTTTTTGTTGATGCCGTGGAGGGCGGCGAACTGGCCGATGGTGAGCAGTTTTCTTTCTTTTTCCATGCAGATTCCTTCCGGGAGATTTCAGAGACCTGGGCGGCGGCTGACAGTACTCATCAAGAGAATATCTGACAGAGACACTTTCACAATGATGGAAGTACCCCGATAAACGGGAAGTTAACGTTCTCTTTTGGTTCTATCAACAAGTAATAAGATAAACATAACAAACCATACAATCCATGCAGTCAAACAACCAATTCCCTGATATTGAATATCTATCATGATTCCCAGGACAAACGGCAGCGACATAACGATCATTCTTTTTCCGTAAGCCTTACACATGGTTTTTTCATCATATTTCTTACGTTCAGTTTCTGACTTCCTATTGTAACCTGATAAGAAATTTGCAGCTTTCCCATCTGATTTGTAAAACCATGTTCCAGACAAAAACATAATCACTGCCATTATGAAATCGAAAATAACATAAAACATTCTTTTACCACTCCTGATTCTGTAACTTCCGGTTTGCCGCTCTGCCTAAACGCATCAATGCAGCTGTTATTTTTGGTTTCGATAAAAGGCGGTACTGGCAATGGCAAATACGGATGGAATAACGGCATACCCTGCATTTACCTGCCCTTTGTTATATAAAACATATCCTGCGCCAATAAAAGTTAAAATAATAAACAGAATGCTTGCTGTCAAAGCGATTTTTTTCATGGTATCCTCTCTTTCGATTCTGATTTTCAGTCATATTCCGCACAGATAAATTTAAAATCCTCCGTCTTGTGCAGCGCTGGCAACGCGTGTTCCTCGATATGTCTTGACATAATTTCCACTGCATACCGGAAATTTTCACATGGATGGCCTTCGGCGCAGCGCACCATTGTGATCAGCCTCTCATTATCGCCCTCAATGTTTTCGGATGGGTAGTTGCCGGAATAGTCGCAGGAATCCTCGTAATGACCTTTCTGCATGACTGCTTCCATCTGAGCCGCGGTGCCAATCACTGCATGGTAATCTATGGTATCCGCATCCATGTAATACTCAATGAAAAGCCTTGCCACGACATCCGGACATCGTTGGATTTGTTCAATTATGGCATTTGCATTCCGGATGGCAAATCTATGGATTTTCTGCCTGGCATGCTCTTCGTTTTCATAACGGATGTACAAAAGCGTTTCGTGACCGCTCAGCATGGCGGTGATGGTCTGAAGGTGTCCCTCCTTGTCATAGGCGGCAAGGAGCGTCCGGTCGAGATCGTCTTCCGGTACATTGTACAGCGTCATCCCGCGCCGGTCCTTTCCCACAGGAATATCATAGGTGAGCATTTGATACTGGGGGTCATAGTCTAAGAAAATTGCGTTGTCGTCGTCAAGGTCCCCGCTGAAATCGGCCACCTTGTATACGCCTTCCTGGTGGGTGAGTGGAATACTGGGTAATTCCGGCATTTTAGTATCCTTCCTTTCTGATATCATGGTGTTGACAAACTGCGCACTGCGCCTGTTTTGGATGTTTACCAGCCCGATCAATGGGAGTTCTGTTTACCGCAAACAGGGATAATTAACCATTAACCGGCGTTACCATTTTCTTCAGCGTTTGACTATAATATTCGTAAGCCATTTTTGTAAAATGCTCACATTCCGTTTCGTAAAACTGTGTATCGGCAGCGTCAAGGCGTTCCATATCTTCATCCGTCAAATATTCTGGTATATCCCAATACGCTGTTAATCTGGTGTCATTTTTAAATTTATCCAGAACATTACAATAGGTATCGTCCAACAAATCGTACAGACTGGTATCTTCTATGCGTTTCAGCCCACGCATGGCATAACATAAACATTGGAAGCCCCAGTTGCAGAAGAACTGGATAAATCCTCCGTTATTGATATCCACATACAGCTTCCACAAAGCTGCAATCTCCTGTTCGTCTTCATCAAGTCTGCTCCAGTCTCCGCCTGAATCTACCAGTTTTGAGTTGAACTCAATCGAATAATCATCCCATAAATTATCGTAATCCTTCATACATTTATTCTCCACTTACATTCCGATTTGTCAGTTTGTTCCTATATAAAAGATAGCATGAAGCCGAGTGACATGCAATCTCTGTTCCCTGCCGATTTTCTGCAAATGGCTCTTGACTGTACAGTTATTGTATGGTTTATGATACCGGATACAGGGGACAAATGCAAGACAAAAGGAGAAAAAACATGGAAAATCAAAATGGATACCTGAAACCGGTAACTCTGAAAAATATCCTGAAATTCGCCGTTCCAACCATCGCCATGACGGTGTTTATGTCCTTTTACACCATGGTCGACGGTCTGTTTGTGTCAAATCTCATCGGTACGGACGCTCTTTCCGCCATCAATCTGACCGCGCCCGTGATTCAGCTGGTCACAGCCGTCTCCACCATGCTGGCTACGGGAGGCAGCGCAGTCATTATGAAGAAGATGGGCGAGAAAAAAGCAGAAGAGGCAAGAGAAGACTTTACGGCGCTGATTCTGATCAATGCGGCGGTGGGGCTCCTCATGTGGGGACTTGGATATCTCGCCATGGGCCGCGTCTTCGCCGGCATGGGTCTGTCGGCCCGGGTGGAGGGGTACTGCGTGGAATATTTGAGCCGCTATCTGGTATTTACGGTGCCCATCCTGCTGATGAATAATTTTACGCTCTATCTGATCGCCAGTGAGAAGGCAGCGCTTTCCCTGATCTGTTCCGTGACCGGAGGCGTGCTGAATATGGTGCTGGACTATGTATTTCTGGCGGTGTTCCATCTGGGGATCGGCGGTGCGGCCATCGCCACCGGGCTGGGATATTCCGTGACGGCGGTGGCGGGCCTGTTCGTGTTTGGCCGGAAGGAGAGCCTGCTGCATTTTAAAAAGCCGGTGTTTCGGCTGAGGGTCCTTGTAAACGCAGCGTCGAATGGATGTTCGGAGATGGCCACGGCGCTGGTAACCGGGATTGTCACCATGATGTTCAACTGGACCATGCTCACCTGCGTGGGGGAAGACGGGGTGGCGGCGGTCACGATCATCATGTATGTGCTCATGTTTGCCAGCTCGCTGTACACGGGATATTCTTACGGCGTGGCGCCCATGCTCAGCTTTTACCACGGAGAGCAGAACCGGGAGAAGCTGAAAAAACTGGTGGCGTTGAGCCGGAAGGTGATCGGGGTGGTGTCCGTGATCACGGTGGCAGTGTCCCTTGGACTTACGGAGCCGCTGGTATCGGTCTTTGCCCGTCCGGAGGATCCGGTGTATGCGCTGGCGGTAACCGGGAACCGGATCTGCACGATCGCATTGCTTTTCATCGGTTTTAATATTTTTGCCAGCGGAATGTTTACCGCATTGTCCAACGGAGTGGTGTCGGCGGTGCTGGCATTTTCCAGATCCTTTGTGTTGATGCTGGCTGCCATGATCGTGCTGCCCCTGCTGCTGGGCGTGAACGGGATCTGGCTGGCGACGCCGGCGGCGGAGCTGATGGCGCTTCTCCTGTCGGCGGGAGTGTACTGGAAATACAGGAAGCGGTATGGATACTGATTTTTGGTGGGCGGCCGGAGCCTTGTGACATATCATATAAGGAAGAAATCCCATCAGGGGCGGCGGGAGTGTGCGATGAATGACCAGAAGATTGAGAACCAGCTGAATCTGGCGCTGGAGGCTACGGAGGAAGAGCGGGAGAAATCCGTTGTGTTAAATACCGGCTATGACCGGGAGGAGCGGACCTGGGAGCTGATCGTCAAATATACGGGAGACCTGGAGCGGATCGCCTCCGAAAATATTCAGGTGACCCGGCTTTTGAATGAATACGCCATCCTGGTGGTGCCGGAGTCGCTGATCGGGTGGCTGGCGGATATTCCGGAGATCGAATATATCGAGAAGCCGAAGCGCCTTTATTTTGCAAGAGCAAACGGAAAGCGGGCCTCCTGCATGACGCCGGTGCAGCGTCCGCCCCTGTCTCTCACAGGAAGAGGGGTGCTGGTGGCGGTGCTGGATTCCGGGGCGGATTACCGCCATCCGGAGTTCCGGAACCTGGACGGGACCACGCGGATCCGCGCCCTGTGGGATCAGACGGCGGAGGGGACGCCGCCGCCCGGATACTATGTGGGAACGGAGTATACGCAGGAGCAGCTCAATGAAGCGCTGACGCGGGAGGGGCTGACGCAACAGGAAGCAGTTCGGGAGGCGTCTGATGAAGGGCTGATGCAGCAGGGAGCTGTCCGTAAGACGTCTGGTGAAATGTTGGCGCGGCAGAATGCGCTGCCGGTGAGCCGGGACGTGAGCGGGCACGGAACCGGCGTTCTGGCCATTGCCGCGGGCAATAACGGCGTGGCCTATGAGAGCGAGATCCTTGTGGTAAAGCTGGGGAGTCCGAGGGCGGACAGCTTTCCCCGGACGACGGAGCTGATGATGGGGATCAACTATGTGATTGAAAAGGCGCTGGAATACCGGATGCCGGTAGCAATCAACATCAGCTTCGGCAATACCTACGGTTCCCATACGGGGAAGAGTCTTCTGGAGACTTATATAGATGACATCAGCAATCTGTGGAAATCGGTTTTCTGCGTGGGCAGCGGCAACGAAGGCGCAGCGGCCGGACATGCGGGAGGCAGGCTTGCGGCCGGGGAGATTCAGAATGTGGAATTTGCGGTGGGGAATTACGAGCCGACCCTGAGCCTGCAGATCTGGAAAAATTATGTGGATACATTTGACATTTTTCTCGTCCATCCAAACGGAACGGTCCTGGGGCCCTTCTACGAGCGTCCGGCCACCCAGCGATACCGGGCGGGGAGAACGGAGCTTCTGGTCTACTATGGAGAACCCAGCCCCTACAGCGTGGAACAGGAAATCTATGTGGATTTTCTTCCACTGGGGGACTATATTGACTCCGGTGTCTGGAACGTGCGGCTGGTGCCGGGAAGAATCGTGGACGGCAGCTATCAGATGTGGTTTCCCAGCAGCGCCGCCACGGGAAGCGCCACCCGTTTCCTGCGCCCCCGGGAGAGCGATACGCTGACGATTCCCTCCACGGCCTCCAATGTTATCACCGTGGGCGCCTACAATACCGCCACGGACGCCTACGCGGACTTTTCCGGGCGGGGATCGGAAGACGGCGGGGCCTTAAAGCCTTCCCTGGCGGCTCCCGGGGTGAACATCGAGACGGCGGCGCCGGACGGCCGGTATGTGAGCCAGACCGGGACCTCTTTCGCCACGCCCTTCGTGACCGGCGCGGCGGCGCTGCTTATGCAGTATGGCGTGGTGGACGGGGAAGATCCGTTTTTGTACGGGGAAAAGGTAAAAGCGTATCTGCAGCGCGGGGCGCGGCCGCTGCCGGGGTTTCGTGAGTATCCGAATAATCAGGTGGGGTATGGGGCGCTGTGTGTGAGGGACAGTCTGCCGGGGTGATGATGTCTGAGAAAAAATAATTAAATTTAACAATAATTATCTATTGAAAACAGAACGTATGTTTGGTATACTATTAGTAGTGGAAAGCTAAGTGAATACTTGAATGGAATATATAATCATTCGGTTGAATTGACAGATAATTCATTGAATTATTGAAAAGTACTGAAAAAGAATATATACGGAATGGGAAAGACATGATATAATTAAGGAAACTATGAAGGGGTTTTTACTTCATATTCAGGATATGATAAAGAAAGGCAATCTGGAATTGGTGACATCCTATGTGCTTGATTATGAAAATGATAGAAACAGGTCATTGCAGAAGAAAATGGCCATTGAGAGATTTATAAGGGAGTATACAAGCATATATGTTAGTGACAGAAGTAAAAATGAGATTGAAAAATGTGCCAGTGAAATTATGAAGACGGGCATAAAAGAGAAAGATGCATGCCATGTGGCCTGCGCTGTTATAGCACAATGTAAGTATTTCATTACTACAGATGACCGCCTGCTGAAATACCATTCAGAAAATATAAAGTTGGTTACACCAGGGGAATTTATCAGAAGAATGGAGGCAGATTATGAATAATGCAGTAGAGATTTTGGATCAGGGCTTTGCGTGTCTTGTGGAAAATTTGGGAGTAGTCGATGCGGAGCATTTTATTGCCCTCATTAAAAGAGATAATTTTGATTATACAGTATGGCAAAGAGAATATTTTGATAAAATGCAGCCAGGAGAGTTTACAGCGAATGCGGCTGCATATGCAAAGAGTCATCCATATACAGGAAAAGGGCAGATTTTATAATTGTTCCTGATTGGGAGATAAGAATACGGAGACGAAAGACAGAGAATCGTGTCAAATGGATGCGGATTCTCTGTTCTTGTTTATAGGAGTCAATGCAAGAAAGAACAAAAGAAATTTTCGGGCGAGAAGTGGCAATGAAAGAGGAAATAGAACTAATAATAGATACTATAAGGTATATCCATAATGAGACAGAGTTTGACATTATTTTCAAAGAAATATAAGAATTTATTAGTTCTTACTTGACAGCAGCGTACGGAGAAAAAGTGAAAGCGTATCTGCAGAGAGGCGCGCGGCCGCTGCCGGGGTTTCGTGAGTATCCGAATAATCAGGTGGGGGAGAGTGTTATTATAGTGCCAAGTTAAAGAAAATCCCGAAAAATCAAGGGGTTCCATTGATTTCGTCCAAGAGAAAAAACGTTGTGAAAAGCAGCGGAGGGGATGAAAACGACCAATTTTCATCCCTGAAATTGGAAAATCAGACAACTTGACACTAAAATAACATTCACCTGTCTAATATCAGATTTAATATAATCTTATTTATTTGTTCGTAAGTATTTTCTAATGTTCAGTGTCAGTTGTCAGTTTTTTCCAACCCCTGTTTACCCAACCCAAACTACCCAAACACATCTTATCACAAACTACCGTTCTGGTAAGCAGTTTGTGATGAAGCGGGTATAATTGCAGGGATTTCCTGCGGATCTGCCATACAACCAACAATTTCAATCGAGAAAAGGAGAATGAATCTATGAAGAGACTGACTGACAAAATGAACGATCTGGCGGTAAAGGGCTATGTGAAGGGAATGCAGGTCAGGGCGAAGCTGGCGGAGGTTTTCACCCGGAAATCCGGGGAAGGCTTGATGGATACAGCGCTTAAGATCCTGATTTCTGTGGTAGTAGGAGCCCTTTTGCTGACCGGGCTGTATACGCTTTTTAAAGATACCATCCTGCCCACTCTGACCCGGAAAATCGTGAATCTGTTCAATTATCAGGGATAACAGATTCTGAGTCCCTAAAAGCAGTCCTCAAAGTATTTGAACCGCCTTTAAAAGTTTCTCTTTTTTCGGTTGTGAAGGTGCATGCAACGTGATATGATGTAACTGCAGGTATTATGAAGATTAAAAGAGAGGTGATTTTTGTGTCTGAATTGCAGCAGGAAGCGGTTCGAATGATCAGCGGATTGTCAGATGACAATATCAGTTTTTTAATAGAGATTATCCGCAGACTGATGTCACAGAGTGAAAAAACAGATATGGCAGCCATGCCATCACCGGAAGAGAATAGAGGAATGCAGGCATTTCGCAGGCTGGATACTGCCAGAGAAGAAATCCGGCAGTATCTTCCGGATGATTTTGATCCTGTGAAAGAACTGGAGGAAGCGAGGGCAGAAAAATTTGGTAGTACTGATTGATACAAATGTAGTAATCGATTTTCTGATGACCCGGGAACCATTTTATAAAGCCTCTTCAGATGTGATTGCGCAATGTGCCGGTGGAAAACTGGATGGCTGTATGGCATTTCATTCTGTTCCCAATCTCTGGTATATTTTGCGGAAAGTACCGGAAATCAAACGGAGAAAGTGGCTGTCTGATCTCTGTGAATTTTTACGAATAGAAGGAGTCAGTCATGAAGATGTGGTAAAAGCAATCAAAATGACAGAATTTAAAGACTTTGAAGATTGTCTTCAGGACAGGTGCGCTGAAAGGATCAAAGCAGAGTATATTATCACGAGAAATACGGATGATTTTGAAGGCTCTGCAGTCCCGGCAGTTGCCCCGGAAGAATTTCTGGAAATCATCTTAAAATCATGAACCATATAAACGGCACAGTTTCAGGCTTCTACAGAGCTGAGAATCATGTGTCGTTTTTATATGTTTCGGATAATTTTCAAACACTGGACATGTAAATTATATTTGAGACAAGAACGATATTTACCAGTTCTGCAGTATTCAGCGGTGCAGAGACCAGGATACAGTAAGGGAGGTGCATGAAATGTCTGCGATCCATACAGGCGATCTCCGGGCAGAGGGACTGAACGGGCTTGGAACGATCCTGGAATTCCGGCTGGAAGAGATGCCGGGCACCCATTCCACAGCAATGATGGACTGCCGCGTGGATACAGGGAAGGCGGCAGGGCTTCCTGGCGAACCGGTATGTGACCGGACCATCACCATCTATCGGGCCGGCGCAGACCGCCTGGTATATTCCGGCATGATCCGCAGAGGATCTGTTACAGAAGAAAACGGCGTACAGACCATGCGTCTGGAGCTGGTTTCCGGGACCATCCGGATGGATCTGGCGAAAAAAGACCGTTCCTGGCAGGATACAGGGATGAGCTACGGAGCGCTGTTCCGTCAGGTGGCGGCCCGGGCAGGAGCCGGGGTTCTCTACCCTTCTTATCTGGACAGCAGGCCCCTTGGTACTCCGCGGGTCCAGTACCAGGAGACGGACTGGGAATTCCTGAAACGCATGGCAGGTCATTTTGGCCTGCCGCTGTATCCGGAGCGACCGGAGGCGGGGCCCGGGTATCTGTCGGAATCCCGGAGACCGGAGCGCCGGTGGAACTGGAATGGACGGAGTATACGGCAGTGGCGGAAGGGAGCAGCCATGACAGAGGCCGCCTTCTCAGCTACGAAGTGGAGAGCAGGGAGGTCCATGCCTGCGGAGAACGGACCGCCTTTCAGGGAAGGGAGCTGACCATCTGCGGCAGAACGTGTGAAAGCCGGAAAGGGGAGCTGATCTTCACCTGCCGGCTGGCCCGTCCGGAATGGGCGTCGCAGAGACGGCTGAGCAACGAAAAACTCTCCGGCCTGTCCCTTCTGGGAACGGTGCTGTCCGGAGAGGAGGAGACGCTGCGCCTGAAGCTGGACATTGACCGGGACCATCCGGATCAGAACCAGGGAAACGAATATCCCTTCCCCTGGAGGCCGGCCACTGGGAATCTGATGTATCATTATAAAAGTATCAACGGAGGAAATTAGATGTTTAATGATTGGTTAGAATTATTAAAGAAAATCTCTAAGAATAATTATTTGGCAGAAAATTTTATTTGTCCTGAATGTGGCCAAAAAAGTGTTAAATATGTGTATGTTGGAGATTCAACGACACATATAGGATATCTACCTATATGGTGTAAAAATTGTAATAAAGGGATACAAATTAGCAGAGTTGAGATTCCAGAAGGAGTTTCTATGATAGAATTTGGTGATTTGAAAAGTATTAAAAAAATCATACCTAATTTTAGACAAATTGCTCCTGGTGATCAATTATAGTTTCGTGTGGTTTTTCAATATAGTATTTGAAAGAAATTAAGTATAGGAGCTTTATTCTATGCATTTCAAAAGAATACACGCTAATCAGGAAAAAACTATCATCAGCGCCAGGAATATGAAGTTCACAGTTTGGATCTGCCCCGTTTTCACCAAAGAAATACACATGCAGAGCAGGCATCTGGTATTCATGTATGTCTTGGCGACAGAGGCTGAACATAGCAGAAATGGCTGAGCAACGAAAAACTCTCCGGCCTGTCCCTTCTGGGAACGGTGCTGTCCAGAGAGGAGGAGACGCTGCGCCTGAAGCTGGACATCGACCGGGACCATCCGGATCAGAATCAGGGAAACGAATATCCCTTCCCATGGAGGTCGGCCACCGGGAATCTGATGTATCTGATGCCGCCAAAAGGGAGCCGGGTATCCCTGTACTTTAAAAACGGGGATGAGAGCAGCGCCACGGCAGTCAACTGTATCCGTCAGGAAGGGGAAGGCGCAGAGAAGGGATACCGGAAGCGGTCGCTGCGGACGGAGCATCAGAAGGAACTGAAGCTTTATCCGGACCGCATGGGAGTGATCAGTCCGGAGGCCCATGTCCTGCTGGATGATCTGGAAGGGCTGTCCGTCAGAGGAAAGAAAAGTCTGAAAATCCTGTCCGCGGGGAAGGTGTTCGTAAGCAGACAGACGGTGACGCTGAACACCGGAAAAGGAAAGCTTTCCGTATACCATGGCCATGCGGAAACGGAAAAAGACGGGACCGTAGTCTTTGTAAAAGACGCAGAGTTTCATCATAAAGAAGATGGAGCAAAAGCGGACAGCCTGGGAGACAGGACCTGTCTGTGCGCATACGAAAAGGAAGACTAAGACTACAGCGGAAACGAATACTGGTTCCGCGACGACCCGATGGAAGAGAATTACGATTATACAGGTCTTGCCGTACAGGTCATGGGAGGTCTTGTCATTGTCGGAGGAGTCACTCTTGTCAGCGGAGGAGTGGCGACCGCAGTGGGAGCGGGAGCCGGTGCAACGATGATCATGGGAGCAACCGCAGTGGGAGGGACAACCTTTGTGGCAGGGCTTGCGGTGACGGATCTCATCAGCCGCAGGGTCAGCAGTACGGAAGAATACATGAAGGCAGCGCTGGCGGGAAGCGTCGTGGGAGCGTTGACCGGAGCGGCGGAGCTGGTTCCGGTGAGCGGCCTTGCCCGTGTGGGAGTGGACTTTCTGGCCGGGGGCTCCGGAAGCGCAGCCGGCCAGCTGATCACAGAAGAGGAAATCGATGCAGAGCGGATGTTCCGGGAAGGTGTGCTGGCGGCAGTGATGGCTGCGGGGGCCAGGATGCTGAGAGGAGGGGATGATAAACTTTTTGATTATGCGGATGAAAGGCTGGAAGATATACCATCCAGTGCATGGAATGATGGCTCGTTCTCTCGGGGGAAACGCATTGATAAGGCGGAAGCAATCAGAAATAATTTGGGCGATAATTTTCCAACGGTTGACCGTCTTTCTGGCAAAGTCCTGTCAAGTAACAAAAGTTATGATACAACACTGCCTTCATATCTGAATGCGAAAAAATGGTTATCTACAATGAAAAGGGATATAAATAAATTAAAAAATTTTACAGAGATGGACTGGAATGAAAGATTAGTTGATGAAACGTCGTATGATATCAAACGATTAAACATTGTTCTGCCTAACGTTGAACTGACAAAAGCGCAAAAAGCAGCTCTTAAAAGTCTGAAAGCCTATGCAGATACTTTGAAAATAGAAGTTAAAGTGTATATTACATGGTAAAGGAGATTGATTTGATGAATGAATGGATTAGAATAAGCGTTTATATAGACAAAAGTAAAAATATAATACTGGTGTCCTACAAGCTGAGTGAAGCTGGTTTCAGAGTAGCCACAGAACCGATTATACAGGCGGACAGCAAAGAGTGGGATGATATATCCCAGCATATTCTGAATCTGTTGGATGAAATATCGAAAAACCCTCTGGCAGGAGAAAACAGATCAAGGGCTTTAGATAAAATATATGGGAGCAGAGGGTTTAAGCAGTTTTCCAAAAGATATATCTGTATAGCGGTTCTGCAAAATCTGAGTGATCATAAAATTACCGTTTATAATCTTCCCCGATTATCAAATGGAGCATATGGGGTGGAAAAAGATACAATAAGTGAAGAATATAGTATTAAGTATGTAAGCGAAGCGGAAAAGGATCTGGTACAGGAAAACTTTTTAAAAGCATATCTGGATGCACAGCGGTATCTGGAAACGATTGGGAGTAAACTGCTTTGATTATTTTAAACTGGATATCTGTAAATCATGTCTTTGGCTTTTACAAACAGTTATTCAAAGCATTTTAAAATGTAAAGCAGAGATCAGTACCCGGTAAGGGAGGTGCATGAAATGTCTGCGATCCATACAGGAGATCTCCGGGCAGAGGGACTGAACGGGCTTGGAACGATCCTGGAATTCCGGCTGGAAGAGATGCCGGGCACCCATTCCACAGCAATGATGGCCTGCCGCGTGGATACAGGGAAGGCGGCAGGGCTTCCTGGCGAACCGGTATGTGACCGGACCATCACCATATACCGGGCCGGCGCAGACCGCCCGGTATATTCCGGCATGATCCGCAGAGGATCTGTTACAGAAGAAAACGGCGTACAGACCATGCGTCTGGATATGATAAGGAGTACATCTGATGATGTTGTTCAGATTTCGCATCAAACGGGAATACCAGAATGGAAGATTCAAAAAATTAAGGAACATGTATTCTATAATGACCATATTTTGGATGATAGAATTGGCAGGTTCGATGCGGATATAGATATTGCGGATGCTTGGGAAAGACTAAGGAAAGGAAATTATAATCAAAATGATTTGGATTTATTAAACCATGAATATTACGAACATCGTTTTGAAAAATTTTTTGATACAGATTATGCGAATGCTCATGCGAAAACGGTAGAAAGCGGAAGAGTATGGGATCCAGATAAGGAGATAGATTAATGGCTGTATTTGTGTTGATGATAAAAGTTGAAGAGAATAGAGAAAAAGTGATTTATAAATTTGGCCCTGATAGAAAATGTATGGGAATAATTGAATATAATAAAATCACTGATCAATTTTTAATTCTTGAAAAGGTGAATGATGGTAAAATTTCTAATGAAGCATATGAACGGTGGGCAGCAGAAAAAATAGCTAAATTAATGTATAGAGAGGGAGGAGTTTTCCCGGATCGGACAGTGGTAGAAAAATAAAGATATTGATTATCTTATAAATGGTATTCCTAAAGAAAATGAAATATAAAGTTTGGTATTTTTATCGAATATATTTGTAATTCCATGAAAAAGATGACTTCCAGTCCAAGCATTAAAGAATAGGAGGAGACGCTGCGCCTGAAACTGGACATCGACCGGGACTGTTCAAACCGGAATCAGGGAAACGAATATCCCTTCCCGTGGAGGCCGGCCACCGGGAATCTGATGTATCTGATGCCGTCAAAAGGGAGCCGGGTATCCCTGTATTTTAAAAACGGGGATGAGAGCAGCGCCACAGCAGTCAACTGCATCCGTCAGGAAGGGGAAGGCACAGAGAATGAATACCGGAAACGGTCGCTGCGGACGGAGCATCAGAAGGAACTGAAGCTGTACCCGGACCGCATGGGAGTGATCAGTCCGGAGGCCCATGTCCTGCTGGATGATCTGGAAGGACTGTCCGTCAGAGGAAAGAAAAGTCTGAAAATCCTGTCCGCGGGGAAGGTATCCGTAAGCGGACAGACGGTGACGCTGAACACCGGAAAAGGAAAACTCTCCGTATACCATGGTCATGCGGAAGCGGAAGAAGACGGGACCGTGGTCTTTGTAAAAGACGCAGAGTTTCATCATAAAGAAGATGGAACAAAAGCGGACAGCCTGGGAGACAGGACCTGCCTGTGCGCATACGAAAAGGAAGACTACAGCGGAAACGAATACCGGTTCCGCGACGACCCGGTGGAGGAGAATTACGATTATACAGGTCTTGCCGTGCAGGTCATGGGAGGTCTTGTCATTGTCGGAGGAGTCACTCTTGTCAGCGGAGGAGTGGCGGCCGCAGTGGGAGCGGGAGCCGGTGCGACGATGATCATGGGAGCAACTGCAGTGGGAGGGACAACTTTTGTGGCAGGGCTTGCGGTGACGGATCTCATCAGCCGCAGGGTGAGCAGCACGGAAGAATACATGAAGGCAGCGCTGGCGGGAAGCGTCGTGGGAGCGTTGACCGGGGCGGCGGAGCTGGTTCCGGTGAGCGGACTGGCCCGTGTGGGAGTGGACTTTCTGGCCGGTGTCTCCGGAAGCGCAGCCGGCCAGCTGATCACAGAAGGAGAAGTCGACGCAGAGCGGGTGTTCCGGGAAGGCGTGCTGGCAGCGGTAATGGCTGCGGGGGCCAGGATGTTGAGAGGAGGGATAAAGGCAAATATAGAGGAAAATGCTGATATTCCGGTGGAAAAAAGATATCGGGGCGGGGATGGAGAGATACCAAGAAGTGGTGAAGAGTGGTGTGAATATTTTGAAGAGAAATATGGGGCAGAGAATGTTGAATGGTTAACAAAAAATGGATATAATCTATATTTTAATAAGAAATATGTAAATGCAAACTTTTTTAGAAATTCTTATGGTATTGTATCATCGGCATCTGGAGGGGGGTGCCGAAGGGAAAATATGAAATTCCAGATCCGAATGATCCAGCTCCAATACAAGGGCAAAATGAAGCAGCAGATTTTCTGGCAATGAAAGGATTTAATATTGAAATGTTGCCGAACAAAAATGGAGGAAATGGTTATGGAATAAAGGCAACTTCAAATCCGGACTACTTAATTGAAGGGAAAGTTTTTGATTGTTATACACCTAAAAGAGGAACAAGCATTAGAAATATTGGCTCCATTATTGAGAAAAAAACGTTGTCACAAACAAATAATATTGTTTTGAATTTAGAACAAAGTGATGTGAATGTTTCACAAATCACCAAGCAATTAGCAGAATATCCCATTGATAGTTTAGGACAGTTAATAATAATTAAAAATAATCAATACTATCTGCTGGCAAATTGATTATTTTTGATAATATATTACATAGCGTAACTGAATAAATCAAAAAATGTACAGATCTATCTTGCCAAGGCCGGAAAGTAATGTTCCAATGCTATACTGTATATAATCTGTTCAATTGTACAGATCAGAACATTTTCAAACGGAACATTATTTCGTTTATTGAGAAAGCATTTTAACCTCCCATCTGAGATGGGGAGAACGGAATGAGCAGTGGTGTTGCTTGGAGTACTGAAAACCTCCTGTGTTATACGGATACTGGTTTCGCGGGCCATATATCAAAACACAGGAGGTATCCAGAATGGATAACAGAAGTACAGCACATTCGCGGTGGAATTGCACTTATCATATTGTATTTATACCAAAATACAGAAGAAGAGTTATGTATGGAGAAACAAAAAGAGATCTGGTGGAGATTATAAAAAAATTATGCGAAATGAAACAGGTGGAACTGATTGATGGACGGATATGCAGGGATCATATTCACATGTATGTAGCTGTTCCGTCTGAAATGAGTGTGTCGGAAATTTATGTCGTATCTCAAAGGAAAGAGTACACTGATGCTGTTTGACAGACATCCGAAATATCGGATAAAGTGGGGAGACAGGCATTTCCGGGCACGGGGATATTATGTGGCAACAGTGGGAAATGTGAATGAAGAGACGATATTAAAATATATTCAGGAACAGGAAGAGAACGATAAATTAGAAGACGGAAGAAAGTAGCAGAGCTTTCTTTTTAGAAGGCAACCAGTAAAAATGGTGCTGCGGGACCCCGCTTCAGGCGGAATCCGGGAAATATCCCGGAGGGGTAATAGGCAGCCCCATTTGAAATGGGGGTCCTGACTTTAAAATACGAGGAGGAAAAGATATATATGTTTTGTGATTTTTATTTTGATTCTAATTATAGTTTTAAAGAACAAAAGAAAATGATATTAAATAAGTTTATTCATAGCCCTGTAATACGTTTGTATGATTCGATTGATGAGATGCTGTTAAGAAACAGTAAAATAGAAGAACTGGTTATTGTGTTTGATGCATTTTGTTTTGAAATGAGTTCTATAGAAGATTATCAAAAATTTAAATCCGAAGAATATAGTATTAGAATTGATATTCAGGTTCATTTTGATATATATACAGATGTTGCTGACTGGGATAAAGAAATGATGAAATTATTAAATTATCTGATTCGAGATTTTGTGAACAATTGTATATTAGAGTATTATGCGATACCTGTTTTAAAAATAATAAACGGAAATGTAGAGGTGGATGAAAGCAAAAGTGGAAGATTAAATAGTTTGCCATTTGATATATTAGATTGTATTCATTACTTGTGAGTTTAAAGGCTATAAAAAAGTAAAGTAACCCTTCCACATGTTTTTATGGTATCTTTATACGGAGCGCTGTTCCGTCAGGTAGCGGCCCGGGCAGGAGCCGGGGTTCTCTACCCTTCTTATCTGGACAGCAGGTCCCTTGGTACTCCGCGGGTCCAGTACCAGGAGACGGACTGGGAATTCCTGAAACGCATGGCAGGTCATTTTGGCCTGCCGCTGTATCCGGAGCCGACCGGAGGCGGGGCCCGGGTATCCCTGTATTTTAAAAACGGGGATGAGAGCAGCGCCACGGCAGTCAACTGCATCCGTCAGGAAGGGGAAGGCGCAGAGAATGAATACCGGAAGCGGTCGCTGCGGACGGAGCATCAGAAAGAACTGAAGCTGTACCCGGACCACATGGGAGTGATCAGCCTGGACGCCCATGTCCTGCTGGATGATCTGGAAGGACCATCCGTCAGAAGAAGGAAAACTTGAAGATCGTACTGATTTTCCATGGAGTGAATGCGTATTCTTTTCCATGGAAATCAGAAATTAGAGAAAGAACATTTTTATTTCCGATATGTTTGCAGTTCTTAGTAATAGATATCAAATTATAATAGAAAACAGTTAAAATATAGAAAATGTGTAACGAGACATCGACAGCGGAAGACACGGACAGCCCTGCTATCCGTGGACCTGGGTTCCGACCACTGGGAATCTGCTGTACATGATGCCGCAGGCAGGGACCCGCGTCTCCCTGTATTTCAAAGGGGACGAAGAAGAAAGCGCCCTGGCGGTGAACTGCATCCGGAGCGGAGAAGGATGTAAAGAAGCCGATCTTCTGGATGTTACAGGGGATGAATTTAATATGTTTACTAATGGAAGCCGAAGGTTAATTATCCGTGGATCAGGGCGTGAAATTAAAGTTACAAAGAAAATGCATAATGGTCTGATTACCGGAGTATATGGTAAGTTTTCAGTGCATACTCATCCACCAGGTTATTCTATTGAGCCAGGACCTCGTGATGGAGCATTTCTGTTAGATTTGGGACAAAGGAGGAGTGCAATTTGGGGGACAGGTGTGGATAAGTATGGGCAGAAACGTAATGGAGGTTTTCTTTTTGGAGTAGATGATATGGAGACTGACGAGATCAGAAGGGAAGCTGAACGTGAAATTATGAGAAAGTTATATGAGAATAATTGAAAGTAGTATCCTAAAATCCCGTATCAATTATACATATGTCAGCCGATGTTTAGCCCAAAGAGTTCAATAATCTCTCTCTGAAAA
>VSND01000149.1 GCA_009774145.1 Lachnospiraceae bacterium | reverse complement strand
TGAAGCTATGGCAGTTTTCCGAGTGGAGCGCAACAAGGGCTATACCGTTATGAGCAACCACCATTTACGCAACAAGGTGTCATTCGTCAAATTATTTGGAGCCGTTTTCGTCAGTTTATTTGGATGTGCTCTCAGGTTCAGATAGCGTACTGGTCAGGCTAAATGGCGGTTATTCCGCATAATAATAGAGCCACACACATGAAGTAATGTATGGCTCTTTCTGCTTTTAACCTAATTGATTATCTTCTACTGCCTTCCTCACAGTGTCGGCATCAATGATATCCTTATTCTGGCTGGCACCGATCATCAGGCTGCGGCTGCAGATCTTGTTGATCATGCGTGGGGTCCCACCTGCGGCATTCAGGACAGCTTCCATTGCATTGGCATCAAATACTGTCTGCCGGCTTCCTGCTCCTTCCAGCTTGCGTATGATATACGTCCGCCCCTCTTCTTTGCTGATTCCGGCCATGTGGTAATTCATCACGATCCTCTGGCGCAGGGATTCATGCGTGCTCTGGTTAAGGGTGGTGTTCAGCCGTGGCTGCCCCACCAGGAGCACGACAGCCAGGTCCCTGGAATCCATTTCAAAGTTGAACATTACCTGAAGGTCTGACAATACCTTGTGGCTGAGCATGTCTGCCTCATCGATGACGATCACGGGAGTGACCCGTTTTTCCAGGGCATGGCGCTTCACCTCATGCTGGATATCATCGAACAGCTCATTTTTGCGGAAACACGGCTCCACGCCCAGACCGGCTGCAACCTGCCGGTAAAAATCCATGACCGTAAGGGAAGAAAGACTGCTGTAAGAGACCTTGAACAGGGAGGGGTTCAGCGAGCCGGCCCAGGTTCTTGCGGCAGTGGTCTTTCCCCGTCCGGGCTCCCCGGTAAGGACGCCAAAGCCCCGTGTGTCCTTCAGATAGTCAAGGCGTGTGCGGGCTTCCGAAGATTCTGTGGTTTCCAGCAGGATGTCCTTAGCGTTTTTGATAAAAGGGTTGAATTCCAGCCCGTATCTGGCAGTGTAATCGGTCATTCTTCCCCACCTCCTTCGCTGAGCCGGACGCGCTCCCGTTTTACAACGGCATTCTCCTGTTTGTTGAGGAGACGGATGGGCGTCAGATCCCCGGATGACTCTACTATAAAAACTTTTTCCATATCCGGCGAATAACGCAGGCGGAGCTTCTGTTTGGCATAGCGGTAATGGACTTCGTATTCCACCTTATTGATAACAAGGACATTGTCAGCGGAAACCCTGCGCTGTGTTTCCAGGAGGAAATCCGTTTCGATCCGTTCCGGCGGGAGCCTGCGGAACCGTTCCGGCTCTTTGAAATAGCGTTCCTGGGGGGATATACCTTCCAGGGAAGAGTGGGCAGTCTGGTTGTAACGGGAGACATACCCGGCAAAGTCCCTGCGCAGTTCCTCCAGGGAGTGGAAGTTCCTCATATC
This sequence comes from Lachnospiraceae bacterium, assembly GCA_009774145.1. Classification (GTDB taxonomy): domain Bacteria; phylum Bacillota; class Clostridia; order Lachnospirales; family Lachnospiraceae; genus Hominiventricola. Next base: position 2,304 of record VSND01000149.1, on the reverse strand, counting down.
AAGCGAGGACAGGTACTGCATCCTTACGGTGAGGAACCAGCGCTCAATCTTACTTTTTCCGGTTGGTGTGAAAGGCTCACAATAATGGACGGAAGAACCGATGCGTGCGGCAAGAAGCTCCATCTGGTTATTTCTGTAGCTGGCCCCATTGTCAAATGTAAAAAGCCCGGGACGGCCAAACTTTGACACAGCTGAGCGGATGACAGTCATGAGGTTTTCGAAACTGTCATGAAAAAACAGGTCAGCGGCAACGATGAAGCGGCTGGCATCATCGATCAGGGCAATAAGAAAGACTCTCCTCTTCCCTTCCTTATCCTTCAGCCAGGGGCCGTACATGGTATCCCCATACCAGACTTCATTGATGTGGGTGCGCTCATAGCGGCGCATGTCTTTATTAGGGGAGAACCCCTCCCTGCCCTTTTCCAGGCGGACAAAGCGTTCCACCGTGGAAGGGGAGACCTGGCCGATGTGGATATGTCCGTCCGACAGCAGGGTGCGGTGGATCTCAGCGGCTGTGATGCGTGGGTGTTCCTTCAGCAGGAAGCGGATCCGGGACTGGAGATCCTGGTCAAGCTTCCGGCTGGCCCCCTCATCTTTCCTGCTCCGGGGGAACAGGGCGTCAAACCCGCCCTTTTTATAGGCACGGTGCCACTTTTCAATGGTGGAGGCGCCGACAGTCACGGTTTTCCCATCCGGGTCCGTGTAGGATTTTGCCGCTGCCTGGCGGAAGAACTCATTGTTGCTTATGGACGGGTCACTGTTTCCGGTCTCCAGGGGAGCGATGACGCTGTAACGGAAAAGCGCGGTTTTCTGTTTCTGGTCAAAAGTCATGGCGCACCTCCCTCTCCCTTATGGTAAGGCCGGCAAGGGGGATATCCATATGTCCCCAGAGATAATAATCCGATCCGGCATGTTCGACCCGGCATCTTGTCCAGCGTTCCCTGCCGTACCGGTCAAGGATTTTTGCCTCTATGACCTTCCCGCAGGAGAGACGGCGTGCTGTCCCGTCCCTGTCAAAAAATCCGTAACGGCCGTCAGGGAAAAGCTCCAGCCGGTACTCCCGGGAGACAGGGCTGCCCAGATAGGTAAGTTCTTCATGGAGCAGTTCCAGGGATTCCAGCAGGTTTTCCGTAAACTCCCGCAGGAATATGTCCTCTGCCGGGTCCCTCAGCGGGCGGACTGTCTCCCCAGGCCCCTCATCCGGATGGAACCCGGCCGCTTCCAGAAGGGAGACGGCCTCCCTGTCAATGGCGTCAAGCCGCCCAAATACATCTTTAAATGTCATCATGGTGACCTCCTTTCACTGGCATGGCACGGTTTCTCCATGCCATGGCCCCATTATAAGGGAATCCCCAGGGGAAGTCAGGTCAGGCTGTGTTGGTGCAGGTACAGAGCTTATTCCGGGTCCGGTGAATCTGCATGAACTGCCTGGAATAAATGGACAGGCAGGGCTGCGTCAGGTCGTCCATGATGGCAAGCGCCGCCGACAGGAGCCGCTGCTTCCAGTGCCTTTTGAACTGGCGGATGATATATTTCACGTTATTTTCATCAATTAGGAGGTTGTTTTCCATAACAGGTTCCAGACTCTGCCCCTTTTCCGCACAGTCCAGAATCTGCTGCTGGTCGCTGAGGGGAATCTGCGAATAAGGGACCAGGATGGAGGGGATAAGGGCATGGGATACCCCGCACTCCGTACAGAATACACGCTGGATAGAAAGCCATACCATGGCAGAGTTAATCTTAACCGAACGCCTGTAATGGCCATAACGGATGAGGCATCCCTTCTTCCCGCAGGTACATTCGACCTGGTGGAGCTGCAGCCCATCCATCATACAGTCATACTCTTTTTGGGAAAAACCATTGCATTCTTTAAAGATAACTGTTATCATAGTCTCGTATCGTTGACAGCACAAAGGGGCATGGCTCCTGGTGCTGCCGGGAGAAAGACAGGGCGACTTTGGTAGGGTGGACCTGTCTTTTTCATTTGGCTCTCCTTCTTCTGTAGAATATTTTTCTATGATAACATACAACGCCCCGGTATCAAAGAATCTGACGCAATAAACGTCAATTTATTTGATACCGGGGCTTTATTGAATTTGACGGAAGTACAGTGAATTTGGAAGTAAATAAAATGCGGAATAACACTTTCCACGCCTTTGACGAGATGGGGTACATCATCGGCGGCTTTGACGGCCTCCTGCCCTACGGGAAGGAGATCGACCGCTGCGCCACCGAAGGGGGCATGTTCCAGGCCATCAAATACTGCAACTCCAAATATACCGCCTCCTTAAATAAGATCCTGGA
>VSND01000148.1 GCA_009774145.1 Lachnospiraceae bacterium | reverse complement strand
TTTTTGGATAAAATCCTGTAGTTATCCGCTTTTCCTGGAATGGTCTGGATAATCAAAAAGTCGGGATAACTAATCTTGTCAATAATTCTTGATAAGATTAGCAAGCATAGGAAAAGGGTACCCTTTTCCGTAAATCTGCCCGTCCGCGCTATGGCTTGCCGGACAGATTTTGCTTGTTGGGAAGAATCCCAAACCCTCTTAAAAACCCTCTCACTACCTACAACACCGCACAGGGCGGTTTTGACGAAGATTTGAGAGAAATTCTTCAAAAAGTTTTCCTTGTTTCTTAATACGGGGAAGTTTGGGAAATGCCAAATAACGAATTATGCAATTTCAAATATTTTGCCATCGTTGTAATAATTTAAAAGTCCGTATATAATTATGGCGTGTGATTTTTCTGAAAGGGCGTACCAAAAGGAAAAGGATTCAAAATCATAAAAATATGAGCAGTCCTATCATATTGCTGTTCCCATGAAAAAATAAAGGAATGCGACACGCTTAATGTCATATTCCTAATGCTAAAATAAAGTAAAGGAGGGTTTAAATATGCCGTTTACCGAAATATGTATTTATCAAGTTAAGCCGCAAAAAGTAGAGGAATTTGAAGCACTAATGCTTGAAGCTAAAAGTTTCTTGGAAAAACAGGAGGGATTGCTTCTGCTTCGTTTTGCTAAAAGAGGGTATCACATAGATATGGAGCAAATCAAAGAGGGGCTTCCGCCACTAAAAATTACCCGTATTGTAAAAAGTGTTAAATATATGCTTTATTGGGAATTTGACACAAAAGAAAGCTACGGGGCAGCACAAAAAAATCTTTATGACAGTTATTGGAAGTCTATCGAAAAGTGTTTAATCGTTCCTCATGACAAATATTTAGGGGAGGGTATGTTTTAATGGTTCTGGCATATTGTGGTTTAAATTGTAATGAGTGCCCTGTCTATCTGGCTTCTATCGTAAACAATGTAGCCGCTCAGATACAGTTGGCAAGGGAGTATTCAACTGATACCTGCAAATTTTCAAAAGAAGATATGTATTGTTTGGGATGTCATTCTGATACGGTATCCCCCAAAATGTGCGGGGATTGTCAAATAAGGATATGCGGTATGAAAAAATCTTATGGAAGCTGCGCCGAGTGTGACGAATTTCCCTGTTCCACATTGAGAGAAAATGTGGACGATAATTCAGATAATATGAACAATCTAAAACAGCTTGCCATAAAATACAAAAAGGCAGAGTGATGATATGCAGATAGACAGACTTATTCAAATCGTGTTTCTCTTGTTAAGGCATGAGAATATAACAGCAAAACAACTGGCAGAAGAACTTTGCGTTTCCACGCGGACAATATATAGGGATATCAATATACTTTCGGTTGCCGGCATACCGATTACGTCACAAAAGGGGTATGGCGGAGGGCTGTCCTTATTGCAAGGCTTTTCACTGGACAAGTCTTATTTTACGCAGGAGGAACAAAGCAATATTATACAGGCGTTGCAGATTTTAAAGTCGTCAAATTATCCAGACGCAGACAAATCATTAAACAAAGTTGCCGGGCTGTTCAGTCATACATTGCAGTCTGAATGGCTGGAAATTGATTTTTCCTATTGGGGAAGCCCCGAAAAGGAACGGAATAATATTACAGCTTTAGAACGTGCGATAATCAATAAATATGTGATTACATTCACATATTTTAATGCGGAATTGACGATAACCAATCAGATTGTCGAGCCGCTAAAATTAGTGTTCAAATCCCACGCATGGTATCTTGTGGCTTATTCAAAGCGCAAAAATGATATTCGTACTTATAAAATGTCCCGCATTAGGGAACTCCAAATAACGAATGAATTATTTGAACGTGAACTTCCAAAGGATTTTTCCATCACTCCTACCTATAAGGAAGAATATAATACGCCAATATTCATATTGCATTTTTCAGAAAAGATAGCGTATAAAGTTTATGATGAATTTCAGGAGAAGTATATTAAAAAATTGGACGACGGTACGTTGGAAGTGACTTTCAGATACCAGTTTAGCGATTGGACTTTTCTTTATCTGCTTTCCTTTGGTGAATATGTTGAAATTATTGAGCCTGTAGAAGCAAGAAATATTTTGAGGGAAAAGGCGCAGAAAATACTTTCCATGTACTAACGAAATATCCGCAACAACGGTAAATAAAAAAACCGTTGTTTTGCGGCAAAATTTTCATGCACAAAAGAGAATATAAGCAACCAAACGGCGGTTTTGAAATAACAATCAAAGCCGCCGTTTTCTTTTTTGAAAAATAAAACTATGGGGGTGTATTTAAAGTTACTCATTTTTAAGGATGTGGCGGTATCAAATGTTTAAAAGCATTGGAGGGTATCGTTATGTCCTTTTTCTACACCTTTTATCATTGTCAATCATCAAAAAAAGTCTGTTTCCTGCAATGGGATTTTGCGGCTATGAAGATGAACATACAAATCATACTGATTGTTTAAATAATTCATATTACCCAAACGCTTATGCCGCTTTATGCTGTATGGGCGTTTGCTGTAATAGCCCCCTACTGGGAAGAAAGGGGGTGAGAGAAAATGAGATATTCTGAACAGTTCATGGAACATATCGAATATGCGTTTCATGCGTTCTGTAAGATTGTCCTGCGCCATGAAGCCATGAACGCATGGCGGGATTTGAAGCGGAAAGAAGAACGGGAAATATCCCTTGACTATCTGATGTCAGAACGATATTTTGAACCGTCTGCTATGGACAGCTACTTTGAAAAGCAGGACAAGCCGACCGTATTTCTTGTATTGGGAAAGGAAGTTATTGTTGATGATGAACGGTTGGCAACGGCACTATCAAGATTGCCGGAGTTAAGGCGAGAAGTTTTGTTGCTTTATTACTTTATCGGCTATCGTGATGAAGCAATCGGCAGACTGTACGGACGTTGCAGGAGTTCGATAAACCGCAGAAGAAATGTTGCACTGAAACAGCTACGGAAAGAATGGGAGAGATTGAAACATGAGGAATAAAAAGCTGATACCTTTTGAGGTAATCCAAAAAGCCGTTGCCGGAGAGCCGGAAGCGGTAGACACAGTATTGCGGTATTACAACGCACATATTAAATACCTGTCTATGTATAAGGGGTATATCAATGACGATACGCAGGACAGACTAAAAGCGAAACTGGTTGAAGCCATATTGAAATTCCGCTTCGACCGATAGGGAGTAGCAAAGACGGGAAAAGCTGTCAAGGGTAAACTTCGCGCTACGCGCCCTTGACAGCTTTTCCCGCCTTTGCTTGTGGGTAGTCAAGAGGGCGAAATCAGTAGACTGCTTTCGCCCTCAATCCAGTATGGAATGATTGTTACACGATAGAGGGTGTTTCTCGCTTGATTTAAGCGCATTACAGCGGCGATAAGGACAAGGGTAAGGGTTTTATACTCTTACCCTTAAAAACGGTGTTCTATCGCGTAACATAGTAAACAATATTTCTTTGTACTACCGTTCCTGTTCCATTCTTTTCCATTCCTGCGGCTCTGTCGCTATATCGTGCTTCAAAGGAGAGGGGTTAGGGGAAAGGATAGGATAGGAAAGGAATAGATATTTGATTAAGTCTGTATTTGGTTTTTCTTTAGTTAGTTATATCTTTATTTAATTGCGTTGGATTTTCCGGTGTCGGAAAATCCAATATCGGATAATCCAACACCGGGAGTTGTTACGGTGTTCAAAATCCGTCTAATCCAATCGCTTTATAAAACTAATGCTTTCTTGGGTAGGTATGTTACGCAGTAGAGGTTAAAAAGTCCTTGATTTATGCGGCTTTCAGAGCATGGAAAACACTTAGACGATATTTTATATCCCTACCCTCAAAAA
>VSND01000147.1 GCA_009774145.1 Lachnospiraceae bacterium | reverse complement strand
ACGGTTAGAAGCGGCCCGATCCTAATCGCTGTATTGCGGCTGATACAAATCCATTTAATCTGTGCAACTGCTGTTAACTTATTGATATGATCCATATTAAAACGCCTCTCATATACTGGCTGATCCAAGGGATGCCCCTGTTACTTGTAAAAATACATGTTCCAATGTTGGCTCACAAGAATGAATACCCTGTATTTCATCTTTTTATCATGTTTTATCACCTTTATGCTGAGTTCTGCCTGAATGCTATGCCATACTGCCTGAAATGGCTTTTGAACACGGTCATTTAAATTCTGCTCAACAACTCCCCCTTCATACTTTTAGAAAACAGACATTTTTCTCCATTATCCATAAGAATTTCCCGATGCTTTAAATCTAACTCCTGAATCTTATTTACATTGACCAGATATGACCTGTGAACCCTTAAAAAATGCTCCCTGAACTGCTCTTGTAACTCCTGCATGCTGCCAATAAAATCAATACAGTCATTCTTCGCATGAAGTTCTATTCTGTGTGTACGGGCACTTGTCTCAAAGAACATAATTTCATCCACTGGAACATGCCTTACAATATCCAACACCTTTACGGTAAAGTATTCCTTTTGCTCTCCCTGCTCCTTACACATCCTTTCCGTAATGACCGCAAGGTTTTTGTACATTCCGGCCAGCATCTTTTCTGAATTACCCTTTACGATATAATCCAGCGCTTCCAGGTGATAACGAAAGGTCTCAAATGCCAGATCCGGAAATGAAGTCACATAGATCAGAAAACCTCTGGCATCGAACTTTCGAATCTGTTGTCCCAGCATAAATCCATCCATCGCCTCATCCTTAAGCTCCACATCCAGAAAATAAATTCCTCTCTTTGGAGACGCCGCCACCGCTGCAATAATTTCCTGGGGATGCCTGCTGCACAGAACAACCTGCATATCATAACCTTCCATCATAATTTGTTTTTCTAAAAATTTTTTCTGTGCAGCGAGTATCATCGCATCATCTTCACAAATATAAATCGGAAGCATATTTTTTCCTCCGCAATTTTTAACACTTCTTATTCCTGTATCTTTAATTCCTGAATAAAATAGCCATCCTTGATTGTTGTCAGAGAGAAGACATTTTCATAATGTTCTAAAATACTTTTATAACTTGCAAGGCCAATTCCTCTGTCCGCCCCTCTGGTAGAATAACCCTGCTGCCAGATCTTGTGAAAATCAATGTTTGAATACAATGGATTTCTTACTTGAAATGTGGTGCATTCTTCCTGGCTGCTAATCATAATATGTATCTGAGGTTTTGGCTTCCTGCCTTTTTTTCCTTGTACTTCATCAATCGCATTGTCAATCAGTATCCCCAGGCATCTGCACAAGTCCGTCGTTCTCAGCCGCGTTCTATTAAATGGACGCAATACTTCCAGTTCACAGGAAATCTGCTCCTGCTGCATTTTTTTCATTTTCCCCAGCAGCAGCCCTTTTACCTCAAGCATATGAATATTTCCAAGCTGTGTCAATCTGCGTATCTGTTCCCCCACCTGATAATCAAAATCACTTGTCATATCCTGGATAAAATTCTGCACTGCTTCCATATTTCCCTCTTTTGCCTGAAGGTACATGCCGGACATCATATTTTTATAATCATGACGGAATCTTCGCATTTCACTCTGCAGTTTTTCCAAACTCTCAATATAAGCACTTTGCTGCTGCATACTGATCTGCTGAGTCTGAATTTGCTTCTTTTGCATTTCCTGACGCCCTGCATAACCAAAAATAATAAAAACAATCAGTAGATATAACAGAGAAACGACTGCATTATCGTTACCAACCCGTTCTCCCATTTGCACCATATAATAAAGTATTTCAGACAAAATCGGGTATAAACTGATAAAAATAATACTTACCTTTTTCGATTCTTTCCGTTCCATCCACAGTCGGAACATTTTCCCAACTCCGGTTTTATACAGAAACAGCACCCAGATGATCTCTATGAGTGGTGTTAATACATACAGAAAAAAATAATAGATGAACCGTTCTCCCCAAATATCCAAATGAAAAGTCATATCAGGTGAAAACAGAACGCCTATGTGTACCGCAAAAGATTCCAACATTTCTAAAAAAACAGCCGAAATCCAACAAGTCAGCAGATTTTCCCGATAGAGAAAATATAAATAAAACATTGCTCCTGTCATTCCCATATAGGTAAACAAGATTTGTCCTGCATGATACCTCCATCTAAAGATACCTACTTTATAAAAAACTGTCCCCATCAATGCCCAGACACCGATAAATAATACAGTACAAGCAATCATTTTCCCTTTGCGCTCTCTTATTTGATATGGTTTTCGCTCCAGGAGCAACATGGAGATCCAGATCATAAACAGCGCACTTATTGTCAAACCAAAGCTATTACTGCAGAAAAGCCCCCAAAAACTCATAATCCTCTTTTACCTCCTACGACTTCTCACCATTCTGGCGATCCTGGATTTGCATTTCTCTTACTGCTGATACCAATCCACCATTGTCTACATGGTATCATATCATTTCGTCTTTGAAGAAACAATATCCTTACGGAATATCATCCAAAAGCAGACACATTTCTTCTCTGTGGCTGTCACACAGGCAAGGACTTCCCCTGTTCCGAAAATATTTGTAAGAACACGGAGCGTCCCAATATAATAACCTCCTGTTTTTTCGTCCGAAAGTGTAAAATCCTTTTCTGCCGAAAGGCGTTTCCCATGTTTTGCAGGCCTGCCCCTGCATCAGTTCCCGGTCACGCTGCAATTTCCCGAAGCTGCCCCTCAATCCCCGTGATCAGCTACGATTTTGACATAGTGGAAAAATAGCTTTTGTCTTTCCCGCTCTCGAAAAGCTCTTTTAGGCCTTCCTCCAGCTTGTTGGTGATCTCTTTTACTTTCTGCTTTTCTGTTTTTGCATCTGCCATATTTGATTTTCCTTTTTTTACATGAAAACAGACAATCTGTTATAACTGTCTTTCTTCCTGAAAACAGAAAAAGCAGCGAATTGTTTTCTCTAATAAAAACAATTCACTACTTTACTGTCTGTGTTATTTAGTTGCTGTGATTATACCAGCACAGGCTCTCTTTTTCTAATGACTGCCTCCACTTCCTCTATGGTCTTTTCCACACATTCTGCTATCTGCTCTAACGTATAGCCTTAAGTCCGTGGATCTGGGGAATCCATGCGGCAAACGTGACTATGCGATTGTCCTTCTGATCGCGAGACTCGGACTGAGAAGCAGCGATGTGGCTGCTCTCAGGTTGTTAAAACACCATTCCGTTCTCCCCATCTCAGATGGGGGTTTAAAATGCTTTCTCAATCAAAATGCTTTTCGCTGTCTTGCCAGTGACGTTTTGTTAGGCTGATGTTCGGGTGGGTGCAAAATTTGTTGAAAAATTTTGTATATAAAAAACGCCCGGACAGGCAAAATGCCCGTTGGACGTTATTCATATCTGTTATTCTTTTTTCTCCATACGCTACGGGAGCGTATATTTCACTTATCAGGGTATATCCTGCTTCACTGCCTGTAAAATACCTTATAAAAGAGCCTTTCCACGCCAGAAGCCGGACAGGTTCAAAAAGTCAAAAAAATATCCCTCAGACCGTTCAGAACACATAAATTCCCCTAAACGTACCCAAAAGATAAAAATTCACGCAAAAAACCTCTGGATACTGCGTTTTTTTATATGCAATATCCAAAGTCTTTTTATTCTTCTATGTGCACTATGCCCCTCTGATAAAGTGATTTATTAGTGCATTTCAAAAGTAAAATGTGCAATATACACTATACATAGAGGTGCATATATGGCAAGAAAATTGACAAGGAAATGGGATTCCGTCTGAAGAAAGCCAGAACCGACCAGAAGCTGACCTATGAAGAACTGGCTGAAAAATCCGGCGTTTCTTCCCGCTATATCAAGGAAATCGAAAATCATGGAAACGTGCCAAGCATTGAAAAGCTAAGGCAGCTCATACAAGCCTTACATATTTCCGCCGATCCGTTTTTCTATCCAGATGCCCCGGCAGACAATCTCGATTACAAGCGTCTGCTGGTTTATCTACGACACTGTTCAGTACAATCAGACAGTGGAGGACAGGGAAGCGCAGATAGCGAATATCACAGAGGACATCAGGA
>VSND01000146.1 GCA_009774145.1 Lachnospiraceae bacterium | reverse complement strand
CTGTCATACAGCGTCCTGACCATAACCGTTTCCCCGTCATAATAATACAGTTGGAAAGCACTTGTATCCGGGCTTGCCCCAACAAGGATATTTCCGCCTTTATCATTTTTGTAAAGAAACACAGCAAACAGAACGCCTGCCACAGCCAAAAATAACATGATGAAAAACACAACCGGTATATATTTTGTTTTCCTGTTTTGAAATGTCCTCATCGGTATCCTCCTTTATAAACCTGTCTATATTAGAGAAGCCACTGTATAAAGAACTGCCCGCGGAAATAATCAATAAAAGCAGACTCTGCGTATTTTGACAATATGGTCACTGAACAGATTTCAAAAGTAAAACTGCGCTTCACCGTCAGAACTATCGGCTCCTTTTATTATCCTCCAATTGACCGATTATGGGAAGCCCTGAAACAGAACCTACTATCCTGTCTTTTCCTCCAGCCCTTTCACAATCCCCTTCACAAGTTCTCCGGCAAGCTTCTCCTGATATTCTTCCGACATCAGCTGATTCCTTTCATTATAATTGGAAAGATAACCTGTTTCTACCAATACAGCAGGAACTGTTGTATTCTTCAGGATATAATAATCGGCAGGTTTTACATTCCTTGAAACAATATTTTCGCTCTCTTCTATTGTCTCCATAATCTTTTCCGCATAATGTTTCCCTTCCTCCCCGCTCTTGCAGTAATAACATTCCAGACCATATATCGAACTGTCTTTTTCATAATAATTGCAGTGAATGCTTATAAAAAGATCTGCCTTTTCCCCATTTGCAATCTGTACCCGTTCCTCAAGTTTCATAAAAATATCTTTATCCCTGGTAAGGACTACCTGAATGCCCTGATTCTCCAGCAGTTCCTTTAATTTCAGGACAACAGCAAGGTTGATCTCCTTCTCCGTTGCCGCCTGTTCCACTGTTCCCCCATCTTCCCCGCCGTGTCCGGCATCCAGGACAACCATATGATTTTCTTCCCCCGAAAGGTCTGCGTCCAATTCATCTTCCTCTACACTGGATACTGTTTCCCGAACGGCATCCGCCTTTTGGGCGCTACTCTCATTCTCATTCTCATTCCTGCGGAAAAATTCCCGGATATACAAACAGCCGCAGATCATCAACAGAATCACAACTGCCAGGGCAGTCACCATGATTCCCCGGACAATACAGGCTATGACCCTATGTCTCTGTCTGGTAATTTTCTTGCTTCTTTTTCTCTGATTCTCTATCTTCCAAGCTGGCTGTCTTCTCTTTTGCACCATACTTGCTCCTGCATTCTGTTCCTTTGGGGTATTGACAATATACAAACTACAAAAAACTGCCAACCAGGCATGTCAGGAACCACCGCCCACTGGTTCCTGACATGCTTACCTGGCATACTGAGGATATATTAAATTATTTTCCGGCAGCCGTAAGATACCGCCCTACTGCTGCGCCGCCGGAACATAATGGAATTTGGTTCCTTCCGTTGCAACCCGCATATTCGCCGGATCATCCTCATCCCATTTATAATTTCTATCCAGAAACAGTACCCTCCCGTCTGCCAGAGCTGCCATCGGATAAAAACCCTCTGTGCTGAAAGGCAGCTCACCTGCGGGAACCTTCCATTTGATACTGGCACTCCCCAGGTCATAGCCGAGGATTCCCTGTCCGCCGAGAATTACAAGGTCACAGTCCCTCCCCGGACATACACTGCCGTAGCAGCCGCTATCGCCATTGAGAATAAAAGAAGTGGTATCCCCTGTGGTACGGCCGCCATCCAGTTGGACGATTACAGAAGTGCAGTCATTATGATCCCAAAGTACGGCGTAAACCTTTCCGTCCCGTCCTCTTCCCATGGCGGTACGGAGCGTATAGGCCTTGTAATCATAGCTGATCTTATTCAGAAAGTTCCCTTCCGCATCAAAGGCCAGCACTGCTGTTCCATTGTCCTGTGTGGAAAGGTAGATATCCCCATTTCCTGCCACTGCGATTATACGGGGGGAGAAGACCTCCTTCTTGATATATTCGGAAATGTCCAGTTTTGCCATCACCTCACCGGACGGGCTAATCCTCCATATTTCACAGTGTTCTGTAGGCCAGGCAAACTCATCATCCCTCATCACTGCTTCAATATCCCTGTCCTCCGCCACCACATACAGGTTCCCCTGTTCGTCCGTGGTCATGACGGAAAACACCATCCCATCCGGCGCCGTCACCGGCAGGGCCTCCCCGTCAGCCTCCCCTGGCTTCATCTTCAGGATTCCGGAGCCCCCGTTCTGATCCCCGGTTACTAAATAGACGGCGTCCGCAGATGCCGTGAGATAGTCAATCGGTATGCTCCCCTTATAATCTATCGTCTGCGCTTCAGCAGATAATGGGGGCAATACGGGATTCTTGCTGTTTTCCTCCGGGACAGTGTCATCGTCCACACGGTAAGCGGAATCTGCTGAATCCTCCTGCATCACCGGCTGCGGTACCTCTCCTTCCATAACATCTGCTTTTGGGTCTGTACTGCCTCCACAGCCAGTAAGACATAAGGTGCCTGCCAACAGCAGCATACCCAACAGCCTGTATTTTTGCATTTTCATGTTCCCTTCTTCCTCCATATGTACTGATATGTTCCATTTCGCCTTTTTAGGGCACCATGGCTTACACAGCCCTGATGCCCTGTTCCGGCCAGCCTGCTCTCAAACAACGCCAGCTAAAATATCTTCCTTTTATATTGGTGCGTGGTGCGCTTACGGAAGCAGTCCGTCCCCCTGTTTCTCCCGAATAGTTTCTTCATATTGCTCCATTTTTTGCCTCTGTACTTCCGGATTCTGCTCAAGGACATATTCTCTTGTGGAATTGAAGTCCAGGATCTGCAGAATCTCCTCGTCCGTCAGTTCCCTCTCCGGAAGGTAGAAGCAGCTGGTATCTTTGGCATAAACCAGTTCCCCATAATCCTGGATCTGTCCTGCATTTTCCACCATGGTCAGCGTATTCTCCGGGAATCTGCCGTTCTCATACTCCTGCTGCAGCACTTTCCTACGGCTCATTTCCTTTTCTGTATACTCCCTGCTGAACTGGTCGGCATGGAGACTGCGCTGCTCGTACTGAACCATGTTATAAATATCCTGCTGCTCGTCATCTGGAATCCCCTGCATCCTCGCCAGCACTTTGTCGCTGGTAATTGCGCTTTTGAATCCCTGATATCCTGCATAGGCCGGAATGGACACCATCCCAATTGCCAGCAGGCAGGCTGCCGCCGATGCCATATTCCTCTTAAAGCTGTTCCGTCTGTAGGTTCCGTCTGCCATCTGTGTTCTTACATTCATGATAATTTCCTCCTGCATATTTTCTTTCATGTGTACCTGTTTTAAAGCATGTCTCAGCTGTCCGCCATTCATCTCACTCATCTGCAATATTCCTCCTTCCAGGTAGTCCGAAACTGCTCCCTTCCACGCTGCAGCCTCTTTTTGACCGCATGCTCCGTAATTCCCAGGATACCGGCAATCTCCTTTACCTGGTATCCTTCTACATAGTGGAGTACCATCACGGCCCTCTGCTTTGGGGGCATCTGGAGGAGCTCCCGCACCGCCTCCCTGTCCTCCTGCCGGGATACCAGTGTGCCTGCAAACTCCTCAATGGGCACCTTCGGGTGCCGGAATCTGAACCGCTGTATGTCCCTGCAGTGATTAGTCGCCACCTTGATCAGCCATGCCTTTTCATGCTCGCCGTCCACAAATTTCGGTTTTTTCTCCAGATATTTGCAGAAGGTCTCCTGAATGGCATCCTGGGTATCCTGTTCACTGCCGAGTATCACAATGCAGATCCGGTACAGCATCTCGCTGTGTTTCCTTACTGCCGCTTCCAGGTCCATATCTTTCCATCTCCTTCCTGTTCCACATCCGTGCCCGAAAATCTTTCCGGGTATCCTTTGGCTGGATGCTGTTATACTTATGACACGCAATCGGAAGACGAAAGGTGACCTTTTTGCAAAATTTTTTAAGACATGTCTTTTTTATGAAAGAAATGCAGGAAATAAAGGTTTCATTTAAGAAAAACTGCCCTCTTCTGACAAGGGTTTTCTCCTTATCAAAAGAGGGCAGGCAATGGTTCAGGCCACTTTTACAATACAAATCTGGGTTGCTTTCAGTCCGCTGCCGGAAGAACTTCCCCATACCTGAATGAACTGGCCG
>VSND01000145.1 GCA_009774145.1 Lachnospiraceae bacterium | reverse complement strand
TTTTTGCAGTAAAAAGCCGGATTTGTAATCTTTTTTGCAAAAAGTTTGGATTTCTCCTAAGTTTGGATTTATGGAAATGTGCATAAAACCGCTGAGGGGGCAGGGGGGGGGTGATGGATAGATCAGTATCGCTTTTTTCAGTTTTATTTATATCAGTATTATTAGGGGCGGAAATTCCGCACTCTTGACCGCTGGTTTTCCGGGGTGCAGACTGCGGTTTTTCAGCAGTCTTGACTGCGGCACTGTCAAGCGGTCTTGACTGCTGGTTTTCCGCAGTCTGAACCGGCGCAGAGTGTTCCGGCTCCAGAATGAAGTTCTTAACGTAAATCCGGGCGGGGTGTCCCTGGCCCTGCTTTTTCCGTTCCACAAGGCCGATACCCTCCAATTCGCGGAACAGCTTCGTCGCCTTGTCCTTGCCGCAGTCCAGCATGGTCATGACTTCCTCCTGGGTGAAGTAGAGGAGCACGCGCCCGTTATCGTCCAGCCAGCCATTGCGGGCAGACAGCCCCATGCGGTCAAGCAGCAGGCCATACAGCACCTTTGCTTCCAGCGACACGCCTTTGTAGCGACGGTCGGTCAATAGGATTTTGGGGATACGGTAGAAGCTGTACTGGTCGGCTTCATTCCCGTAGTAGTAATTCAGATTCAAAGTTTCCGGCATTTTGAAAGCCTCCTGTCTAAATGAAAAAAGCCCTGGCGATCTACGTCACCAGGGCAGAGTTATCTATAAACAAAAAAGCCGCACAGTAGCTGATTGTTCGTCAGTTACTGCGCGGCTTGTGGTTTCGATATTCGTTTTTTTCGTGGTGCGTGCCAGAGTAGGCCACTTTTTCTACATTTTTTGTCGGAGTTTTGACAGATAATCGGGCATTTTCCCTGCTTTTCTCGGCGTTTTCCTCTACGTCTATTCGTCTGGTCGTCAGAGGACGAGCTGCAAGGCGAGAGCAATTCCATAAGCAACCAGAAGCGAATCCCTGAAAACTACGCCAAACAGAACGGCTTCGGCAACCTCAAATGGTACACGGAAATGTAAACCGCTTAATTGATACAAAGGGCATTAACAGAATATCGGGAAAACCGCTGAAAACAAGGGGTTCCGGCACATTGGTTGTCGCTTGAATCCCTTGTTTGATTTTGGGGCTGTGCCAGGGCAGCATGGGAGCGGCGGTTACGGACGGCCACAGTGGTCACAAGTCTGACCCCTCAGATACGCTTGAAAAAAAGTAGATGCTTTAGTATAATGGAACCATGGCAGAAACGGGAATCTGATGGGATGTCTGCCATTCATGAGAAAGGCGGTAGATGCCATTGAGAGCAGATACAGTCACAAAGGATTATGTAAAAGATGCAGGCGTGTTTGCCGATATTTTTAATTACTATATTTACGGTGGGCGGCAGGTGATCCTGCCGGAGCAGCTCACGGAGCGTGATTCCACGAAGATAGCGCTGCCATACGGTGCGGACGGCGCAGTGGTTCCCGTCCAGAAATTCCGTGATGTGCAGAAGCTGTATGCGGCAATGACGGATGGGAAGATGGAATATGTCCTTTACGGCGCGGAGAACCAGGCTGAAATCCATTATGCTATGCCTGTGAAGAACAATCTCTATGATGCGCTGGAATACGCAGGGCAGGTAGAAGAGGCGGCAAAGTCGCACCGGAAAGAAATGAAGCGGAAAAAAGAGGAGGGGGAGGCGTCTGCTGAAGAAGGCGGGAAAACACCAGGTGCAGGTGAATTCTTAAGTGGCTTCTGGGTGGAGGACAGACTGATACCTTCCATCACGGTGACTATATTTTTCGGCTCGGAAGAGTGGGATGGGCCGTTAAGCCTGTTTGAGATGATGGATGTGTCAGATCCGGATGTGCTTGCCTGCATGGACAATTACCATGTGCGGTTGATCGCACCGGCGCAGATGACGGACGAGGAGATTATGAAATTCCAGTCCAGCCTGCGGGAAGTTATGCTGTTCATCAAATATTCGAAGGACAAGGAAAATCTAAGCAGGGTGCTTGTGACCAATGAAAAGCGTTTCCGGGAGTTGGAGCGCAGAGCGGCTGATGTGATTGAAACAATTACAAATTCGGGAATAAAATATGATGAAAGTGAAGAGGTGGTCGATGTGTGTCAGGCAATACGAGAAATTCGGATGGAAGAGCGGAAAATTGGTGAGCAGGACGGCGAATTGAAAAAGGCCAGAGAAGCGGCAGAAAACTTGCATGAAATGGGACTTGATACGGATAAGATAGCTCAGGCGGTTGGCTATGCTGTGGAGACGGTAAAAGGATGGCTTGGGATTGAATCATAATGCGAGGGTGTGTGCTGATATCCCTGAACAATATTTAACAGCGGCATAGGCGGCAATCTTGAATTGATGCCATAGGATTTTGGGTACTAACAGGCAAAAGTGTTGAAGAATGGATTAAAATCAAGGGATTTATGGTTTGGTGGGGTTCATCACAGTGGGTGGTGGCCCCATTTTTTGGCGTTTAGTATGCCGCTGATAGGATGGCGATTGGGGCAAAATTATACTATCACGCAAAAGTCGGGAGTTTCCGTGATAGTATAAGAGTTTCCGTGTTTGTTTGGAGTTTCGCCTGTTTGCAGAAAAATGCTGTTGAAATAAGAAATTTTTTCAAAAATATTTGATGGTATTAGTGACTTCAAGGATGGAATATCGATATGGGTGAGTGAAATGGAGTTTAACGTTAAAACAGAATACTGATGGGGGAGTGCGTTTTCTTATTAGGTTTATATGTAAAATTTTTGCAATGAATACTTGTAATATTTGGAAATCTGTGTTGTTACATATAGGAAGGATAGAAAATTATGAGCAAACAAGTCTATATCAGTGCTGACTATGACCAGCTTTATGGTGATCGTAATGTTGTTGAAGAACTAAATAAATGGGGAAGTGATAGTCTCCATAAAGTAGATTTCATTGATATGTCGAAAGTTTCATCTGGAACTGTGGCAAACGGCGATGATTGTCGAATTTGTGATTTAAAGGCGGAATTTAATAGACATTGCGAGACCATTTTGGAAAATTGATGATAATGGAAAGAAAGTTGGAGATTACGCATACATAAAGGAGGCACTTGGATTTTGATTGGCTTTATCCTAAAAAGCGTAGCGATGGCATTTGGTATCGCCACAGGTATATTTACTTTTGTGCCAGAGGCGTTTTTTGGAAAATACGAATGGGTAACGCACACGACTCTTGAACGATAGTTCCGAATGGCGATGACTTATTGATGGCATTTGCCAAGTTAGATGAAATGGGTAAGGGGCGATTCTTTTCTCGAGATGAATATATCAAGTGCTTGGATTTACTGTGGTATTTGGGTTTTGCGTATTACTATTTGATGTAAATGACTCAAGTTAAGCGATTGGAATATGTCCTGATTTGAGAGCAATAACTCTGGTACTTAATGGTGTCTCCTTCCCCGGCAGATACAGACACAGAAAGCCGACAAAGCCCGTAAATACAGCACTTTCGGCACTGCATAGCTTTCAGAGTTACATTATTTCCGTGTGTTTTTAAGGGCGTTTTTATATTTGTGAGGGTACGAACTTTGTTCTGTAGTTCTTTTGCCTGATAGTATATACTCGTAGGCAAAACTCGGTTATTATCACGGAAACTCGGATACTCGCAGGCAAAACTCGATACTATCACGCAAAAGTCGATACTCGCAGACAAAACCCATATACAAACACGGAAACTGCCTGTATTATCACGGAAACAGGATGGGAGTTTTCGTGATAGTATAAGGGTTTCCGTGATAATATACAGAGTTTCCGTGTTTGTATATGAAAATGTGATAAAAGATGAATGAGCAAATGACAATGCAAGGAAAGGGCTGTTTCGGCAGTCCTTTTTTCATGTCTTAGGATTTCACAATTCATTTCTTTATATTTCAAATTTTAAAGATATTTTTATAGCGGTTCAGAAAATAATAACTTGGAAAGTGGGGAAATCAGAGGTAATATGCTTACACGGCGGTTCCTGTTTGTGCCGCCTTGCAGGGCATCCGCCCCTTCCAATTTAGAGAGAGTGAACAATTGTTTTTTGGAAAGCAACCAACAGTTAGACGGTGAGGAATAGCGGTAGCCTGGCCCAAATGGTTTACCTATCCAAAAAAGAGGAAGAACCCCCGGAAGTAGTGACGTACTTCCGGGGGTTCTGCCCGTGAAGACATAAACGACAATCTTTCTATGCTGCGGCAGCGTTCCCGTGATGTCATCAGAAGAACT
>VSND01000144.1 GCA_009774145.1 Lachnospiraceae bacterium | reverse complement strand
TACCGCTCTTTGGAAGAGCGGTAGAAGTTGTAGGTTGGCAGTCCATTTTTATTGTAATCCTTTGTACACTGAAGCAAAGGTTTCTTATTATATGATTGATCATCCAGACTTACATATGCTTTCATGCGCTCCATCACTCTCCTTTTTGCTTCTGTCGGCTTCTACAGCATTGTTTTATTACAAAGTGATGTGAGTGATAACAAAATAATAACTCAAACTTCCCACAATGTTTTGATGTGCTGAACCTTGAAAAATCAATATTTTAACCCATAAAAAAGGCACAAACCGCTTGCATATGGTATAATTGAATTCCCAAAAACAATTACACAGCAAGGAGATTTATGCCATGTCAAGTATACCACAGATTACAGATAACGGAAATAACGTTTCGGATTTTGCCACAAAATTTATGAAAAGATTCCACATTGGCCGCCTGCTTTTCAAATGTAATGCCGGAAAGGAAAAAGGTATCCCAGTCATGGAGCTCTTCCGATATCTCTTCTGCATGATGTTTTCCGACAGGAGCATCTATATGCAGATAAAGACCGGCACATTTGAAGGGGCATTTTCAAAAAACACCATCTACCGTTTCCTGAATGATGTAAGGATCAACTGGCAGCGCTTTACGATGCTGCTTTCCGCCGAAATCATCTGCCGTTTCATGAAGCCGCTGACTGATGAAAAACGGAAAGATGTGTTTATTGTGGATGACAGCCTGTTTGACCGTTCCCGTTCCAAAAAGGCAGAGATGCCTGCCAGGGTTTTCGACCACTGTTCCATGAAATACCGATCCGGATTCCGGATGCTCACTTTAGGATGGTCGGATGGGAACTCCTTCCTCCCGGTTAGCTGCAGCCTGCTCTCAGCGGCAGAAGACAAAAACCTGCTTTGCGGGGGTAAGCGGTATGACGGCCGCTCCCTTGCGGGAAGAAGACGCCTCCAGTCACGGCGTAAGGCCACGGATGTTATGGTGGAGCTGATCCATTCCGCACAGCATGCGGGCATCACGGCAAAATTTGTCCTGTTCGACAGCTGGTTTTCGGCGCCTAAAACGATACTGGAGCTGAAAAAGCAGGAGCATCTTGACACCATAGCCATGATGAAAAAAAGCAGGACAAAATACAGATACCAGGGTGAAAAGCTCAATGTCAAAGAGATCTACAGCCGCAATAAGAAGCGCAGGGGACGTTCCCGCTATCTTCTGTCCGTACTTGTGGAGATCGAAAAGGATGGGGAAAGCATCCCTGCAAAGCTGGTATTCGTCCGCAATAAGAGCAAACGAAAGGACTGGCTGGTACTGGTGAGTACAGACATCTCCATTTCCGAGGAAGAGATCATCCGCATTTATGGAAAAAGATGGGACATCGAGGTTTTTTTCAAAGCCTGCAAATCGTATCTGAAACTTGTGAAAGAATACCGCGGGATTTCTTATGATGCCATGTGTGCCCATGTGGCCATTGTCTTTGCCCGTTATATGATGCTGTCGGTGGCGCAACGAGAAAATGAGGATGACAAAACGATATGCGAACTCTGTTTCTGCCTGATGGATGAAATGGAGGATATCACGTTCAGCCGTTCCATATGCATCATCATAGATGCGCTGATGGATACCGTGATGGAATATTTTCATATCACAGAAGCCCAGCTGGAGGAATTCACAGCCAGCTTTGTTCAGCGTCTCCCAAAATACATGCAGGATGCATTAGAACGGAGAGAAACAGCCGCATAAGGGTATTTTGTGGACTAAAGTATTGATTTTTCAAGGTGCGAATCCCATTTTTGATGTGGGAAGTTTGAGATAATAATTTAAAAAAGCAGGAGGACAAAAGCATGTTTCATCAATACCAGGACATCATGAGCGTCTATGATGTATCAGAAGCTTTATACATCGGTAAAAATCGCGTATATAAATTATTGGAAAATGGAGATCTCAAAGGATTCCGTATTGGGAAAGTCTGGAAAATACCAAAAAGAAATCTGGAAGAATATGTTATGGATCAGTCTAGCAATTAGGCCCCAAAAAGTTTCCATATAACTTTTCCAGAGAAAAAAGCTGAAACTACGTCTCTGCAGTTTCAGCTTTCTCTTCAGCTCTTTTTCTTCAATACTCCGTGTCATAAAGATATGTTTCTTGAGGAAATCAGGAATCTGCCTGTAAATATTTTTCAGCTTCTTTCCATGACAAATGATATTTTTCCTGCAGCCTTTTTAAAATCACATCATCCGACAGCCCCAAATCCCGACACATCGAAATCGCACCATAAATATGCCCTTTCTGCGCCTCATCCCTCTTGATTTTTTCAATCTCCGGCTCCATGATTTCCAACAATGCCTGACACATACTGTCATCTCCTCTCAATTCTTCTATTACCTGCTTATTGGCCCTGACGCTTACCTCCAATACGGAATCCGCAAGCTCCCTGTCAAATTTTTGTGTTAAGCTGCCGATTCTTTCCAGCAGTTCCTTCATCTCCTGCTTCTGCATTTTGTCTGATAATGCACTAAGCCATGTGTGGCTTTTCCTGTTCAGCTCTTTTCCTACAATGATCTGTGTCGGAAACAATACTGTATCCAGAATATAATAAATGCCTGCATACGGATTCGTCATTTTTACATGATACTCTTCAAAATACCGAAACAGTCCTTCCGGCTTTGCGTGACGAATCATGGTAACAGTGATATCATCCGCGTTCCTTTCATCTACGTATTGGCCGGAAGCCTTGTACAGACATCCGTACGCCGCTGCTTTATAGAAATCATCTATATCCATATGATCTTCCGGCGACTTGTATTCTACAATATTATGTCCCCGAAACAACTTCCCTATCTCATTCACAATCTGAACATCCGAATCCTTTTTGAGCACCAGAAGATCAATCTCCAGTGGTTTCGTGTTCAGATTATATTCTTTCTCATAGATGAGGTCTTTTCTGTTTTCTCCAAATTCCAGATCCATCGCCGCCACAAAGCCGGGATGCCACTGGATTTTTATTTCTTCCATTCGTCAGTCCTCTCGCTGTTTACTTTCATTATAGCAGTTTTTCTTTTTTTTACAACAGCCGCTTTCCTTGTTTTCTGCCGTATTGCAGGAAGTACTTTCGATTCATTGCCAACAAAACAGGCTTTTGTCTTATGTTTCAATATACATAATTACAATTTTTAGTCACTCCTATTATAAGGAGATTGTACATTTTCTGTTTTCCTCCAACTTCAGATCCAATGCCGCCAAAAAACCGAATGCCGGTTTATCTTCATATCGCTCATTTATCAGTCCTTTCTGTTCTCCTTCATTATAGAATGTTTCTCTGAATTTGAAATGCCAGAGTTGTCAATGACTAATAAAATTCTTTATTCCGCCTTTTTTAATATCTGTCCAAGTATTACATCTGTCCCCGAAAATCCATTTTCTTCCAGTTCAGCCTTTGCCGTTTTAAATCCCTCTGGTAACAGACCATCAAAATATTTTTTTGTGCGGACAGCATCAAATGTCTTTTCATCCAACGGCAGACTGATTGATATGGGACGGCTTCCCGAATCTGACAAATATTCGTCTGCGTAGGTAAAATAAGCCTTACCAAAGTCCTTTTCTGTAATGTCTCCTACGTATTTGCACGTGCCATTGACCTCTATCTGAACCATCAGCCTTCTCATTCTGCCATCATCTCCTTTCCACCAGAAGATCCAGCCCCAGAAGGTTGATCAGGCGAATCGTTTTTTCTATTTCGGCTGTTGGTTTTCCCCGCTCCACATCGGAAATAAATGTAATGCTGAGTCCTGTAACCTCCGACAAACAGGCCTGTGTATAGCGCAATTCTTTTCTTCTGGACCGGATTGCCTGCCCTAACGTTCTTGAATCTGTAATCTTCATCTATCTCTCCAAAATTTTGCCGTACGGCTATGTCAAGAAAATTATCAACCTATCCGGCGTTCTTTTAAATCTCTCCACTTTAATTTGTCACAAAATTGTCACAAAAGGCACCTGCGGAGCACGCAGATGCCTTAAAATTCAGTGTTGTTCGTTTCACTTTGTCAAGTGTTTTTTCTTGACAAAGCGAAAAGTTAGATCTTGAAATACATGCCTTTTCCGGTTTTTAAACAGGCTCTGACATTTGAGCTTTCATGATGTATTTATTTTTTTCCAACCCTACAATCACATCACCATTCCCAAAATATATATGCGTATTTAATCCCAAAACCAATGCCAACGTTTTTGTATGCCCAAATAAAATACCACTTTCCGTGGGAATATCAAATACCGCAATGTACAC
>VSND01000143.1 GCA_009774145.1 Lachnospiraceae bacterium | reverse complement strand
GGCTTATATTTATGGGGAAAAACCAATTTCAACAACTCAGAGAAAATGGCTTTTAGGTAGAGATGATTTTTATCTCGGAATAGATGAAATAAAGAAAGTATGTTGGCAGATTGAAAAAAAGGATTTTGAGATTTTTTGTGAAAAATATGCATTTGATTTAGGAAATAAAAAGATTTCTGAATTAAAGGGAGAAAAATTCTATAGAAATGGTGACAAAGTGGCTAAATCTATGTGAAAGGAGGACGCACCTATGTCAAATTGCAAAGTAATCGCTTTAACCAACCAGAAAGGTGGCGTTGGCAAGACCACCACGGCGGTCAATCTAGGCATGGCTCTGGCACAGCAGGGTGAGAAAGTCCTGCTAATTGATGCCGATGCACAGGCAAATCTAACCATGTTGCCCGGTTACAGCCAGCCAGACGATTTGCCCGATACGCTCTCCATCATCATGCAGGACATCATTGATGATAAACCCGTCGATGTTTCCAAAAGTATCCTGCACCATGACGAGGGTGTTGACTTGCTCCCGTTCAACATTGAACTGTCGGGGCTGGAAGTAAGGCTGTGATATTGTCAATATCTCTTTACACTTTTTTCTCAAGGATGTTTGAGCTATGCTACATCCTGTAAAGAGGCATAGTATTGTTGCCTCTTAATCACTGGTGGTAATCCACCATTAGCAGAGCAGATTCTTCGATTGTTCCAATAACTAATAAAATATCTCCAGATAA
The DNA here is from genome assembly GCA_009774145.1 of Lachnospiraceae bacterium. Lineage (GTDB taxonomy): Bacteria > Bacillota > Clostridia > Lachnospirales > Lachnospiraceae > Hominiventricola. Next base: position 3,616 of record VSND01000143.1, on the reverse strand, counting down.
GTGTTTTTACTTCATCTACTCTCATTTTCGAAGTATCATAACGACCATATAATAATTCTTCTTTGAACTTTGCCCACATGCTCTCACAGCGTGCATTATCATGACATCTACCACCCGCACTATTCATACTCTGTTGAATGCCATATTTTTTTATTGCTTTATGATAGAGCCCGCTAGTATATTGTGTCCCTCTGCCGGAATGCAGGATGCTTCCACGGATGTCTGGATATGCCTTGTATGCGTTTTCTAGTGTATTTTCACATAAGGTTGCTTTCATATTGGTATCCATTGCCAGACCAAGAACAGAAAGATCAAAGCAATCAAATATGGCTGATGCCAATTTCTTCCATAACACGATAGACTGTACGTTCACCCGGAATTTTTACTCCATCTGGTTGTTTTAATTGTAATGCCTGATGCATGTGAATCCTTCCATAAGTATCATTACACTCATCTCCGGTACAAATATCTATCATTGCATCCGCAAGTGCCTGATATTTCCATGGGAGGTCTTTCGTTTTCAGATAATGATAAAAGCCTTGTCTTGTAACATCTAAAACATTGCAGTAAAAATTAATTTTTCCTTTGTTTCTGCCGTCTTCCGTTTTTATAGCAATAAACATTAATCTTTGTTTCTTGCTGGCTTCCGACGGCTGACTGCGAAAAAAGCACTGGCTTCTTCTAGAAATTCATTTTCTTCTTTAAGACGGCGGATTTCCTTATCCTGTTCCCTGATACGTTTTCTTAGTCCAATCAGCTCTTCGTTAAGAGTTAATGCATTATTGGGGGTATGTGCCGCTTCTTTTGCTGCCAAACGTCTCTCTTTGAAGGCTTTTATCCAAGTATAAAGAGTACCTGATGGAATTCCTAATTCAGTAGCTGCTTTGTGACCACCTATTTCCTGGGCAAGCTTAACTGCTTGTGATTTAAACTCTTGATTATATGATTTTGTAATTCTTTTTTGTGCCATATCAATCTCTCCTATTCTCTTATGGATTATATATCAAAATCCTTGAGAACCGGATGTCAATTTTTATTATACAACATCAGAACATGACCAATAAAGAATTTGAGCGGCTTACTTTCTGGTATATATCAGAAGTTACAAAAAGCCGATAAAGTAGAAAAGTCAGAACCTTTTTTGATGGATTATTGAGGGATGGATAAGAGATTTTGCAAAACTGTTCCTTAAGCATTTGAAATGTTGGACAGTATGTTAGAAAACAAGATAATATGTCAAAAGTTTCTTGCGCAGGAAAGGACTTATTATGGAAGACAAAATATTGTATTTTATGCATCAATTAATTGATGAAGATATCAATGGCTTTGATGATAAGAAATTTGAATTGGAACAAAAATATGCTACGATGTTTGGTCACGGGGTGCCAAGAGAGATGTTCCCGCCGGGCATATCCGAAGATGAAATCATGAAAACGGTTAAAAGCTGTGTTCAAAATCAAAAAGACGAATTGATGAAAATATTGGATGTAGAGGAATAAGATAACTTTTGGTATCATGCGAATAGATATGTTCCTCAAGTGAAACTAACATAAAAATAAATTGTTGATATGTTCTTGTATACGAAGAAAAGCAGGAAAAGGGAAAGTCAGGTAAGTTGAACGCTGGTTGGCTTTGTGCTATACTTTAGCAGGAATAATTCAACCAACCAGGATTGATTGAGCTGAGCAAACGAAAACAAAAGTTTATGTAAGTGAGGCAGCGAAAAAAAGATAAGGATTATGGATAACTTTTATAAAAAACTAAATGAAGAATGTGATGTAAGATTTCCATATCCAAATGAACAGGATTGGGAATGGTGTGCTGGTGATTATACTTATACAAACGACTATATTGAGTTTTATAAATTTTATACCACTGTCACTGACGATTGGCAAAAGCACCTGTTAATCAATATGATTGTTCAAGGAATCGAAGATTTGATGGAGCAGTCCAAGGACGAAGCATACATCGATATGCTTTGGTCTAAAGTAAAAGAAATTTTGACAGATGATAAGCATAGGGATACGATCATATATTGGTCTTGTATTGGACAGGAACTTGAAGACTGTTGGCTGATTTCATCTAAAATGAGAGAATTGCTATAATGATATAACGTATAAATTCCATTTGTCAGGGGATTTCATCTTTGCGATGAAATCCCTCTTGACAAATGCGCTCATGGGAGCTGTCAATAAGGAGACAAATCAGAATGGTAAATATAGCGATTGTGGACGATAATACAGCATTTCTGCAGGAGATGAAACAAAATATAGAAGCCTGCAAAGAATTTACAGCAGATATGGTCTGTGACACTTATTGCAGCGGCGCCGATTTCCTGCAGGCAGACCGTGGGGCATACCAGCTGGCCATCCTGGACATGCAGATGACGGGAATGGGCGGATATGAGATAGCGCAGAAGCTGAGGGAAAAGAATGAGAATGCCGTGATTGCCTTTGTATCCGGGGTGGTTCTGCCGGAGCCGGAGCATTTCCGGGTGCAGCCCTACCGCTACCTGTTAAAAAGCGCGGACATAGACGAGAGAATGCGGGATATCGGGGAGCTTCTGCTGGAAACGAAACGGCGCAGCCGCAGGGAAGTGGCGGAGGTAGTCAGTGACGGGGAGGCGCGGCGTGTCCCTGTCGAAAGTATTCTTTACATTGAAAAGATAAAGAGGGGAAGCATGCTCACCGTAGAAGCCAGTGCTGCGGGGGGCAGGAAGACGCTGCAGAGCAACGAGCGGCTGGAGGATTGGTATGCGCAGCTTTGCGCGCGGGGATTTGAGTACGCGCATACCAGTTACATCGTGAACCTGAGGGCTGTCACAAAGATCATGCAGAACGAGTTGACCATGAGCAACGGGGACAGGCTGGGGATCAGCAGGACCTGCAGCAAAAAATTCCACCAGAGCTTTTCCCTGTATTTCCATAAAAAGTATAAGAGAGGGGCGAAGGAATGATGGAGGCTGTCATGGGCGTGATATTGAAATTTGGCGGCACTCTGTTTGTGCATCTGGTTTTTTATGATTTTTTCAGGGATCAGCTAAAATTCAGGATGCGGGACCGGAAGCTGCGGTTTTTGATCCTGCTGTTATGTGCGGCAGCCCTTATGTTGGTCAATTCTTTTGACAGCAAGCTGATAAACCTGATTTTTGGATTGCCGGTCCTGGCGGCGCCGGTCCTGTTGATTTTTAAGGACGACCACAGGAAAGAGGCATTTCTGCTCCTGATCGGCGGGGCGGTAACATTGTTCTCTGAACTTGTCATTGAGCTTTTCTTTGCCAAAATCCCGCTGTGGCAGCTGATCAGGGAAGAGCTTCATTATACACGGGAAGCGGAAAAATATACGATGGGAACCCTTTCCTACATACTGTGCTGGTTTGTGCTGCATGGACTGAAAATCTGTTTCCTCAGCACACAGTATAAGATGCGGGAGCATTTTCCGCTGTCTTTTGTGATTCTGCCGTTTTCCACGGCGCTGATCTATCTTGGGATTTCCTTTGGAAATGATGGCGCCGTATGGGCGCAGTATAGCCTGAAATTCGGGCTTTTCATTCTGCCGCTGGCAAATGTACTGCTTTTTTACACGATCAACAAACTGTTTTTTGTCAGCGAGAAAA
>VSND01000142.1 GCA_009774145.1 Lachnospiraceae bacterium | reverse complement strand
CACTGCGACTTCCAGTCGCTAAACGGCGGTCTTTAGACCGCGATAACCCACCGGCTTTAGCCGGTGGTCGTTAAGTTATGAAATATATAAGTTTTGAATGGGATGAAAACAAGAATCAAATCAACATAGTCAAGCATGGAATTGATTTTGAAGAAGCTGCAACGGTATTTTATGATGATAATGCAATTATATTTGATGATCCGGATCATTCTATAAGAGAGGAGAGGTTTTTGATACTTGTCATTATCAATGAGAGAGGGATATAATATTGAAAGTTTAAATCCGAGAAAGAATCCTTATACAAAAAGATTAAAAAAGCAGATAACGATAGACATAGACAGTGATACAGTAGATTATTTTAAGAAACAGAGTGAGGAATCAGGCATACCATATCAGACATTAATCAATCTGTATTTGTCAGATTGTGCAAAGAGCAGGAAGCAGTTGCAGATGTCCTGGAAATAACGAAAACCGCTTCTTCAGCGATTTCCAAACGCAGGATATGTCGTCTTACGATTATGACAACATGTTTAACGGAAACACAGGAACTTCAGCCCTGCCGCACGAAAAATAATAAATTGTTAAGGAAAAGCAGATTTTGCTTGCATTTTTACAGTATGCGATGTAGAATAAAAATGTGCTTAATTATGAACAAATTGTAAACATGCACAGTTTTGTTTAGAAAATTGGAATTTTCAGAATTTTCTGACAATTACCCCCTGAAAACGGTCCCGGAAACCATTGATTTTATAAGGTTTTTTAAAGGGTACTGTAGAAATGGGAGAAGCCCGATGTAGGGCATTGACACAGTTTTCAGTAATCTCAACTGTCTTGTCTTTATCCTGTAGAAATGGGAGAAGCCCGATGTAGGGCATTGACACCTTCGCCGTTTGTTGCCTTCTTTGCTTCCTGTATGAGTAGAAATGGGAGAAGCCCGATGTAGGGCATTGACACCAAAATATGTCTAAGAAAATGTACACAACTGCAGGTTTCGTAGAAATGGGAGAAGCCCGATGTAGGGCATTGACACACTCTTCTGACGCTGAACGTACAACACATATGCTTGGTAGAAATGGGAGAAGCCCGATGTAGGGCATTGACACATCTTCTTCACTCTCCACAGTGATTTTGTCAGCAGAGTAGAAATGGGAGAAGCCCGACATAGGGCATTGACACAGCATGTTCATGGGAAATACCTCTTTCTTTCCGGGCTGTAGAAATGGGAGAAGCCCGCCACAGGGCATTGACACGTTGTTGTTGGCATTGCTGTTGTTGTTGAACAGAAATTGGACACGCCCGCCGCAGGGCACTAAGAAAGCGCATACAAATGAAGAGACGATCAGGAAGTGCAGAACAGAAAAGGGTCTGTGAAAGAATCCGGAATTGCCGGGATTTTTCACAGACTCTTTTTTGCTGTCACGGCACGAACGCAGCTGACATTTCGGATTTTCAGAAATTTTCACGCCCGCCGCAGGGCATTGCACCTGAGGATCTGAAGATTATGGAAAGAAAGGGGGGCGGGAGAGACGCTTGGAAGCATCGGCCGTCAGATGCGCAGTGTGCAGTTACCTGACAAACGTAAACGATGGGGCATTACGCTTCCAAGACAGCGTTATTGATTCGCCGTTTACGGACAAAAGAGAAAAAGGAGAAAACAAATGGGAAAGACAACAAAAACAACAAACACAACGGACACAAAAAGAAAGCAGACCGGAAAGAAAAGCCTGACGGAGCTTGCGGAGCACTGGAAGCAGCTGGAGCGCAAGACGGCGGAACAGAGAAAGGAAGCGGAAGCTTATTATGAGAACATTCTCATGGAGCCCATCGTGGAAACGTTCATACAGAACAACCGCCCGCAGGTGACGGAGCCTGTAGAATGCCTGATTCTGTCTGTGGGGACCTCTTACGAACCGCTGGTCCTGGATATTATGCTGCTGGAGCCCAAACGGGTTCTTTTTTTGTATACGGAAGTTTCCGAACGGTATCTGGCGAAGGTGGTGGATTACTGCGGTCTGGACGCGGCCGGATATGAGAAGAGCATCATCCATGGGACGGAACCGCTGGATATCTACCGGGAGATCAAGAGGGCCTATCTGAAATGGAAGAAACCGGAGAAAATCTATATTGATTTTACCGGAGGGACAAAGGCCATGTCAGCCGCGGCAGCCATGGCGGGCGCCATGATCGGCGTGCAGCTGCTCTATGTGGGATGCACGGAATATCTGGTGGATTTCCGGAAGCCCAACCCCGGGACAGAACGCATGTTCTGGATTGATAATCCTCTGGAAGTGTTCGGAGATATCGAGATCGAGAAGGCGCTGACTCTGTTCGGCGAATATAACTATGCCGGAGCAGGCGAGCGTCTGCTGACGCTGAAGGAGGAGATTCCGGACCCGGCCATTCGGCAGGAGATGAACTTTGCGTATCTTCTGGCGAAAAGCTATGAAGCATGGGATGCACTGGATTTCTCAGAGGCGTATGAGTATATGAGGCAGTTGAACCGGGAGATCCGAAGAGACAGGCGGACCCACCGGCAGTTTCTCCTGATGGATTATGCAGAGCATCTTTGCGCACAGGAGGAAGTTCTCGGCAGGCTGGTACAGATCCCGGAGCTGATCGCGGCGAAAAAGCAGATGGAGGTCCTGACGGACCGGCAGTATATCATTCCGCTCATGTTTACCATGTATACCAACGCGTGCGTGCGGGAGGTTCAGGAGAAATACGATATGGCCACGCTTCTGCTCTACCGTCTGCTGGAAATGATTGAGCAGCGGCGTCTGGCAGTATACGGCCTGTATGTATCCCGCATGGATTACAAAAACATCCGTTACAATTTTGAACAGAGACCGGATCTGGAAGGGCAGTCCCCGGAGGACTGCTTTTCTCAGCTCAAAAACGATATCAATGATATTACTGGAGAGTAAAAAGTTTTAATAAAAAAGAATAACCCTTTTATGGCATTTTATGGTATCTTTAAGTTACCAATACTTAAGAAAGATACAAACCGCCTGAAAGAGTTATTCCTGTGTATGAGTTTACCATATTTTCCGGTGGTTGACCATATGCCATGTTCGATTTTATTGATAAAATTTTATCCTCTTTTGAATCCTGCTTCTCCAGAAAAGCGGCTTTCCGCTGGTTCGTGGTTCTTACCCTGGGGTTGATGCTTCGTTCCGATAAACTTGGAGTGACTTCTGTAATCCGTGACCTCGCCCTGAAACCGGACTGTTATCTGTCCATGCTCCATTTCTTCCGTGCCTCCTCCTGGTCCCTGGACCGGATACGGCAGTGCTGGTTTCAGACGGTTCTCCGGCTCTTTCCTCTGTATCAGGAAGGAGGGTTTCATGTTCTTGTTGGAGACGGTGTGAAGCAGTCCAAAGAGGGGCGTCGCATTCCCGGAGTGAAAAAACTCTGTCAGGAATCTGAAAATTCTGCAAAGCCGCAGTTTATCCATGGGCATATGTTCGGCGGTCTGGGAATTCTCGCAGGAAGCATCCGCAGTATGGCATGCATTCCCTTAAGCATCCGGCTTCATGACGGTCTGCAGGATACCTTCGGATGGGAAGCTTCCACGGTATCCTGCGCGTCCCATGTGGTACAGATGGTCGAGGATGCGTACCTGGCCGCAAAGACGTTTGGGAATTCCATTCTCCTGCTCGACCGGTATTTTCTTTCGGTTCCCGCGCTGAAAAGGCTACAGGAACTTACCAGTGAGGAAACGGTGCATATGGAGATTGTCACAAAGGCGAAATGCAACTGCACTGCTTTTGAGAAACCCGCTCCCCGAAAATCCGGGAGAGGGAGACCTCCCAAAAAGGGAAAAGCTGTCCGCCTGAAGGCCCTGTTTGAGTCCCGTAAAGAGCAGTTCAGGGAAACAGAGCTGGTGCTCTACGGAAAAAAGGAGAAACTGCGTTATTACAGTATCGATCTCCTGTGGGGACAGAAACTGTACCGGGAACTCCGCTTTGTCCTGGTGGAATATAATGGAACACAGAGCATTCTGGCCGGGACCTGCCTGAAACTGGACCCGCTGTCCATGATCCGTCTTTACAGTTTCCGATTCCGGATCGAATGCACCTTCCGGGAGCTGAAGCAGCAGACCGGAGCTTTCTGTTATCACTTCTGGTCAAAGCACATGCCCAGGCTGAATTATTACCGGAAAAAAACGGAACCGTCAGCCCTGGAGCAGGTGGAAAGCGACCATGCACGCAGAAAAATCATGCAGGCAGTGCGGGCGATTGAAATGCACATGGCACTGTCCTGTATTGCGATGGGAAGCATTCAATGCCTGTCACTCCGAATGGAAGGAAAACTCTGTTCAGAACAGATCCGTTATCAGCGTACCCCGTCAAAAGGAAAAGTGTCAGAAGGTGCCATGATGCATTATCTTCGAAAACATATTTTTCGATTTATGTGGCAGAACCCCAGGTTACACATAACACGATTAATTCAGGAAGT
>VSND01000141.1 GCA_009774145.1 Lachnospiraceae bacterium | reverse complement strand
ATATAAATGTTTATATCAAAACATTAAAACAACACCAACCATTTATTTAACGAAATTTTAGAATCCATGGGAAAACAAATAAAAAACAGCGGAATTTCAAAGCACCGCTGCTCTTCCAGATATAAAAAAGGCCATACCGCTCTCCTTCCACCGACGCATCCGTCGTGAAAAGAATGGTACAGCCTGCTCCATCCGCAATTATGTTATTGATATTCTTACGCCCGGTTCATCCTTTCATACCGTTTCGTCTGCCAGAATCTCTTCCTTCAGCTTTTCCGACAGATCACCTTTTATCAGACACCACTTCCTTCCCGACAGCGTGACAGAAGTGAACTCTGCCAGCTTTCCGTCTGCTGACCCTTTGTTCATCATTCTGTATTTTACGCCACTGCTGAAAACGGACGCCGCTGTGTCCCTTCCATGCTCATGTTCTCCGCCGGCTCCGGCCTGGATGCCGTTGTAGTCCGTGTCGTACCGCCGGAAATATAGACTTTGCCGCACTCCGGACAGATGTCCGTATGCAGCGTCACGCTCTGACTGACCACTTCACGGTCTTCCCGCTCCGCCTTCGCGCGCTCGCGTGTCACATGTTCCTGCTCATGGCTTCGTACCATGGCTCCCGCAGCCTCTGGGGCAATTCTGGTCGGCGTCTTGAAAGACACTCCCATATCATTCGATCCATCCTGATATCTGCGCTGTTCACAGGTCTGGCATTCCCCGCCTTCCGCCGACGCCTTTTCAGCGCCCTGAACATCATCCGGCTCTCCCGGAAGCTCCATTCCCTCCGGTTCCATATACTGGATACGCATCCGCACCGCATACTCTGCAGGGTCAACGCCTTTCCGGATAAACAGATCCGGAACCGCACTCTCTGCATGCCCCGCATCTGCAGATGGCGCCGGCTGGGCCTTGCCCATCGGGCGATCTGCTGTCTGTACACCAGCATACGAGCCCTGCACGGACTGTACCGCTGACGCCTTTGCATTCTCCGCTGCCTGCATCCCGCCCGCAAAAGAGCCATTGGAAAACTCATAGCGATACATAAAAATATAAGAACCTGTTCCGGAAATACCGCCGATCATATCACTCACCTCATCATTGTTAAAAATAAAAATGCCTGTCATTTCTTCCTGTTAAGATCTATTTTATCCAAACAGGAAGAAAATTACAAGCAGATTTCCAAATAAATTCGTAAATAAATCAGGAACATTCAGCCGCCGGACCTGTCAGGAAATCCGGTGGAAAGCTACAATCCTGACCTCTGCCGGCATTTTGCCGCCATGAATCGGCACAGAGCAAAAATCACTATGCCAGCTCCAGCGCAATTTCCATCATTTTTCCAAAACCGATCTGGCGATCTTCGGCACTCAGCGCCTCCCCGGTATAAATATGATCTGAGATCGTCAGCATACAGAGCGCTTTTTTCTTTGCCTTCGCCGCATTCATATACAGCGCCGCCGCCTCCATCTCCACCGCCAGTACGCCCATGCTCCTCCACAGGTCATTGGCATTCTCACACTGGTTATAAAACACATCCGAGGACAGTACATTTCCAACCGCCACACCGGTCCCCTGCTTCTTCGCCGTCTCAATGGCACGGCTCATCAGTTCATAGTCTGCAATGGGTGCAAAGGTTCCCGGAAGCCCGTACTGATATGCATAGTTGGAATCCGTGCAGGCGCCCATGCCGATAACCACATCCATCAGTCTGACATGATCCTGCAGCGCCCCTGCTGAACCGATGCGGATAATGTTGTCCACATCATAGAAATTGAACAGCTCGTAGGAATAGATCCCGATGGACGGCATGCCCATGCCTGCCCCCATGACCGAGATTTCTTTTCCGTGATAAGTTCCTGTATAGCCGAACATATTTCTCACTGCATTCACCTGTTCTGGATGCTCCAGATAAGTCTCTGCAATGTATTTTGCTCTGAGCGGATCGCCCGGCATCAGAACAGTTTTCGCAAAATCTCCCTTTTTCGCATTGTTATGCGCGGTTGGTATATTGGACATATTCTCTCCTCCTGATTATCATTTTTCATGTATCGGAAGAATCCCGTGTCCAAAAGGACTTCCGGCATTCTCCCGGAATACGCGGTCTACCGTTTCAGCCAGTATTTTTTCAAAAGTCCGTGAAAAAACTGGATCAGCGGCCCTACTGCGACAGCGGTAACAAGCGTCACCAGCCCAAGCTTTCCGCCCAGAATTGTACCAATGACGATCATGGTGATATCAAAGCCGATCTTGACATACCGGTATTCCTTTTTCAGCAGATCCCGCAGTACAAGCACGAGGCCGGTGAACGGATCCACGCCGATATCCACCGTGATATAGATCGCCACTCCCAGACAAAGCAGCATGCAGCCGATCACACTGAACACCACCCGCACACCTGTGCTCTCCGAAACGGCCAGCAGCCGATACAGAAAGTTTCCTGCGTCCACACAGAAACCGTAAGGAAGCAGATACACAAAGGTGCCAACGCTCACATAGTGTCTTCCGATAAAGAACAGCAGGATCAGCAGCGACAGATTTACCACATTGGATGCTGCGCCAAGCTGTGCCTGATTCATGCCGCCGATACTCCGAATTCCGTCATAGACGATCCCTACCGAATCATTCCCGAATCCGGCACAATTGTTAAACGCCACTCCGATCCCCACCAGAAAGACTCCAAAAACAGCGGCAGCTATGTTTTTTACCGTAATTTTTCCCTGTTCCATAATAATATTCCAGTTCCGTATCTGTTCTTTCAGACAAATACTGTTTGTTATTTCGACTTCACAAAAATCTTGCCGTTGGCGGCCGGTGTATGGGCTTTTCCCACGAACAGCACCAGCGCCAGGATCGTCACGATGTACGGGATCATGGAGATCAGATTCGGTGAGATCGTATTGCTCTGCCCCGCCAGTGTCTTGATCCCGCTGCACAGCCCGAACAGAAGGCACGCCTTCGTCGCTCCCTCCGGAGAGAACTTTCCGAAGATGACCGCCGCGATGGCAATGAAGCCCTGACCCACAATGACGCTTGGACGGAACTGGTTGATGGTCGCCAGCGTCACAAACGCTCCTCCAAGGCCCGCCAGAAATCCGGACAGGATCACACAGCTGTAACGCACCCTGTAGACGTCGATTCCCAGAGACTCGCAGGCTTCCGGATGTTCTCCCACCGCGCGCAGATGCGCGCCGAACTTTGTCTTATAGAATACGAACCAGCACACGAAGGCAAGAACGAACACCAGATACGCCACCGCATACACATTCAGCACATTGCTCCAGAAGGAGCCTGCCGGAAAGACACCCTCAAACAGCTTCGGCAGCTTGCTTCCCGGATCCATGGCAGGCGTATCCGAGGAATTGTTGTACATGGCCTTGCACAGAAATACCGCAAGACCCGGTCCAAGGAAATTGATGGCTGTTCCGGCAATAGTCTGATCTGCATGGAAGGAGATGCACGCCGCGGCATGGATGGCTCCGAACAGTGCGCCTGCCAGTCCTGCGCACAGAAAAGCGACCCATCCGTTCCCCGTAACCAGCCCCATGACAGCGCCTGTAAAAGCTCCTATCGTCATCATACCTTCGATTCCGATATTGACTACACCGCTTCGTTCAGAAAAGCAGGATCCCAGCGCCGCCAGCAGAAGGGGCGGAGTCGCGATCAGTGTTGCGTTGATAAGCAGTCCCAGATTTTTGATCATAACATCCATTTCGTTAAGCCTCCTTCTTTTTCGTGAAACGCGCGAACAGAATCCGGAATATCTGAGAGACAGCAATGAACAGGATCACGCATCCCATAATAATGTCCACCACCTCTGACGGTGCCTTGACGATGCTCAGCTTGGAACCGCCGTATTTCATGGCTCCGTAGAAGAGCCCCGAGAAGATGCAGCCAATGGGACTGGAAGACCCGATCAGTGCCACGGTGATTCCTTCAAACCCGAAGCCCTCCTGCCCCGCAAACTGGCTGAGCCGCCCGGACATTCCCAGAATCTGTACGGCTCCTCCAAGTCCTGCCAGCGCGCCGGAGATCCCGAGAGCGGTCAGCACCGAGCCGTCCGCATTGATCCCGGCATACAGCGCGCCGCTGCTGTTGAAGCCCACCGCTTTCAGCCGGTAGCCCAGTGTCGTCTTTTCAATGATGACATAGATCAGAACGGCGGCCAGCACGGCCAGCACGATCCCCCAGTTGGCGGCGCTGCAGTCCAGTGCAGTGCGCATTCCTTCCGGAAACAGGAGTCTGGAAGAAGCAAGTACATCCTTGGTCGCCTCACCATCTCCTTTATGAATCGCTTCCAGGTTCACCACATAGTTGGACAGATAGAACGCAATCCAGTTGAACATGATGAAGGACAGGACTTCATGAATGCCTCTTTTTACTTTCAGAATGCCCACCGCCAGAGACCAGATGCATCCTGCCGCCGCTGCCGCCGCGACACACACCAGCGCATGCAGAACCGGCGGAAGGTTCAGTGTAATGCCCAGCACGCAGGCCGCCAGAGAGCCCACGACGAACTGCCCC
>VSND01000140.1 GCA_009774145.1 Lachnospiraceae bacterium | reverse complement strand
TCTCTTATATAGGTACGATTGTTTTTGTCATCATGGCACAGTTCCACTACTCCTCCGTCCGGCGTAGTCTGCTTTACAACCCGATCCACACCATCGTATACGTTCTTTAATCCAAGGACGCCTCTGGGTGTGAGGATACCGTCCAGTATTCCGTTGAAATTATATTCATAAGTATAGATATACCCGCTGGAGTTGACGAACCAGCGCAGTTTTCCATACTGATACCACAGGTTGATCTTCCGCCCGGTATGGTCTTCCACTTCGATCAGCTTTTTTTCTTCATTATGGGTGTAGACAAGAAAGCTTCCGGCGCTGTTCTCCACACGTTCCAGAAGGCCGTCCGCGCCATACCGGAAGTACCGGCTGTTTCCCTTTGCGTCGGTCTGGCGAAGCAGTTTTCCATCTCCGCTGAATATATAAATAAGTGTCCCTCTTTCATAGACATATCCGTCTCCTGATTTTTTCAGCGTGCCTGCATCCCCCATAAGCGGAAGGTATTCTTCACCCAGTCTCCGTCGATACGGCACTTCTTTTCCGTCTTCCAGAACGATTGACAGCAGATCGCCTTCTCTCTGCTTCAGACAGACCCCGTAATTATGGCTCCAGCCGCTCCCCAGGTCTCCCTGTTCTCCGCAGTCCATGGAATTATAAAACATTTTAAAGGAAAGGGGCATCTTTCCTCCGGATACCAGGTCTTCTTTTTCATAGATGTAACTGCCGGTATTCATGTTAATTGGGTCTTTCTCATATACATGGCAGCTCAGATCCTTTCCCGCCGCCCAGCGTTTGACCTTCTGGTAGTGTTTCTGAAAGGCGTCCCAGTCCAGAGCCCCGTTATATCCCTGTCCAGACGTGACCGGGAGAATAATGCCCCCTTTTTTGCAGAGGAGGGCGGAAGTCATGGTAATCGCCGCTTCCCCATTGATCTGTTCCGCGCTTATACTGGAACCTTTTGTGTTCACCCATTTTTCTGCCAGATCCATGAAGCCTTCACACTGATGAGTCCTTCCATTTTTGCTGCAGGTCCCGAAACAGGGGATATTTTCGTAAGCAACGCAGTCCTTGCAGTTCGCCTTTTTCCTGCCGCCGCTGTAATAACCATGCCCTACTGGAATCTTCAGTTCTGCAGTGGAATCCCCATTTGTGCACATCAGCCGGGCGCCTTCCACCAGATACTGTTTCCTTTCTACTCGTTTGAGTGCTTTGCTGATGGGATCGTTGACTGCTGCATCCGGTCCCTGATGCTTCTGTATGATTCTCTTCTTCTTGATGTCCCCCATACTTTCGGCTCCTTCTCTGTACTGTTGTGCTTATTTATCCATTATGAATTCCCTCTGAATTTATTTAAACAATTCCTCGCAGGTCAATGTCTCTTTGTCGATCAGATAACATCTCCCCTCTTCATCCACAGCCGAAAAGTTACTGCCTCCGTCCGTGTTGATACTTTTTATGTGCTCCAATCCCAGCTTCTTTAACTGAATCGTTTTCAAATCAATGGTCCGGAATCTCATTTCAGACGAATAAATCAGATTCGGAGATCTCCAGTAATATTCTACACTTTCTGTCTTTTCTGTAACATATTCACTCACAAATACCTGACCGTCTTCTGCCAGGAACAGTACATGTTCCTTCAATGAACAGATATCAGCAATCCTGATTCCGTTTTCACTCTCTCTGATCTAGAATGAGCAGTTCCTCCTCCAGTTTGTAACTTTCATTATCTTTCGATGTTGTAACAGATGATTCCTCTTCCCTTTTCCCATACAATGGTTTCATATTCTCTTCTCCCGTTCACAGTATCACAGTAACCGTGAAATATTCTTCGGTTTCCGTTCCTCTCGACATACCCATGCATGCCATTTTCGTCTTCCGCATCTTCTGTTCCGCCTTCATTACAGACAATCACGCACCGGTCATACATTCCATCTCTGATCATCTGTATCGCTTCTTTTTTCCTGTCTCTTTTATCGCCTTCTGCCTCTGGTCCGAATATGCGATAAACTGTATGCTCCGTAACATAATACCATCCAAGAGACAGGTATTCAGGACTGCTGCCATCCCAGGACTCTTCTGCATCCGGAAGCGACATATACAGGCTGTAAAGCGTTCCATATTCAAACACTTTCTCCCTGCTGATATTCATATACAGACTTTGCTGTATTTCTTCGGAATCTGATGTGTACAGTAAAGCATTGTATGGAAGTTTTTCCTGATTCCCACTGAAAAAATATGGCGTTTTATCATAATTTCCTGTTTTATACATGCGAATGGAATGAACAACCCCAGATTCATCCATTACAAAACAGACTGCCATGCCATTAGAATAATAAAATTCACAGATGTCGGCATCCGGCATCCATTCTTTTTCACCCACTCCGTATACTTTTTCCACCTCTTCCATACAGTCTCCAACCGTAACACCCCCTGCCGTTTTATACTTTGATGTTTTTATCGTGATCTGCCAGATAAAATACTCATCAAAAGTTCTGTTTTTTATATCAAAATGGTAATTGGAAGTATATAATTCAAAATCTTCATATTCGTGGTAATAAAGTTTATACCCTGTGTCTCCTTCGTATATTTCGCCCGTATAGCTGCTGTTCCATTCCTCTTTCTCTGTTACAGAACCGTCAAAGGGCTGATCCAGACAGATCACCTCTGCCGAATCTGTGATTGAAAAATCATTTGCTTCCAGAGAAAATTCACCTCTGCTGCTTTCCAAAGCTTCATTTTCTTCGCAGGGCAATTCCAGAACAATCTTTTCGGCAGACTCAGCAGGGGGAAGGATCCTGTCTTCCTGTTCCTGATCTTCATCCTCTGATGATACGATGATGAGTTTGTCCTCCCTGTCATCTGTAGAAATATCCTGTATTTGAAGTACACCTTTTTCTATACAGACTCCGCAAAAAAAGATGCATAAAGTTATAATGGCATAAATACTGGTCCTTTTCACTTTTCATATCCTCTTGCCAGTTATTTTCTGCTGTAACAATTCCTGTACAACAATAAATCAGTATATAAGTATCTACCATTTCTCCCCGCAGCAGGTGATCCATTCTACTTCATTGCGGAAATGCTCCCATCCATCATCTCCCACATACAGATATACTTCTTTTTTTAAAATCCATTCTTCCATCGTACATTCCCTGTCATCGAATATATATTCATCTTCCTCGTCCCTGACACAATTCTCATTGGTATCTGTCCACCAGAAATTTATCCGGTCAATCTTATTTCCATCATTATCCAGACGAAAGCACGAAAAATAATTCCACAGAGGATCACCTCTTTCTTCCCAATGTGCAAATTTCCCGTCTGTCAGCAGCGTATATTGTGTAGGATATGAAAAGAATCCTTCAAGGATATTCATTTGATCATTCTTATATGTAAATACATAAAATTCACGTCCTCGTGTATGCAGTTCCGGAACATCGTCTCCATTTGAATCCAAAATTACATATTGAATTGCAAAGCGTTTATCTGGTTCTCCAGTGGGTGTCGTAAGATATAAAATGTCTATATCACCAACACTGTTTTCTCCATCCAGAAACTCTTCATATGCCTGCAAAGCTTTTTGAGCAGTATCCTCCTGATCCGGATTCAGTTCCGCATTTACTGTATCGTCTTCACACGGTAACCCCTGCATATTCTTCTCAGCAGATTCAGAGGAAAGAAGTGGCTTGTCTTCCTGTTCCGTACTTTCATCCCCGGATGATACAATGATGAGCCTGTCTTGCATATCTTCTGTGGAAGCATCCTGCGTTTGATGACCGCCTTTTTCCTCACTGTCACCCTGACCTGTTTTTGATGCAGCAAAAAAACAGGCCATACAAAACACAACTGCAAACAGACAGAAAATAGTCTGGAATATTTTTCCATTTCTTTTTTTCAATAAATCGTCATTCATAATTAAACACTACATCATATACTATAATTTCTTTAAGTTTGAAATTATTTGTTATGTTTACCGATGATCTTTCTATTCCATCCTCATATACTTTCTGAGCTATATTATAACCTATAAATTCGACTGAATTTTTATTCTGTGTAAAAACTTTGCTCCTGTTTGTGTCAAACGCTTCTCCTGTCTGATACATTCCATCCGGGTATGAATGTTCTTTTGCATCTCCCACCACCGCAGGAATGTAATAAATATTCTGGTTCTCATCCTCCACTACAATATCCAGTTTGGTTCCATAATCCATATCTTCCGCTGGTATACTGTGATTTACTTTTTCAGTCGGATGATCCGGGTTTATTACATTTGGACCAACTGCAACCCAATACCGCCCTTCTGCATCTGCATACAGATTGTTTTCTGTCATTACAGCGCTAAAGGTTCCGCCATTCCCCGTAATCTCTTTATATACGGGTGACTCTGTTATAAACCATTCCTCGTCTTTACCATTTAATTCTTCCTCCATCCCCCAGTCATAATTATCAGCATCTTTATGTTTCGGTACACTTCTTCCTGGAAAAGGTACTGTAGGAGTACGGTATAATTTCAGCCAATCTATCACCAGATCCGGCTCTCTGACTTTTTCGTCCATCTTTTTTATAACCTCTCCCAGTTCCTCGCTAA
>VSND01000014.1 GCA_009774145.1 Lachnospiraceae bacterium | reverse complement strand
GAGAGTACCAAGATATTTCCTCTTCGGTCTTGATTGCTTGGTAACAGGGTCATAGTGGGGAGTAGATTCGTAAACCCTGGTCTTTCCTGATTTTTTATCGAAGTGTTTAACAATAGTGGGCATAACGTTTTCTCCTTCCAATAGTGGCTATATATACATTATATTACAACCACTATAAAAAGTCAATGTGTAGTGGCTATATTTATTAACAAATACAACCACTAAAAGCAGTGCATTATGCCAATAAAAAAGCCCCAGTGGGAATTCATTAAACATCAGAAATTAAAATGGCTGTGAATGGTAACGTAAAATTTGAGATACTGTCAAGTAATTCCTTGCTATTATCGAAGATTTCTGCTATGCTTTTCATCGGTATAGGTCTCCTTTTGCTGATGATATTAGTGGGTAATTTCATTATAGCAAAAACAGAGTGCCTATACCATTTTTATTTGCGGAGCAATTGATTTTTATAATTCTTTAGCATCTATCAGTATGCGAAGTATGAGATACTTAAACTATATTCTCAATAAGAATATTTAAACTCTTCTTATTTCCTCATTCTTTCAAGTTCCTTCTCTACACAGTCCTGAACAAATGCAGACAGTTTCATACCTTTAAACTTTGCCGCCGCTTCATACTCTGCCTTTTTACCCTTGGCAGCCATAACTGTAATACGATCATATTTTTCTTTTTGATATGCATTTACATAAGCTATAGCGTCTTCTTTTTTTGCATATGCCATCTTAACACCTCCTATATTTATTTCATATTAGCATATTTAAACTATTATGTCAATTTTCAACTGGAAAAATCAAAAATGTTATTTACAAAAAATTCAAATTCCAAAAGAATATTTAAACTTTTTTATTGACAGCATATTTAAACTATGCTATACTTATAACATCAAGAGAAGAAAGGAGGAACACAGATGGACAAAAAAATAGGCAAGCTGATAAAAGTGGTTCGAGCACTTACACAACTTGCCCTAGAAATTGGAACTCTCATAGCAGTTATCAAAATGATAATAGAGAGTATCCAGTAAGGAATAGGGGAGGGAAACCTCCCCTACCTAAAAAATAACACAGTCCGTCTGTAAAATCAATATGAAAAATATTTTGAAACTTGTGGTGTCGGTTATTTGGCTACTCATTGTTGTTATTGGGTTGATTCTTCTGTTCACATAAACCACATCACTCACTTGGCGGGAATGCGTCGGGTGAAAAATTTCAGATGCGCTGGAGCCCCGCGGGCGGTTCGATTCCGCCCGGCGCCATGTCCGGACAGTTTGCCCTGTCTGAATGCTTCTTGGCAAGTTTCACTGGCTTTTAGTGTGAAAGTCTTAAAAGCGGTAGGAATTGCAGGCACTGCTGACCGTTGCAACCCGTTAACCCACGTCTCAGCGCATCCAGCGCAGGAAGGACAGGTGATAGTCGCTCAGCTATGCAGGTGCTACCGCTCCGCCCCAGAGAGCAGCGACAGGGCAAATTTTAAGGATTGCCCGCCAAGATTCCGGAAGATCAGATTTCTCCCGGAATTGGCAGGAAATCCACACCATTTTTATAATGCATATAAAATTCGATTTTACTGATGAATTTTCAGGACCCCATGGGGTATCAAAAATTTTAGCCTGAAATTTTGAAAATCTCAAATCGCAGCCACATAGTTTTGAAAGATCTTAATCACATGATCTTCCGATCTGTAAGCATAATGTCTGGCTGTGACTCCCTGTGGCTTATGTCCCAGATATTCACCCGCATCTGCATCTGTACCGCCACGCCTGATCACATTTGTGGCCACCGTTTTACGGAACAGGTGCGGGTATATCCGCCGATTGAGTCCAGATCTCTGGCCGATCCTGCGAATCTCCGCATAAATGCCAGCCTTACTTAATGGCTGTGTTGTATCCCCTTTGGAATGCGTAAACAACGGCTGATCGCTCCGTATATCAAGACCACGCTCTTTGATATACTCCAACAGATAATGTACTGCTACAGAATCCAAGCATACGGTCCGATATGCATGACCTTTCTGTCCATAGATAATCACTTTCCTTTCAGCCCAGTTGATTTGATTGATATTTACAGAAGAAATCTCGCCTTTACGCATGGCTGTACAACGAAGCCATTCCAAAAGGGCACGATCCCGCTTTGTCTTACAGGCTGCCTTTAATTTCTCCATCTCCTCTGGGTCCAGATGATCTATAGGTGAAAGTATTTCTACAAAAGGCTCAATATTCTCCACAGGATTTTTCTGTATCAGATCATTTTTCCGCATCCAGTCAAAGAATGTGTTCAGCTTTCTTCTCTTATTATTTAACGATTTATTATTATTTCCATTTCTTTGTTTCGTCCTCAAATATTGCTCCACATCCTCCTGAGTAACCTGTAACAGCGATTTATTGACATACCGTAAAAATTCTCGGAACCCTATCATATATGCCCTTATAGTCTCTTCTGACAGCTTCACGC
This sequence comes from Lachnospiraceae bacterium, assembly GCA_009774145.1. Classification (GTDB taxonomy): domain Bacteria; phylum Bacillota; class Clostridia; order Lachnospirales; family Lachnospiraceae; genus Hominiventricola. Next base: position 70,549 of record VSND01000014.1, on the reverse strand, counting down.
CTTTTTTAAGCTCATACAACTGTAGTATATATTCGTTGGTCATATCCTGAGTAGCCGGCAATGTCTCCATATCTACAATATCAACCCTGTACAAAGCATCTGACAACACCACATCCAAAATAGAAATCATTGATGTATCCAGATGCCTTTTCATTTTCATCAAGATTTCATTTTTAAACAATTCTTTTTTTGTCATGGTTACATTTCCCTCCTTGTGCTTTATTGAGGTAAGTGCTATAATCTAATTGTCCAGAAAAGAGTATAGCTCTTACCGATGGTAGAAGATGTTGCGCATCTTCTACCATTTTCGTATTACAGAATATATGTTCGGATATAATGTATTTTTTTCCGGGCAAATCAATGCCCGGTTGGTTATAGTTTTCATAATTCTGCACATACTGTCTTTGAAAGGATGGTGCAGCATGAAAAAAGATAATAAAAATAACACAGTATCAAATAATCAAAATTTCTCGTATACCAGTAACTGCCATCGGGAGGATACACCTAAAGAAGTCATACCCGATGAGGTTCCCAGAAAGGATGGACCTGGAGGGGAATAAGTAATTTCCCCTTCATAAACCATCTTTCAGTTTAGTTTATCTTGTCGTCTGTTCCACTCTTCTTTGACATTTTCCAGATCTCTCCCTGTTGGGTATCCATTGTCAGGAACGGGGCAATCAGGATTATTGCATTTGACCATGTGAATAACCCCACCCCCGCTTAACCATGTTTCAATGACTATTCTATCTCCTCCGCATATTCGGCATGGTTTTAATTTTCCCATCCTCCACCTCCACTAATTCCTGACTTAATTGATTTTACAAAATCTCTGCATAAAATTATCTTTCCATTCCGGCAATCCAGTAGTCTCATTTTCATCCGGCTTCTCGCAATGTTCAAACTCGATCACCCACACCCAAGGATCAGCATTCCAGCCGTAACGATTGATATCCACTTTTTTGATTGTAGATTCCCATGTGTACATGAATCCGACCAATGGAGGCTCTATCCAGCCAGTGTTATAACAATCAGTACATGCATATGCAGTTCCGCCACAACTGCAAGGTTCTCCTTTAAATCCTTCTTTTAAAGCCTGCGCTTCTGTAATGCTTTTCAGCCGCTCCACCTTCACGTCTGTGACCTTCAGCCAGATCCGGGCCGCTTCCTTCGGCATGTGGATGGATGGACGCCAGCCAAATTCACCAGCATGTCCATCATAATCAGCTTTATATACATATTCGTTTGATTCGTTACTATACTCATGCAGATGATTGGTATTCCATATCTCACGGACATAAAGAATATCTCCCGGCTGATATGATGGTTTTATCTCCGGCTGTAAAGGTTCTCCACAAATGGCACAATAAATATTTTCAGCGATCCTGTCATATATGTAGTCAGCATGTATATGCATACATTCAGGACATACATCCGGCATCTGTGGTTTCACCAACCGCCTTGTGACCGTCTTTCTTCCGTCCATTATTGCCCGGATCATCTCTGTATTAAATAATATTGGTAATACTCTCACGTCTCGCTCCTCTCACACAAAACTCATTTGTAAATCATCATAATGAGTTTTTTTCGTAGTTAATCTGTTTCCCATCTGCCTCAATCTTTCGACTCTCCTCTGCTGTTTCAGGTTCGCCATATAGCCTCTGGGAACTTCCGGAGGAATGGGAATATAATATTCTTCCGGAAAAGAAAAACCGTTTTCACTGCAAATATCAGATATATTCTTTTTATGAAAGAGGATGTGGTTTCTTACAAGATTCATGTTATCTCCATCTGACCAGAAAGGATCACTGCATCCGTTTTCATTTATATCTTTCCAATGTTTAACTGACTGTATCAGTTCCGAACATTCCTCTTTCAATCTTTGTTCCGGTTTAGCTTCTTTCTTCATGCTCATATCTCCATATAATTTTCACCAGACCATTTCACTGTCCGCATCGATATTCACACACTTTTATACATCCTCTACAGCACTGTTCTTTGCACATTTCTATTACCCCACCTGACATGATTTCATCCAGAATCAAGTTCTTCGCTGTAATCATCCGGGAACATCCTGTGTCGGTCATATACTGGCAATCATACGTACTTTCCAGGTTTCTGCCCTCATTTTCGCTGATACATGATTCGCATCCTATGGTATCTTTCAGAGAGCAGCTGATATGTCCATCCTGAAACACCTGAATGTTACATCCAATGCATTCTTCTATTACAGAGCCTTCATATTTCACAAATTTTCTGCAATAGAACACCGGATAGCAGATTCCTCCGCGGCACCAGTGCGCCTGCTCTCCCGGTTTGTTCCAGTTGCTCCATCCGGTTCTTGGAGACTTATCCGCATGCGCTTTATCGTACGGATCTGTCCTGGCTCTTTCATCATCGAAGCAACTTCCATATGGGCACCGGCTGCTCCACCAGTACAGACATTTTCTGCAAACACAAGGACCACACCCGCCTATTGATATTTGTCCAGAAAGATATTTAAACATATCTATCTGACCGTCAATCTGGTATTTCATCCCGTCACTCCCAGAAAATCAAACAGCGTCGGCTCTTCCATCTCATCCTCCGCAGCCTGCAGGTACCCGACTCCATCCCGGAAATAGTCCGGATTCAGCTCGATCCCGTATCCTCTGCGCCCCATCTTTATAGCCATCATCGGTACCGTCATCAAGCCACCGAACGGGTCAAGTACAAGATCGCCTTCATTGCTGTATCTGGTGATGATACGTTCCACGATATCCAACTGAAGCGGGCAGACATGCATCTGGGCCCGCCTGCGGCTCTGGCTGGTATTCAGCGTCCGCATCCGGTTGATATCGTCCCAGACTTCCAGCTGATTCCAGGATCCCGGAGCTACCACCATAAAAGTCGCCGGGAGCCGGCCGTCCTGATCCAGTTCTTTTGCCAGTTGCACATGATCCTTATAGCTGTAGACATTTCCCCGTGAGTATTGCCGATACACCTTCTGCAAACTCTCTACAGGAACATCCCGAAGTTCTTCCTTCCTCACCAGCCGATCCCCAGAGCTTCTCCAGTAACCATGGGCATCTATCTGCCACTGGGCCCGTGTATAATCATCCTTACTCTTCTTCACAGGATCGTCCGCATATGCTGTAGATTTGTCTGTCGGAAGCTTCCGGAACAGAAGAATATATTCCGGACAACCAACTCCCATCTTGGAACCGTCTTTGCACTGCTCCGTCCACCCCAGACGGTAGGTCTGATTGTTCTCCCTGACTACATCCGTCACGACTGTGATCATGCCGAAATACTGGAATCCATGCTTCATATAGTGTTCGATGCATAACGCATGGAACGGCTCAACCGTCGGCATTCCGGTACCCGTGGCATTCCCGAACAGCACCCGGTCCTTTACATGGATTGCCGCTACTCTCCCGGGCTTCAGGATCCGGAGCAGTTCCGGCGTAAGAAAATCCATCTGCCGGAAGAAGTTCTCCGTATTCTGGTTATGCCCGAAATCATTATAATTCGCAGAATACTCATAATGATTTCCGAACGGGATTGACGTATGGATTAGTCCAATGCTGTCACTGGCCATCCGCCTTGTCTCTTCCACACAGTCATCATGAACCGCTGTATATCTCTGTCCTTTTATCCGCACTGTCTTCACTCCCATCTTTCTTTCCAGCTGCTTTGTCTTCCCGGCCATGTTCAGGCCATACTTTTTCACAATATCCGTCATACGCTGAACCATATAATCATGATTCTTCCACTTTTCCAACAACGCCTCTTTGATCTGACGCTCATTTTCCATATAGATGATGTCTATAATCACTGGCTCCGTCTGGAGAAAACGGTAGCAACGGTGCACCGCCTGAATAAAATCATTAAACTCATAGTCGATCCCCAGAAAGATTTCCCGATGACAATACTTCTGGAAATTGCATCCGGCCCCGGACAGAGATTTCTTTGTAGCAAACAGCCGAATCCGGCCCTCCGAAAAGTCGATTACTCGCTGCTCCCGTAGATCATAGTCCTGCGATCCATAGATATCAACTGCCTCCGGCAGAGCTTTCTTTATGGCGTGCCGCTCCGCTTCCAGATCATGCCACAGGATAAAATGATCTTCAGAAGAACTTTCCACAATCTCCCGCATCTTTTCCACACGCTGCCCGATGCTGTCCCGTTTTACCTGCGCCGCTTCTTTGAGTCCGGCTGCCGCTTCCATGAACAGCTGCATCTGTCCATTATGATCGGCAGTATCCCCATAATGAACCGGGATCTCATGCCAGCGCACATCCAGCGGTGGCAGGTCATACCCATGATCCAGATATTCCGGATCCAGATCCGAAGGCTTTGTAATGAACAGCGCCCAGCTGGACACCCACAGCCAAAACTCATCCTCCATGTTTGGATACAGGGTCAGATTGTTTGCTTTCGTGCTGTCCCTCTGAAAGAACCGTGTCAACGCCTGCCCGGTATCCATCACTTCCAGATAGCCAGCGTAATGAATCAGTTCTTTATACCGGTTTGGTGACGGCGTGGCAGTTGCTACAAGTTTATATGACACTCCCCTGAATTTTTCCAGAAACGTCTGATAGGTCTTACTCCCAAAACTTCGCAGAACAGAAGCCTCATCCAGACATACGGCAGTGAAATACAAAGGATCTATATCCCCATCCCGGACTCTCTCATAATTTGTCAGGAGAATCTCCGCCTGTGAATCAAACACTTCCTGCATAGTCCGCACATACTCCGGCTTCCCATATCCCAGCACCTGCACCGCATCCCGCTGGAACTCCTGCTTCACTCCCAAAGGGCACACAATCAATGCCCGATATCCTTCGTGCCGGATCGCCTGTCTGCAAAATTCCAGTTCCTGCACCGTCTTACCAAGCCCAAAACTCTCAAACAGAGCACGCCTGCCACCCTTCAACGCCCATGCAACGGCATCTCTCTGGTGCGGCTTCAGCGCCGGATTCAGTTCCGCCGGATCGATGACAAATCCGCTCTCTGTTGCCAGTTCTATCTTTGTCTCTAAAAATTCTCTGTAATTCATCTCTCAAAAGGAATCCGATGCATCTTTCCCGGCCGGGGATTCGGTCTCCTTTCTTTAAAATTTTACCGGTTCATATCAAACAGACTGAGTTGTACCGGCTTTTCCTGTTCCTCTTTCAGCCTGCGTTTCCGCAGTTCTTCCAGTTCCGCAATTCTTTTTTCTCCAAGCCATTTATCAGCATGGATTTTGTCGAGGCTGTATTCTTCCAGATTGTAATAACCAATATCCAGAAGTTTCTTTTCCAGCCTTTCAATTTTTTTCTGCCTGGCCTGCTGCGCCCGCTCTTTTTTCTCTTCTTTTTTCTTCCTGTCAAGATCCGAAGCATGAATGATCTGTATTCCATTTTGAATATCCTCCAGATCCTGCATCAGGTCCCGGCTCTCCCGATGTTCAGCACGAATATTCAATACTTCCACCTTCCAGCCGCACAAAAGAATCTCCGAATGAAATTTATTTCTTTCTCTTCCCGCAATCTCCTGCCTGCACTTTCGGACTGCCGCTTCGCAGATTGTCATGGATTTTCCGGTTTCAAAAAGACGAACGCCTTTGTTGATTTTCACAATCTTTTCACCGTCAAATAGAGTTCCATCATGCCGAATGTATGATATTTTCACATCATAAAACACATTTCCCTTTTTCTTACTGACCGGAAGGTGTGTAAAATCACAGATTTCTCCAACATTCAGGCAACGTTTTGAACATATCATTGGATCATAATCATGCGACCATTTTCCCGTCCGGTCATTATAAACAGCGTGCCACTGGCAGACATGGCCGTTTTTGCTTTTTGCGAACGCTTCATATTTCTTCCTTTTCTCCCTGGCTTCATCGTTACGGACTTTATCCATACTTTTTTCATAATCATATGGTTCATCTGTTAGATGGCAGTCGCATTGAAAAATTTTAGAAAGTCCTCCGCCATGCGCACCGCCCAGCACAGGATTCCGCAGATCACAGGAATCTTTCCGATACGGACAGTTAACAACCGGATTGTCATTTTCCGGAATCCAGAGAATTCCCATATACGACATGCTGCCAATAAAAGAACTTCCTTTTACAAGCAGCCCGCATTTTGTTTTGAATACCATTTGTGAACGATATTGATATGTATATTCAAATCCGCCATATATGTTTCGCAGAAGATCCTTCCCCCAACAGCCCCCAGGCAAACGCACATAGTCCGGATAGTTTTCTGCCGTGTATCCTTCCGCAAGCAGTCTCTGTGTCAAAAGATTATACTCACCCATCTGTCTGCCTCATATTCCCTGACACGGCCGCATGCCAAAAAAATTCTCCATCCGGCTGCGAAGGCTGTCTACTTCCATGTCATATTCTTTCGCTATGCATTTCTCGCAAACAGGTATTTTATATGCCAGCGTTTTTGACAGCCGGACATCCCAGCTGTTTAACTGCTTACCGCAGATGTTACAGTATTTGTCCAGCCATTTGACTTTCATGTTTCCGCTCATATTTTCCAAAGGCGCCGATGTGCATCTTACCGGAAAGCCTGTCTCCTTTCTGTTTATCTGAATTCCTCATAGTATATTCCAGATCATTCTGTGACCGAAAATAGGAATTATCCATATGTGCCCACATTGCAGGAAGTGTTTCCAAACGTTTCTCATAACATAACCTGCATACTTTATGTCCATCATACAGTTCTTCCGTTCCACATATATAGCACCTTCCATATGCTGGTCGTTCTGATCTCCGGATATCATCCTGCCTGGCGACCTGTTTTGTGCGATATTTCGCATAACAGCGATTACATAGCAACCCCTGTTCAGCCTTCCGCTGTCCGCATTTAGTACAAAGTCCAGCTTCTTTACGTCGATAATACTCTGACATTTTACGGCTGTTACCACAAACTATTTTCTTTTTCAGACTCCCTTCTGCTTTTCTTTGATGATATCTGTCACGCTCATGTCCCAAGCACTCATAGCACATTTTACGATTTGGCTCAACAGCACGTTTTTGACATTTTGGACAGATTCCCTGATTCAACAGAAAAACTCTATCTTCCCTCTTTAATGGTTTTCCCATAATTCTTTTCTGGAGCAACTGCAGTTTTATGTCCGGACAACTCACTGCTCCTTTTTATAGATTCTCTCGATCTCCTTTGTAGTCGCCACAAGGAGACCTTTTACAAAGTCTGTATTTCCGTACCTCTCATAAATTTCTGCACTCTCATTCACAAGCGCTTCCCAGTATGAATCACCATCCATTTTTCCCTGATCCCGCGAATTCCTGGAATCAACTTTTTCAATCAGTTCCACATACTTCCGAAAGAATTTCCAGCAGGCTGTAAAGATTTCAAAATAGCTTTTAAGTTTTTCCATACTCATATCCCATTCCCGCCTCCTCTCAAAATGGAATCTCCATATCTCCAGCCTGCTCAAATCCGTCAGACCTATCCCAGCCGAACTGTACATTCACATCATCCCTGGGACCATATACCCGCTTGGACTTCTCGTCATAACTAAGGATGATACCATTCAGATTGATTTTACCAAACAGACGATTCTTAGCTATAATCAGCTTTCGCTGTTCTTCTGTCATACGATCATTCTTGATATCGTCTTTATCGCCCCGGTCATAGCTCAATGTAATCCCGGCCAGATTCGTGATATCTCCGGAACCGGAAACCTCATCATTGGCATCCGGAGAGGAAACATTCTTCCGCCGGTGTGCCACCAGAAGAATCAGTACATCATATCGAATAGCAATTTTCGTCAGTTCCCTGACAAACCGTCCCTGCTGATCGTATTTATCCGTACCCTGCTTTTCATCTATATACATGGCCGTCATGAGATTATCGATCAGCACAACCCGAATTCCATACTGCATAATGGCCCGTGTGACGCTCTTCAGCAGATCCTCCTGCTCATCCGTGTCAATAATCCGACTATCATAGATGTAAGCCTGCTCCCGATACCATGCGTTAATCAGTTCCTGATTCCGTTTTGCGATGAATCGGTTCACCGTTCCAAAATCCGTCCTGTTTTCCGTGATATGATTCCGACCGGCGATCTGGAAGTCAAACCAACTCTTATACAGATAATTTGGAAGTTCTCCGGAATACGCAAACGTCGGATATCCCTGCTCCGTGGCATTGGCCATGATCCAACTGGCCACCGTTGATTTTCCGTCCCCGCGCTTCCCCGCTATCACACAGACCATACCAAACGGCAGACCGCCGTATAAAGTCCTGTCCAACTCCCGGATCCCGGTTTTCAGCTTTGGCAGTTCATAAATGTTAACATTCTCCACATCTGCCAGCGGAAGAACCCGCTGTACCGGAACCATAACCGCCTTCTCTACTGCCTGCCGAACCGCCGTCGAACCATGCTTCTGCAATAACTCATTGGCATCCTTGCAGCCCTGATAGTCCTGCTCCCGGACATGCCTGATCTTATTCGGAAATCGCCTCTGAAAATCTTCCAGCAGGGTCATATGCCCTTTTTCAAAATCTCCAAAGACAACAATCTCCTGAAACTTCGCCACCCAGTTGAAGCAATATGGAATCCATGTAAATCCCTGTGCTCCATTCGGTACAGAGACTGCATTCTCCAAGCCGGCAGACGCCACGCTTAAGCTGTCCAGCTGACCTTCTGTTACAATCAGGCGATCAAACTTCTCATTACACTGCTTCATGCCGAACAGGATGGGCTTACAACCCTTCTCACACCACTCTTTGTTTTTATCCCGGTCTTTGACAAAATCCGTTTTCCGATATTTCACAAATTGCAATACGCCCCGGTCATCATAGAACGGAAATACCAGTATATTTTCATTCTTGTTCTGGACAGTGATCTCATATTTGTGAGCGGTTTCTCCGGATACCCCTCTGCTTTCCAGATATCTGATCGCAGGATCCTTTGGTACATAGGGCTCTTTTGGTGTTGGCAGCTTTCGATATTTCTTCCGGGGCCGGTAATACTCGTCCGTTTCTGTTCCCAGAGAGAAATCAAAATCCCTGGAAAGAGTGATCATATTACCAGTTACGCCGCAGCTTGCTCGCAGACATTTGAACATTCCAGTCTTCAGGTCAATAGCAAAACAGTCAGGATTTCCGTTGTTCTTACTTCCGTTGCAGTACGGACATTTGTAAAAATGCAACTGTCCATTTCTTGTCTGTGCTGTTATCCCAACATGCTGTGAAAATCTGTAGGCATCACGCTCTTTAAACTCATACATAATTTCCTGCCGCTTCTCTCATATATTTTTCAAGTTCTTCATCGCTCATAGACCTAAAATCAATCCATCCTTCTGCAGCAAGCTGCTCCGCATCCGGCTCTGGTTCTTCTTCCAGTTCTGGTGGAGTCTCAATCATCTTTGGAATCTCTGGTTCCTTTATTTCCAGATAATCTTCAAATACACATTTCTCCAGAAAATTATTCGGAAGAAACATTTTGTCTCCAGATTCCTTTACATGGTCCGCATAATTTTGAGCCGCAACCACCAGATCATCTTCTTTAACGGTTCCAGAGATTATCAGATCACAATATGCTTTTTCTGCAAGATGACGTCTCTGTTGATTCGGATATGCCGACCAGAAATCTTCGAATCGATTCGCGCGCGGTATTTCCTTTTCTTTCCTTTTCTTTACTTTACTTTCCTTTTGTGTCGGGAAATTGCTATTTCCCGCCGGGAAATTCGCTTTTCCTGTCTGGTAATCAGCATTACGATCCGATAAATACATATTTAAAGGCAGCTTTATTAAACCTTTGCATTCCTCATCCTGCAAAAGCCAATAGTCGGAAATCACGGTTCGCACGTCTCTCGCCTTAACGACTTCCCAATATCTTCTTTGGATACCTCTACTGGTTAAGACTCCCCACCTGTCAAACAGCCCCTGATCAAAGAGACCAATCTGCAAGCAGTAGCCCACTGCCTCCCGGACAGTACCGGAACCAATGCCGCCGCCCATCTTCCTTGACGTGGATGCACAATCGTCATAGCCCCATTGGTAAAAATATCCTTCGCCGCCATAAGCCCGCTGGCACAGGTAGAAATAGATTCCAAATCCACACCACCCGTGAGCATCCAGCAGCTTATCTATCTTTGTATCATTATCGAAAATACTTACTGACCACCCGGCATAATCAATCCCTTTTTTAGGTGGTCTGCCTGCCATATCATTCCTCCTGTGCTGTCAGCAACTGCAAAATATGCTCTCCAGCTTCATCGGGATGGCAGAACAGAAACTTAACACCATACCGCTCCTGCATGGTCATCATCGCCCTGGCAAGAGTCTCTCCTCTGGTCGCATCTGGATATTTCAAGACCTTTCTGCGCTGTCCAGATGGCATCGTAATCCATTTCTGGATTTTCGATCTGGGATTCTTCCATACAAACACATCATCAACACTCCGGATTCCATCTGTGTTTTCTATCAACACATACAGCCGGATTCCGTTATTGTTTGCAAGAATACACTCGTCCCGGAATCGTTCATGCTGTTTCCCGCAGATATTCCCGACAATCTCCTGCATATCCTTTTTTGTATCGACACAGACCCTATAGCTCCCCAAAAAATCCAGCTTTTTCAGATCAACCCCGCGCTTCGCTTTCCGCCGGATCACGTCCGCCACTGTATCCGTATAGAGTATGTAATCTCCCACCGGAAGCGGTGCCTGCAACAGCTCCACATCATGACTGTCAAACCACTGGTGCTTGGTCTCATGCTTACCCGCTTGTTGCCCGCGATCTTCTACAATCATTATACTCATACATCATCACCTGCCCTTGGTTTATATATCCGATCACTTCCCAGAAATTCCTCTTCTTTCTCCTGTTTCACTACCAGGCTCCGTAATTTGTCAAAAAACTGTTTATTGGACTTGTCTCCATAAAACTTTGCACATTCCTCCAGAAGATGAGCTCTGTCTTTGAGTCTCCTGCGCTCTTTCCTGCTCTGGCTGACCTGTGTAGCGATTCTGTTTCGCTCCTGCCGATTTTCGGCAAATTCCAGTCCATGAAGGAAGTCCTGTACTCGTTTATCATGCTTATGGACCTCTACTGTACATGCCTGATATTCTTTCTGGCAATATTTCATATATTCCAGAAAATACCGTATTACTTCTGAAGGTTTCATCTCATTTGACACAGGCACACCTCCTAATTAAACGGAAGTTCTTCATCGATACCGTCCGGAATATTCATAAAGCCGTCTCCTGCCGCGCCCATCGGACCAGGCATCGGCGCTGGTGCAGACTGATAGCCGCCCATACTGCCGCGGGCAGATTCATTGGCCGCTTTGCTCTCTGCAAACTCGATCTCGTCCAGAATCACCTCTGTCGTATAGACCTTCTGTCCGTCACGATTGGTATAGCTTCCTGTCTCAATTCTGCCGCTTACAGCCACCTTGATTCCTTTGTACAGAAAACGCTCTGCAAACTCTGCCTGTTTTCCAAAAGCCTTACAGATAATAAAATCTGCGGTCCGATCATCTCTTCGATTAAACCTGCGGTTTACTGCCAGTGTGAATTTTGCAATTGCCAGTGCATTCTCACCGTTGGAATAATAGATCTCCGGATCCCGAACCAGACGCCCCATCAAAACAACTTTATTCATCGTCTTCTTCTCCTATAGATGCAAAACATTCCGGACAGATGCCTGTAATCAGGCGCTCCCTGTCATCCGCAGACAAATCCGGAAGCATATCCTGTATATGTCCCTTTCCCGCTCTGTAAGCTCCATACCTTAACCCCTGTGTTCTTGTCAAATGCACAAGATGCGCACTCTTACAAACAGGGCACTCTGTAACAATATCCATAAATTTTTCCTTTCTGCGGCCCGCCAGCCGACAGGCCGCTGTTGATCATACCTTTATGAGATCACTGTAAACTGCGGCAGATCACTCAATTCAAGCTGTAAATACTTCTTGATATTTTCCATGGCTGCATTCTTCCAGGCTCCGCCATCTGCCTCGAAGACGGCACACTCCACACCATCGTCACTGTCCTGACGCATCCGGAATACAAATGCGCTCTCCGGCTGCTCCACTTCGACAAAAGTCCGGAACGGACGCAGCCTGACCGGATTCGGAACAACAGCCTCTCCTTTGGATGCAATGCCGGTCTTGATCGTCGCTTTCTGCGTAACACCATCATCTCCATACTGGGACACTGTTCCATTCTCCACCGTACCAGTGAATTTCAAAAGCAACTCCCGGTCATCGTTCGGGATGAACTTGGACTGAAGAGCGATCAGGAAGCTCTCATGATCCATATACCGGCCATACCGGAACTCTGGAACCTGTGCATTCACTTCCACTATGTATTCCCGCACACGCTCCAGATCCAACATCGAATACAACAATACTTTTTCCGGGCTGGATACATGAACGATCATCTTATCATCCATAGTGTCGATCCCCGCCTTGATGTATTCCACAAGACTTGTCAGCGTCGTCATTTCGATAGCCTGTGCCTTCGGATTGTGACAGATACGGTGCAGCCCTTTGTCGCTGTATGCCTCCCCGTTGATCTCCAGAACCTGCGGTTCGCTCATTCCTACAATGTACTCTAATGCCTTCTTAATCATAATCTCATTTCCTCCTTATGCCTGTTTCGCTGCACGGAAATCAACAACTTTCGGTTCTCCTGTGATTTCCCCTGTCTCTGTATCTACGGTTTTTCCGTCCAACACCTGTTCCGGCGGGCTCTGGTAATCGTCCATGGTCATCTGACCACGGCACTGACTTCCATATTCCTCTGCAAATACTTCACCTGTCACCAGATCCTTGCCGATGGACATCCTGGTGCTGACCGGCTTCACCGGCGCCAGCTTCGGAACAACGGATACATTCACCGAAGAATCGTCCCGATCCTCGTTCTGCTCAAAAGACACTTCCACGATGATCTTCCGTTTGTTCTTCCACGGTGTGTTTGGGTCCGTCATATTAACAAGAACCTTTTCCATCGCATCATCAAATTTTTCCTGCAGGGCACCTCCTGCAAAAGTTTCCAGATTCACTCTGTCCATAAAATCAACTCCTTCTGGATTTTTTAATTCCTACGCAAACGGCAGATCAGATTCTTGAACTATTCTGTAGTTTTCTGAAACTGCCGCAAAATCTGCGTTACTGTCTTTTAAAAACTGTGCAATTTGAACAACGGTTGGATGCACCGAGAATTCTTTTTCTCTTATTACCTTCTTGCCGCCAGCGCTACCTACAATTCCACGCAGTGTATAATACTTTTCAATTCGCACAATGTTTGGAACATCCACTTCATATACCATGTAAATCCCCCTTTCCGGATGATAACAGCAAATCAACTTCCAGCCACTTCTCCGATGCCCATACCGGGCATTGAACCACTTTTCCAGTCTCTGCCACGAATTCATCCGGATCACTGTTTCTGGCGCTTATATGGAGCAATATGACGCTTCGCAGGTTCGGATTATTATTCGTCCGAAGGAAATCCAATGTCGTCTGCAACTCCATATGCCCGGTCATTACATGAGAACGATTCACAGCATCTTCCGGAATCAGTTCCTTGGAATAATTGCACTCAATCAGTATGTGATTCAGATTCCGGAACCGATATTTGATATACTCTGTATCGCTGGCATACAACACTTTTCCTGTCTCCGGATGGCAGATCAGAAACCCATAACACGGGACATCATGCACCAAAGGAAAACTCCTGATCACAAATTCCCCATATGATCTGACCTGTCTCTCCATCTCCGACTCATATGGTCTGAATACCGGGATCCCGGCCTTTTCATACTCGCCTGCATATTTGGCATGATCCCCGTGGGAATGGCTGATAACCACTCCCACGATCTTACTGATATTGAAATCCAGGGCTTTCTTTCCCACCATGAACGGGATTCCGGCCTCAATAACCAGAGCTTCGGAATCGTTCTCAAGTATGTAACAGTTCCCGGAGGATCCGGAGCCAAGACATCTAAATTTCATACCTGTCACTCCTGCATAAACGCCGGCTCTTCCTCTGCCGGTTCCTCGCCGACAATTTCGCCCTCGACAACTTCCGGCTCAAAATCGACGCTGTTAGCTCCCTGCTCAATGTCATAAGCCACACTCTCTGCCACTACATCTACCGGCCCGATCTCTTCTTCCATGTCAATCTGCTCCTTGATCGCAGAATTGCCATATGTATTGGCAATCGTCTTGCAGATACTGGAAAGTACCGTCTTTTTTGCCATTTTCCCTGTGAAGTTCCGATGCGTATTTCCATCACCTTTGTTCTGCTGATTCTGTTTCCATGCCTGCCTGATCTCGGTCATAGTCATGACTTCCGCTTTTTTGGAATTATCTTCAAATGTGACGACTGCATAAGCGCCGACGATCTTATCTTTGTCAATGTTGGAAAACTTCTGCTTATGCCGGACATTCTCGATCTCACCATCAATCACATCATAGTCAAATTCGTCGCCATCATAGATGCACATGGCCGAAAACTTGACCGCCCCATACCGTCGCGCCAACGTCTGCCAGCCAAAATAGGATTTCTGGAAGACCAGTTTGCCGCCATAAGGGATGAAATATCCCTGGGCCTTCGATACATCTAGCCCAGCCGTCGCCATATCCAGAACGGCATTGGCAATACTCTCCTTATTGCAGAACTCCAGAACCGGACGCTTGTCCTTGTCAACCGTCTGCTTCAGGGTCAGATATGCGGACATGATTGCATTCTGCATATTGTAATCCGGGGGCATCACCAAACCATTACTGATCTTTCCCTGCATTGTTGTTACAAGTCCATCCATAAAGGAATTATTGATGACCAGCTCCGCCTGCTGTCTGCCCTGCTGGGCCAGTTCTTTCTTCTTTCCAGCTGCTGCCATTACACTTCTACCTCCACTTTCCTCACGATCTTCTTCAGATTCTCCTCACCATAAGCTTCCACCCATGTCATGTCCACCGGCTCGTCCATCACCACTCCATGTTTCCCGCCGGGAAGCTCCACTTTATCGCCGGGAGCAAGTTCCAGACTTCTCTTGTAGGTGTAGGAGCGGCCCTGTGCCTGTCCATTTTTTAAAAACTTTACTTTGAAAAAATTCATGATACCCTCCTTATAAATTATCAAATTCTTTCTGTAATCTGGCTGTTTCACCAATACACATGCCAAGAAGCACTGTTCTCATGTCAGGCGATAAAGCGACTGCTCCATCAAAACCGACACCAGAACCAATCAGATAAGCACTCCATTCTTTATCTTCCAGCCACTTGCGCATGATCTTCAACTTGTCCAGCCTTTTCCGGATTTCATTCGCCCTGTCCAACGATTTCATGTCCATTCCTTACGCCCTCACTTTCAATTCCGCATCATCCGACACCTTCAACAGCACCATCTGGCAGTCCATATCGGGAATATTGAAATCATTCAGCGCTTCCGCATTGTCAATAAATACCGGTGCCGTCACACCATACAGGGAAGCCAGAGTAGAGATAATATCCAGCCCAGCTACAATTTTATGTCCATTGTTCAGATCGCTATAAAGTGTTCCTTTGTATCTGCATTCGCACATAGGAACCATTCCGCCATTATATTGATCTGCAAAAAGAGTCCAAGTCAAAACCTTGAATTTTTCGTTTATGTTCACTGAAATTTTATTCATTTTTCTACGAATAAACTCCTCCAACAGATCTATCATTCTTTCCTGATCTGCAACTTTTTGTGCAACCTCTCTTTGTTTTAACTGGAGTTTCTCTATTGCATTTTCCAATTTCGTATTATCCGCAGAAGCAATCTCTTTTTCGATCGCCGATAATTCCTCCCTCAGACCGGATAGCCTGATCCTAAGCTGGCTCCGATAGTCTGCGCCGGTGCTCATGTTCTTCATACCCTCCTCCAGTTTGGACAGTTCCAACTGCAATGCTTCATATTCCTGGTTATCAGACAGATCCGGTTTCAGCGGAAGCTTGTCCAGTTCAGATATGGCGCCCGATTCCATCTTATTGAACCTGATGGAATTTGCTTTTGCCTTTTCCAGATCAGCCTTCAGCTGCTCCATTTCTTTCTGATATTTTTTAATATCAGCTACAGTTGCATTTCCTTTTTCGGTAATCTGTGCAAGCCGTTCTTTTCTGGATACCTCAAAAGCTGCCTTGGCACTCTCATAATCTGCCAGATGCTTTTTCTTCCGCTCCTCATAATCGGCAAACTTCTCCTTTCTCAGATTCTCCGGAAGTGCCTGTCCACAGGTCGGGCAGATAAGACTATTCTCATCCAGCGCTGGAAGCTCCTCATATGCCGGAAATTCTTTTACTTTCTCCGCTCTCCATTCATCCTGCAGGTGCTTCTTTTCTGCTTCTTCTCTTTCAATAACGGCCTGTATGCGTTCAATATCCAACTCGCACATCCTGATCTGCTGTCTGGACTCATGAAAGCCCTCATGCGCCGAATCTTTTCGATTCCGGATCTCGGTCGCCTGCTCCTGCAGCTGCCGATCTGCCACATCGTAGATCATCCGCATCTCGCCTTTGACTTCCAGAATCCTGTCATTCACCCCGTCGAATTCCTTTACAGCAGAATCTGCGTCCTCATACTGGCGCTCCGCATCTGCGATCTGTTCCCGAAGATAATTTGCATGAAGCTCCCGCTCAGCCACGTCAATGTCAACCAACTGCTTGGACACTTCATCAATGCGGGCCGGAATTTCCACCTGTTTTTTCTTCCATGCATTCAGCGCCTTTGTGTATTTCTTCCGGATATCGTCCGGAGAAGCCTGCTCCAGCTCCGGAACCAGCTCTGCGAACCGGCTGTCTGACTCTGCGATCGCAATATCTGACACATCATCCACCAGACACATCAGAACTTCCCTCTGCTCTTTCCACGGAAGCGTCGTGAATGCCTGGGGACTGGTAATCAGTTTGAACATCTTTTCTTCCAGAAGATCAGAGATATACTCTTTATAGTCTTTCTCTGACTTTGGATATCCGTTGATTTCAAACAGATTCTCGTTCCCCTGAAGCTCCGTTACATCCGTCCCGCGACGTTTCCGCCAGATCTGTTTCTGAACTTTTTTCAGCACAACCTCTTTTCCGTCTACGGTCAACGTTCCTTCCACCATAATCTCCACATTGTTAATAGTTTTTCCATCAATGTCATGTGGACGAATATCAAATTTCGTTTCACCTACACTGTTCTTATTAAATAACAACCAAAGCCATCCATCCATGATCGTTGTCTTCCCAGTCTCATTTGCTCCGGAGATCACGGTCCGATCTGAAAACTCAACTGTCCGATCAGTGCAGCCTTTGAAGTTCTGCATCACCAGTTTTCCCAATTTGATTTTTTTCATATTTACATATCCTCTCCCGGTGTGATATAATCACACCGCACTATTGGTGTAGGTCCTGTCTGCTTTGGTCGGTGGCAGGACCTTCTTTATTGTCCGAATCTGACCGGACTTCTTGCTCTGGATCACCAGATCATCCGCACTGTCCCGGATAACATTCCAGGTCTTCCAGTCCAGTCTGTTTCTGGAAATCACTTTCTTCTGTGCCAGCGTTGGCCTTTTCGCCTGCTTCATTTGTAAAATGCTCCTTCCCTGTAAGCAACTCCGCCAAGCAGAAGCAAACCAACAATAACCACCGGAACGCTGTCTGCCGACATCAGGAACAATCCTGTCAGCAACATCAGTCTACTTATCATTTGTCATCACTCCTTTCCTGAGTTACACAACAGCCATCTCTTTTTGATCGCTGCCCTTGTCCTCATCCTTGTTGATTCTCTCATAGCCCAGTCCTTCCATCAGCCTGTCAAGAAGAATCTGAGCTTCTTCCTTCGTCGGACGATCCCGCCGGACTCCGTTTATGTAAAACTCATACTTCATAAGGTCACCGCCTTTTCTCTGTTGATACAGAATATGCGATTCTGCTTGTACACTATTTCCACATTCCAAATATTTCCATTCTGTGATATGCTCAAATACAGGTGTTACAGCACCATGCAATAAGAAAGGAGAAGTCGAAAATGGCAAATATTAACCTGTCAGACTTTATACACGATGTCTCATCACAAGCCCTTGCTCAGAATTCAACCTACATAGTTGATCGAATTTCAGAAATTCTCTCTTTTTCCATGAAAGAATCTTTGGATGTGGACACTGACACTTCAAAATTGGTAGGCTGTGCAGCGACAGCTGCAGTTACAGTAGCCGTTGAAATATCCACATCTATCATGGCGACGGTCCTCTCTGATCTGGGAGTTTTAGAGCATGACGGAAACCCTCATATAAGTGTTGTGAAAAAATCTGAAGATTGAAAGTTTCCTTTTTTCTCCGCTCTTCTCCTGCTTTTTCAAGAGCGGAGACTCTTTTTTCCAGCTGCTTCAGTCTCCATTCCAAAGACACCCTTCCCACCTCCCCCAAATTTCCTATTGACAAATCCAAACTTAGATTTTCCATTGTTTTCCATTTGTTTTCGTGATATACTTTTATCATTAAACCTAAAGGAGTATTTTTATGCTTGAAACTGAAACTCCAATCTTCACAATACAATCTGAAATTACCAAAGCATCTATTGATAATTTATCCAAGGCTATAACAGCTTTTTCTCGCTCTATATCCTCCATATGTTTTTCTGATCAATTTATAGAAATCTCTGCTCTTTCATCTGCCATAAGCAACTCCATGATCTTGCTGGCTGAAAAGGCAGGTATACCACAAAATTCTTTTGATTTTCTTAAAGAATTTGATTTTCAAAGTGAACACATTGAACTCACCGAAGAAAACTGCAATTCAATAAACAATTTGAGTAAACTATCCTCCGCAGAAAATCCTGTTATTGTAACCCCAAACAGTAAAACTCCAACAATCCAATTTGTCATTTCCATTTTGATTCCAATTATTATTGGACTTTTGCAAATGGGGCAAAATGCCTATTACCATCACCAAAGTTCTATCGAATCAAAAATAATTCAGGACCAAGAACAGGAATACCAAGAACAGTTACTAAAGATCCTAACTGACATTTGCAGTTCTATGGAGCAATCTACTCCATCTGATGAACCAGCTCATCAATGTGAATCACCAGCTCATATGCCTGGCGATCAATCTCATAACGCTCCTGCTGAATGACATATGTTCTGTAGTTTATGAAAATGTAAACCACAAGAAGTATTATTGTTATAATTGATAATGCTTCTTTTTTTACCTTCACCCATGCTTTCTTCAGCACCTTCTCACCTCCCCTCTCACTCTCCGGTTAAACCTGCTTTCCATTTTTTCCCATCCGTGATATACTTTCCATACAGGCTGTTGCGGCAGTCGAGTACAGAAGAAAGGAAAATCCATATGACTGACAATGAAAAACGGGCACATGATCTAGCCGTTGCTTCCTGCTTAGCAATCTTTGATATCAAGAAAGAAGAATCCATATCACATGGGAAAAACTTTGAATTTGATATCTACAAAGAATATATCAACGGCTATAACAAAATGCTTGAATCACTCAATCGTGACTTCCCGAACGGTAAATAGGTTTTCCATCCAAAAAAATGTTCATTGAAATAGGTTTCTTAGGCGTTCGCACCGCCTTGGAAGCCTTTTTCTTTTTCTTCTTTCCCGTCCTTCTCACCTCCCCTCCTAAAATCATAATTTATTGTCCTTTTTCGTGACATTCAGGCGTAAAAAAAATTTTTTGAACTGTTGTACCATAATAATCTGCAAGTGCTATTTTTATAGAGTCCCTTGGCATCCGTTGCTCTGTTTCGTACATTCCGAGCGTAGAAGTGGCTATTCCTATACTTTTTGCAACTTCGGATTGGCTTTTTTCTTTTCTTAACTCTACCAATCTTCTTCCATATGGAATCAAAATTTTCACCTTCTTTCTGTCACGTTTTGTGACTAATATGAATATAGCATATCAATCATATCTTGTCAACCACCTTTTGTGACATTTTATCTTTACTTTTATCACATTATGTGATAAAATCATATTCATAAATACAAGGGAGGAGCTATATGGGAAATTTTGAAAGTATATTTAAACGACTTAGAACCTCTGCTGGATTAACTCAAGTTGAAATGGCAAGAAAACTTGGTATTTCCAGAAGCACTATTGGAATGTATGAAACAGGGGCAAGAGAGCCAGATTTTGAAACTCTGGAAAAAATCGCTGATTTTTTTAATGTAGACACCGATTATCTTTTAGGACGAACTGATAAAATTACAATTCTCCCAGAAACAGCTGGGCAAAACTATTTAGATAGCAAAACATTGACCAGCAAAGATGAGCGTGACATAGAAAAAATACTTGATTCCACCAGAGAACAGCTCCTAACTCAAGAAGGACTCATGTTTGAAGGAGACCCTGCAACACCGGAAGCAATAGATTCCATCCTGTCTGCCATGCAAATCGGTATGGAAATGGCAAAGAAAAAGAATAAAGAAAAGTATACTCCAAAAAAATATAGAAAAGCCTAAAATCAGGGAGGTATCTTATGGAATATGTTGTAAAATTTATTTGGGACAATGAAGCATGTGTCTGGGTTGCCACCAGCGATGACATTCCCGGCCTTGTATTAGAATCTGGTTCATTTGACGCTTTATTAGAGCGAGTCCGGATTGCCGTTCCGGAATTACTTTCTTTGAATGCCACGCCCAACCTTCCAATCTCCCTGTCATTCCTGTCAGAGCGTCATGAAAGGATGGTCTTATAATGGCAGAATATGAAAAGAAAGTACGAGACATACTCTCTCAAAATGGCTGTATTTTTAAACGGCGCGGAAAAGGCGACCATGATATATGGTACAGCCCGATTACCAACCGTCATGTAACTGTCGATACCAAAATAAAATCCCGGCATACTGCAAATGCCATCATGAAACAAAGCGGCATTAACCATAAATTCTAAAGGGACTGATGTTTTTATGAATATCCGAAAGAGAGTTGACAAACTCGTCCGGCTTCACCAAACAAGAAATCCTTTTGAGATCATAAAGGGAATGAATGTTATTCTGGTATTTTATCCACTGGAAGGAATAAGAGGTTTTTACCAATATTTCCAAAGGAATAATATCATATACATAGACGAAAATCTTTCAAGACCAGAACAGATATTTGTGTGTGCTCATGAACTTGGACATATGATTTTGCATAAAGAATCTAATGCTTTGTTTATGGATTCGAGAACACATCTCAATGTTGATAGCTATGAAATTGAAGCGAACAAATTTGCTATGGAACTATTGGTATCTGATGAAATTCTGGAAGAAAACAGGGA
This sequence comes from Lachnospiraceae bacterium, assembly GCA_009774145.1. GTDB lineage: Bacteria > Bacillota > Clostridia > Lachnospirales > Lachnospiraceae > Hominiventricola. The sequence goes on along the minus strand of VSND01000014.1, from coordinate 49,304 downwards.
ATTTACGATTGAACAGTTATCCAGAATGTTGGGGTATCATGAGAAGCTTATAAAATTACGGTTGCAATAGCATTATGCTGTTACAATATATTATGGACGTTGTAAACCAAAGAACGGGAGGAAAGTATGAGTGGAATAAAAGGTACAAACAAAGAATTATATGCAAAAAAAAGCGGGATATCTACCTTAAGTACAATGGGGAAAAGAACAGATATCTCATATGAGAATATCAAAAGAATCGAGTATCTGTTTGCGCAGGATAAACAGCCCGGATACATTGTTTTTATTTCGCTTACGAATCAGGCAGAAAAAGTGGAATTCAAACAAGAAACCAATGATGAAATACTGAGCCTGGTTAACACACTAAAAAAGAAGTTTCCAGATATAGATTATGAAGAACACGAAGAAAGGATGTATCATTCTGGATTAAATATCTTTCTTCTCATTTCACTTGTCATTGGAATTTTATATTTAATATACAGTTTGTTTTATTGGTCAGGTGCTTTCGGAGGAGAAGAATCACTCGCCGGACAAATAGGAATTGGAATAGCGACTGCTCTTGTAGCGCCACATTTAATAGTAACTGCTCTGGCAGCGTTATTTAATGCTCTTGGATTGTTTATGAGAAAGCGAGCGTTCGCATTAACTGGGGCAATTTTATACACAGTGGCTGTTATACTATTTCCTCTATATTTTATGTTCGTTATCATTGAAGTAATCTTTTCATTCATAGGTTTTGCAAAAATGCCAAAGTAAAAACCAGCTCCCTGCGCCAACAGGGGACCGGCCCGCATAGATCACAATACATACCAGATAGAAAGGAGCACCCCATGTCACAGGCACCTGCACAGGAAAAAGTCTATACAGAAGAAGATTATTACAACTTGCCGGAAGACGCCCGGGCGGAGCTGATCGACGGCCGGATTTACTATCAGGCAGCACCAAACAGAAAGCACCAGACCGTATTATCCGAACTGCATCTCACAATCGGAAACTACCTGAAATCTAAAAGAGGACCCTGCCGTGTATTCCCCGCCCCGTTCGCCGTCAAGCTGTTCAAGGACCGGAAAAACATCATAGAGCCGGACATCAGCGTGATCTGCGATAAAGACAAGATGGACGACCGGGGATGCAACGGCGCGCCGGACTGGGTTATAGAAGTGACTTCGCCTTCCGATCCGCAGCGGGACTATGGTATCAAGTTATTCAAATACCGCACTGCCGGCGTCCGGGAATACTGGATCGTCAACCCTCAAAAGCATACCGTGACAGTCCATGATCTGGAAAAGGAAGAACGCTCGAATCAGTATAATTTCTGTGATGATGTGCCGGTCTGCATCTATGAAGATCTTGTTATAAATACGGACAAACTGCTTTAAATACAAAGAAACCGCCCCAGTGTTACCAGCACCAGAGCGGCCAGGCATATATCCGAAGATGATACGCCACTCAACGAAATATATTGTATCATCTTCTGGCAGCCAATGCAAGCGAACAGATGTTTTTCGCTGGCTGTTATTTTTATACCCATTTTTACACCTATGCCACCTCACTGTCGCATAAACTGTATTAAGGAGATGATATTTAATGAAAACCGGAGCCCTCTACATCCGCGTCAGCACCGACAAGCAGGAAGAACTCTCCCCGGACGCCCAGAAGCGCCTGATGTTGGACTATGCCCGGGAGAATAACATCATCGTCACAGAAGACAGCATCTACTGGGAGATCGGCATTTCCGGCCGGAAAGCAGACAAACGGCCGGCTTTCCGGCAGATGATCGCCGCAGCCAAATCCCAAGAACACCCCTATGATGTGATTCTGGTCTGGAAGTTCTCCAGATTCGCCCGGAATCAGGAAGAATCCATCGTCTATAAGTCTCTGCTGAAAAAAGCCGGCGTGGAAGTCATCAGCGTCTCCGAGCCGTTGCCAGACGGCATCATGGGCGGACTGATTGAACGAATACTGGAATGGATGGACGAATACTATTCCATCCGTCTGTCCGGAGAAGTGATGCGCGGCATGACGGAGAAGGCCCTGAGAGGCGGGTATCAGGCCAATCCACCGTTAGGCTATGATCGTAAGAAGAACCAGACTCCGACCGTTAATGAGGCGGAGGCGGCGCTTGTGCGGATGATTTTCCGGATGTTTACGGAAGAGCACCTGAGCATGACGGCCATTGCCAAGAAACTGAACCTAGGTAAATACCCCACCAAACGGGGCGCGCACTGGAATGTCACGCACCTTAGGTATCTTCTGGGCAATCCTTTCTACATCGGCAAAGTCCGCTGGAATTATGTGACGCATGGAGAAGGGAAACGCATGAATGATTCCTCCGAATGGATCATTGCTGACGGTGTCCATGAGTCGCTGATTGATGAGGAGACGTTCCAAAAAGCAGCGAAGCTCCTTCTGCAGTCCGCCCGTATCGGCTGGGTTCACGGCCATATGCCGGCCAAACACTGGATCAGCGGGATCCTGAAGTGCGCTGCCTGCGGCGGTTCCATGACCTACTCTTCCGAGACAAAGCGCAACAAAGCCGCTTACCGCTGCCACAACCATATCGCCGGCACCTGCCCGGTGACCAACCGGATTCTGGTATCGAAGCTGGAGCCTGCCATTCTGGAGGGCCTGGAATCTTTTATGAACATGGGAGAATTCGGATATATCCGAAAGATCACACAGGAGATTCCGGCGGACATGGTCTCCGTCCTGAAAGAGCAGCTCATTGACCTGCAGAAGAAAGAGAAGCGCATCCGGAAAGCCTACATGGACGGTATCGACACGCTGGAAGAATACCGGGAAAGCCGGCAGGCCATCAACCGGCAAAAGGAAGAACTGACCGCCCGGCTGGAAGCCGCGGACAATCCCTCTTCCGCCATCACCGAGCAGGACAAAATCCGGATGGCCGGAAATATCCAGGATGTACTCCATATCCTCCGATCCGAAGATGCTGACATGGTGGCCAAAGCAAATGCCATCCGCCGGATCTGCGAAAAGATTACTTTCGACAAGGCGGAAGACCAACTCCAATTCTATTTTATTATGTGATCTGGAAAATCAGCCTTGAAACAAGGTGGTACTATTGAATATACGGATTACACGAATTCATGATTGCATGTGTAAAATCCTGTCCTCCATGCCCCGCTGTCTTATGGCATCGGATCCGCCTGTCCTCCACGATCTTGAATCCCGGACAGGAAAACTGATCGTTAATGGAAGAGGTCCCTGACATCAGCGCTGCAGAAGAAGTAAACACTTTAAACGTCGAGCCTGGTTCATAGGTGTCATTCACACACTGATTTCTCCACATCTGATTCAGAGCATCCTGTTTCTGCTGTTCAGTCATCCCCTCTGTACTTTCTCCGGTATTCAGTGTGAACGGATCGTTCAGATTGAATTCCGGCACATTGACACAGGCATAGATCTCTCCGTTCTGCGGATTCATAATCAGAACAGAGACATAGTCCGCCTGCTTTGCTTCCATAACCTTCAGCGCCTCCTGCTGGGCATAGGACTGAATATTATAGTCAAGGCTTACCACCAGATCATTGCCCGGCACGGATTCTACCCGTTCTTCCCTGGCATTTTCGATCTCCACTCCTCTTGCGTCCGTCAGGGTCAGTATAGTCCCCGGAATCCCTTCCAGATATTCGTCATATTTGACCTCCAGCCCGATGATTCCCTGATTATCACTTCCTGTAAATCCCAGAACCTTTGACGCCAGCTCGTCAAACGGATAATATCTTTTAAAATCCTCATCCACTTTTACACCTGCATATTGATAGGCGCGGACTGCATCCCCTGTCTCTTTATCCACATTGGATTTGATACGTTCAATGGAACTGACCTTCTCGACCCGCTTCTGTACGGTTTCCCTTGGCAGATCCAGCTCCTTACAAAGCATCTCAATGACTGCTTCCGGATCTTTAATCTGGCTGTGAATCACAGATATGGTGCAGACGGTCCGGTTATCCGCCAGAATCGTACCGGTCCGGTCAACGATCCTGCCTCTTGCCGCTTTAATGCTCCTCTCACGCTCATGCAGATCCTTTGCCAGTTCCTGATAATATTCTGATTCAAATACCATCAGGTAGACCAGACGTCCGCCAAGGACGGACATCATCAGCAGACATGCTGTGAATACAATGACAATCTTCTTTTTATGAAACGTCTTACAATGCAAAAAAATACCTCATAAGAATCTTTGTTCCTATCTTATGAGGTATTTTCCTGTCTTATTCTGTTGGATTGCTGTCCTCCTCATCCGATATGGCATCTGCAGGTTTTACATCCAACAGGTTATCGTTAATCGGAACATCTCCCAGAACAGAATCATCATTCGGATCAATCGTTGCCGGATCCGGCATCTGCACAGTCTCTCCTGTCTGCGGATCCACCAGTGTTCCTTCCTCTGCCGGCTCCTCCTCCGGTTCTTCCTCCGGTGTTTCCGTTTCTTCTTTCTGTTCCGCCGCAACCTCCTCCTGCATATCCGCCGGAACCTCCTCTGTTGGATAAATATTCAGATATGGAAGCGCTTCCTTCATAATATTTTTCCAGATCTCCATGGCATAAGAACTGCTGGCCTGCTTCTCTGCATTCGGCCTGTCTACTACCACATACAAAACCACTTCCGGATGATCTGCAGGAGCAAATCCGATATAAGATACCAGATAATTGGTCTTATCTCTCGGTATCATCTCCGCCGTCCCCGTTTTACCGCCCATGGCATACCCTGCGACTCTTGCCGCCCGTCCGGTTGGGGCGTTTCCATTTGCATCCTCCGGACCATACATGGTATTATACAGGTATTTCCTTATCAAAGAGGAGGTTTTGGACGAAATGGGCGTCCTTAAAAGAACCGGCTCTATATTTCTGATTGTTCCGCCGCTGCTGTCCAGAACTTTTTTCACCACATGCGGCTGATAATAATATCCTCCATTGATACAGGCAGAAAACGCAGAAGCCATCTGGATCATTGTCACATTAAAGTTCTGTCCGAACGAATTGGTCGCCAGATCTGTAATGCGCATGATGAGCCTGTCATTCGGTGCATTTTCCTGCGTATAATAGACCAGCGTATCGGTTCGTGCTTCTCCCGGCAGATCAATATTTGTCCGAAGCCCCAGATTAAACATATTCTGGTATCTGGTAAAATTCTCTTCCCCCAGTTTCGACGCAATCTGCATCATCGCATCGTTGCAGGAAAACATAAGGGAACCTTCCAGTGTAATTATTTTATGCCCGAATTTATGAGAACACCAGATGTCCCTGCCTGCAATATTCTGCCTGCCGTCACACAGATAAGTATCACCGTCATGCACGATCCCGGCCTCCAGCGCTGCAGCAACCGTAATCGGCTTCGCCGTTGACCCCGGCTCATAAGTATCACTGATACAGAAATTCCGCCACAGTTCATTCAGTGCATTCAGTCGTTCTTCCTCGGTAAGCTTTTCCGCCTCCTCTTCGGTAAACAACCCGTTTGCAACTACATCATAGGGATTGTTCAGATCATAATTCCGGTTGCTTGCCATCGCCAGCACTTCGCCCGTATTGGGATCCATCATAATTGCCGCCGATGTATAGCTCCCTTCTCCTTCCCGGAAAGCATCTGTATATTTTTCCTGAAAATCCGCAATCGCCTTTTCCACGATTCCCTGAAGCGTGATATCAATCGTGGACATCACACTGTCTCCGTCTGTCGCTGCCCGGACCGTCTTCTCCTGCTCCAGGTCTTCATTCAGGTAATTATAGCTCCTTCCGTTTTCTCCGTTCAGCAGTTCTGAATACTCCTGTTCAATTCCATACTGTCCTACATTGCCGGACACAGTATATCCGATCACATTGCATGCCAGACGGTCATAAGGATAACGGCGGATATAGGAATCCTCCAGCCAGACGCCCTCAATCCTGCTGCCTTCTTCCTTCATCGCTTCCTCAAAATCAGAAACCTCGTCTTTGGTAAGCTGCCTTGCCAGAATCACATAGTGACTGGTCTTTTTCTCCTCCATAATCGTATTCAGCTCTTCCCGGTCCTGATCAAAATAATCAACCAGTGCCTGAAGGGTTGGTTCCACACAGTCCTTTCCCGGCTGCTCACTCTGATTCTCCAGCAGCACTGCCGGATCCAGAATTACGTTATATACCTTCTCACTGGTCGCAAGGATCGTTCCGTTCCGGTCATAGATATCTCCCCGCTTATACGGAAGCAGGATACTGTTTGTATCCTGCTGCGCAAGCACTTTTCTTGTATACTGTTCTCCGCTGACTCTGATAATGTATACCAGCCAGCCAAATATTCCAATTAAAATCAGCACGATTATGGCAAATAACAGTGCCAGTTTCCGTTTCATCTTCAAAGTAATACGTCTTCTTCTCGAACCTGGTGTCCGTCTTCTCCTTCTTGCCACTTCACACCTCTGTCCAATCTTCTATTTCCCGCGGATCTGATCCATCAGGGTCGTCTCCTCTTCCGGAATCTCTTCATTCTGCCTCACGTAATCTCTCGTCCCTCCATCATACAGGATCACCTGGTCTTCATTCGCATACACCATTCCCAGTTCATTGACAGCAACTTCTTTAATATAATCCAGGTCCACAGACGTCATGATCCTTGTATAGTTGTCATCGTTTTCTTTTCTCAGATTTTCAAGCTGCATCTCAAGAGATGCAATATTTTTTATTTTTCCTGTGAGTTCTGCCTGAAGCTGCAGATAATTGACCCCTGACCACAATACCATACATGCTGCAGCAGCCAGAAAAACAGTGTAAAAAACATTGACATACTGGATATGCTTTTTCGCAGATGGTTTCCGTCTTTTCCGATGATTTGGCTTCTGCCTGCGGTCAGGACGGTCAGAAGGCTGAATCTTCCTTACGGTATTGCCCTCCACATACCTGTATCTTCTCTCCCGGGCCATATGAACCAACTCCCTTCCTTATGCTGTCATGCACGTTCAAATACTCGCAGTTTTGCGCTTTTGGAGCGACTGTTTTTCTCAAGTTCTTCATCCGTTGGCATCATTGGTTTTTTTGTTACAACATGTCCCTTCGAGGCTTTTCCGCATACACATACCGGAAAATGCCTGGGGCAGATACATGGATTCTCATTTCTCCGGAAAGCATTTTTCACAATCCGGTCTTCCAGAGAATGGAAAGTAATAATGCAGAGCCTTCCTCCGGGCTTCAAAAACCCGATCAGCTCGTCCAGCGAATCCTTCAGAACCTCCAGCTCCTGATTCAACTCAATACGGATCGCCTGAAAGGTCTGCTTCGCAGGATGCCCCTTTTGCATTCTTATCTTCATCGGTATGGCCGCTTTGATGACTTCAACCAGTTCTCCGGTCGTCTCAATCGGTCTTTTTCCCCTCGCCTGTACAATGTGTTTCGCTATATTTTTTGCAAATTTATCTTCCCCATAATCACGGATCATCTGATACAGCTTCGCCTCACTGTAACCATTTACAATGTCTCTGGCTGTCTTTTCCTGTCTCTGATCCATCCGCATATCAAGAGGAACATTTTCTCTGTAAGTAAAACCTCTTTCTGCTTCATCCAGCTGATAGGAGGATACGCCCAGATCCAGAAGGATTCCGTCTGCGCACTCCACCCCCAGAGCATTCAGTTCTTCCTTCATCCTGCAGTAATTGCTCCGGATCACGGTCACAAGACTGCCAAACCCGGACAGCCTCTCGCCGGCTGCACGGATCGCTGCTTCATCCTGATCGATCCCGTAAAAATGCCCGGATCCCTTCAGTCTTTTGCATACCTCGTAAGCATGTCCGCCGCCGCCCAGCGTTCCGTCCACATAGACTCCGCCCGGACGGACGCATAACTCATCGACTGTCTCCCGAAGCATGACTGAATAATGCCTGAATTCCATAGACCCTCCTCTATACTTTGCTGCACAGATCATTCAGATGGCTGGCAATCGCATCCATATCGCTGAAATCCGCATTTTCTTTCCAGTGTTCTTCATTCCAGATTTCAATGTGATCCAGCATACCTGCGAGAAGCACATCCTTTTCAATGCCTGCAAATTCACGGAGCGTCACCGGAAGCAGAATCCTTCCCTGCCTGTCCAGTTCACAGGTTGTAGCACCTGCTATGATAAAGCGTGTGAAAAGCCTGGCATTTTTATCTGTTAAGGGCAGTTTTTTCAGTTCCTCCACGTAAACACCCCAGCTGTCCATGGGGTATACAAAGAGACAGCCATCCAGGCCCCTGGTTACCACAAATTCTGTACCTAACAGTTCACGGAATCTGGAGGGGACGGTCAGCCTGCCTTTGGGATCCACCGTATGTCTGTACTCTCCCATAAACATCGATCTCCACCCGCTCTCACCATGGTCCGCCATTCATCTTCCTCTTTGAACCACTTTATACCACTTTCCACCACTTCTTTGTTTATCATAACCTGAAATCCTGAAAAATGCAATACCGTTTCTTAAGTATTTCTTCAGTACAGGAAAACAGGGACTGCTGCACGGTCTTTGTGCAGCAGTCCCTGTTTTCCTGTAAATTGTCTTCACGCATTTTTTCTCGTGCGTCTGACCACCTGTCGGCTCTCGTATATCTCAATCATACGATCCATCTTTTGTGCCTCAACAAGAAGTTTTGTCAGATCATCCGTCCAAAATGCCATGCAATCCAACTTCCTTCGCTGTCCTTCAATCGCTGTCTTGATATTCATTTGTCCGTCCATAATCCTCCTCGCTCATATTCTTCTTTCTACCCAGAAAGATCATGCAAAGAGAAAAAAGAATCAGCACGCCTGCCAGCAGCTGAGATACAGGAATCCCTGTATTTCCGATCTGAAGCTGGTCAGTCCGAAGAGCTTCGATCCAGACCCGTCCCAGTCCATATCCAAGAAGATAGACCAGAAACAGCTCACCCTGGAATTTTTTCCTCGTGCGATACCAGTACAGGAAACAGATGACCCCAAGGTTCCACAATGATTCATAGAGGAACGTAGGGTGCACCTGTATAAACTGCTCTCCTCCAATTACCTGTACATGCGCCCACATTTCGTCCGTAATCTCGTGGGCACGTACTGCGCTTACCGGTAACTGCATGGCCAGAAGTCCATCTGTATAGCCTCCGAAGGCTTCTCGATTAAAAAAATTTCCCCAGCGCCCCAGAATCTGTCCTGCAACAAGCCCCATGCAGGCCGTATCCGTCATCTGGAGAAACGACAGTTTTTTCACCTTACAATACACATACACCGTAGCTACTGCACCGATCAGCGAGCCGTAAATCGCAATGCCCCCCTGTCTCAGATTAAAAATACTGAGCAGGTTATCCTTATAGTTCTCCCATGAGAAAATCACATAATACGCCCTCGCACAGATAATGGAGAAGATGATCGCATAAATGATCATATCTGTATAGGTGTCCGGATCCTGTCCGGTCCTCTTTGCCTCCCTTTCTGCCAGGAACAACCCCAACAGGATTGAACTTCCCATAATAATCCCGTAATAGGCAATCTCGAACCCGAAAACAGAGATGGATTTTCCCACATGATCCAGGTAGATACCCAGATGCGGAAAGTTTATTGCTGTGTTCATCGATGAAAATCCTTTCCAAGTAAACTGCCCGGTACAGCTTACAACTCTATTCTATTGCTTTTTCCAACATTTTTCAACAAAAGTTTGTCGACAAATTTCGACAAACGGATGCCTTACACGTTGAACAGAAACTCTACCACGTCCCCATCCTTCATCACATATTCCTTGCCTTCGCTCCCCACAATTCCTTTTGCCTTTGCAGCGGCGATGGAGCCGCAGTCCAGAAGAGACTGATAATTCACGACTTCTGCCCGGATAAAGCCCCTTTCAAAATCGGAATGGATCTTTCCGGCAGCCTGGGGCGCCTTTGTGCCGACCCGGATCGTCCATGCCCGGGTTTCTTTTTCACCGGCAGTCAGAAAGCTGATCAGCCCAAGCAGACGGTAGCTTGCCTGGATCAGTTTATCCAGGCCGGACTGCGTGATGCCCAGATCTTCCAGAAACATCTTTTTTTCGTCGTCTTCCAGTTCCGCAATTTCCTGCTCGATCTGGGCGCAGATGACAAACACTTCACTGTTTTCCGATGCGGCGAAGCCCCGGACCGCTTTTACATGCTCGTTGGATACACCGTCATCCGCCAGGTCATCCTCTGCCACATTGGCGGCAAAAATGACCGGTTTATAAGTCAGAAGATTGCAGGCTTCCAGCCATGCCCTCTCCTCATCGTCTTCCAGTTCTTCAAAACTTTTAGCCGTTCGCCCTTCCTCCAGATGCGCCTTGACTTTTTTCAGAAGCTCCAGCTCTTTTGCAAGGGCTTTGTCATTTCTCGCTCCTTTTGAGGTTTTTGCAATCCTTCTCTCCAGAATCTCAATATCTGAAAAAATCAGTTCCAGATTGATCGTTTCAATGTCGCGCAGCGGATCAATGCTTCCATCCACATGAATCACGTTGCCGTCTTCAAAGCAGCGCACCACGTGCACAATGGCATCCACCTCCCGGATATTGGCAAGAAACTGATTGCCCAGTCCTTCTCCTTTGGATGCGCCCTTTACAAGTCCTGCAATATCCACAAATTCAATGACTGCAGGCGTAATCTTCACAGAATCATATAGTGCCGCCAGCTTTCCCAGCCTCTCATCCGGCACTGCCACCACACCCACATTCGGATCAATTGTGCAGAACGGGTAATTGGCCGATTCCGCCCCTGCTTTCGTCAGGGAATTAAAAAGTGTACTTTTGCCCACATTCGGCAGGCCTACGATGCCTAATTTCATAATCTTCTCACATCTCCTTTATTTTCAAGGATTTCAAACATCTTCCATTGACTGCCGCATCATTTCCTCACTGTCAGCCAGTCTTGAATGCCTGTTTAAAGCTCTTAATTTTTTTCTCATCCTCGGTTATATATACAGGTTTTGTTTGCTACAATCTGGTATTATAGCATATCTCCTGACATTTTGGAATAATCAAATTGGGTTCTGCAGCGCTGTCCGATCCATTCCATACGAATGCAGAGCACAGAAGCCCCGGGCACAGGCCGCCAACCACCCCCGTGAAAAGCAACATCAATGTCATCATTCCAACGGAGAACCGCAGTAATCACAGATATTCCCGGCGCCGTTCGTAATATGGTTCATACCGCCACAGTTCGGGCACTTTACCGCTCTGACTCCAGGCTTCGAATCCTTTGCCTGCGGAGCATCACCGGTATCTGCAGAACCCTGTCCCAGCTGAGTTCTGTATCTGCTTCCAACTACAGGAGAAACAAGTATTCGGCGCGTCTGATCAATATAGCTGTCTTCCAGCAGACCATTATCAATCAGGTCCTGGAGATTCTGAGATGTGACCTCAAAAGTTTCTCCCAAAACATATGCCATATCATCCAGAGAACCAACCGGCAAACGGGATGCGGCAAGAATATACCGTTCATGTTTTAATCCCAGCATCTTATATTTCTTTGCGTGTCTTACAATGGCATATCCACCGCTGCACGAAACTGCTGTCCCAATAACCAGTGTCCGTATACCGCTGACGCCCTCCGCAGTCAGTCCTCCGGCAAGGCACACGACCATATAAATAACTCCAAATCCGAAAATAATCCAGCCCACAGTCATTGTTTTTTTAGCATTGGCGAGCATATGTTCTTTATCTTTATGTAACTTGGAAAGCATCAAAGGGATACCAATATAGAAAAAAAATATCAGAAAAAAGATAATTACACCCCATGGAGCTCCTTTTGCTTTTTTTACATTATTCCGTGCCATTCCTACACCCGTCCTTCCTTTGCAGACTGTAATTCATTTGACTGACGAACACTTCTGCCTGCTGCCAGGGAAACAACAATAGCAATGAAAACAACCGCAAACAGGATAACTTCAATAACCGTAAAAGCAGTTGTCGCCTTTTTAAAAAAAGCAATAAACAAAACAGATACCGGAATGTTTACTGTCACATATCCTGAAAGCAGGACGTAAAGGGCAGCACGGATCATAATCTGTTCTCCTTTCCCGGCAGCCCATTCTGCAAAAACAAGTCCGCCAAAGAAAAAAATTTCAGACCAGAGCATTGCAGAAAATGCCCATCCCGTCAAGCCGGACCAGTCATCAATGCATGTCATGGATATCATAATTGTCGCGGACAAAGTAATAACGCCGCAGATGAATATGATGATACTTCGTCTGTTCATTGAATCCCCCCTCTACAGTCTTGCGCCGCATTCCGAGCAGAATTTCTCATCATCTTCCACCGGAGAACTGCACTTCGGACACAACTTTGCCAGAACATGACCGCATTCCGGACAGAATTTTGATCTGGAAGAAATCTCGGCGCCGCATCCTGGACACTGCTACGGTTTTACATAGCCGCAGCTGTCACACCTGGCTGCATGATCCTCCATATCATTCCCGCAGTTCGGGCAATGGTTTATCTTTCTGCCGCACTCAGGACAAAACTTTGTATTTCCGGTGATTTCTCCGCCGCAGGACGAACAGGCCATAGACGCAGATTCAGAAGAGTCCGGCTTCTTTTCTGTATCAAAGCCGCATCCGCCGCAAAATCTCTGTGTCCGCGGAATACGTGCATGACACTTCGGGCATTCCTTCACAGCTGCCCCAGAATGATTCAGCTGAATCTCCTGCGCCATACTGCCGAATACGGCGCCAAAACCCTGGCCCATTCCAAATCCCATACCGGCTCCCATCAGAGGGGCTGTGCCGGATCCCGTGTTTTTAGCTGCGCCTTCCAGCGTATCGAAAGAACGTTCCTGATGATAGTTATAGCCAATGATATCCATTTCCGCTTTCTTGGATAAAGCGTCTTTCAGTTTCTTGACTGCCGTGTCATCTTCCGGAACGCTGATTTCATTCACAAAGAAAGATACAAGTTCAATTCCATATTCATCCATTACCGGCTGAATTTTGTCTTTCATGTACTGCGAGATTTCATCAAGATATGCATTGATTTCCAGAATGCCGATCTTCTCATGAATCAGATAAGTAGAAATGGCATCTTTTATTCTCGTAACATAAAGACCTCTGAAATACTTTGTAACAGTCATCGCATCAAAGGCCGGCATTGTCGCCACAAGTTTTATCAAAAACTTCCCGGCATCAGATATACGAATGCCAAACACCCCGTTCGCGCGGACAGGCACAAAGATTCCATACTTCGGATCCTGAATCTGAACAGGACTTGGCGTTCCCCATTTAATATCAAGATTATAACCCTTGTTGATATACCACACCTCTGCGGTAAACGGACTTCTTCCTCCAAACGGAAGATTAATAATTTTATTAAGAATCGGAATATTGGCAGTTTCAAGCGTATGGCGTCCGCTGTCAAAAACATCAAAAACCTTTCCGCCCTTTACCAGAACCGCTTCCTGCGACTCATTTACAATCAACTGCGTCCATGTACCTAATTCTTCATTGGGATATTTCCATGCGAGTACATCAGGTTTTCCGTTATACTTAACGACTTCTACAATTGCCATTTTAACGCCCTCCCTTTTCTCGTTTGCTGATCTATAACCTATAAGAAAATCTGCCGGATATCATTCATCAGGACCACGATCATAAATCCCATCAAAAGAACAAATCCCAGAAAATGCACCATGCTCTCCTTCTCCTGCGGCAGAGCTTTTCCCCGCACCGCTTCAATCAGCAGGAATACCAGCCTGCCGCCGTCCAGCGCCGGTATGGGCAGAAGATTCATGACCCCCAGATTCACAGACAGCAGGATGGACATAATGATCATATTCAGCGCCACATAATACCAGCCGTCCGTCCGGCTCTCTTCATAAGTATCCCCGATCGCATTCACAATTCCCACCGGACCGGATACATCATTCAGTTCCACCTGTCCCTGAACCAGTTTCAGAAGGCTCTCCATCGTTGCCTTCAGCCAGTAGCGAAGCTCCGCCAGACTGTACCCTGCAGTCGTAAACACATTGCCCCTGGTCCGTACATTTATCTTTTCAAATCCATAGCGATAATATCCGTTTTCATCTTTTACAGGCGTAATCTTGATTGTATACTCCTCTTCGCCTCTTCGATAGGTCACTTCTGCCGGCTGCCCCTGATGAAGGCTGTTAAACAGACTGATCTCCCGATACACATAAGTCCTGCTTCCTCCCATCCGCACGATCCGGTCTCCATCCTGCATCCCTGCTTCGGCCGCCGGATATCCCGGCGTCACATCAACGACGGTATCGTCATAACCGATATTGGCGACTATGATTACGGACAGCACAAAAGCGAGCAGGAAGTTAAAAACGGGACCGGCTGCAACAACCGAGATCCTTGCCCACACGGATTTGCTCCCGAAAGAACCTTCCTCATCACTTTCCTCTTCTTCTCCCACCATCATACAGGATCCTCCAAACGGCAGAATCTTCAGAGAATAACGGGTGCCTCTCCACTCATGACTCAAAAGCCTGGGACCCATGCCTACCGAGAATTCCGTAACCGTGATCCCGTTATATTTTGCCAGCAGAAAATGTCCCAGTTCATGAACGATCACTATGACACTGAAGATCAACAATGCCAGAATAATACTCAATCTACCACCTGCTTTCTTATAATCCGTTCCATATCTCTTTCAACCGTTCCTTAATGCCTCATCTGTTCGATTCTCTCATAGACTTCCGCTTCTGTCTGAAGTATCTCCTCGACAGACGGCGCCTTTACCGCCTTATGTTCTTCCATACAGCGTTCAATCAGCTCCGGAATCTCCAGAAAACGGATCTTCCGGTCCAGAAACAGTGCAACTGCCCGCTCATTCGCCGCATTGTATACCGTCGGAAGGCTTCCTCCTGCTGCCGCCGCGTCAAACGCCAGCCTGAGTCCTGGAAAATTCTCCATGTCCGGTTCCTCAAACGTGATCTGTCCAAGCTTCCAGAAATCCAGCCTCTCTCCCGGCAGATAACGTCTCTGGGGATAATAAAGAGCATACTGAATCGGCAGCTTCATATCCGGCGTCCCAAGCTGTGCAATGACTGCCCCGTCCGCAAATTCCACCATGGAATGGATAATGCTTTTGGGCTGGACAACGATCTTTATGTCCTGCGGTTCTACGCCAAACAACCATCTGGCTTCCATCATTTCCAGCCCTTTGTTGACCAGTGTCGCAGAATCGATTGTGATTTTCCGTCCCATGGACCAGTTCGGATGCTTCAGTGCATCTTCCACCTGAACCTCCCGCAGTTCTTCTTTTTTCTTTCCCCGAAACGGTCCGCCGGAGGCCGTCAGTAATATTTTATGCAGTTCGCATCTGTTTTCTCCATTCAGACACTGAAAAATTGCACTGTGCTCACTGTCCACCGGAAGAATCCGGACGCCGCATTCTTCTGCAAGTGGCATGATGATATGTCCGGCTGTTACCAGAGTCTCTTTATTCGCCAGAGCAATATCCTTTCCCGCCTTCATGGCGGCAATCGTCGGGCGGATGCCGATCATTCCCACAATGGCTGTCACCAGTATCCCGGATTCCGGCTGCTCTGCAACTTCAATCAGCCCTTCCATGCCTGTTACGACCCGTACGTCCAGATCCCGGATCCGGCTTTTCAGCTCTTTTGCCTTCTCCTCTGCCCATACGGCGGCAAGCGAAGGACGAAACTCACGGATCTGCGCCTCCAGCCGTTCCACGTTGGATCCTGCTGCCAGAGCCGTGATCTCAAGGTCTCCATTCGTCCTTGCAATTTCCAGTGTCTGAGTCCCTATGGAACCGGTAGAGCCCAGTATCGCTACCTTCTTCATATGTTATCTCCTGCTATCCTTTCACATTCGTGCAGATATCATGTATCTTCGACATCTGCATCTTCCATCTGTCATCCTGCCAGCACAGCAGCCAGAATATAGATCATGGGCGCTGTCACGATTACACTGTCAAACCGGTCCAGAATCCCTCCATGTCCCGGTATCAGCGTTCCATAGTCCTTGATCCCGTGCTGGCGCTTCACTGCTGACGCCGCCAGATCACCCACCTGGGAAGCAGCCGCACCTACCGCGCAGATCACTGCATAGGCAATGACCGGCGCACCCGTGCACACTGCATAGACTGTCCCCAGTGCTGACGCGCCCGCCACCCCGCCGACTGCGCCTTCTATGGATTTCTTCGGGCTCAGGACCGGAGCCAGTTTATGCTTCCCGAAAAGCATCCCGGTACAATATGCAAAAGTATCGCATCCCCAGGAACTGAAAAAAATCAGCCATACCAGAAAAAAGCCGCCTTTCATCATACGGGTCAGATAGATAAAGCTCAGCATGACCGGTACATAGACCACACCGAAAAAAGCAGCCATCACCTGACTGGTCTCATACTTCGGGAAGGTAAACACATAGACTGCCATGATAAGCATAAATGCTGCCAGAAGCGCCAGCCATTTGAACTCCTCCCCCGTCCTGTCCGTCCCTGCCGTCGCCAGCATGACCGCACTCCACAGGACCGCGCCAAGAAAACCGGCGCTTCCGATTCCTCTTCGGATGCTCATGCCAAACACCTTATAGAACTCATCCAGCCCGATATATCCTACGACTGCCACAAGAAAGCCCAGCGCCAGCCCGCCGTACCAGCAGGTTCCCGCAATCAGACAAACCAGAATGATGCCGCTTATCAGCCTCGTCAAAAAAGATTTCATCAGGATTCCTCCCCCGCCTCTTCCTTTACTCCGCCGTACCGGCGTTCTCTCTGATTGTATTTTTCGATTGCTTTTGAAAGCTCCTCTTTGCTGAAATCCGGCCATGGCAGATCTGTAAAATAAAACTCCGTATATGCCAGCTGCCACATCAGATAATTGGACAGCCTCTGTTCTCCGCTGGTCCGGATCAGCAGATCCGGATCCGGAATTCCCGCCGTATCCAGATGGGCAGATATCACTTCCTCCGTAATCTCCTCCGGACGGATTCCTTCCTCTGCAATCTTCTTTACGGCACGGCAGATCTCGTCACGGCTTCCATAGTTGATCGCAATCGTAAAATTCAGTCCGTCCTGATTTCTGGACTCTCTCTCCAGATTTGCAATACTGTCCTGTATATCCTTCGCAAGCCCTGTCTTGTCCCCGATCACACGCACCCGCATATGGTTTTTTTTCGCCGTCTTCACGCAGGTCTTCATATAATTGCGCAGAAGCTTCATCAGCGCATCCACTTCATCTCTGGAACGCCTCCAGTTCTCTGTGGAAAACGCATAGACCGTCAAATACTTAATCCCCATATGATATGCATCTTCACAGATCCGTTCCACATTTTTCGCTCCCTGGACATGGCCGTAATTCCGGGGCATGCCTTTCGCTTTCGCCCAGCGCCCGTTCCCGTCCAGAATAATCGCCACATGCTGAGGTATTTTCATCGAGCAGCCTCCTTTTTTGCACATACCAAGAAACAAGGGCTGCTGCAAAATGCAGGCCCTTGTCTCCAGGTCCGCTCAGGTCATTACACGGTCATGATCTCTTTTGTCTTTTCCTCGACTGCCTTGTCAATCTCTGCAATATACTTGTCTGTAAGCTTCTGCGCCTTTGTCTCCAGCGCCTTCTGATCATCTTCCGTCAGTTCATTGTTCTTGTTCAGCTTCTTAAATGTCTCATTGGCGTCTCTGCGGATGTTCCGGATGGCAACCTTTGCATCATCGCCTTTTTTCTTCACATCTTTCGAAAGCGCCTTACGGCGTTCCTCCGTCAGTTCCGGAAATACCAGACGGATCGCAGAACCGTCGTTGGTGGGATTGATTCCGAGATCTGAAGTGTTGATCGCACGCTCGATCTCACGGATCATCTTCTTATCCCACGGTTGAATCATTATGATACGCGCCTCGGGTACGGAGATATTTCCCACCTGCTGAAGCGGCGTCGGTGTTCCATAATAGTCTACTTTAATCCTGTCCAGAACATGCGGATTCGCACGCCCTGCGCGGATCGTTGCAAATTCTCTTAAAAGTGCATCATAGGATTTGCTCATCTTTGTTTCAAATGGCTGTAATCTTTCTTCCATGTAGTAATTCCTCCCTGTTATACTGTTACTTTTGTTCCTGAAAATTCACCCCGGACCGTGCGCAGAATGCTGTCTTTCTCATTCAGCCCGAACACCATCATGGGCATTTTGTTCTCCATGCACATAATAGACGCTGTCAGATCCATTACTCCCAGCTTCCGGTCAATCACGGTCCGGATCGGAATTTCGTCATACTTTTTCGCCTCCGGATTCAGCTTCGGATCGCTGTCATACACCCCGTCGACTGCTTTCGCCAGCAGAATCACATCTGCCCCGATCTCCAAAGCCCGAAGCGTTGTGGTGGTATCCGTGGAAAAATAAGGGTGTCCGGTACCGCCTGCAAAGAATACCACCATTCCTTTTTCCAGACACTCCGTCGCCGCATCCTTCGTGAACATCTCCGCCATGGGTCCGCAGGTAAACGGCGTGAATACCTTTGTCTTCATTCCCACGCTTCGGAAGATCTCCGATACATAGATACAGTTCATCACAGTCGCCAGCATGCCGATCTGGTCGGATTTGGCACGGTCAATGTTCCCGCTGGTCCGTCCTCTCCAGAAGTTTCCGCCGCCGATCACGATCCCCACCTGGATCCCTTCTTCCAGAACACTTTTCACCTGCTTTGCCACCTGAATACAGGTGGCCTCATCGAATCCGGTATGCTTCTCTCCTGCAAGAGCTTCCCCGCTCAACTTTAATAGTACACGTTTCATATCGCACCTCTGCCTGTTCTTCGTGCATCCTGGACCGCATACAGCAGGCCGTTTTCTGCACTGTTACAAATATTTTACCACAAATCATGGAAATAGCAACCAGATTTATTTTTCTGAACGGCGAAACAGCGGGAAATTCTTGCCGTCAACCCTGTAAACTGTCAAACCGGACGCCCGCTGCGGACAGACATCCCTCCCAGACAGGCGATCAGGACTCTCCCCACTGCGTGGGTCCCCCCTCATCGCAAATCCCGCTTGCGCTTAGTGAAGGGACGCAGCGGTACTAAGGGCGCAAAATACGCGCCCTAAGGACCGGCGCCCTTCAATGGGTCCTGGAGGGATGTCTGTCCGCAACTGGCTGCAAACCGGCAAATCAGAGATTACAGTTCTTCCGAATCGAGCAGTATCGTAAACGGGCCGTCATTCAGAAGTTCCACTTTCATATCGGCGCCGAATTCACCGCGTTCCACGACGGGAAACTGCTCTTTGCATTTCCGGATGATGTATTCATACATCTCCCTCGCCATATCCGGTTTGCCGGCCCGGGTAAAACCGGGACGGTTGCCTCTTTTGCAGTCAGCATAGAGCGTAAACTGGGAAATCAGAAGAAGCTCCCCGTTTACCGTTCGCAGATCCAGATTGGTCTTTCCGTTCTCATCTTCAAAGATACGCAGACCCAGCATTTTCCGGATCATTTTATCCGCAGTCTCTTCTGTGTCCTCATCGGAAACACCGATCAGAACCAGGAAACCTTTCCCGATCCTGCCAAGTACGTTTCCGTCTGCCGTCACGGAAGCATGTGTGACCCTCTGTATTACAAATCTCATGAAATGACTCCTTTCTCTGTCATAAGCTGCACAAAACGACTGCCCGCCTTCCTAAAGCTGCAGTCCTCATATGGTTCATCAGACTTTCATGCTGTTTCACAAAAGCAGATCGATGCCTGCTGCCAGCGCCTCCTGATAAAGCCTTCCAGCCGGAAGTCCCACGACGTTATTATAATCACCCTCGATGCCGGAAACATAAACTGCGAATTTTCCCTGGATACCGTAAGATCCGGCTTTGTCCATCGGCTCTCCCGTCTCTATGTAGCGTTCCATCTGCTCCTCTGTCATGGGAAATACATGTACCTTCGTCACTTCCGCAAAATGGACGGCTTTTCCTTTTTCTTTCGAAAGCACTGCCACGCCGGTGATGACCTGATGCTCTTTTCCCTGAAGGAGGCGCAGCATCCGCATGGCATCCGCCCGGTCCGCGGGTTTTCCAAGAATCTGTCCGTCCACAGCCACAACCGTATCCGCACCGATGATAATGTCTCCGTCACATTTTCCGGCCACTTCCTGCGCTTTCTGCAAGGCCAGTTCCTTCACTGCCTCTTCCGGAACCGAAGATGTGATGACTTCTTCTCCTTCTGCCTTATGGATCTCGAATCTGATTCCGATCTGCTCCAGAAGTTCCTTCCTCCTGGGCGAACCGGATGCCAGTATGATCTTTCTCATCCTCCGCAACTCCTTCCTGTATGCCTGTTCCTTAATCTCTCTGTAAAACGGGGCTGCTGTAACATGCGAACCTGTCTGTGCGCTCAGCCAAACCATGCGAACTGGCGTTCTGTTTCATCCACTTCACATAAGTGCCGGGCATACAGGCGGGCAGGCATCCTGCAGCAGCCCCATCGATATGCTTTATTCGCCTGCGAACGGATTCCGGTATCCCGCCAGGCCCTGAAGTTCCTCCTCGATCCGCAGAAGCTGGTTATACTTCTCCGTTCTCTCTGATCTGCAGGGCGCGCCCGTCTTGATCTGACCTGCGCCGCAGGCAACTGCGATATCCGCAATGATATCCTCACAGGTCTCGCCGCTTCTGTGGGAAATGATCGTCCGATAACCGGCTTTGTGCGCCATATGGATCGCATCAAAAGCTTCCGTCAGTGTGCCGATCTGATTTACCTTGATCAGTATGGCATTGGCCGCCTCCAGCCTGATTCCGCAGGCAAGCCTCTTTGTATTTGTCACAAACAGGTCATCTCCCACCAGCTGGACTCTGCCTCCGATCTGCTTTGTCATCTGCTGCCAGCCATCCCAGTCATCCTCTGCCAGGCCATCCTCAATGGACGCCAGCGGATACATGGAGATCAGCTCTTCATAATAATCCACCAGTTCCTCTGAAGTCCGGCTGACTTTATGGCCGTTCATATGCGCCTCTCCCGGGAAATCATAGCGTCCGTTCTTCTCATTATACAGTTCACTTGCTGCTGCATCCATGGCAAATACAAAGTCCCTTCCCGGCTCATACCCGGCTTCCTCCACCGCTTCCTTCAGGTAAAGAAAGACCTCCTTTGCATCCCGGATATCCGGGGCAAAGCCGCCTTCATCCCCGACGGCAGTGGTCAGTCCCTCCTTGGAAAGGATCAGTTTCAGCTTATGATAGACTTCTACGCCCATGCGGAGCCCTTCCCGAAAGCTTGACGCACCTGTGGGCATAATCATAAATTCCTGAAAGTCCAGCGAATTTTTGGAATGCCTTCCTCCGTTTAAAATATTCATCATCGGAACCGGCATGGTATCTGTCCGTATACCGCCCAGATACTGATATACCGGTATTCCCAGCGCCCTTGCAGAAGCCTTTGCTATGGCAAGCGATACCGAAAGGATCGCATTGGCGCCCAGATTCGACTTGTTCTCCGTACCGTCCGCGTCAATGAGCAGGTGGTCGATATACCCCTGATTTAATGCATTTTCTCCCAGAAGAACATTGGCGATCTTTGTATTTACATTTGCAACCGCTTTTTCCACTCCGAGTCCCAGGTAACGTTCCTGTCCATCCCTCAGCTCCACCGCTTCAAACCGGCCGGTGGAAGCGCCGGAAGGAGCAGAGGCACGCGCCTGATAGATTCCGTCCAGAAGCACCTCTGCTTCTACGGTAGGATTTCCTCTGGAATCCAGAATTTCTCTGGCTGAAATATAAGTAATCGGCAGATATTGATTCATAATAAAAAGAACCTCCTCACACTTTTTCCTGGCATCATCCTGTATGGATGTGTTTTCCTGATTAGTATGAGCAGGTTCTGTCTATCTTATTCAGCCGCCAGATTCTCCAGTTTGGCATAACCTTCCTGACCATCCTGGTCAATGCAGCGGACCTGCACCCAACCGTCCTCTGAGGCTTCTCCGATTACTTCCAGCCTGTCCCCGGCTTTCACCGAAGCGATTACCTCACAATTTGTATTGGGTTCTTTGCGGACATTCATGGAATTGGGTCTTACCTTCATCACGGTCGTCTGCGGCTCTTCCTGAGATTCTTCCGGCGTTTCCTCCGGCGTTTCTTCCGGTGTCTCCTCCGGTGTCTCCTCCGGCGTTCCTTCCGGTTCCTCCTCGCCGAAGCTTTCATCGCCGCCCTTGACAATCAGCTTATCCTCATTGTCCTCTGCATCCTGTTCCGTCTGGATCGGTTCCGGCTCCTCGTCATCCTTATTACCCAGAAGACGGAAGGCAGCAAATCCGACCACTGCCACAATGATAAGCGCAAGAATGATTCCCAGAATGACCATGCGTTTTCCGTCATCTTCTACATCCCAGTCATAACGGTCATCCTCTTCATCCTCGTCTTCGTCCTCTTCTTCCTCATCCTCGTCCTCATCATATTCTTCTTCGTCGTACTCTTCTTCCTCTTCGTCCTCCTCCTCTTCTTCCGGTTCCTCCTCTTTCACGGGAATGATCTTTTTCTTCGGCTTCTCCGGCGCCGGATCCAGCTCCGGCTCTGCCACAAAATACTCAAAGTCATCGGATTTCTTCTTCCCGGCAGACTCCATCGACACTCCGGCAGCCCTGGCCGCCTCCGTGTACAGATCATCCGACCACTGACTGGAACCTGCGCCGGTAATCTGACCGGAAGCATACAAAAGCAGCAGCTTCCAGCTCTCAAGATACGGCATCCCGCTCTCCGGACGATCCTTTACCAGAGTCGGAAGCATTTTTTTCAGCTTCTCGATCTCTGCCTGGATCTTCTCTTCCGTCAGTCCATAGATTGCGGAAATCTCCGCCGCTGAAAAATCATCCTTGCAGGACATCACCAGCATGATTCTGTGAAGCAGCGGAAAAGCAGTCAAAAGCTCCGCCAGCGTATTCTGGATGTCATTCTCCTCTCTGGACTCCCTGTCCTGTTTTCCAAGAAGCCGGTGATAATGCTTGCGCAGCTTCTGATAGAACCGGTGCAGGAACCAGCGTTCTTTATCTGCGGCATCGTCCGCCTCATCCAGCACTCCGAATAATTCCTTATAAAAATCTTTGATAAACTCCAGTGCCTGCTCTTCCTTCTGAATGATCAGAAGGCTTCGGCAGTACACTTCTTCATAGGTCGCATCGTACAACCTTCTGTATCCCTGACTGTTGCCGCTTTTGACTTCCTCCAGGGCACGTCTCATCTCAAGTACCATATGAACTCCTCACCTTGTGAACTTTACCTGATCAGTAAAGATTTACCTGTCATCTCTGCCGGCTGTTCCATCCCCATCAACTCCAGAAGCGTCGGAATGATATCCGCCAGGCATCCTCCTTCCCGAAGTTTATAGCCCGGGTCTGCATTTACCAGAATAAACGGTACCGGATTCGTTGTATGTGCGGTAAACGGCGCTCCGGTCTCATAGTCCTTCAGCTGTTCTGCATTTCCATGATCCGCACAGATGAACATCTGCCCATTCACGGACTTCAATGCCTCCACTGCCTTTCCGACGCACTCATCCACTGCCTCCACTGCTTTGACTGCCGCCTCTTCCACGCCTGTATGTCCTACCATGTCCGGATTGGCGAAATTGATGATAATCACATCATATTTATCTGATTTGATGGCTTCACAGAGCTTGTCGCATACGCCGTATGCGCTCATCTCCGGCTGCAGATCATAGGTGGCAACCTTCGGGGACTTGACCAGGATCCGGTCCTCTCCCTCATTCGGCTCTTCCACTCCGCCATTGAAGAAAAACGTCACATGTGCATATTTCTCCGTCTCGGCAATACGTGCCTGCGTCTTTTTGTTTGCCGCCAGATACTCGCCGAATGTATTATGAAGCTCTACTTTATGAAACGCCACCAGTTTGTTGGGAATCGTCACGTCATACTCGGTAAAGCATACATACGTAAGATCCAGCTTTTTTTCTCTCTCAAATCCGGAAAATTCATCATCACAGAATGCTCTCGTGATCTCTCTTGCACGGTCCGGGCGGAAATTGAAGAAGATGATGGAATCCTTGTCCTGAATGGTTGCCACCGGCTTATTGTCCCTGACAACAATGATCGGTTTAACAAACTCATCATATACTTCTTCTTTATAAGTATCATTCATGCCGCATACCGGACAGGAATATTCCGCGCCTTCTCCTTTTGTCAGTGCCCGGTATGCCTTCTCCACGCGCTCCCAGCGGTTGTCGCGGTCCATTGCATAATAGCGTCCCATAACGGTTGCCACTTCGCCCACGCCGATCTCTTTCATCTTGTCGTTCAGTTCCATGATATAGTCTTTGCCGGATGCCGGCGGCGTATCACGTCCGTCCAGAAAACAGTGCACATACACTTTTTCAAGCCCGTGACGCTTTGCCATCTCAAGAAGGCCGTACAGATGCGTGTTATGACTGTGTACGCCGCCGTCTGACAGAAGGCCGTACAGGTGAAGAGAAGAATTGTTTTTCTTTGCATTCTCCACAGCAGCCAGAAGCGCTTCATTTTTAAAGAAATCGCCGTCTTCGATCTCTTTCGTGATTCTGGTCAGTTCCTGATAGACGATCCGTCCTGCTCCCATGTTCAGATGCCCCACTTCCGAATTCCCCATCTGTCCATCCGGAAGCCCGACTGCCAGTCCGCTGGCATATCCTTTGACAAAAGGGTACTCTGCCATCAGCTTGTCCATAACCGGAGTCTTTGCTTCTGCCACAGCATTCGCATCCGTCCGGTCATTCAGGCCATATCCATCTAAAATCATTAACACGGTAGGTTTCCTGCTCATATCTTGTCTCCTTATATGTGTATTTATCTAATCTTTTATTTTACATGAACTGCCCGGAACATGCAAGTATCCGGGCAGTTTTTCATTCTTTTTTCATTTTTCCAAGTTACTTTTCATATTTAAGCCATTGTTCAGCCCGATGTGGGCAGATTTTCCTGGAAGACCCATTGAAGGGCGCCGGTCCTTAGGGCGCGTCTTTTGCGCCCTTAGTACCGCTGCTGCCTTTGTGGTAAGGAGGGACCCACGCAGTGGGAGGATTCCTTATCGCCCTTCATTAAGCGCAAGCGGGATTTGCGATGAGGGGGGACCCACGCAGTGGGGAGAGTCCTGATCGCCTGTCTGGAAGGATCATCTGCCCTCATCGGGCGTCCGGATAGCATGAATGCGAAAAGTAACTTTTTCCGCCATTCAGTCTGACCTAATAGCTGATCATCCGGTTGTAATCATCAATCATGGCCGAAACTTTGTTGTTAAAGCCGGCAAGGGAACCATCCACGGTAAACACATTCACAATTCCGTATCCGCCGGGTTCTTCCTGCTCTTCCACCTTCCGGAAAACCTCCTTCAGTTCCTCTGCGGAATTCTCCACGGCATCTTCAAAGGTCACATAATACGCAGACTGCGTCGGATATCCTTCATTTGCCAGCGCTTCCTCGTCCTTCAGATAGCCGAGCACGGTCTCAACCTCTTCCATATACTGGTCATAGAGCGGCTGAAGCGCTCCGGTATCCAGCTGCAGCATCATGGAATCATCCTCGATCCCCTGTTCGTAGATTGCCGACTGAATCTCCTGCGCCGTGGTGATCATACTGACCAGAGCATACGTCACTACGTACCCTTCCTCTTTCATCTGATCCAGATCATCTGCACGCTGGGCAGATGCAACCGTACCCAGACTGTCCAAAAACTCTGTGGCCAGAGGTTCATATTCGTTGCAGCTCTTCCAGAGCACCGCATGCAGCTCCCTGCCTTTTGCAAAATCATCTTCCAGAAAAGAATCCTCATCGGTATATGCCTGCACCTCGTTCAGTGTCTGAATCAGCTCCCGGATGACCGGGCTGAGCGCCATGTAAGCATCATCCACTTCGGATTTTTCCTGTTTTCTGGCAACCAGCTCATCGATCTGGTCCAGCTCATCCAGCGTGCTCTCCAGAGAATAACAGAAATAGTCCTCGCCATTCAGAAGCGTAAACTCTTCCTGAAAATCAACATATTCAAAATATTTAGACAGAGAGGAACTCAGACGCCCAACCATGGTATTGTTCAGACCAATATACAGATTATAAAGCTCCTGCTCTTCTTCCTCTGATAATTCTGCCGGCTCCTCTTCTGCCGGTTCTTCCTCCTGCACAGATGTCTCTGTGTCATTTCCATCCGTCGATGCTGCAGGCGTCTTCCCCGCACATCCCATCGCCATAACAGCAATCATCATTACAGCACACGCTGCTGCCAGTCTTCTTCTCATAACTTTTCCTCAATCCTTCTCTTTCTGATCATCAAACCCCGCTCTTCCGACTGCAAGAAGCAATCAGGAACACCCGGGCCATGCCGCAGAAACCGCATGGCCCGGGTGCTTCCGACCGGACGGTCTCCCGCCATGGCCTGCCTATTTCCAGTTGACGATCTTCCCGAAATCCGGTTTCAGTGCAGCGCCGCCTACCAGGCCGCCGTCAATATCCGGCTGCACAAACAGCTCCGGAGCCGTAGCCGCATTGACCGATCCGCCGTACTGAATACGGATTGCATCTGCAGTTGCCTGATCGTAGATCTCAGCAATGCACTCACGGATGCCTTTGCACACTTCCTGTGCCTGCTCCGTCGTTGCTGTCTTACCGGTTCCGATCGCCCAGATCGGCTCATAGGCAATCACTGCAGTCGCCGCCTGCTCTGCAGTCACCCCAAGGAAACCAACCTTCACCTGCTGGCGGATGAAATCCATCGTCACACCCTGCTCTCTCTGCGTCAGAGTCTCGCCGCAGCACATGATCGGAGTCATACCGTGCTCAAACGCCTTCAACATCTTCTTATTTACAGTCTCGCTGGTCTCTGCAAAGTACTCTCTTCTCTCGGAATGTCCAAGAACCACGTATTTTACGCCTGCGTCGGTCAGCATGGCCGGAGAGATCTCGCCGGTGTACGCACCCTTCTCCTCAAAATACATATTCTCGGCGCCGATCTGAATATTGGAACCCTTCGCAGCTTCCATCGCCGGAATGATGTCAATCGCCGGCACGCAGAATACCACATCTGCATCATCCGTAGCTACCAGCGGTTTCAACGTATTGATCAGCTCCACTGCCTCCGTAGGAGTCATGTTCATCTTCCAGTTACCTGCAATAATCTTTTTTCTTGCCATCTTCATCCATCTCCTTACCTGTTATTCACAAACCTGTTCTTTTTCAAAATATCATTCATACCTCTGCCAATACCAGAGCCGTTGTGGGCTGGTATTCCTGAAAGACCCATTGAAGGGCGCCGGTCCTTAGGGCGCGTCTTTTGCGCCCTTAGTACCGCTGCTGCCCTTCATTAAGCGCAAGCGGGGTCTGGAAGGAATACCAGCTCACAACCGGCGTCCGTCTGCAGGAGTTTGAACGGACACTTTATTTATCGTCTGCTGCAGCCACACCCGGAAGCTCTTTGCCCTCCAGGAATTCCAGGGAAGCTCCGCCTCCTGTAGAAATATGGCTCATCTTGTCTGCAAAGCCCAGCTGGTTCACTGCAGCTGCAGAATCTCCGCCGCCGATGATCGTAGTTGCATCGGTCTGCGCAAGAGATTTTGCCACTGCAATCGTTCCTTTTGCCAGAATCGGATTCTCAAATACACCCATCGGTCCGTTCCATACAACGGTCTTTGCGGATTTCACAGCTTCTGCGTACATCTCTGCCGTCTTTGTTCCGATATCCAGTCCCATCTTGTCAGCCGGAATCGCATCTGCATCCACGACAGAAACCTCAATCTCGGCATCAATTGGATTCGGGAATGCAGAAGCGATGGTGGTATCAACCGGAAGCAGCAGCTTCTTGCCGAGCTTCTCTGCCTTTTCCATCATTTCCTTGCAGTAGTCAAGCTTCTCTTCGTCAACCAGAGAAGTTCCGATCTCATAGCCCTTTGCTTTCAAGAAAGTATAAGCCATACCGCCGCCGATGATCAGCGTATCGCATTTCTCCAGAAGGTTTGCAATCACGTTCAGCTTGTCTGCCACTTTTGCACCGCCCAGAATTGCCACGAAGGGCCTTACCGGATTCTCCACTGCATTTCCAAGGAAATCAATCTCCTTCTGCATCAGATAGCCGACTGCGCACTCGCCGCCCTTTGCACGGACCACATCCGTTACGCCGGCAACCGATGCATGCGCTCTGTGAGAAGAACCAAATGCGTCGCATACGTATACGTCGCACAGATCTGCCAGTTCTTTGGAAAATGCCTCGCCGTTCTTCGTCTCTTCCTTGCCGCGGAAACGGGTATTCTGAAGAAGCACCACATCTCCCTCGTTCATGGCAGCCACTGCCGCAGTCGCCGCTTCGCCCGTCACATTATAGTCAGCCACAAAATTCACCGGCCTGCCAAGCTTCTCGGACAGTCTCTCTGCAACCGGCGCCAGAGACTCTCCCTCATTCGGGCCGTTCTTTACCTTTCCAAGATGAGAGCAGAGAATTACCTTTCCGCCGTCATCGATCAACTTCTGAATGGTAGGAAGCGCTGCCCTGATTCTGGTCTCATCGGTGATCTGTCCGTCCTTTAACGGAACATTAAAGTCACATCTTACCAGCACGCGTTTTCCCTTTACATTGATATCATTTACTGATTTTTTATTTAATCCCATCTTCCCTTGCCTCCTGCTTTATTTTCAAGGATCCCGTCCTGCGAAATCCGGCGCTGCAGACACACCACCCGGTCTGCTCATCTTTCTGTCCGAAAAAAGGCCCGGCCCTGAAGACCGGACCCTTTAAGGTCTTAAATATGATCGCCGACATACGGCTCAGTGCTGTTATGCAAGCTCTGCGAAGTATTTGATCGTACGAACCATCTGAGATACATAGGAGTTCTCATTGTCATACCAGGAAACAACCTCAACCTGAGCCTTTCCATCCGGAAGCGGAGAAACCATGGTCTGAGTTGCATCAAACAGAGAACCATATCTCATACCGATGATATCGCTGGATACGATCTCATCCTCGGTATAACCATAGGACTCGGTAGCAGCTGCTTTCATGGCTGCATTGATCTCTTCCTTGGTCACTGCTTTGTTCACAACTGCGAACAGAAGAGTGGTGGAACCGGTCGGGGTCGGAACACGCTGTGCAGCGCCGATGAGCTTGCCGTTCAGTTCCGGGATAACAAGGCCGATTGCTTTTGCAGCGCCGGTGCTGTTCGGAACGATGTTGATTGCAGCCGCACGGCTTCTTCTCAGATCGCCTTTTCTCTGCGGTCCGTCAAGAGGCATCTGATCTCCTGTGTAAGCGTGGATTGTACACATAATACCGGACTCGATCGGAGCCAGATCGTTCAGCGCTTTTGCCATCGGAGCCAGGCAGTTGGTCGTACAGGATGCTGCGGAAATAACGGTATCTTCTTTTTTCAGAGTTGTATGGTTTACATTGTAAACGATAGTCGGCAGATCGTTACCAGCCGGAGCAGAGATAACAACTTTCTTAGCGCCTGCGGTAATATGAGCAGAAGCCTTGTCTTTGGAGGTGTAGAATCCGGTACACTCCAGAACTACGTCTACGCCGATCTCTCCCCACGGAAGCTCTGCTGCATTTGCTTTTGCATAAATCTTGATTTCTTTTCCATCGACAACGATAGAATCTTCTGTTGCGGATACGGTATCAGCCTTCTCATATTTACCCTGAGAAGAGTCATACTTTAACAAGTGTGCCAGCATCTTCGGAGAAGTCAAGTCGTTGATTGCCACAACTTCATAACCCTCTGCACCAAACATCTGTCTGAATGCAAGACGACCAATACGTCCGAAACCATTGATTGCTACTTTTACTGCCATGTTTCCATTCCTCCTACAAGTTGAATATAATATGTTTGTTCTTCCAACTCTTGCAAAGATTGTTAAAAGAACATCAACCATTACATATTTTACCTAATTTGTCCAAAAATATCAATACCTAATCCATTTTTTTTCATTCCAATTTGTAAGACCGGTTACTGTTCAGATATCTGCCGGCCTCCAGCCTGCCATGGACACAGTTTCATTCTGCTGTTATATACTTGTTTGTAATCCGAAAAACCGTCCCGTCTGCAATAATTGCATCCAGCGCCTTGTCCACATCATCCAGCAGTTCTTCGTTTCCTTTTGCTACCGCAATCGAGCATCCCCGCGCGGCAAAAGCCTCCTCCAGTATCTTCAGCTCTTCGGTGCCCTCTGTCAGCTCTTCGGCAGAAGTCCGGTCAAGAATCACCGCATCAATGGTATCGTTTAACAGCGCCTGTACCGCATCTGCACCGCTGTCATAAGATCTGACCTGTGCCCCCGGCAGATCAGAAGCAACGATCTCGCCGGCAGCTCCGGCCGGAACACCAATCAGACCGTCCGAAAAATCGCTGACTGCTGCGGCCTCGCTGTCCGCGTCCACGATCACCGCCTGCTCAATCCTCATATAAGGATCGCTGAAGTCCGCATCCTCCAGATGTTCTTCCGCCGCATTTATGCCCGCCATTCCGATATGGGCCCTGCCTGCATTCAATTCATCAAAAACGGAATCCAGTTCCATATTGCGGACCTCCAGTTCCATTCCCAGTTTGTCTGCAATCGCCTGCGCGATCTCCACGTCGATCCCAACGATCTGATCTTCTGCATAGTAGGAATATGGTTCCATATATGCGTTCGTTGCCATAACCAGAGTTTCCCCTCTGGAAGGATTTTTAAAATCCTTACTGCCGCAGCCGCATATCACTGCCGCTGTACATACACACATCATCCAACCGGACAGTTTCTTTTTTCTCATCATCCTGTTTCCTTTACCACTATCACTGACAATACCGCAGGCTTTTGCCTGCGGCTGCTACAGAACCTTCCCAAGAAAGCTCTTCAATCTTTCATTACGGGGATTTACAAAAAATTCTTCCGGACGGTTCTGCTCCATCAGAATTCCTTCATCCAGAAACACCACCCGGTCCGCCACCTCTTTTGCAAAGCCCATCTCATGGGTCACAACCACCATGGTCATATGTTCTCTGGCAAGGTCCCTCATAACCTGAAGCACCTCTCCCACCATCTCCGGGTCCAGTGCGGAGGTCGGCTCGTCAAACAGCATCACTTCCGGCTGCATGCACAGCGCGCGGACGATGGCAATCCGCTGCTTCTGGCCGCCGGACAGCTGGTTTGGATATGCATGACTGCGGTCTGCAAGCCCCACGCGCGCCAGAAGCTCCATGGCCTGCTTTTCTGCTTCTTCCCTGGACTTTTTCAGAAGCTTCTCCGGACCGATCGTCATGTTTTTCAGAATATCCATATGGGGAAACAGGTTGAAATGCTGGAACACCATCCCCATCTTCTGGCGGTGCATATCAATATTCACCGATTTTTCCGTAATGTCCACATCGTTAAAATAAATATGTCCGCCTGTCGGAACCTCCAGAAGATTCAGACATCTGAGGAAAGTACTCTTTCCCGAACCGGACGGTCCGATGATGACCACCACTTCCCCCTTTCGGATCTCCAGATCGATTCCCTTTAATACCTCTTTGCCCGAAAAGCTTTTCCGGACATTTTCTGCCCGGATCAGTATGTTATCGTTCACTCTGATTCAGCCTCCTTTCCAGCATGGACACCAGCTTGGTAAAGCCAAGGACCAGAACCAGATAAACAATCGCAACGCCGATCAGCGGCATAAAGGCATCGTATGTACGGCTTCGGATGATATCACCGCCCTTTGTCAGATCCTGCAGGGCGATGTATCCGGATATGGAAGTCTCTTTCAGGAGCACAATAAACTCGTTGCCCAGCGCCGGAAGTACATTCTTGAAAGCCTGGGGCAGAACAATATACCACATGGTCTGACCATAGCTGAAACCGATGCTCCTGCCCGCCTCCATCTGGCCGATGTCGATGGACATAATGCCCGCGCGGCAGATTTCCGCCACATAGGCGCCGGAATTGATGCCGAACGCCAGCACAGCCACAAGTACCTTGCTGATCCCCTTCACCGAACCAAAGATCACAAAATACATGATCAGAAGCTGTACCACGGCAGGTGTGCCGCGGATTACGGTCAGATAGATCTGGCACAGGACATTCATAATCTTCAGCTTCCCGGTCCGGTCATGGGTTGAACGGATGATTGCCACAAGAAAGCCGAGAACAATCCCCAGAAGCGTCGCAAAAAGCGTCACCTCCAGCGTGATCTTCAGGCCGTCCCACATGTACATCCACCGGTCGTCTTTTATAAAATTAAGATAAAAACGCTCCTGAAAGTTTCCCATATTCTGTCCTTTACTCAGCCGTAATATATTTGTCAATAATCGACTGGATGGTTCCGTCTGCAATCAGCTCATCCAATGCGGCATTCACCTTCTCCATCAGTTCTTCATTGTCCTTTGCAAAAGCGATGGCATATTCTTCCGTAACAAATTCCTCTTCCAGAATCTTCAGCCCCTCTGCCTTGGATACGAACTGCTTCGCCGGTTCATTATCAATGATCACCGCGTCGATCATGCCGTTCGACAGTGCCTGCACTGCATCCATTCCTTTATTATACTGCTCGATCTCGGCGCCTTCAATATCAGAAGCATAAATATCTCCGGTTGTTCCAAGCTGAACGCCGATCATCTTTCCGTTCAGGTCCGCCTCTCCGGTAATATCGCTGCCTTCCTGAACAATGATAACCTGTGTTGCGGTTGTATAGGGATTGCTGAAATTGACATTCACCAGACGATCCTCTGTTACCGTCATGCCGGCCACGCCCATATCTGCCTTTCCGGAATTGACCGCCGGAATAATGGAATCAAATTCCATATCTTCGATCTTCAGCTCCATGCCGAGCTTTTCCGCTACTGCCGCCGCCATCTCCGCGTCGATGCCCACAATCTGGTCCCCTTCATAATATTCATACGGCTCAAAATATGCATTTGTCGCCATAACCAGAGTCCCGCCGTCTGAAACTTCTGTTTCTTCTTCATTCTCTGCCGGAGCCTCCGCCCCTTCTTCTGCATCTGCTCCTGTTGCCGGAGCCTCAGCCTGATCGGCCTCTTTGCTTCCGCATCCCGCCGCTATCGCAGCAGTCATGGCTGCACACAGCATCATACTGATCATTTTCTTTTTCATAGTGTTCCTCCTCTTTCTTTCACTGTAAATGCCATTGTCACCTTTTACAGCAGAGCGCTCTTTCTGCCCTCCTGCACGGACTTCAACAGCCCGCCGGCCCTTTGCAGAACCTAACTGACATTATAAAGCAAACTTTTTGTATTGCAAGCTTTTTTTACATTTTTTCTGCATAATTATACTGTAAATGTAATTTTATGCACATATTTTCCATTTATGGCGGTTGCCTGCACGGCAAACGGAAATGTCCGTCTCCTCTCTCCACACAGGCTTTCTGTGACAGGCACTCAGGCGCGCCGGCACAAAAAAGGTGCAGCTGCTTTTCAACCTGCACCCTTCATTCATCCTTTCTCCTCCTGCCCTCTTGGATGGACTCTGCTGTACTCCGACCTCATGCCTGACTGAAATTCAGCGTATACCTGTGTAGCCGTCAGATCCGCATGTCCAAGAATCTCCTGGATCGTATGCAGCTTTGCCCCGTTGGAGGCCATGTGCGCTGCACAGGAATGCCGGAACATTCTGGGAGTAATGTCCTTCTCAATTCCCGCCTTTAATGCATAGCCTTTTAAAACCTTCCAGAATCCCTGCCTGCTCATGGGCGCACCGGAACAGTTCAGAAACAGGTAATCCGAACTTTCCTTTTTCATAAAGCATTCCCTGCTCCTGTCCATATACTGCATCAGCGCCCTGCCTGCCTTGGGACCGAAGGGAACCATGCGTTCCCGCTCTCCATCCCTGCAGATGACCCAGCCGAACCGAAGATTTACATCGCCCACATTAAGATGCACCAGCTCGCTGACCCGCATGCCTGTTGCATAAAGAAGCTCCAGCATGGCTTTATCCCGATACCCCTTCGGCGTGTCTGCCGACGGCTGCTCCAGCAGATGTTCCATTTCCGAAACGGTAAGGATCCCCGGCACATGCTTTTCCACCTTTGGAGCTTTCAGACGAAATGCCGGGTCTTCTTCAATCCTCCGGCTGCGGACCAGATACTCAAAGAAAGCTTTCATTGATGCAATATATCTGGATATGGTGGAAGCCGCCCTTCCGTTTTTCTCCAGATCCAGAACATAGGAGTTCAACACCGTTGCCGTTATGGCATCGATGGAGCTTACCCCCTGGCTCTCTGCATAATGCATCATTTTTTCCAGATCGCTCTGATAGGACATGACTGTATTGTGCGAAGCCTTCTTGACCTCTTCCAGATATGTTACAAAATACCGTATCTCCTCGTCCATTCTTTTACCCTCAATACTATAAACATGCTTACAGTATAACCAAGAACGGCTCTGATTTCAACATCTTTTCTTACATTTTCCTGAGAATCTGCTGCAGCAGCAACGGATTCAAATATACTTCCGTCACAATACCGGACAGGAGAAAGAAGAATCCTGCACAAACGAAAAACCAGTATTTTTTCCGGCTGCTGCCTCCATTCCAGATCCACAGAAGCATCCATCCGAACGCAGGCAGATAAAACAGGATCTGGGGAATCACTCCTGCCACGCAGATCAGAACCCCCTTCAGCCCCAGCCTGACCGTTGAGACACTGATCATCGTCCCCCATGTCATTCCGAGAAAAAACAGAAAGGCTCCTGTCAGTACAGGCGCTGCTGAGACTGCTCCGCAGCAGACCAGCAGGGCATACTGGCCGCACCGATATCCGCTTACATACCGGAACAGTTTCCGTCCGTCAATCTCCAGTGATGCATACTGGTTCAGAAAATATTCGCTGAAAATGCCCGCAAAGGAATCATCGCTCAGAGTCTGTACAAATAAAATACCTGCCAGAAGTCCTGCAAAAAACAGAATCAGACAGGTTCCCGGACTGATCCCCTTCTGACAGTTCCATTTCTCTTTCATAAAATAAACCTCCCCCACTCATTTTATGAATGGAGAAGGTCATATATTACATTTCCCTGCATTTATTCAAAACAGCTTCAGATGCCTTCAGTACGGCACTGCGCATTCCGTATTCTTCCAGAGCCGCAACTCCCTCAATGGTAGTTCCTGCCGGACTGCATACCTTATCTTTCAGCGCTCCTGGATGTTCCCCTGTCTCAAGCACCATGGAAGCCGCTCCTTTTACCGCCTGGGCTGCAAATATGTATGCCTGTTTTCTCGGCATTCCGCACCGGACTGCACCGTCAGCCAGCGCTTCGATAAACATATACACAAAGGCCGGGGAGCTTCCGCTGGCGCATACAACGGCATTCATCAGCGCCTCATCAATAAATTCCGCTTTTCCGCACGCTCCGAACAGTTTTTCCAGTACATTCAGCTCCACATCAGAAAATTCTTCCTTCCTGCAGCTCAGTCCTGTCATGCCTTCCCCGATCATTGCCGGCGTATTCGGCATGGCGCGGACGATCCTTTTATCCTTTCCCAGTTCCAGTTTCAGTTCTTCGATGGTTTTTCCGGGAGCCAGTGAGATAATCACATGCTCCGGAGTCAGCATATACCGAATCCCTTTTATGACTTCTTCGTAAAACTGCGGTTTTACTGCCAGTATCAGGTACTTGCACTTATTGGCGCACTCCGCATTGGAATCGGTATATTCTACTCCTGTCTTTTCATAAATATGTCTCCTTGTATCCTGTGTCTTTGCACAGAATACCATGTCTTCTTTCGGAAATACACACAGCGCTCCGTGCAGAATCGCTGTTCCCATATTTCCCATCCCGATAAAACCTATTCTTGCCATCCTGTTGTACCTCCCGACGAAAAAAGGGATGCCGCAGCCGCAACATCCCTCTGTTTTCTTCTTTAAACTTTATTTCGCATAGTCTGTCACCCTGCTCTCGCGGATCACATTCACTTTAATCTGACCAGGATACTCCAGATTGGATTCAATCTGTTTGGATATATCGCGCGCCATCAATATCATTGCCGCATCATCCACCTGATCAGGCACTACCATAACTCGAACCTCTCTGCCTGCCTGAATAGCAAAAGACTTCTCAACTCCCTTAAAGGAGTTCGCAATATCTTCCAGTTGTTTTAATCTGTTGGTATAAGTCTCCAGTGTCTCTCTTCTTGCACCTGGTCTTGCTGCAGATATCGTATCTGCAGCCTGTACGATACAGGCGATCAAGGAAGTAGGCTCTACATCACCATGATGTGATTCAACTGCGTTGATCACTGTAGCTGATTCCTTATACTTTTTGCATAAATCCACACCAATCTGAATATGAGAACCCTCCATCTCATGGTCAATGGATTTACCAATATCATGTAAAAGTCCGGCTCTTTTCGCCATCCGGACGTCAACGCCGATCTCCCCTGCCAGCAATCCGGAAAGGTGGGCAACCTCTATGGAATGCTTCAATGCATTTTGTCCATAACTGCTGCGGAACTTCATACGTCCAAGAAGCCGCACCAGCTCCGGATGAATTCCGTGAACACCGACTTCCAGAGTCGCTGCTTCACCTTCTTCGCGAATCATCACATCCACTTCTTTTTGAGCTTTCTCAACCATCTCCTCAATTCTTGCCGGGTGAATACGGCCGTCAACAATCAGTTTCTCCAATGCAATGCGGGCAACCTCCCGCCTGATCGGATCAAAACCGGATAAGATGACAGCCTCCGGTGTATCATCAATAATCAGATCTACACCAGTCATGGTCTCGAGCGTACGGATATTCCTGCCCTCGCGGCCAATGATACGTCCTTTCATCTCATCGTTCGGAAGCTGTACAACAGAAATGGTTGTCTCAGCCACATGGTCGGCTGCACACTTCTGAATGGCAGTAACGATATAGTCCTTCGCCTTTTTGTTCGCTTCCTCTTTTGCCCTGCTCTCCAGTTCTTTCACCAGTTTCGCAGTTTCATGTTTTACATCATCTTCAACTGTTTTCAAAAGATATTCTTTTGCCTGTTCGGAGGTAAGGCCAGAGATTCTCTCCAATTCCTGTAAACGCTTTGCAGACAGGCTCTCCACTTCAGCACGCTTTTTCTCAAGCTGTGCTTCCCGTGCGGCAAACCCGGCTTCTCTGCGTTCAATTGCTTCCGTCTTCTTATCCAGAGATTCCTCTTTGGACAGAACCCGGCGCTCATAACGCTGAAGCTCTGCTCTGCGCTCTTTGGTCTCTTTTTCAAGCTCGTTCCTGGTCTTCATGGATTCTTCCTTGACTTCCAGCATCGCCTCACGCTTCCTGGTCTCTGCTGTCTTCAGGGCTTCATCTATGATCTCTCTCGCTCTGTCTTCTGCATTGCCAAGCTTTTCCTCCACTACCTTTTTCCGGTAATTTACTGCGCAGGGCCAGACTACTGCAGCCGTAAGGGCGATCGCGACCAGCACCGCAATGATAGTCGTAACCATATACAGGAGCACCTCCTTATTAAGTTTTCATTGTACAAACACAACAATTAGATTCTAAACTGTTTTGACAACAATGTCAAGTCTTGCGTTCTTTCTTTTGTGCATTTGGACAATTAAAGGTTACGGTTCACACCCGCGCCGTTCAGACGCACGGCGCGGATGCGAACAGCCGCATGAAGAGCCGCTTTTACAGGCAGTCCCCATCTTCTTTCCATTCTCTGATAACCGACAGAATGTCTCCAGGCCGGAAGCCTTTTCGCTGCATGGACGCAAAAAACTTCTGCTTCTGCTTTTCATCCCACCGGGACGGCATCCCATACTTTTTCTCCAGATGCCTTCGGATCATGGCTTTTTCATCGGCGGGTTCCAGTTCCTCATAGACCTTCCGGATCAGTTCCAAAGACACGCCCCTGCGGAACTGAAGCTCCTGTTCAAGCTGTCTTCGGCTTTTCTGTTCTTTCCGGTATTCAATATAATTGCGAACATAACGTTCATCATCCAGATATCCATAACTGTATACATAGGCGATTGCCTGCTCTACCGTCTCCGGCTCAAACTCTGCCTTCAGGAGCTTTTCGCGAAGCTGGGCTTCCGTCCGGTCCATCCGTTCCAGCAGATTCAGGGCCTTAATTTTCGCTTTCTTCAGCTGTGCCGGCTGTTCCTGCGGACTTTTCTGCTTCCGGCTGTGCTCCTGCGCCTGGTAATCCATAATGTTCCCTGACCTTCATCTCAATCTCTCTGCATGCCTCCGGATTATCACGAAGAAACTGCTTGGCATTCTCCCGTCCCTGTCCGATCTTGGCATCCTTATAGGCATACCAGGCACCGCTCTTTACCACGACTCCGCTGTTCGCCGCCAGGTCCAGAATATCGCCGACCGTCGAGATTCCCTGGCCGAACATAATATCAAATTCCGCCTCACGAAACGGCGGAGCAATCTTGTTCTTTACCACCTTTACTCTGGTACGGTTTCCGATCACTTCACCGCCCTGCTTCAGCGCTTCAATCCTGCGGACATCCAGCCGCACAGAGGAATAAAACTTCAGCGCACGCCCTCCGGTCGTCGTCTCGGGATTGCCGAACATCACACCGACCTTCTCACGAAGCTGATTGATAAAAATAACCACACAGTTGGTCTTGCTGATGATGGCCGTCAGCTTGCGAAGCGCCTGCGACATCAGCCTTGCATGCAGTCCCACATGGGAATCTCCCATATCTCCGTCGATCTCCGCCTTCGGAACAAGTGCCGCCACAGAGTCCACAATCACAATGTCCACTGCTCCGGAGCGAACCATTGTCTCCGTGATCTCCAGCGCCTGCTCTCCGTTATCCGGCTGTGAAATATAGAGGTTGTCGATGTCCACGCCGATGTGCTTTGCATAGACCGGATCCAGTGCATGTTCTGCATCAATAAACCCTGCAATTCCGCCTCTCTTCTGCACTTCCGCCACCATATGTAATGCAACCGTCGTCTTACCGCTGGACTCCGGTCCATAGATCTCCACCACACGCCCTTTCGGAACACCGCCTGCTCCCAGAGCAATATCCAGACTCAAAGAACCGGTGGGAATCGTCTCCACCTGCATATGGCTCTTATCTCCGAGCTTCATGACCGAGCCCTTTCCATACTGCTTCTCAATCTGGCTGAGCGCCGCGTCCAGTGCTTTTAACCTGTCTTCGTTTGCCGAACCTTTATCTTCTCTTCCCATACTGCTTCTCCTTCATATCACACAAATTCCACAATACGAACTTTTGTTCGATTTCCTGCTATTATCCTACCTCATTTACACAGGGATGTCAAGTATGGATTTCAAATATTTTGTACCCGGGCCGGCGCAGGTATGAACAGCCCCATAATGTTACTGTTCAAATGTCTGCCGGCGTCCGGGGCAAAACAGAAGCAAACCGTCGTCCGCAATGCCAAAAAGATATATGAAAATCACCCCGGGGATTGAATTTACACATGCATGATGATATAATCATTTCCAGATAAATAATATGCAAAATAGGATTTCATGCGTCAAGTGTTTTGTGGATGGGGAGTTGCCACAAGAACGAAAAGCCCGTCTTACGATATGGAATCCGCACCCATTGCAACATACAGATGACTACATCTCGATTGTGAAGGGATCCGAAGATTTATTATTTATTCCAGATGCTCATTCACATCGGGATGTTTTTTGTATATCATTCTCTCAAACATTTCATTGCCATACGATATGCCTGCATCCCGAAATAATCACAAAGGAGGCAAAGCATAATGGATCATGAGAAAATCAAAGAAGGTGTCCGTCTGATGCTCGAAGGCATAGGAGAGGACATCACACGGGAAGGTCTTCTGGAGACGCCGGACCGGATTGCCCGCATGTGCAAACAGATCTACGGAGGACTTCAGGAAGACGCCGGCATTCATCTGAAGAAACAGTTCCAGGCCACCAACAACAATATGGTTCTTGAAAAAGACATCACGTTTTATTCTGTCTGCGAGCACCATCTGCTCCCGTTTTACGGAAAAGCACACGTTGCCTATATTCCGGACGGAAAAGTTGCCGGACTCAGCAAACTGGCACGTACGGTAGAGGTTTTCGCCAGACGTCCGCAGATTCAGGAAAACATGACTGCCCAGATTGCAGAAGCGCTGGAAAAACACCTGTGTCCCAAAGGCGTCATGGTCATGCTGGAGGCCGAACACATGTGCATGACCATGCGCGGCGTTCAAAAACCGGGTACCCGGACGGTTACCACCATTGTCAAAGGCGTATTTGCCGATGACTGTTCTCTCCAGCAGACGTTTCTGCAGATGGTGAAGTCATGAAAGCATCCATGGAACGTATCCGGAAGCTTGTCCTGCATCCTTTGTTCCAGGAACAGGCTGCGTTTTTGAAAGACGCTGAAAAAGACCGCATTTTCTGCCGTCACTCCATCGAACATCTTCTTGATGTGGCAAGAATCATGTATATCTACAATCTGGAAGACGGCTGCGGACTGAACCGGGAACTGATCTATGCCGCCGCCCTGCTTCACGATATCGGCCGCCCTGATCAGATACGGTACCAAACTCCCCATCCTGCTGCCGGCGCGCGGATTGCAGGAATCATCCTGCCGGAATGCGGTTTTTCTCCTGAAGATACCAGACGGATTCAGCATGCCATATCCGGACATCGTTCCCTGCAGCAGACAGGCGACCCGTTGTCCGAATATCTCTGCCGGGCAGACAAACAGTCCCGCTGCTGTTTCTGCTGTCCGGCTTTTGAATCCTGCAACTGGCCCGAAGAGAAAAAAAACAAACAGATAGAATACTGAAGAAACGGAGGAACCGATCCATATGAGAATAGGAAATCGTGTTTTTGATACTGCGCACAGAACATACATTATGGGAATCCTCAATGTGACTCCGGATTCCTTTTCTGACGGAGGCAGATTTTTCCAGCCTGACCAGGCTTTATTCCATACGGAGAAAATGATTGCAGACGGCGCGGATCTTATTGATATCGGCGGCGAATCCACCCGCCCCGGATACCAGGTCATTTCCGACGAAGAAGAGATCGCCCGGATCCTTCCGGTCCTTGAAGCCGTAAAAAAACGCTTTGATATTCCGGTCTCTGTTGACACCTGTAAAGGATCGGTTGCAAAAGCCGCTTTACAGGCAGGCGCCGACCTGATCAACGACATCTGGGGGTTTAAACACGATCCTGCAGTCGCAGAACTGACCGCCGAATACCATGCCGCCTGCTGTCTGATGCACAACCGTTCAAAAGCCGTCTACCGGAATTTTCAGGAAGAGCTCCTGTCCGATCTGGAGGAAAGCGTTCGAATCGCCAGAAAAGCGGGCGTCCCTGACGATAAGATCCTACTGGATCCCGGCATAGGTTTCGGCAAGACTTTAGAAATGAACCTGGAAGCCATCCACCATGTGGACCTTCTGCACCGCCTTGGTTTTCCGATCCTCCTTGGCACCTCAAGAAAATCCGTAATCGGACTGACTCTGAATCTGCCGGTGGACCAGCGGGTGGAAGGAACCATAGCCACGTCTGTGATCGGCGTAATCCGTGGCTGCGCATTTGTAAGGGTTCACGATGTTCTGGAAAATTGCAGAGCCATACGCATGGCAGAGGCCATACTCGGGAGAAAAAAACATGGATGAGATCAGAATACAGGGACTTGAGATATTTGCCCGTCACGGCGTCTATCCGGAAGAAAACAGGCTGGGGCAGAAATTCATTGTTTCTGTCTGCCTGTATACAGATACCAGAAAAGCAGGTCTGACGGACAATCTGGAGGATTCTGTCAATTATGGAGAAGTCTGCTGCCATATCACAGACTTTGTACAAAAACATACCTACAAACTGCTGGAACGGGTTGCCGAACTTCTGGCACGGGAGCTTCTGCTTACTTACCCGGCTGTCCGTAAAACCGACCTTGAGATCCGCAAGCCCTGGGCTCCGGTGGGCCTGCCCCTTGAGACAGTATCCGTGGCAGTCAGCCGTTCCTGGCACACTGCCTACCTTGCACTGGGTTCCAACATGGGTGACCGGCGGGCGTATCTTGACCAGGCTGTCTCTTCCCTGAAACAGCATCCGGACTGCCAGGTCACAAAAGTATCGGATTATCTGGTCACTGCACCCTACGGCGGTGTAGAACAGGAAGACTTTCTGAACGGGGCGCTGGAGCTTCGCACGCTGCTCTCTCCGGAAGAGCTTCTGGAGCTTTTGCACCGCATTGAGCAGGAAGCCCATCGAACCCGGCTGATCCGCTGGGGACCCCGAACTCTGGATCTGGATATTCTTTTGTATGACAACCAGATCATTGACACCCCGGATCTGCACATTCCTCACATTGAAATGCACCTGAGAGATTTCGTGCTGATCCCGCTGGCACAGATCGCCCCCTGGGTACGCCACCCCATAAACGGACAGACGACCGAACAGATGCTCGCAGAACTTCAGAAAAACTGACCGGACGCTGCTGCAAAATGCATTCCTGTCTGCGCTTCAGCAACACCATGCAGATACAGGCATGCCGGGAACAGATACGAAAGCATTTTTGCAGCAGCGTCCGGTCTGAAAATTTCAGCTATTTCTTCGCGATATACCCTTTGGCTTTCAGAGTTTCTGCGCACAGTACTGCGCCGCCTGCCGCACCGCGGACTGTGTTGTGAGAAAGTCCGATAAATTTCCAGTCATAAATACTGTCTTCCCGAAGCCGTCCAATGGAAATGCCCATACCGTTTTCAAAGTCCACATCCAGCTGAACCTGCGGCCGGTTATCCTCTTCCATGTAACGGATAAACTGCTTCGGAGCACTCGGGAGCCCTGCTTCCTGCGGAAATCCCTGATAATTCACCATGCGGCTGATCAGTTCCTCTCTGGTCGGTTTCTTACGGAACTTTACAAATACCGCCGCCGTGTGTCCGTTCAGTACCGGAACACGGATGCACTGACAGGTGATCTTCGGCTCCTGCGCTTTTACAACTACGCCGTTCTCCACATGTCCCAGAACGCGGAGGGGCTCCTGTTCTGACTTCTCCTCTTCGCCTCCAATATAGGGAATCACATTCTCCACCATCTCCGGCCAGTCCTTAAAAGTCTTGCCCGCGCCCGAGATCGCCTGATAGGTGGTTGCCACCACTTCATAAGGTTCAAACTCCTTCCATGCGTTCAATACCGGCGCATAGCTCTGAATCGAACAGTTCGGCTTTACCGCAATAAATCCTCTGGTTGTTCCCAGACGCTTCTTCTGCGATTCGATCACTTCAAAATGCTCCGGATTGATCTCCGGAATGACCATCGGAACATCCGGCGTCCAGCGATGGGCGCTGTTATTCGATACCACCGGCGTCTCCGTCTTTGCATACGCTTCTTCGATTGCCCTGATCTCCTCTTTGGACATATCCACCGCACTGAACACAAAATCCACGCCGGCAGCCACTTTCTCCACCTCATTGACGTTCATGACAACGATCTTCTTCACAGCCTCCGGCATGGGAGTCGTCATTTTCCAGCGTCCGCCGACCGCCTCTTCGTAAGTCTTTCCTGCAGAACGCGCACTGGCCGCAATCGTCACCACCTCGAACCACGGATGATTTTCCAGCAGAGAGATAAATCTCTGCCCTACCATACCGGTACCGCCAAGGATACCCACTCTTAACTTTTCGCTCATTTTCTCATTTTCCTCCTCTTACTGCAAAACAGCAGCTCCTGTGTCCGCTGTATACAGACAACTGTCTTTCTCATAGATAATACATGATATTCCGACAAAATGCAACCCTGAATTTGTGATTCTCAGACATCATAAATTCTGAAGATATTCTCTATAGATTCCGATCACTTTCTCCATGGCCTCTTTTCCCGGCGCTCCGATGGTCAGTCTTTTATTCACACAGGTCTCCATGGAAATCGCTTCATAGATATCCTCCTCAAACACCGGGCTGATCGCCTGATACTCCTCCAGGGACATGTCATCCAGTGCTTTCTGATTCTCTATGCAGTACAGCACAAGCCGTCCCACGATTCCATGCGCATCCCGGAAAGGAACGCCATGATTTACCAGATAATCCGCTGCATCCGTGGCGTTGGTAAAACCGTGCCTTGCGCTGTC
Source organism: Lachnospiraceae bacterium (assembly GCA_009774145.1). Taxonomy (GTDB): domain Bacteria; phylum Bacillota; class Clostridia; order Lachnospirales; family Lachnospiraceae; genus Hominiventricola. Next base: position 5,417 of record VSND01000014.1, on the reverse strand, counting down.
GTTCATGCGTTCTTTACAGAAGCGGAGTGTATCCAGCATGCCGGTAAACAGGGCAATACAGCCTTTTACCGTATCGATCGCATCAAATACCAGCTCCTTATCCTCCTGCATGTCCTTATTGTATGCCAGAGGAATGCCCTTCAAAGTAGTCAGAAGCGACACAAGCGCTCCATACACCCTTCCGGTCTTGCCCCGCACCAGCTCCGCAATATCCGGATTTTTCTTCTGCGGCATAATGGAACTGCCTGTACTGTATGCATCATCAATCTCCACAAAACGGTATTCATTGCTGTTCCAGATGATAATTTCCTCACAAAAGCGGCTCAGGTGCATCATGATTGTAGACATGGCAGACAGATATTCGATCAGGTAGTCCCGGTCAGAAACCGCATCCATGCTGTTGAGCATGGGGCCGTAAAAACCCAGAAGCTCCGCCGTATAGTCCCGGTCAAGCGGATAGGTCGTCCCTGCCAGCGCTCCTGCGCCAAGAGGGCAGTAATTCATTCTTTCATAAATGTCCCGGAGTCTGGAGCTGTCCCTTTTGAACATCTCAAAATATGCGCCCATGTGATGCGCCAGCGTGATCGGCTGTGCCTTCTGCAGATGCGTAAAACCCGGCATGATCGTCTCCGTATTTTCCTCCATGATCCGAAGCAGCACATTCAGAAGTTTCTTCAAAAGCTCCCCTGTCTCAAGCACTTCATCCCTTGTGTAAAGGCGCATATCCAGAGCCACCTGATCGTTGCGGCTCCTTCCCGTATGCAGTTTCTTGCCCGCATCCCCGATCCGCTCCGTCAGATTCGCCTCCACAAAACTGTGAATATCTTCGTACTGCTCTGTAATCTGCAGCTTTCCCGATTCCACATCTGAGAGAATCCCCTGGATGCCCTCCAGAATCCGGTCCCGTTCCTCTTCTGTCAGGATCCCCTGTTTTGCCAGCATCCGCACATGCGCCATGCTGCCTTCCATATCCTGTTTATAAAATTTCCGGTCAAAAGTGATCGACGCATTAAAACGATATACCAGCTGGTCTGTCTCCTTCGTAAACCGGCCTCCCCATAACTGTGCCATAATTTTTCATCCTTTCTGGTTTCTGCTGTCATTTGCAACTGCATATTGATGAGCTGTCTGCACCAAAACATGATTCCAGCGCTTTGGTGCACCCCATTTTATCATATTGTATTCCATAACACAAGAAAAGAGCAGAAGTCCTGCCCTTTTCTGTCATTTATATGGGATATTTCATATTGGAACTTTCAAAATTATTTTCCCGTCTTTTTCTGAATCATATAGTACGGCCACGCCACGAAAAGGATTCCGCCGATCATGTTGCCGATTGTCACAATCACCAGATTAAATACATAACCGCCGATGGACAGACCGGCTACCCCGTTCGGATCCAGAAGGCCGGATGCCATGATCGTCATATTCGCAACGCTGTGTTCAAAACCGCAGACTACAAATACATAGATACACCAGAAAATCATAATCAGCTTGCCGGACTCTGTCTTCATCTTGGCGCCGCACCATACCGCAAGACATACCAGCATATTACAGAAAATCGCTTTTACAAACAGATTCAGCGCGGTACCGCCCATCTTCGCAGCCGCTACCGTTGCGATCACCTCTCCGACCGCCCCTCCTGCAAGCCCTGTAAGATGAAACAGTACTGCTGCCAGCAGAGAACCGACCAGATTGCCTGCATAACAGACTACCCACAGCTTTATGGCATCTCCCCACTTCACCTCTCCGGAGAAAGCGGCGGACGCCATCACAAAATTATTGCCGGTGAACAGTTCTGCGCCTGCCATGACCACCAGGCTCAGTGCTGCTGCAAATGACGCTGCCATCAAAAGCTTGCCTGCGCCGGTCGTTCCCAGATTTCCTCCGACTGTAAGCATGACAAAACCTCCGAATGCGATGAAAAATCCTGCTACCATGGACGCGATCACATAGCCGACCGGATTGCTGTTCAAAAGATTCAGCTTACCTTTCGCTGCATTACATACGCCTGTGAATTCATCCCTGAACATTTCTTACCCTCCTTTAAGTTTTATATCTTATTCATAATAACATATTTTTTTCGACATGTGATTGTACACATTGTAGGAATCGGATTTTTACCATTTCAAACCACTTTCCCACTTGTCCAACGCTGACGCTTTATGGTAAAATTAATACAGCAAAATATTCATTTTAGGAGGAGAGAGCCAAAATGCTGCACAAAACTTTAAAACCATTTCCAAAAGATTTTCTCTGGGGCGCCAGCACTTCTGCTTATCAGGTAGAGGGAGCCAGCCTGGAAGACGGCAAAGGGCCGTCCTGTCAGGATGTAAAGGTGGTACCGGAAGGAACCTCGGATCTGACCGTCTGTGCCGACCAGTATCACAGGTACAAAGAGGACATCGCCTTAATGGCTGAAATGGGATTTAAGACCTATCGTTTCTCTATCGCCTGGTCCAGGATCATTCCGGAAGGAACCGGTGCTGTCAACCCCAAAGGAATCGAATATTATAACCATGTAATCAACGAATGCCTGAAATACGGCATTGAACCGCTGGTAACCATGTTCCACTTTGACATGCCGGCAGCGCTGGACAAGAGAGGCTCCTGGTCCAACCGGGAATCCATCGACTGGTTTGTAAATTTTGCAAAGGTCATGTTCGAAAATTTCGGCGACCGGGTGAAATACTGGCTGACCATTAACGAGCAGAACATGCTGACCCTGGTCGGACCGGTCATTGGTACCCTTGCCATCCCGGAAGGATGCACAAATGTCTTAAAGGAAACCTACCAGCAGAACCATCACATGCTCGTTGCCCAGGCGAAGGCTATGGCGCTGTGCCACGAGATGCTGCCGAACGCCAAGATCGGACCGGCTCCGAACATTTCCCTTGTATATCCGGCAAGCTGCAAGCCGGAGGATACACTGGCCGCTCAGAACTACAATGCCATCCGTAACTGGCTGTATCTGGATATGGCGGTTTATGGCGTGTACAACAATCTGGTATGGGCTTATCTGGAAGAAAATGACGCATGCCCCGTATTTGGAGAAGGCGATGCAGAGGCACTGAAAAACGGGCATCCTGACTTTATCGGATTTAACTATTATAATACTGCAACCGTGGAAGCAAGCGATGGAACCGAGACGATGAATCCGGGCGCAGACCAGCAGACTGCACGCGGTGAAGCAGGCTTCTACAGAGGGGCAAAGAATCCGCATCTTCCCACGACCGAATTTGGATGGGAGATTGATCCCATGGGCTTTAGAGCCACCATCCGGGAGATGTATTCCAGATACCGCCTGCCGATGGTCGTCACAGAAAACGGTCTGGGCGCTTATGACAAGCTGACAGAGGACGGCAAGGTACATGACCAGTATCGGATCAACTATCTGAGAGACCACATTGAACAGGTACGTCTGGCGATCACGGACGGCGCAGAGATGATGGGATACTGCCCATGGAGTGCCGTCGACCTGATCTCTACTCATGAGGGCATGGTAAAAAGATACGGATTTATCTATGTGGACAGGGAAGAATTTGATCTGAAGACGCTGGACAGATACCGGAAAGACTCCTTCTTCTGGTATAAAAAAGTGATTGCCAGCAACGGAGAGGATCTGACCGACTGATCATGGTAACGATATTGGGAAGCTGTTTCAGAATCGGCTTCCCAATATTTTTCATTTTTTCAAAAAAACACTTTACATTTTCTTCTGTATCTGTTATAATTATTTTCGTTGTAAAGCAACAGGCTTCCGTGGCTCAGTCGGTAGAGCGACGCACTCGTAATGCGTAGGTCACCGGTTCAAATCCGGTCGGGAGCTTTTTTTATTTTCCCCCGTAAATGCAACGCTTTCCATCACTTTAAGTGAAGCAGCGAAGTGAAACCGCCCGTTCCCGGGCGGTTTTTGCGTTGCAGCACCGGAATTCTCATACGGAAAAGGAGACTCCTTACAGAGTCCCCTGTCCTCACGCGACAGAATCTACCAGCCGATCAGCCAGGAATAGATTCCCTCATATTTGTATCTGGATGCATCCCATGAGAAATCCTTCTGCATGCCTCTTGCAACCATCTCATCCCACTCTTTCCGGTGCACAAAGTATGTGTACTTTGCATAATTGATTACTTCCATCATATCCCATGGATTGTAATTTGTAAAGGAGAATCCGTCTCCTTTTCCTTCATATTCATTATATGGCTCCACTGTATCCTTCAGACCGCCGGTCTCACGAACGATCGGAACGGTTCCGTAACGGAACGAAATCAGCTGTGTCAGACCGCACGGTTCAAATGCGGACGGCATCAGAAATGCATCAGCTGCTGCGTACAGCTTATGGGACAGCTCGTCTGCATAATAAATATTTGCTGATACTTTGTCCGGATATTTCCATGCATAGTGACGGAACATATCCTCATATCTCTGGTCACCGGTACCGATCACCACAAACTGCGTATTATCATCCACGATCTGCTCCATCACCTCAGCAATCAGATCCAGACCCTTCTGATCCGTCAGGCGGGAAATCAGGCCGATCAGCATCTTGTTCTCATCCACTGCCAGTCCAAGCGCCTCCTGAAGCGCCTTTTTGTTCGCTGCCTTGCCCTTCCTGAAAGTCTTCAGTTTATAATTCTTGTCAATCTTCTCATCCGTATCCGGATTCCAGATCTCATAATCAATGCCGTTCACGATACCTCTCAGATCCATATGCCTTGCAGACAGAAGCCCGTCCAGACCCTCTCCGTACATCGGAGTCTGAATCTCATACGCATAGGTCTCGCTTACCGTTGTAATATAATCCGCATAGACCAGGCCGCCTTTCAGCATGTTGGCATCTCTCTTGAACTCCAGCTTATCCGGCGTAAACACATAGTCCGGAAGCCCCGTCAGTCCCTGCATCGTCTCGATGTCCCAGATTCCCTGGAATCTCAGGTTGTGGATGGTCATAATGGTCTTAATGCCCTGATAAAAGTCCCCTGCCGCAAACTCGGTTTTCAGATAGACCGGAATCAGCCCCGCCTGCCAGTCATGGCAGTGAATCAGGTCCGGACGGAAACCTACGATCGGAAGAATCGACAGCACTGCTTTGGAGAAAAACGCAAATTTTTCAATATCTGTACGGAAATCCCCATAGGGCTTCGCCCCGCCGAAATAAACCAGGTTGTCAATAAAATAGTAAGTAACCCCGTCAAGTTCATAGGTCATGACGCCTACATGCGCTCCCGGATTGTAAGAACCTGTCCCCATATAAAAATGTGTAATATACTTGAAATTATTCCGAAACTTATCCGGGATACAGGTATAGTTCGGGATCACAACCCGGACATCCCACTCTTCTTTGTTAAACCCTTTCGGCAGCGCACCACACACATCCGCCAGACCGCCGGTCTTGACAAAAGGTACACACTCTGAC
>VSND01000139.1 GCA_009774145.1 Lachnospiraceae bacterium | reverse complement strand
ATAAGTGAAACCAGATAAGGAGAAAACTATTAATTGTGTTTAAGACAACAGACACAATAATGTGGAGTGAATATCTTATTTGGAGGAAATAGAAAATGGCAAAATCATTATTTGAGGAAATGGATGGCAAATATGAAAGACAAGGTGACTATTTAATTCCATGTATAGCCTTATCCGCCGAGGAAGAACAGCCGATAGGCATATGGGGGCAACGGCATCTGGATTATCTGAAGCAGTGCCGCAAGGTTACATACACCAATCTTCTTACAAGCGGCAGGTTGAACGCTTACCTTGCCGACATCGACAGGCAGGCGCAGGAACGCTTTGAAAGGCTCATAGAGGGCATGAAACAGGCGCAGGGCATAACGGAACGCCTAAAGGAAGAAAACGCCTTAGAATGGATTGGACGACTCAATAACATAAGGGCTTGTGCGAGGGGGATTGTGAACGAGGAAATCATTTTCGCATAGGCGATATGGCGGCAGAGGGTAAAATCTCTGTCGTTTTTCTTTTCGGGGAGTTTTTAAAAAGCTCATATTTCTGCACTTGATATAGTTCGTTCAAGCGGCTATACTATATACAGTACGCAATAGGAGGTCAAAAATGTTTGAATATATGACAGCACAAGAAGCCGCAGAAAAATGGAACGTATCGCTTAGGTGGGTGCAGCGGCTATGCAAAGAAAATCGTATTGAAGGAGCAATGAACATCAACCGTGTCTGGCTTATACCGATAATTGCCGAGAAGCCTATTGATAGAAGAAAGAAGAAATCCTAAGTGAGTGTTAAAGTTTCAGCATAAACAAGTGAAAATCCAAAATAGAGAACAAAGAGTAGTCGAAAAAGAGCGGCAATACGCTATGCGGTAAGAAAAATCGAAACACAAAGTGCGGTAGATTTTTATGGCTATTCAAATCTGATGACGCTGTCCTGTCAGCGGGAATGAGAGGTTATAAACATGGCAATGTGGAATCCGTGGCGTGGCTGCCACAAACATAGTGAAGGGTGTAGGTATTGTTATATTCATAAGGGCGATTTCAAGCGCAGGATTGATACAAACAATATTGCAAAGACGGATAATTTTTACGCCCCTATCGCTAAAAATAAATCGGGAGCATACAAAATTAAATCTGGGCAGACCGTATATCTCTGCTTTTCTACGGATTTTCTGATTGGGGATGCCGATGAATGGCGTTCTGAATGTTGGCAGATGATACGGGAGCGTTCAGACCTGCACTTTCTTTTTCTAACAAAGCGTATTGAACGTTTCATGGATTGTATTCCAATGGACTGGAACGATGGATATGATAATGTTACGGTTGGTTGTACGGTAGAAAATCAAGACAGGGCTGATTACAGGCTTTCCATTTTCAATAAATTGCCTGTTAAACATAAAAATATTATCTGCCAGCCGTTGATTGAGGAAATAAACCTTACAGACTATCTTGATAATGTTGAATTAGTTGTAGTTGGCGGTGAATCAGACAGAAATGCCAGACCACTTGACTATACGTGGGTGCTTTCCATACGGGAGCAATGTGTCGCCCGCAAAGTACATTTTGAGTTTCGGCAGTGTGGGACACATTTTATCAAAGACGGAAAAAGCTATACTTTATCTACCCGTGATTTATGTAGCCAAGCAAGAAAAGCGAATATCAATTACTAAAATAATTACCTCTCTTTTTTGTGCAAGTATAGAGAGGAAAAATATAAGAATAAGCATTATAATAACAAAGGCGAATTTATATTCATAAGCACAATATGTATGAAGGAGGTATCTCATGGAATGGGTTGAAAGATTAAACCAAAGCATGAATTATATTGAAGAACATTTGACGTGCGAAATTGATTATGAACAACTTGGGCGGATTGCCTGCTGCTCTACCTATCATTATCAGAGAATGTTTACTTATATGGCGGGTGTCACTCTGGCAGAGTATATCCGAAGAAGAAAAATGTCGTTAGCGGCGGTGGACTTGCAAGGTGGGAATGCAAAGATTATTGATATTGCACAGAAGTACGGCTACCGTTCTCCGACTGCATTTAACAGGGCGTTCCAGTCTTTTCATGGGATAGCCCCTTCATTCGTTAAGACTGCGGGAGTATCTGTGAAATCTTTTTCCCCCATTGTGTTTAGAGTTGCTATAAAAGGAGCAACAGAAATGAATTATAGAATTGAAACAAAAGAAGCCTTCCGCATTATTGGCGTATCTGCACCGCTTGACAAGGAAATTGAAAATAACTTTATGGTTGTGCCTAAGATGTGGCAGGACGCCGCCGAAAATGGAACAATACAGAAATTGGCAGGAATAATGGATACGCCGCCAATGGGACTTTTGGGTGTGAGCGCCTGCAATGATGAAGAACAATGGAAATATTTTATTGCCGTTTCCAGTACAAAAGCAAGCGATGAGTTTGAAGAATATACCGTGCCTGCGTCTGCTTGGGCAATCTTTTCTGGAACAGGTACAAACCAGTCCATACAGGAATTGGAGCAGCGTATTATAACCGAGTGGCTTCCGACCTCTGGATATGAGTATGCCAACGCCCCCGATATTGAGGTTTACTTAAATCCAGACCCACAGAACGCACAGTATGAGGTATGGATACCCGTATCAAAAAAGGGATAACGGAGGGGCTTATGGACGAGAAATTTAATATGTTTACGGAAACAGTTGACGGGCGTTTTCGTAGTTTTGTAAATCAAATTAACGAGTATCTGATAGAAAACGGCTGTAAGTGCGATATTAAATCCCAAAAAAGCGGCTACGTCGTGTCTTATGTGCTAAACAGCAATAAAAGGACTTTGGCAACATTCGTATCCCGAAAAACGGGAATGAAGCTCCGTATTTATCCCGAACATATACAGAAGTACCAGAGCTTTCTTGACACATTTCCCGAAAAGATAAAAAAAGAAATCAAGAAAGCGTCTGTCTGTAAACGGCTTATCAATCCCGATGACTGTAATCCGAAATGTGTAATGGGATATACTTTTGTATTGGATGGTGAGCAGTATCAGAAATGCCGTTACATGGCGTTTCAACCTACATTGAGTGAGGAAAACAACCCATATATAAGACAGTTTTTAGAGAAGGAATTGCGGGCAGGTGTCGATTATGAGTAAGCAGGATGCTATTACAGACTGGGTGCATTGCCCTCTTTGCGGAAATAAGACCCGTGACAGAATTAGGGAAGATACCGTTTTAAAAAACTACCCACTCTACTGTCCGAAATGCAAGCAGGAAACATTGATTGAAGCAAAAAATTTACAAATAACAGTCATCACAGAGCCAGACGCTTAAGACGCAGAGCCGATGAACGAGTGAATATCATTTCGCAGTTTGTTGGCTCTTTTATTTCATAAGGCTTAAAGGCAAACGCCCACCATAAAAAAACGGTGTTATGGTGGGCGGTATTGCTATGCCCGAAAAGACTTAACAGACACTCTCCAGACCTGTTTTAGAGTTTGGAGGGATTTTTTATGTTCTTTTTTCGGGTAGTTATTTATCTGCTCATGCAACACAGAGTTGGTTTATACATAGCATATCGGAGAATGGCAGGAAGCCAGTTAAAAAAATCCCTGCCCATGCAACGCTACTTCTCACCATGAAACCAGAAGTAGAATCTCCACTTAACAGAATTGAGATTACTTATAACCGTAGAGGTCACCGAGCCTTTGCGGTTTTTCTTTTGTCGTTTTTTGTTAGAACACGTTGTAAGGCGGTTTCTGGAATTGGATGCCGTTCGCCGCCTTTCCAGTCTGGATTTTAACATTTTCAAAAATTCAGATTGGAGGAAAAAAGAATGGCATACAACAACGGACGGGAGAACAGGAAATGGCTTATCTGGAAAGAAGCCGAGGAAAAAATATTGCGGGAGCATGGAGTTGATGAAAACACCATTGAACAAATCCGCACAGACGACAGGGCAGACTTTAATTCTAATAGGCGGTTTTACCATTGGACAAGCGACTTCGGCGAATACCTTGAGGGGATGGCAGACAGGGAGCAGAATACCGAGCTAAAGACTGTTTCTGATTTACTGGATGAGATTGAGGACGAAACTCTGTATCGGGCATTGCTTGCGGTGGACAGGCGTACCCTGCAAATCATCCTGCTGAAAATGCAGGGCTATTCCACAAAGGAAATTGCCCCGCTTGTGGGATTGACAACAGGGGCTATCTATGCAAGGCTAGACCATCTGCGGAAAAAGCTGCGGGAGATTTTATAACCATCTAATATTTTCTGTTTTCTTATGGACTATTGGGTGGGGGATAAAATTCCCTTGTCTAATTTTCAAAATAGGTGAATAAAATACCCGTCCACAGGGAATACTAAAAAGTTTGCCCAAAATCTTGACATGGGTACAGCCGCTATGATATTCTGAAATACCCGTAAGGGAATTGGAAGATTGAAAATGAAATAAGAACATAGATGGAAGAATGGAATGTCAGCCAACGGACAAGGCTGACCGCCGCCGAATTTATGCTGCCCTTTTCGGCTGGCGTATGGCAGCATGGTTTTGAATTTCAAAGCCGTTACATAGCATTGCGAATCCGAGCAGGAGAAAATACTCCTGTCGTTCGTGGTGCAGTGTAGCGGCTTTTTCATTT
>VSND01000138.1 GCA_009774145.1 Lachnospiraceae bacterium | reverse complement strand
ATAGAAACTATTTTTAATGACAGAGAAAGGAAAGGTGCTTTATATGGCAATGGAGATTACAAACAATTATAGCAACTATGCAACAAGCAGCACGAATACCACAAAAAATGTAAGTAGTGCAAAAGATAGTAATGTGACAACAAGCGCGGTGGAATTGAAAACCTCAACTGGTGGGACTAAAACAGAGCAGATTAAAACGGGATATAGTAACGTGAATGATTATTCCAAATATTTACAGGGAAAGTACAGCTATATGAATACTGGAACAACCTCAATGCAGGGTGTTCCAACAACAGTATCGGTATCAAGTGCGTTTTTGAAAAAATGTATGAATGACCCGGAAAAGGCTAAATATTTGGAAGAAAATCTTGCGGCATTGCCGGACTGTGCAAAAAGTGCGGTTGCGGGGTGTCAAGGGACTTTGACAAGTCTAAGTTACCAAATAGACGGTAATGGTAATATTTCAGTGGCAATCTCTGGTACAAGTGACCCGGACGGAAAGATAGCTAGAGAAAATGCAGAAAGGAAAGCCAAAGAAAAGAAAGCTGCTGAGGAAAAAGCTGCCGAAAGGCGCAAGGAGAAAAAGGCAGAGGAAGAAAAAGCGGCTGAAAGACGGGCAGAGAAAAAAGCAGCCGAAGAAGCAAGGACAGAAACGGGCGAATATACCGTAAGTGCTACGGGTACGGATATAAAAGCTGTTACGGAGAAAGTTATATCTGCTTCTTGGGGTACACCTGCGCCGACAGGGGCAAGTTTTGATATAAAGGCGTAAGTATGGTTTTGCTCTTATTTCGCAGAGGCACTTCAATAGGTGCTTCTGCGGATTGCCCGAACTTATCATAAGGAGGGATTGGGTAGGGGCAGCGTTAGTAAAAAGGACATTTCCAATCTCAAGAAATGTCCTTTAAACATATACAGCTATTCAAATTCCTTTATTTCAGATGCAAGCCTTATTCCGTCCTGCAAGCCCAATCTGTATGCGACTGCTCCATATGCTGCGCCGCAGTCGTTGGCGGCTGAAATCGCTGTATCAACGACACTGCTCTGTTCTTTGTTCAGCCCTGCCTTTTCCAGTCTGTCAAATGCTTTGTCCTGACGTTTCAATGTGGTTTGGTAAGCCTTGCTCTTGCTGACTGCTTTATCTAAGGCTTTGACCGTCCTTATTTTGACGAATATGTCCAATAGATATTTTGATTTCTTTCCTGCTTTTTCCATAAAACACTCCTTTCGCAAATACATTTTGTCATGGTAAGTCTTTCAATAAATCTAGCGGTTGTTCTGTTTTTCCCAAAAATAGATTTTCAATGCCTGTCTGTTTTGCAAAACAGATCCGCTTGTCTAAAAATTCTTTCTGTTTTTCTTTGGGCAGACATTTGAATATATCCTTATAATCCATATCTTCCATTGGCGTTCCTGACGCTAAATTAAGAAGCTGCGTATATAACCACTCACGCCAAAGGTCATTAAACAAACTTCTGCTGTCTACAAAAATGTATGCGGTATCAAAACCAAACTGGACATTATAATACTGCAATTTTACAAAACCGTATCTTCCTGCATTGAGTACCAATAAGTCCTCGCTTTCGTAAAGTTCTGCAAATACGTCTGCTACTTTTTGGCAGTTTATTGTTTCTTCGTCAGTAATATATGTTTGCTCTTTATTCATGCCTGTCTCCTTTAGGTGATTGCTTGATGATATTCTGTTTCAAGGCATATATCCGTCTTAAAGAAACATATCCTGTTCTGCGAAAATTTCCGCTATCATAAGAACACCTAACCGAAAACCACGCTGAAATTTCAGCTCTGCGTCGTAACAACTTTCGTCAAAAAGAGTATCCACCAATTGTGTCAATATTTCTTTTTCTTCATCGTTTAATTTTTCTGCTAACTTCTCTTGGAGTTCGCAACCCCTGTCAGATACTTCCCTATGTTCGGGACTTTTCCTTTCTGTTCCGCTGTCTACACGAAGCTGTTCGGTTAAAAACGCCTCTAAAATCTTTCCCATTCTGCTTATCTGTCCTTTCTGATTTGTCCACAAGCCGCTTGCAAGACAGAGCCGGACAGTGTATAATATTTGTGCGGCTCGCCTTGTGCGGGTGGCATAGGGGAAGTGGTGTAAATACGTTTGCCAACGGCACCACTTCCTTCTTACTTTTTTGCATTGAGAGCCTTAATTCCGTCACGCAATCCCTGTGGACGTGATACGCCTGCCTGCTGACAGTATTTGTCCAACATTTGCAGTTCTTCTTCGGTCAGACGTACATCAACACGCATAGTCTTGGGATTGTCCGTCGTTGGTCGCCCTCTATGCTTTTCCGGCATACTTCCCTCCTTTCCTTGCCAACACAAACAGTATAATATATTACCGCCAATAATTCAAGAAATATTTTACCGCCAATAAATGCTTAACTGCTTGCCATGCGCCTTTTATTCATTTCTACAATCATACAGGGAAAGGTAGTGCAAAAGATTTGTAAAAACAGATAAAAATAAAATGGAGGATACTTCCCCCATTTCAATCAGATGTATATGTAGTTAAATGCGAAAGCAGTGAACAAAATTCTTCAGTATGCTTGGTCAAACTTTTATAAATTCTGACAATTACGAAAATGCAGAAATTATTTCTTCAAGCTGCTGTTTGTTGCAGGCAGGAAGTTGCGACACTGTGGAAATTTCATATTTCTGCCATATCAGGGAAGATTTTTTCTTCGGAAGAATCTCAAATAGATACTTATCCTCCCAATCTTCAAACATAACTCCATTTTTCTTTAGTGTATAGTATGTTTTCATGGTCAGGGCATAATCACGCTGGCAAATGGCATATAAATCATGGGCGTTTTTGTGTTTAAAGTCGTCCATGCAGAATATATTGTTCTGAAAAAAGATAGTGTGTAAAGTTGCAGGAAAATGGCAACTGTCAAATGCCTCCTTGATAGAAGCAAGAGAACGTATCTGAATGCCATACTTTTGGCATATGCTGTCGAGTTCCGGCATTGTACTCTTGCCTAAGTTGCGGAAATTCAGTATTTTCTCTCTTGGACGTTTGGATAACTGCGACAGGTACAATATGTTATTCTGTATCAGGGAATTTTGCAGACGTTTGGACATAGAAATATCATAAACGGATATTTCATTTTCCGGCGGATACAGGTATCCTAACGAGTTCAGTTCATTTGCTATAGCTGTTACGTTATAACCTTTGGGGAACTTTTCTGCCAATGTCAGATAATTAAGTCCATCAAGGTCTGAAACTTTGGTAATATGTATATTCCGTAAAGCTAATTTAATTTCCGAAGAAAGGCTAAGTTTGTCAATATATTGCTCCATATCCTGCTCCTCTTGTATTTATTGAACTACATCGATTACAGTATAGCACTTTTCTTACAGAATAAAGAAAAGCAGTTAAAATAATGCGGATTGAAATGATAGAAGATTGCTTTAATTGCATATCCTTATCAATGTATGTGTTTTCCGGTAATTTTTCTATCAATGGTGACAATATAAACGATTCTGCAAAGATTATCAATATCCTTTGCAGAAAATGGATTATTTGAACAGAAAACGGACATTAAAACAGCTTTACAACACTTAATTACGTTAATCAGTCCACGACTTTATCCATATGTGTATCTGCCAATAACTTTTGTATCAATGATGACAGTGCCGGAACACTGTCGGATATTATTTTGAGCTGCTGTTCACTGCAATCTGAAAGTTGCGAAACTGCAATAATCCCATATTGTTTAAATAACTGAACAGATTTATATTGGGGTAAAATTTCAAACAGATACTGGTCATTCCAACCGCAAAGGTTCACTCCATTTTTTCTCAGTCTGTAATATGTTTTCATGGTAAAACAATAATCCTGTTCGCATATATTATATAAATCATTGGCAGATTTGTTTCGGATATCATCTACACTAAATATGTTGCCTCTAAAGAAAAGCGGGTATATTTTTTTGTGAAACTGAAATTCGCTGAATGCCTCTTTAATGGGACAAAGGGAACGTATCTGAATCCCGTATTTTTCACAAAGGGTATCAATTTCTGACATGGCATATTCACCTACGTTGCGAAACTGTAATATTTCTTCCCTTGGATATGCAGAAAGCTGTGCAAGGTATACGATACCATTTCTTAAAAAAACATTCCGCATTTTTCTTGACATGGGAATGTCATGGATTGATATTGCGTTTTCGGCAGAAGGAAGATAGCCTAAGTCATTCAGTTTCCTTATAATCATCAGTTTATTGTAACCTGTTCGGAGTTTATTCGCTAATGTAACGCAATTATACTCTTTAAGTTCTGAAACATTAGTAATATGTAACTCCTGCAAGGCTTTTTTGAACTGTATGGAATCGTAGTATTCTTGACTATCGGTTTTCATAAGTATTCCTTTTCATGTATTTAGATTAATGAAATTATAACATTCTTCTTTTTACAAATAAAGAGAGAACTGGTTTATATTTTGACCAGTCCTCCGTACAAAGAAAAATATGTTACCACAATTCTAATGAATCTTCCGCATCTATCCATTTCTGCATACCGCCCTCAAGATACAGTGTTGCGTATTCAAGGGGATTGTCTATTGCCAAAGCATTTAAGGCGCATTCAGAGCATGGTGTTGTTTTTAATCCTTCTTCCGCTTTGCTGCAATATATCCGTAAAATATATCCGTCAAAAGTGGTTACATCAATACTGTTATAGAG
>VSND01000137.1 GCA_009774145.1 Lachnospiraceae bacterium | reverse complement strand
CAAAATGCACATTTTAAAGCGTCATAGGGGAAGTCTGCGCTTTTTTAGCTACCCAGAAGTTAATGTTTCATAGTAAATACACCAACGCAATTATAGCAGAAATTTGTCTGTCATACAAGAGGGGTATTGTGTCGATTCATGGAGTATCCACAATCACAGCGTCTATGCCGGATTCATCTAACTGTGCCTGAACATGGCATTTTACAGTTTCCTCTATCTCTGCTGGGTTCATTTCGCTGATCTCATAGAACAGCTCATTTGTCTTTGCCTTGAAATCTGCCACCACAGCGCTCTGCGGCATGACAGCATTTGCCGCCTCCGCCTTCTCCATCAATCCATCATAATCAATCGGTATCAGCTTATCACCGTCACGGATATTTCCCCTTGCGCCATTATCAAAAGGAATTATTTTCAAATCCTCCACGATTTCGTTAATCGCTTATAGTTTCCCGGCTGGATTTCCCCGAAATCGTCAGAAAGGATACCTCTTTTCAAAAGTTCCTCTGTACCCGCAAAATGAAAATCCCGAAGCTCTGGATTGTCTTTTAATTGATAAATGCCGTATTGATCGGTATCGCCATGCAGAAGCTGTGCTTCCCTGTCTGCGCCGCTTTCTTCAGGTTCCTCCCGCATAGCCCGGAAATTTTTCTCATTTTCCCAATCGCCTTTTTCTATGCCGAAGATCCCCCCATGCCCTGTGATCTGCTTCCTGTCATGCACGGTTGTTTCAGAGCCGTCCTCATGGAGCAGGTACACAGGCAGGTCATGGTCAAAAAGTTCTAATGCCCTCCCCTGTGTCAATGGCAGCATTTCATTCCATGTATAGCCGTATTCCTCCATCTCCCATAAACCGATCATCGGGTCAGGGAGTGCGTCAATTTCGGCCTGTGCGTCAATGGCCGCAAGGGCAGCCCCCTGATTGCCCTCCGTTTCCCCATAATAGATATGCTCCGCAAGTTCTCTTGTCTTTTCCATGTCATTCAGTTTAAAGGCATAATTCACGATAAGGTTCCGCTCATCATCGGAAAAGGCGGTTTTTGCAAATTCCAGACGGTTGATGATGCCCTCCGCCTGCTTTACCGGAGAAAGGTGGCTTATCATTACCACTTCTTTTTTATCCAGGTCAATCTCAAGATCATTAAACTGCGGCATACTGGAATTTCTGCCGCCGTCCACAATAATAGGGATATAATCAGCCCCGCAGCTTTCCAGAAAGTCATGGATATTTTTTCTATCCTTAACCTCCAGCTTTGTGAGCGCCCCCACGATCTCCCGCACTTCCTCCGGTGTCTTATTGGTAATGCGCTCTACCTCAAAACCGTCTGAATGCGTGATCTTCAAAATCACATCATCCGCCCCGACAGGCTCCTTTGCCCTCTCGTTCCATTCCCTTTCTGCCTTCAGGTCAATGATCTCGTTTGTATCGGTGTAATACCGGACATCAAGGTGGTATTCCCCGAACTCTTTTGTATCCTGATTGGCAATCTCCGTAGTCCATGCGCCTCTGCTTTCCAGATATGCGGCAACACTCAGCCTGTCATCGTCATTCATGGCAGAGAGGGCTTCTATGATCTCTGCCGCATCCATCCCCCTGACATTTACAAGGCTGTACTCGGACAGATCGCTGTTCTGTATCAGCAAAAGGCTCTCTTTTTCCTGCCCCTGCATCAGTTCCCGGTCACGCTGTAATTCCCGGAGCTGCCCCTCAATCCCTGTAATAAGCTCCGATGCAGTCCTGCGGATTGTATCAAGGGAAGATTTCAGTTCCTTCATATCACGCCCTGATGACCACCCCGCTATATAATGAAAGGAGTAGTCAGAAGTATCAATTCCGAAGCGGCTGCAAACTGTAAACGCTATCCCCTCGGCTTCCACCTCTTTGGTATTCCTGTCTTTTGCAGGCGCAAGAATATCCTTATTGATTTCCTTATCATGCAGCATGGAATGGGCGGTTTCATGCACCATCGTCTTTAAAGTCTGGCTCTCGCTCATGCCCTCCTGCACCGCAATCCGTTTTTCTGTAGGGCTGAAGAAACCTTTTGAATCTCCGGGTATATCCTCAAAGCTGATTGGAACCGGGGCAACATAGGTGACTGCCTTAACAAAGTCCTC
Organism: Lachnospiraceae bacterium; assembly: GCA_009774145.1. Lineage (GTDB taxonomy): Bacteria > Bacillota > Clostridia > Lachnospirales > Lachnospiraceae > Hominiventricola. The sequence goes on along the minus strand of VSND01000137.1, from coordinate 2,624 downwards.
GTACCCCTCCACTGTGGACAGAAGCTCTTTTGCCTCCAGTTCCGGGATTGGCTCTCCTGATGTTTGCTTGACATCAAACACTGATACCGCACGGAAAGCGGGGATTTTAATCTCCACTTCCTCCGTCTGCGGCATCCCGTCTTGGTCAAGCATGATTTCCCCGGTCACAGGGTCTAACTTATCCCGTTCCTCTTTGATTTTGTAAGGGGCAGGGGCAAGGATACGGATTCCCTTCTCCCCCTTGTTTACATGGCGGTTGAAATTTTTCTGCCATGCCTGGTAGCCTGCGACCAGACTGGCGTCAGGGCGCTGTAAGGCTATCAGGAGCGTGTTGTTGACACTGTAATTATGGAATTTAGACATGGTGGAGAGGTAGTTTTTGTACTTCCCGCTCTCAAAAAGTTCTTTTAACCCTTCCTCCAGCTTGTCAGTGATCTCCTTTACTTTCTGTTTTTCTGTTTTTGCGTCTGCCATATTTGATTTTCCTTTCCTTTTTCCACACAAAAATACCGCCCTGAATATTTACAAGACGGTATCCCGAAAACAAAAAAAGTGCATGGTATTGATTTTTTCTCTACCATGCACCTGAAGTTACTTTTACTATAAAATTTTTCGTTACAACAGTTTTAATAACTGTATCAGCTCATGCGGCTCCCCTTTGGAGGAATCTGTCAGTCTTGTATCGAACTGCTGAAAACCGTTCTCACGGTAGAAAGACAAAAGCCTTTCCTCATCCGCTGCCTCCAAAAAGATAACCATGCCGCCCGCTAAATACTGCAGCTGCTGTATCTGCCGTATTGCAAGCCCTAACAATTCTTTACCTGAAATGCGTTCATTTGCGTCATTATTATAATTTTTCCCAAGCTGTGCGATCAGATACGCCGCAAGATTATAAGTCTGATCCTGTTCATTCAATATACTTACTCTTGACAGTTTCCTTTTTACGGTATTACTGAATGGTTTTGCGTTTATGGTAATCGGTTTGATTGTGAGCGCAAAATATCCAACCAGCTCTGCATCTTCCGTTGAAAATACCAGATATGTAACCGACTGTTGTTTTTTTGCAAACTCTACAGACTGTTTCTTTATGAATCTTTCAACATCCGGGTTTATCTTACATGAAAACTCGGAAAGAACCTGAAGCAGCGTGTCCTCTCCGAGTCCATGACTTCCATCGCCCAAATACTCACGAATGTTGAAAACTGTATATTTACTTGTTTCCCGCATTCGCTTTCTTCCTTTTCTCCATAAATTTCGCTATATCTTTCGGGTCAGTTAAAAAAGTAGCGCTGACATTGACAGGAGGCGTAGGGTTATTAGCAGATGCTTCAATCGCATCAGCAAACATCTCCACCTGCTTCTGGCCTGATATAACAAAATTCTTTGTAATGCTTGAAGTTGCCATAAAAACACCTCCTTTATCAGTATGGCTCTTTTTACATTCCGCATACTATTCCATCTACATTGTACGGTTTTATCATCGCTTTTGCAACAGGATTTTTATGAATTTTTTATGCCTACATTGTTACCTCCTTCCCCTTTTCCTTATGCTTCTCCTGTTTTTCTGTTCCAGACACCTTCGCCTTGAACGTTTCCAGTTTCTCTCTCAGCGATGTCCGCTGCACAGGCTTGTCAGCCATTGCCGCCGCCAGTTTCGCCCCCTGCGGTTTTCCATTGTCCACTGCGTGATTATGCCTTGCGTTTTCTACCGGGTATGGAATCGGCATATCCATAGCGCTTTCTCCTGTTTCCGGCTTTATGGAAGCCTCTTCCTCCTGCCCTGACTTCTGGACATCATGTCCAGAAGTTTCCTGTCCTTCGTTTTCTTCCTCCGGCGCATCATCCATGCCGAGTGCGTCATCGCCCTTTTCGTCCATATTGAGCAGGGCATTGAAGGCGGATAAGCGTTCCAGCTTCTCCGCAAGTTCCGCTTCCTGTGCGAATGGCTTTGTAACCTCCACTTTTGCGGTTTCAAGCTGGCGCTCCACTGTTTCCAGTTTCGTCTGCGCTTCAGCAAGCTGTTTCGGCATGGATTCCAGTGCGTGGTTGATACGGGCAATATTGCCGAGCGGGTCAGAGCCGATCTCAAGGTTATGGGAAAGCTGCCCCTTCAAATTCATCACAAATTTGTGGTTAAAGGAATCAAAGGACACCGCCATCTTAAACCCGGCGTATTCCCCCACTGTGGCAGGCACATTGACGGTTTTCGTTTCCTTGCACATTTCCACAAGTGCGGCCCCGGCTTCTTTTTTATCCGTATAAGCCTTATCCCCGACTTTCATAAAAAACTGTTCCTTATCTGCCGGAAGGTTTGCCTTTGCTGTTTGAATGTCAGCCTCCATGCCGATGATCCTCTCTTTCAGAGTGGCTATCTGCTGCGGATAACGCTTTAAAATATCGTCCTCAAGTCTGTATTTCTGGCTTGTGTGGTTCCCTTTCATCAGCTTTAACTTTGACACCTGAATGTCGAGATCCATCTTTTCTTTAATATAGGGATTGCCCGTCGCAAGTGCCTTTACCTCCGCATAAGTGAGCGCCGCTTCGTCCACGTCCTCACAGCTACGCACCGGGGATTTGCTCGTCATGATCTGTCCGATGAATTTCTGTTTATTTTCGATGAGCCG
>VSND01000136.1 GCA_009774145.1 Lachnospiraceae bacterium | reverse complement strand
GAACACATTCTCTGCCAAAAATCAAGAGATAAAGCAGGCTGCATAAATTTGGCAATTCATTTCGTTAACGAGTATAACTTTGAAAGAGCTGCAGGTATCAAGCGATATGATTTTGAAGCAACTCTGTGAAAAGTTCGATCTGACCGAAGAAGCAGCAAACATATATTTACAGAAAGTAAGGTAGGCATAAAAGCACAGGATAATGATTTTCATATAAGTATGGATGGAAGGAGACAGAGATATGGTACGGAAAGCGGAAGTTAAAGTAGTGGAAGGCCTTCGGGGCGGCGCCGGGAAGCTGACGATGCATCACATCCTGAAGCCGGAGGAGCTGAACGGGCACGGCAGGCTGTATGCGCTTGTAAGAATGGAGCCGCACAGCAGCATTGGTTATCATGAACATATCGGAGAGACGGAGCCCTATTATATCATCTCCGGACATGGAATCTTTATCGATCATGATAAAACACGGATTCCTGTGGGACCGGATGACGTATGCCTGATCGAATGCGGACAGAGCCACGGATTTGAGAATGACTCGGATGAAGAGCTGGTTATGATGGCGCTGGTCTATAATGAATAAGGACAGGAGGTAGAACAGATGCCAGTAGAGACGAAAGTTCCCGGCGCATATCCGGAGGGAAAGAAGGCAGAGGACCCGCAGACCGGGGATGAGAAAATCATATCAGAGGTTCGGAATCTGAAGGAAGCATACATCCTGTATTCGCCTCTGACGAATATGCCCTATGTGGAATGCGAGGAGGAGAACTATAACGATCAGATCCGCCTGTATCAGAAAAAGACAGAAGCGGAGGAAGCAGGAAAGGAACTGGAGGAAAAAGGAATCCGTACCGCGGTGCGGGAACTGAAGACCGTGGAGGTACAGGTACCGGTGAATCCGGACAGACCGGATGGAGAGAAGAAACGGCTCTATCTGAATCAGGTACGGCAGCAGCTGAGTACCCTGCCTTTTATGGGAGTAAATGCGGTATGCTATAAACCGGAGAGACGAAAAGCGCAGTCTCTGGAGCTTGCCGGACTGCTTCCGGAAGATTATGAAAAAAAGATCAACGGAAACGGAATGTATCAGCCCAATCTCCAGCTCACCGGACTCTATCTGATGCAGGAGGCGCGCAGGAAAAAGGAATATGTGGACAGGAAAAATCTGCAGGCGCTGGATGAGGAATTTTCCTCCAATCTGGTCAGGGCAAAGCTGTTTCTGGCAGTGCTTCCTCCGGCGGGTCAGGAAAAAGAGCAGAAGATTGATCTGAAGAGATGCCAGCTTCCTTATCTGAAACACCAGAACGGAGATACCTTTTTTCCGGTATTTACAGATCTGTGGGAATTCCAGAAATATGTGCAGGGAAAAAAGAACCTGCGTCCGATTCAGGTGCCCTTTCCGGAGGTTGGAAAATTCTGGGTCAAAGACGCGAAGGCATATATGGTGAATCCGATGGGCTTTTCCCTGCCAGTTACCAGAGAGATGATTCCGCGGATTCTGGAAAAATTCGGAGTGGGAGAAAAACCGGATCAGGCGTCCAAAGAAGAATAAAAGCAGCCGCCGGAAGACTTTTCAGGAGTCCCCGGCGGCTGCAGTGTTATAAATTCTTCTGCTCCTGCCTCCACCAGATCCAGGACATGAGCCCAGGGATAAAACAGACGATGAGAACTGCAATGACACAGAGACTGATGAGACTTTCCGGCAGAAATGCACAGATGATGAACAGCAGTCCTGACAGGAAAAAACATCTGCCGCCCAGCCGGTGAGTCTTGCGCCAGACCTCATCGCTGGAGAGGGTCCACGGCGTCTTGATGCCCATGTAAAAATTACTCTTGAATTTGGGCATGAAATTTCCGATGACAACAAACAGGATGCCGACACTCAGCAAGATGAACATGGGTACGGAAAGCGTGCCTGGATGCAGTGTTTCGGTTATGATGACTCCATTTACCATCAGCATAAAGATCTCCATCAGGACACAGAACAGGTCATAAAAGCGGCCGAATTTTTCATAATTTTTTCGGCGGGGATCAATCTTTGGCAGAATATCAAACAGAACAGCGAACAGAAGTCCCATACCGGCGGTGATGAAGATCGTATACCGGCTGCCGTAAGTAACAGTTCCATCCATATTCCAGTTGGTCGGAATCTGTTCCGGCAGGATCGGATAGAGCGCGGCTGTCAGCAGGATGCCTGCCAGAGCCAGCAGATAGGTAAGAATGCGTAATTTACGGTTTTTCATGATCAGATTCTCCTTTCTCAGTCCCTTTCAGGGACATCATCCAGTTCAGGATATCATCCAGTACAGTAGTGTTCAGCGTATAGAAGATATATTTTCCCTTTTTCTCATCATCGATCAGCCCGGCATGCTTTAAAGTGGACAGATGATGTGAGAGCGAGGCTCCGGTGATGGAGAAATGCTCCAGAAGCTCTCCGGCGGACAGAGGGCCTGCCCGCAGAAGCGTCAGGATCTCTCTTCTTGTAGGGTCTGACAGTGCCTTGAAGCTGTCCTGAAATCCCATGTCTTCTCCCCCTTTTTCAAACCAATATTTAGATAATTTTCTAAATGTCTAAATATAGAATAACACGGGAAGACAAAGAAGTCAATGAAAAAACTTCTTGTCTTTCTGGAGTTTTGTGTTATAGTATAGAGGAACGTCATTCGGAAGAAGATGTATCGGAAATCAAGTGCTGACCTTTCCGGCGGCAACTTCTGCAGTATATCTATGTCCTATGTCTGCCATCCGGCAGATCTTTTCTGATGCTCTTACGAATTCCGTTCACTTTCCCCAGAATAAAAAGTGCTGAAAGACAGGGGACGCTGTATGCGCCGTTTTATCAGACAAAAAAGGAGAAAAAATGAACAGCAACAACACACGACAGACGCTCTATATGGTAGAGCTGGCACTGATGACTGCCATTATCTTTATCATGGCATTTACTCCGCTGGGATATTTCCGGACGCCCGGGATCTCGATCACGTTTCTGACCGTACCGGTGGCGGTGGGAGCGATTATCCTGGGACCAAAGGGCGGTGCAGTCTGCGGACTGGCATTCGGCATCACCAGCCTGATCCAGTGTTTTATGGGCGGCTCCTTTGGCTCCATGCTTCTGAGCATCAATCCGGTGGGAACTGCAGTTACCTGTATTGTTCCCCGAATTCTGGAGGGACTGCTCTGCGGACTGGTCTTTCGGGCAGTGCAGAAGGCAGCCGGGAACAGCGCATATTTTGCGGCCAGTCTGGCATGCCCGCTTCTGAATACCGTGTTCTTTATGAGCGCAGTTGTGTTAATTTTTTATCATACGGATTATATTCAGAGTTTTGTGACTGCTCTTGGGGTATCCAACCCGTTCATGTTTGTTCTGGCATTTGTGGGAATCCAGGGAGTGATCGAAGCAGGCGTCTGTTTTGTTATTGCGAGCGCGGTATCCAGAGCGCTGGGAGCGGCGCTGAAGGCGGCATAACAGACGCAGAACCATAAACGGAGGTACAGAAAAAATGGTAAGAGAAATATCCATCACCGAGATAGAAGGCGTTCGGATCGGAAACGCTCAGAACGCAGATGCAAAGACCGGAGTTACCGTCCTTCTCTTTGATCAGGGTGCGAAGGTCGGCGTGGACATCAGCGGAGGAGGCCCTGCTTCCAGAGAGACGCCGCTGGCTTCTCCGCTCACAGCGGACAATCCGGTCCATGCCATCGTGCTGTCCGGCGGTTCCGCTTTCGGACTGGCGGCGGGCGACGGTGTGATGCGTTATCTGGAGGAGCGGGGAGTGGGATATGAGACCGGTTACGCAAAAGTACCGCTGGTATGTCAGTCCTGTATCTACGACCTGGGATGCGGCAGGGCGGACATCCGCCCGGATGCGGATATGGGCTACGCAGCCTGCGCAGATGCAGAAAAAAATCGGCCGCTGACCGGAAGCGTGGGCGGCGGCACCGGGGCAACGGTCGGAAAGCTCTGCGGCATGGAACGTTCCATGAAAGCAGGGCTTGGCATTCATGCAGTGGCAGCAGGCGGTCTTCAGATGGCGGCGGTCGTGGTTGTCAATGCGCTGGGCGATATTTATGATCCGGAAAATGGCCGGAAGATTGCAGGACTTCGCACAGAGGACGGACAGGGATTTGCGGATACCTGTCAGATGCTCTGCCAGATCCGGCAGCGGCAGGACCTGTTTAACAGCAATACGACCATCGGCGCAGTGGTGACCAACGGCAGATTTTCCAAAGCGGAGATGAGCAAGATTGCATCCATGGCAAGAAGCGCTTACGGACGCTGTATCCGCCCGGTGGGAACCATGGCAGACGGAGATACAATCTATGCGGCTTCTGCAGGAAATGCAGAGGCAGATATCAATGTGGCAGGAACGCTGGCGGCGGAAGTGATGGCGCAGGCGATCAAAAAGGCAGTGCAGTAAACGTCCGCCTTGACTTTTCTTCCTTTCTTTTGCATAAGAAAGAAAGGAAGGAAAGGAACGAAACGGCAGTTATGTTAAAGTTCGGGAATCAGAATGTAGAATTTAAACAGAAGTACGTCCAAGATATCCGTAAAGAAGTTCTTGCGTTTGTAAATGCAGAAGGAGGTACGGTTTTCGTAGGAGTTCGTAAGGACGGGGCGGTGACAGGGATTGATGACCCGGATGAAGGGATACGTGAGATGATCATTCAAAACAGCGGGAAATCTTATGAGAAGGCTCATGTACGGTAAAGAAGCAAGCAACCGAAAACAAGAGATAGACCGCCAGCACCATACTATTCCGAACCAAAGCAACCAAAGACCAAAAGACAAGCATTATGGAAAAATCAAAACTTTTGGATTTTTCCACAAATCCAAACTTAGGAGAAATCCAAACTTTTTGCAAAAAA
>VSND01000135.1 GCA_009774145.1 Lachnospiraceae bacterium | reverse complement strand
CCTTGTGAGACACTTGGAAAATGGAACTATGTTATTAAGCCCCAAGATTAAAAGTTATTTCTTAACAGTTCCTTATGGCGCAAGAGGCACTTACCGCATGAAGGGGACACACTGGTTTGAAAAGAGAAATGGGGACTGGATATCCGTCAATGCCCCGGAGTAGCTTTTCTTTTTCCGGATCAGTCGATGTAAAATGTCCTGATCCGGTTTATGCCACATTTTTGCATAATGTGTGGCATAAACCCCACATCACGGAGAACTGGTGTTGTGAGAGCTGAAAGATAGAACTATAATAGCCCTATGGAAAGACTCAGAGCTGAAAACAAAATACAGACAGAGGTCAGGAGGAAAAGAGAGTGGCGAAAACATTGATCGCATATTTTTCACATGCCGGGCAGAATTATACCCATGGGGGCATTGGATACTTAGAAGTAGGAAATACGGAAGTGGTGGCAAAGAAGCTTCATAAACTGGTTGACAGCGATCTGTTTTATATTGATACCGTAAAAAAGTATCTGGATGACCACATGGAGAAGATTGCCGCAGCCAAAAAGGAGTATGAAGAAAATGCCCGTCCTGTATTGACGGCAAAGGTTGAAAATATGGATGAGTATGAAAATGTGATCCTGGCTTTTCCCAACTGGTGGACGACAATGCCCATGGCGCTGTTTACCTTTTTAGAGAGCTATGATTTTTTCGGGAAGACAATCTGCCCGCTGATCACCCATGGCGGCAGCGGATTTTCCAACTCTCTGAATGATATTGCCCGGCTATGTCCCGGAGCAAGGATGAAAGAAGGTCTGGCAATCCATGGCGATGATGTGGAGAAAAGTGATAAGGCGCTTGAAAAATGGGTGGAAAAATTGGGAATTGCGTTGTGAAGATAAATTTCAGGAGGTAGAGAATCATGATTTTTGATCGTAAGGAAAACAAAGATGTCATTGCACTGCTTGGGGCAGGCAGCATGGGATGCGCAATTGTAAGGAGGATCGCTGCAGGTAAGAAGATCCTGCTGGGAGATATCAGCGAGAAAAATCTGGAAAAGGTATCCGGTGATTTTAAATATGGCGGATATGATGTGGAAACCTGTATCGTGGATGCCATGGAGAAAGATTCCGTTGAGGCATTTGCCCAAAAGGCCGCATCCCTTGGAAATGTGATGTATTTTATTGATACGGCAGGGGCTTCCCCCAATCAGGCAAGCCCGGAGCATATCTTAAGCCTTGACATGGCAGGGACCGGCTATGCGGTGGATGCTTTTGGCAAAGTGATGGCAGAGGGAGGGGCAGGGCTTATTATTTCCAGCCAGACAGGATATATGTATCCGATTCCCAATGAAACGGAGCTTGAAATTTTGAAGACTCCTACAGAGAAACTGATGGACGTTCCGTTCATCAAAGAAACAGCCACCAGTTCAGGACTGGCTTATATGATCGCAAAGAGGGTGAACCATCTGCAGGCACAGAAAGCGGCCGCAACCACATGGAAAGAGCGCAGGGCCCGTATCAATACCATAAGTCCGGGTGTGATTGTGACGCCCCTTGCCTATGACGAATTTGCCGCCGCAGGAGAGGGCTATCAGCAGATGATCGATGCGTCTGCCGCCATGCGGACAGGAACCTCAGAGGAGATTGCGGAGGCGGGCGCATTTCTGCTGGGTGAACATGCAAAATTTATCACAGGTACGGATCTTTTGATCGACGGCGGTGTGATTGCGGCAATCCGTACCGGTGTGTATAAACTGCATTGAGTAAAATTGTGAAAATTCGGAATACCGGTTTGGGCAGACTGTGGAAAGTGAGGCACAGTCTGTCCTGCTGTGACCGATGCTCTGAAGGCACTGATAAATAACTGTAAGGAGGCGCTATATGAAAAAGAGATTTATGGCAGCTGTCCTGTCCACATTGCTTCTGATCGGAAGTATGGCAGGATGCGGGAAGGCAGATTTGAATGACAGTACAGACCAGTCATCTGTTGCCGGTGAAATGTCAGACCATCAAGAGGAAACGGACGCTCCGGAGGAGCAGTCAGAGGAAGATAACAGCAGCCTGGGCGGAATGGAGGGGACTGTGCAGCAACCCGATGTGGTGCAGGCGGTGGACGGCACAATTGTGGAATGTAATACGGCATACGGCGGCTCCCGTGCAGAAACGGCCATGCACTATCAGGTGGCCGAAGACCACGGTTTTACAGACATCGCGGATGTTCAGATTCTGGATGAGGATGGTTCCATGGGTCTGCCCGTGTCAGGAGGCACACATCTTACGGAAAATCTGGTGGGCGCCCATTTTGGCGATTACGATTCCTATCTGGTACTGTCCCATTTCAAAGGACATGCAATGGCGGGCTTCGGCGGTGCCATCAAGAATATTTCCATTGGGCTTGGTTCCAGTGAAGGGAAATGCCTGATCCATACTGCAGGAGAAAGTTCTTCCAGTCCCTGGGGTGGCGACCAGGATTCTTTTCTGGAATCCATGGGCGAGGCCGGGAAATCCGTAGTGGATGCGCTGGATAAGCAGATTGTCTATATCAATGTAATGAATCGGCTGTCTGTGGACTGTGACTGCAACGGGCATCCGGCAAAGCCGGATATGCATGATATTGGGATACTGGCATCCACAGACCCGGTGGCTCTGGATCAGGCATGTATCCGATCTGATCTATGCGCAGAAGGACGGGGACGGAGCTTCCCTGGTAAACCGGATTGAATCCCTGAACGGCCTGCATACGCTGGAATATGCGGAGCAGATCGGGCTTGGGAGTCGGACATACCGGTTGATTTCCGTTGATGAATGACATGTGAGGTGGCAGATGGCGGAGGTTCTTCACAGAGAATTTGTATATATCTGGTATTACTTTACCATACAGCTGAGACAGATCTTTCCGTACTGGGTGCTGGGAATGGTCATCGGATCTTTGGTTTCTGTTTTTGCAAAAGAACGTATCCATCATATGTTTCGTTCCCTTGGAGAACGGAAACTGGGCGTTTTTGGGATTATTGCGGCCAGCGGGCTGGGGATTGCGTCGCCTCTTTGTATGTATGGAACGATCCCGATCGCGGCCTCATTCTCAAAAAACGGGATGAAAGATGACTGGCTGGCGGCTTTTATGATGTCTTCCATCCTGCTCAATCCCCAGCTTATTATCTACAGCGCCGCCCTTGGAATGACTGCGCTTATGATACGGATACTGTCAGGCTTTGCGTGCGGGATTGGGGCAGGGATGCTGGTGCGGATATTTTACAGGGAAAGAGGATTTTTTAATTTCAAAGGATTTGAGGAACCGAAAAGCAAGGACACGGATCCGAATATCTTGCTGCGCTTCTTTAAAAATCTTGGCAGGAACATAAAAGCTACCGGAATCTATTTTCTGGCAGGGATCCATAAACGGCGGTTTTCTGAAAGAAGATATGATTGATGAATTTTCGGTTGTTGTCCTGCCTTGTGTGGACGGGGACAAACAGCATAAGGCGCTTGCGGACACAGATGGCGCATTTTTTGACAGGGCATTTTATTTTGCGGAAGCAAAACCGCTGGAGGGCGGTGCAGCCGAACCCGCTGTTCTCCGGCGAGATGAACTACCTGGCAAATAAGCTGCTTGCGGTTGGTGTGACGGATATCAAGCAGGAATTTCCGAAAGAGACGGTTCTGTTTCAGGGAAAAGATATCACGGCACAGGTGGAAGAGGCATGGAATTTCCTTGTGGAGCATGCGTTTGTGATGTAATGATCTGGCGGAGCAACAAACGTTGTCATGCTTTGCGAGGCCGCATATTGTAAGGCTATGTTTTATTAGGATTAAGATGATTCATAAGTTGTAAGTTGATGTACATCTATAATAACGTAAAGGAATGAAGATGAATAGAGAAGAAGCAATAAAAATTATAGTTGCAAATGAATGTTTGACAAAAGAAGACAGAGAACTCCTTATTTATAATGCGTGGGGATTGGGTGAATCGGATGAGGTGTTTTATCATTTGCCTGGGAATCTGCAAAGTGAATTGTTGGATTATGATGAGCCACAAGAAGATATAATGTCTTCAAAATATAATGAGTTGGTGAAATTAATAAGTGAGTTGAGTTATGGACAGTATTCAAATGAAAAACTTTCCAGTATTGTTAGTGAGATATTAGACAAACAGGTAGATGTAACCGGAGAAGAACCAATTCAATATCCTTGTCCCTGCTGTGGAAAGAAAACTCTTTGGAAACGTGGAGAATATGATATTTGCTCTTGCTGTGGTTGGGAGGATGACGGAAATGAAGAAGTTGATAAATATAGTTCACCTAATCACATGACATTGAGACAGGGAAGAAGAAATTATTCGTTGTCAGGAAGCAGTTTAGGGTAATTTCATGATCCTGCTGGTAATCATTGGAATTTAGAAGTGCAAACTGCAGGAGGGAGAACGGTTTATGATTTACATATTTATGTTGATGAAAATGAAACGATTCTTCCAATCACAGAGGTGAATATTAGAATACCTGGAAAAAGTCCTTTTAATAGAAACAGGAGACAGATATGATTCTTGAGTTAAATAAACATGTTCAAATGGAAGAAATATCAGAGCTGACTCTATCAGGTGTAAGCCTTGATAAAGATTGTAAGGTGGAATTTACATTCAGTAAAGCAGCATTGATTGGTTTCGCCACAAATTTATTTTGGTTATATGAAGATATTGATAGAATGAGTCAGACCCATTTTCATATTGATCCATTAGGCGGAAAAATTCCAGGAAATCAGGCATTAGGCTTTTTTTTAACATCTGGAAGCCCATCGCTCATAGTGCAGGTAGGTGAAAGACAAATATTGGATGATATAAAAATATGTAAACAAATAAATATAAGAAATAAAGTTACACCACTTTACAAGTTTTTATAGAAAAAAATGCCGTATGAGACACTTTGGTGTATAATAAGCTTGCACACAAAT
>VSND01000134.1 GCA_009774145.1 Lachnospiraceae bacterium | reverse complement strand
TCTGCGGGTAACTCCCGCCGTTTCCTTTTGTGCCGACAGGCACAAAACGCCGTCTGCAAGACCGCACATACCACATTCATGTGGTATATAAATGCGCCCTATCCGAGTTCTTGGATAGGGCGCATTATCCGAGATAAAAACTTATCCGAGGTAAATTGATTAAATCCGATGAATACAGCATCCAAAGTAATTCAAAATAGTTCCTTCATCCCATTGTTCAAACCCCCTTAACTCAATCTGGAAATGATGATCTGTTGGCGCCAGATCATAATCCTGATACCAGATTTTAACAAATCTTTTTGGCAGATCATTCTCTATTGCATGTGCCTTATGAATGATATTTCCATTACAAAATTGAATTATCTATCCCTTCCAATGTATAAATGAGTTTTTATTTTCTTTGTTTTTTATCATCTCAACAGCGTGTGCAGCAATCGTGACATTTGAACTAAATTTAATATGTATGGTTACAATTGATTTTCCCGTTCCATCCAGTACATTATCAAGCACCTGTACAGAACTATCTGGAGTAAATAATTCTTCTCCTGACCAAATCAGCGTATCACATTCAGGTTCGACCAAAAATTGTACAACATAAGATAAACCTGGCAAAGCGATAACATCAAGGATTCCAGTAAACATCGATTTTTTTGTACATCCGGATATCTTCTTCAAACCAATTATTCCATTTTTCATGAACCCACCTCTCTTTCCAAGTACAATAATTAAACACTTTTATGGTTCTTTTTTCACACCAATTTTATTCCCCCGTGTAATACGATTTCATCACTCTTAATTCGTTCTGTATGTCCTTCACCACATTATCTGGTTTCAGTACCCGAATCCAGCTTCCCTGAGACAACAGTTCCATAATCGTCCCACGGCTGTACTCCACACTTGCTGTCAATTCCACTCCCTCTTCATCTCTCCGAACAATTTTCGCTGTCGGAAACTTGTCCAGAATCGCTTCTATGGATGGACCTGTATAGACAAACCGGATCACTATTCTCTTCCCCATAAACATATTCTGGCTATAGCGTTTTGCATCACTCAGGCCGTATCGTCCATTTGTGCCAAAACAAGCCTTTTGATCCAGCTCCTTCATTGATTTTATCCGGTCCAGACGATAATAGATTGCCATCATGTCTTCCTTACCTGCACGGCAGGCAATCAAATAGAAATAATACTCTGAAAAAACAACCGAGACAGGATATAATTCTCTGTCTACCAGTTCATTATCAAGCCGTTCATAGCTGATCCTGATTACGTTTCCTCTCCGTATCATTCCTTCCAGCTTCCACACCCGTTCAAACAGATCTGCACTTCCGCTATCTCCAGCAGAGCGATATAATTTCATGTCATCCTTAAACAGATTTATAATGAATTCCCTGTTCTGACAGCTGTAACCCCGCATCAGCTTCTCCAACAGCTTCTGCAGCTTCGTTTCATCCATAACCCGGCTTCCGATCAATATTTTTATGACCAGAAGCAGTTCATCCGGCGACAGCAAATCTGTATGGTTCAGATAATAAACTTCATTTTTTCTAAGCAGCTCCAGATCACCAACCCGCTCCCGATTCTCCGAAAGGAACTGACGGAGAACTGCAATATCCCGACGAATACTTCTCTCTTCAACTCCGTATTCACTCACCAGATCCTTCTGCGATATATGTTCTCCAGTTAAAAGACGATATAATATTGCCAGTATTCTGTTTTTTTTATCCATAGCACCTCCCCTTACTCTCTGCTAAATCACCTCATGTTTATTTTACCATATATATAGCATTTTGTAATAGTAACCGAAGCATAAAAAATCTTATTATTTATGCATTTTAGGGATAATCTAAAAATAAGGAGTTTTTATAAATGAACAGAAAAATACCTGATTCCATTTCCCGGAACATCAAGAAATATCGATTACTAAATCATATGACCCAAGAACAACTCGCGGAACTGTTAAATCTGGATACACAATATTATGCCCAGCTGGAAAGAGGAGAACGTAATTTTACTATTGAAAAAATCATCTGCTTATGTTCTATTTTTCAGATTGGTATTGAAGATATTATTGAAATTTCTCCTGCCGAAAAAGCAGATAACACAAAATATCTTCAGGAACTCATTCCAAAACTGGAAAATCTTTCCCATTCTCAACTTGTCTTAGTAGAAAAATTTATAACAGAAATTGTTATATTCATCAAGTGAACAGGCTATCCATGGACCTGATGCCCAGAGGTCACTCGCCTCTGGGCAGTTTCCAGGCTTTTTTCATTCTATCGTCCTGCACTCCATCAGTATCCGGCGTCCATCAGGCATCGTGAAGATCATTGTATTATTATTGTAATCTTCTTCTATATCCAATACAGCCAGCTTATCACTTTCATTCACCAGATCAAAAAGTATCTCTTTAAAATAATTCAATTCCATTTTCATTTTTCCTTTCGTATTCTGCTCATTTTGCCAAAACAGCAAATTACAGTCACCTGTTTCTTAACTATTATAACCTCTTTGACTCATTTCCTTTGTCGCTGCCAGCGACAAATTTACGTCCCAGTTACTTTTATATGAGTAAAGAGTAAAATGTCGAAAAGTGCCAAATACTTTCGACAGGTTTTTCTTGTAAAGAATTACATATTACTGTAGAATCGGGTAAATAAATGACGAAAGAGGTTGTATAATGGATAAAAATGTAAAATTATCAGCTGATGAACGATTTCAGAAAGCAACCAGTGGACAGCCTGCAATCCCCGAAAAATTTACTGATCTAAAAAAAGAGAAGCTTTGGCTACGTCAGGAAATAGAACGTCAGTTCCCGTCTGTTAATCAGTTTACACAGCATTGTTATATGTCGCATTCTCATCTATATGATTTTTTCAACAAAACTAAAAGAATCAGCTATGATAAAATGATCATCATATGTATCGTATTGGGTTATGATATCGAAAAGATCAAATCCATGCTGGAATGTTTCCAGTTGGGAACTCTATACATGGAAAACGAACGGATTTGCATCATTATTCAGGCATTACGCGAGGCTGATCTACAGGAGCTGAGGCAGAGACAACGACTGGATTATGTAGAAAGCAGACTGTTAGACTGCAAAATGCAGACTCTGGTCAAAAACAAATTTTTTTAGAAAAGCACTGTATATTCCTTTTATAATTTCTCTCCGTATCTATGGTGTCCAGAAAAACAGGGAGCAGTTGCACCAAAGCAATACGTGCGTCCCCATTAACATATATCAGTTCTTTTCCCCCAAAGAACATACGATCCAGATTTTTACAGCCACTGTCACATTCCGGAAATATTTTCATCAGCATATATAAGATTACTTTCGCTGCAAACGGATCTTCTATCAGACATTCATATGTAAATACGACCCGGAATCTTTCTTCTTCCGGCGTAGCGCTGAACGTATGATATGCAAACGATATGGAAATTCCAAAATTTCCACATTTCTTTTTTATCTCATCAAATTTACATCCATGATCAAAATCCAGTGCGAATAACTGTATCCCTTTAAAATTTCCGGATGCAATACCTCCTGCCAGATGTGCCGGCACCATCGTACATCCTTTATTTCCAACCAGATCTGCCAGTTCCTTTATATCCATCTCCTTCCATCCTGAAACCGCTCTGTATTTTATTTTTGGTATCTCTTTTTTTAAACATCGGTGTACAAGGGGTACAAACAAGATAAAATAGAAATGAGGGGCGATAGAGCAGAAATGTCAGATTTTCCACTCTATCTGAACACGGTCGCTGGTGGCCTTGATCGTAGAGATCAAACCATCGGCGGCTTTTCTTTTGTCGTCAAAATCTATGCTCTCCCAGTTGTCGAGATAATAGGACAACTTCTTTATCTGCTGGGGAGATATGGTTTCAACGCTCAATTCGGCGATTGCCTTTGAAATGGTCTGGCGTCGGGTGTCCAGTTCTTCAATTTTTTTGTTAGCGTAGGCAAGCAAGGTCGCATTGGCTCCGGTCAGCGTATCCAGCAGCTTTTCAATTTCTGCCTCCACCTATGCCAGCTCCACTTGATAGGCGGTCAGTTTCGGATTGACTTTTTCCTCTCTGCCGTGGAGTATCTGAAAGTCTTTGAATTTCTCCTGCATGGCCGAGAAAATGAATTGCTCAAATTCTTCTTTGCGGATTTTCCCGCAGCCCGGACAGCCTTTATTTTCCGTCCGTTTGGTACAGCGGAAATACCCGGTGCTGTTTGGCACATGGGTGGCTTTCAGCGCATACCCACAATGACCGCATTTGATTTTTCCGGCCAGCCAAGTGTTCTTCGGTTTCCGTCCCTGCTGGAAGGTGGTATTTGCCATAAGTTTTTTCCGGCATTTCAGCCATGTGTCAGAGGAAATGAGTGCTTTATGGGGAGCGATAACAAGTATCTGGTCTTTTAAGCACCTGTCCTTGTCCTCCTTCACATCCCGCCCCTGATAGAGATAGCAGCCGTTTGTTCCGGCAAAGTCAGAAGCGTCATTGACAATCGCTGCGCCCTGACTCTTGAAAAATTCGTACAGCTCCAAGTCGGCCTGTGCATAAACGGGGTTTCGCAAAAGCTGGGAAAGAAAACTCCGAACCATTGACTTCTCGTAAATCTTGATACCCTGTTCCTCGAAGTATCGGGTAATATCTCCGAAGGAGGTTTCCGGTTCAGCGTACATTTCAAACATCAGCCGTACATGGTCGGCGGCTATGGGGTCGGCAACCATTTTCTTTGTACGGATACCCTCTACCACAGTAGGCTCTAACTGATAACCGTATGGTGCCTGTCCGCTCATGTGGAAACCTTTCAGGCACCGGGAATAGTAGGCGTCTGTGACACGCTTCTGAATTGTCTCACGTTCAAGCTGGGCGAATACAATGCAGATATTCAGCATAGCCCGGCCCATCGGGGTCGAAGTATCAAACTTCCAGACATGCCGGGCGGCATGCCCTCCTTACGTCGTACCTGCCTTCCGGCACAAACAATGCATGAATCC
>VSND01000133.1 GCA_009774145.1 Lachnospiraceae bacterium | reverse complement strand
TCACGTGAGCGGACGGACAGGAGATCGTGTACAACTATTGAATCAACGGACAGGAGACCGAGATCCACACAGCCAGAAGCCGTAAGGCGGGAAAGGCGGTACAGAGCTTCTGCTACGACAGCAGAGGCAGGATCACCGGCATAAAGGACGGAAATGAGAACAGGACCGGTTACGGCATGGACGGCTGGGGACGGGTTCAGAAGGTGCAGCATGCAGACGGAGGAGAAGAAGGGTATACCTACGACTTTGCCGGAAATATCACCAGTACGACGGACGCCAACGGCGGCGTGATCACCTACCGCTACAACAGCCAGGGCCTGGTCTGCGAGATCATCGACCAGGAAGGCTGCAGCGAGACTTTCCGCTACGACCGGGAAGGGCGCATGGTACTCCATACAGACCGGAACGGGAATCGGGTAAGGACCACGTATAACGTGGATGGAAACCCGGTGCTTGAGACCGGAACCGACGCAGCCGGTAAGAATACCATCACAAGAAGCTGGGAATACGATACTGCCGGCAGGGTGAGGAAAGCAGCAGCCGGAGGTTTCTGCTACACTTATGAATACCGGGCTGACGGAAAGCTTCTTAGAAAGTCCGCTTCCGGCAGGACGCTTCTTTCCTGTACCTGGTTTTCGGACGGAAGTCTGGAAAGCCTGACAGACGGGAGCGGAAAGACCATTCACTACCGCTACGACTGGAGAGGAAAGCTTGCGGCAGTAACAGACGAAAACGGACAGGCACTCGCAGAATATACCCATACGCCCGGAGGAAAGCTGGCGGAGATCCTTCATGGAAACGGCATCCGTACCCGGTACGAATACGACACGGACGGCAACCTCGTCCGCCTGCATCTGGAAAAAGGCGGAGGCGGGACGATCTCGGATCTGTATTATGAGTATGATCTGAACGGGAACCGTACCCTGAAGTCCGGAAGCTGCCTGCTTTCGGACGGAAGTCTGGCAAAGCAGGAGGCTTCTTATCGCTATGACTGCATGGACCGTCTGACAGACGAGGTACATCAAGGGGATAAGACGGCATATGTCTACGATTCATGCGGAAACCGTCTGAAAAAGCTGGATAAGAACGGAAAAGAGGAGTATAATTATAACCGGAAGAACCAGCTTGTCAGCCGGACCTGGGACGGCGGGTATGCGGCCTACCATTACGACCGGCAGGGAAATCTTCTGGAAGCAGCGGGGACAGAAGGAAATACCCTGTTCGCCTACAATGTGTTCAACCGGCAGACGGCAGTCACCATGCCGGACGGCGGGCGGCTGGAGAACCGGTATGATGCAGAAGGCCTGCGCGCCGGGACCGTGGAGAACAGCGTGGAAACCAGGTTTCTGTATTTTAACGGAGAGTTGCTGTCAGAGCTGGATGAAGCGGGAGATACCATCAGCCGTTATATCTTGGGCTATGGAGCCACGGCCGTATGGAACAGAGGAAAGGAGGGATACCATCCCTGTCACCTGGATGAGCAGAACAGCACTGCTTACATCACAGGACTGGACGGGGAGATCAAAAACAGTTATCAGTATGATGCCTTCGGCAATCTGCAGAACCGGAACATAACCGTTCGGAACCGGATCCTGTACACCGGCCAGCAGTATGATGAGATCACCGGGCAGTATTATCTGCGGGCGCGCTTCTACCATCCGGCAGTTGGAAGATTCCTGCAGGAGGATGTGTACCGCGGGGACGGGCTGAATCTGTATGCTTACTGTGCAAATAATCCGGTGGTGTATTATGATCCGAGCGGGTATAAACTGTCAAATACGGACTATCTTAAGATAAACTATGATAATGCTGGCTCTGGATATTCATATTATCAAAATCATGATCACCAGAACGCATTTAAAAATGTAGGCCCTAGTAGTTACTATGAAGGGAATAATTTTCAATCTCATCATATGTTGCAAGGACAATGGGCAAAAGAAAATTTAAAAGCATATGGTTATGATTATAAGAAAGCTCCAACAATTTCTCTGGGAACTGGATATTACTCAGATAGAAATGGCAATAAAAAAGTGGCACCGCACACCATTGCGAATAATAGTCAAGGCGATAGACTAAGAGCCAGAGGTGGAGATTATTCATCAACGTTAAATTGCGAATTGATTTTTGGTGCGACAGATTTGGTTAAGTCAGGAATGTCTGAAGAAGTTGTGCTTTCAGAACTGGAAAGAAATTATAAAATGTTAGATGCTTTAAATGAGCAGAATAGAGAAAAAATATTAAAAGGTGACTTGGTAAAAATAGAATATGATAGAGAAACTATTGAACAAGCAGTAAGAGAACAAGTAGAAGAAGAAAAAAACAAAAATGTTTGTAAAGAAAATTGAGGTGAAAAATGAGTATTTTAGATAATTTAAATCAAAGGTTAACAATTGATGATGGAGAAATTTGCGTTGGAGGTGAAAACGAAATTGAAAAAATAATAAATATAGCACCAATAATACTACCTGACGATTATATTGAATTTTTAAAAAATGTTTCTGGGGTGGGAAATTGGGGTATTGTTTTTTCGGTCGATGAGACTGGGAACATGATATATATATGGGATGCAAAAATGGCACTACAAAAGTATGAAGAGTTTTTCAGAGATTCAACGAAAGAATTTTTAGAATGTGCTTGGCTTATTGGTGATGATGTAGGTGACTTGGTTTACTTTTATGGGGAAGGAAACGATGGAAAAGGGCTGTATAGGACAAGCTCAGGTGAATTATCCTTTACATATGCTGAAAAAATTGCTGATTCATTGACTGAATTTCTTACAGAGGGAAAAGGAATTGATATTGCAACAACTTTATAAAATAACTTGGACTCAAAATCACGTGCCAATGGATAAATCTACAAAAGTATCTAAAGATAAGGGTTCTTGTCTAAATGTTGCACAAGAGACTCACGAAGCGACATTTACATTTGGTTTAGGAGGTAACAGACCTGGCGATGAAGCGTTATATAATGCTCTTTCAGCTGAAGGAAAATTAGATTTTGATAATGAAAATGTAAAATATGCATATAAGGAAATATGACGAGATCACTGCTCAGTATTACCTGCGTGCACGGTTCTATCATCCGGCAGCTGGAAGATTCCTGCAAGAGGATGTGTACCGAAGGGATGGGCTGAATCTGTATGCTTACTGTGCGAATAACCCGGTGGTGTATTACGACCCGAAGAAGCTTCCGAAGGCTCCCGGATCGGCAGTGGTGGAAGCTACAGGTGTTCTGATTCTGCTGTGCAGGACTGTCATTCTGGCGTTGTCGGTGATCGGTCTCAAAAATATATAAAGGAGGAAGAAAAAAAGATGTCCATTTTTAACATCATCAGAGCCATATTATTTCTGGGAGCCGGTGCAGGCCTTCTGCTTGTTCCGTATGAGAAGTTTCAGTCATGGTTTCCGAAGGCTCCGGGGCCGGCGGCAGTGAAGATTGCAGGGGTTCTGGTTTTGCTCTGCGGAATTGCTGTACTGGCCCTGTCTGCAGTCAAAATCTGAAGCTGGTAAGAGACGCAGACGGAAACATTTCTGTAAAATCAGATGGACTGTTCATATGGATACTGTCTTGCCCTGCAGGAAATTTTGCAGGGCTTTTTGCAAAATACATGGAAAAAAGAGCAAAGTATGCACTTTGGGTTTCCTGGAAAGGGGAAATTTTGTAAAATATTGCTGAAAAAGAGATGGATTGACAGCGATCCGGTCTATCATATAAAGTTCAGGAGGTTTCGTGTATGTTCACCACTGATAATGCAGGAAAGCTGAGGATTGGGATATGTGATGATTCTCAGGCGGATCTGGAGCGGATTCGACAGGCCTTCTGCAAAAGTGCAGAGAAGCTGGGAGAAAAGGATATTTCTCTCTATCTGTATCGGAATGGAAAATCGCTGTGCAGAGACTGTCAGATCCATGGCTTCAGTCTTGTGTTTCTGGACTGGGAGATGCCGAAGCTGAACGGTTTTGATCTGGCCGGGAAGCTGTATATGGAGAATCCCCGATTAAAGATCGTGTTTGTGTCCAACCATGAAAATGTGGTTTTTGATGCCTGGGAATATACGCCGCTGTGGTTTGTAAGAAAGAGCGCGTTGGAGCGGGATATGATGAAAGCACTGCGGAAATATTTCGAAATGACCGTAAAAACGCAGCTTCGGTATCGGATGCCGGATGGCTTTGGACTGCGTGATGTGCGGCTGGATTCTATTCTGTATGCGGAGTGCAGCCGTCATACAATTATGGTTCATATGATGGATCAGACGTTGCTGCAGCTGTACGGGTCGCTGAAATCTCTGGAAGCGGAATGGGGCAGGTATGGATTTCTCAGAGTACATAAAAACTATCTGGTCAATGTGAAATATATTGTAGAAACCGGAGTCAGAACTGTGAGGCTGTCAGATGGTACTGAGCTGGATATGGGAAAAAACAGAAGAAAAAGGATCGCTGAGCAAATAAAGCAGCAGAAAGAGGGGGAAGATTGAGATTACCGGATACATTATAAATGCATTGTCTGCAGCAGTCGCCATGGAATATATACACCATGCTTCTGACAGAAAATATCAGGGATGGCGTGGAAATGTCCTTTGTCTGACAGGGTTTGTCCTGTATTTTTTTCTGATAACGTTGCTGAACCGTTTCAGCAGTTTTGAGGGCCTTGCAGGGGTGCTGTACGGGTGCCTGCTGTTCCTTTACAGTATGGTGGCGCTGAAGGGAGACGGAGCGGATTTTGTCATGTTCAGTTTTCTGTGGGTAATGATTGCGCTGATCAGTGCCTGTATCATGTTTGGAATTCTGGGAATTGTAACAGGGGAAGGGATTGGAATGCTGCTGGAAAGAAGCGGAGATTTGCGGACCTATTCTGCACTGGCAGCTGCAGCACTGAAATTTTCACTGGGCAGGCTTGTGCTGGCAATACATAAGAAACGAAAAGCAGCGCGTATAGAAGACTGGATCATGGCAGGTACCTTCTTTCTGATGTTTGTCATGGTGCTTGGCATGTTTCAGCTGGAATC
>VSND01000132.1 GCA_009774145.1 Lachnospiraceae bacterium | reverse complement strand
CATTATCTTCGAAAACATATTTTTCGATTTATGTGGCAGAACCCCAGGTTACACATAACACGATTAATTCAGGAAGTACAGGATCAGTCAGAAATCTGTGAGGATTTACTGGCTTCTTAAGCATATAAACTTTTTACTCTCAAGTAAGTTTAGAGGATATGGGATTATTGAAAATCATCTTATAATAATATGGTTTGCAATGATCGTACAAGGAAAAATCATTAGGGAAAGGATAGTCAAATTAGAGTTTCGGAGGTCAGGAAAAAATCAGGTGTTGTAAAATAATTATGAACAAAATTAAAGATGATAATGACAATTATTTTAAAACATGATATATGACTGGAGTTTACAGATCGCTGCCGACTTGATGGTCGGCAGTTTTTTTGTCCGTATTTATATGTGGTCCGGTTTAGAACCGGGCTCTTTATGATGGGATATAAGACAGTGCAGGAATGATATGAGCAGGAAGAAAAAAGAGCAGACAGGCAGCACCGCCTTTCGGCTCTTTTGGTGCTTTAAAGGGGAAATAAACAGATGCCGCAGTCCGCCTCCGGGTTTGAAATTCAAAAATTCAAACCCGGAGGAAAGGAAAATTGAGAAATTATAAGGACAGCGATTATGCCCTGAACCGATACAGTCAGGGGATCGTCTATAAATTTTCGGACGGCATCGTAGAGATAACCCTGGAAGATTACCTGCGTGACAACCCGGATAAGACAGAGCAAGGCCTCTCCCTTTGATTACTGGAACCATGCCCTGCTGTATCTGCCGGAGGATATGCCGTTTCCCAATATCAGGAAAACAGCCTACCGGAAGGCGGTGGCAGACAGACTGGAAGAACTGATCCGGCAGAGCCACGGGCATACGCTGGCGCTGTTCACATCCTACCGGATGATGGAGATGGTGTATCAGGAGCTTGTGGAGAGGATAGAAGATTTTCCGCTGTTTTCCATGGGAAAGGGAAGACTGGAGGCTATCCGGGAGTTCCGCAGGAGTGGGAGCGGGGTACTGCTTGCCAGCGACAGCGCCGGGGAGGGGATTGACCTGGCCGGGGATATCCTTTCTTCCCTTGTGGTGGTGAAGCTGCCTTTTCCCGTGCCGGATCCGGTGCTGGAGTATGAGAAGTCCCTGCATGAGGATTTTCATGAGTACCTGGCAGAGATTATTGTACCGGGGATGCTGATGAAGCTGCGCCAGTGGATTGGGCGGGGCATACGCAGAGAAACGGATACCTGTGTGTTCTCCATCCTGGACTGCAGAGCCGGCGGGCGGTATAAGAACGATATCCTGGCGGCCCTGCCGGATATGCCGGTGACGGAGAGGATGGAGGATGTGGGGATCTTTATCAGGAGCAATAAGTCGGAGAACTATTTTATGGATCAGAAATGATCGGGCAGAGATTTTGAGCGGATGTCGGCCAGGGTATGGAAAATTGCAGGAAAAAAGGACAATCCGGGTTGTCATAGGACAATCCGAAAGAGAAATAAAATGAATACGGGACAGCAGACAGCTGCCGAATAAAATCAGAGCAGTGTATCTGCTGACTGCAAAACCGGAGTACCGGAAGGAAAGGAGATGCTGTCATGAAGCTGACAAAAGAGATGCTTGCAGAAATGGCACAGACCGATATCCGCACTGTGGACATTTCCGAACTGACCGATCTGCGGGATATCAAAATTGACACTTCACAGCCGGTGGAGAAAAAACTGGCTGCCTTTGCTGAACAGACAAAGAACATCTATGTGAACCGGATTGGAGATTATGTGGTAAAGGTCAGGTTTCAGGAAAGCGGGGCAACCATAGATGACAAAATGGCGGAGTACCTGCGGAGGATGTCAGAAATCTACATATAAAAAAGAATGAGAGTCCGAAATGAATTTCAGGACGGATTTCAGAAAAGTTTGGAAAAGTCTCCGAAAGAGGCTTGAAGAATGACAGGATTTATGTTAATCTGATGGCGGGACAAATCAGTGGAACTCCTGGCTCCCAGTCTGGTGAAAGCCATCGGCTTTTCTCTGACTAAAAAAGTCAGGAGTGATACCATGAAAAACGAATATTCAAAAAAAGAATCAAGACATTTCTATGCGGCCATGTATCTACGACTTTCCAGGGAGGACAGCGATGTGGGAACCACCGCTGACACTGGAAGCGCAGGAAATGCGGAAGCCACATTCAGAGCCGAGAGCAACAGCATCGGCAGCCAGAGGGAGCTGATCCGTTCCTTTATCCGGGAACAGGAGGACATTGAACTTTTTGACTGCTATGCAGATGACAATTATTCCGGCAGCAACTTCGAGAGACCAGAATTTAAAAGGATGATAAGCGACATCACGGCGGGCAGGGTGAACTGCGTCATCGTGAAAGACCTGTCCCGTTTCGGGCGCGATTACATTGAGACCGGGAGGTATCTGGATCAGGTATTCCCGGCTCTGGGGGTGCGTTTTATCGCCCTTACCGACCGGTATGACAGCTTTTCGGCAGATGCCGGGGAGCGCAACATTGTACTGCCGGTAAAAAATTTCATAAACGACAGCTATTGCCGTGACATATCCACCAAGGTAAAAAGCCAGCTTGCGATAAAGCGCAGGAAGGGGGAATGCCTTGCGGCTTTTGCCGTGTATGGCTACCGGAAATCGGCGGAAGACAGAAACAGGCTGCTGGTGGACGATTATGCGGCGGGCATTGTCCGCAGGATTTTTGCGTGGAAGATTGAGGGAATGGCTGTTTCCGCCATAGCGGAAAAACTCAACGGCCTGCACATCCTGTCCCCAAAGGAATATAAGAAATCCCTGGGGCTGAACTATCGGGGAGGTTTTACCAGGGGCAGCGACTCCAGGTGGAGCAGCCCGTCTGTCCGGCGGATACTGACCAACGAAGTGTACCTGGGTCATCTGGTACAGGGCAGAACAGAGCGGGTTAACTATAAGGTAAAGAAATGTGTGGAAAAACCGAAAGAGGAATGGATACGGGTGGAAAATACTCATGAACCCATTATCTCTGCCGATGATTTTACCATTGTTCAGAATCTTTTGAAAGCGGACGGCCGCATCAGCCCGGAGAAGAAAGAAATCAGCCCGTTTATGGGGCTTCTGTTCTGCGGGGACTGCAGGGAGCAGATGGTGAGGAGGGTCAACCGCTATAAAGGGACGGAAAAGGTCTATTATATCTGCTCCACCAAGAACCGTGGGGAGGGATGCAGCCGTCACAGCATAGAAGAAACCGTGCTGAAGGAACTGACCGGGACTGCCATCCGCCGGTATGCCAACGATTTTCTGGATCAGGAACGGCTTTTCGCACAGGCAAAAGAGCGGGAGGCAAACCTGCAGGCGGTCATCAGCTATAATAAGGAAATCGCCCGTCTGAAAAAAGAGCAGGATAAATATTACAGCCTGTGTGCCGGGCTGTATGAGGACCTGGGGACGGGAGTCATTACCAGGGAGGAATTTGAACGGCTCCACGGGGAATTTCAAAGGAAGGCAAAGAGCCTGTCAGCTTCGGAGGAAAAGCAGGAGCAGCTTGTCCGGGAGATGTTTAAATCGGGCGTATTGAGCGCAGGGCGTCTTGCATCTTTTAAGGATTCCCTGGAACTGAAAGAGATTGACCGCCATACCCTTGCAAGCCTTGTGAAAAGGATCTGGGTGTATGAGGGGAAACGGATAGAGATTGAATTTTATTTTACCGATCAGTATCAGGCAATGAAAGATTTTCACAGGGGGGCATGATATGGGAAGGACATCGAAACGCGCCCGTGCTGCCGCCGGTGCCGAATCCGTCGCGCCGGGAACCGTACAGGGAAAGATGCAGGGAGTAAAATATTATAAAGCAGGTATCTATGCCAGACTGTCTTCGGATCGGGATTTGAAAAAGAATGAGTCTGTGGAAACGCAGATTGAGATTGCCAAAAGGTATGTGGAGGACTGGAACCAACATCATGGAGATAAGATAGAGATTGTTGGTGAATACGCCGATTTGGGAAAAACAGGGACGAATTTTGACCGTGACGATTTCAAGCGGCTGATGCAGGACATCCGTCTGGGCGATATTAACTGTGTGATCGTAAAGGATCTGTCCAGGTTTGGCAGAAACTATCTGGAGGCAGGGAATTATATAGAAAAGATATTTCCGTTTCTGGGAGTCCGTTTCATTGCGGTTGCAGACGGGTACGATACCGGGACGGAAGTCAATAACACAAAGCAGATGGCATCCGAAATAAAAAACCTGGTGAACGATATGTATGCAAAGGATTTTTCGGCAAAGGCAAAGCTGTCCCTGAAACAGCGCAGGGAAGCAGGCTCCTATGTGGGCGGCCCGCCGCCTTATGGATATGAGGCGTGCCTGGAAGGAAGGCTCAGGAAACTAAAGCCGGATGGGAATACGGCGGAGATTGTCAGGCTCATCTATAAGAAATTTCTTGAAATGGGAAGCTATCAGGCTGTGGCAGACGAACTGAATGACAGAAGGATCAACCCGCCGACCGTTTATAAAAAATGCAAAGAGGTCTACTGTCCGGCTGAAACGGCATATAAAGGGTGGGACAAGAGCGCGGTGGAGCGCATCCTGAAAAGCGCCACCTATATCGGCGGGCTGGTGCAGGGCAGGACTTCCCTTACCGCAGGGAAAGAGGGAAACCGTGTCCGCAGACCGGAAGAAGAATGGGTGAGAAAGGAAAATACCCATGAGGCCATTATCAGCCAGGAGCTTTACGGGCAGGCACAGGAAATCCACCGCAGGATTCAGGAGCGGACACGCAGCCACAACCATCCCACAAAGGGATGCCCCATCGGGGAGAATATCTTCGACAAGGTTCTGTACTGCGGCGTATGCGGCAGGAAAATGACCCGGCACAGTTATGTAAAGGACTATGGGGACGGCAGGCGGGAACGGAAAGGCGGTTATTTCTGCCTGGACAGCGTCAGCACTAAGAGGGAAACCTGTCTGGAATCCAACCGGATATCCAGGACAGAGCTGGCGGATATCCTGTCTTTCCTGTTTCGGGCGGAATTTGCCACCCAACTGAAAAAGCAGAGGGATTATGTGGAGCAGGGGCAGGCTCTGGTTCATCAGAAAAAACAGGAACTGGAACGGCAGCTGCGCCAGACAGAAGGAGCGATGGCGGCATTGTCGGAAGAA
>VSND01000131.1 GCA_009774145.1 Lachnospiraceae bacterium | reverse complement strand
ACTGCTATGCCCGGCGCATGGTTGCCCGGTTTTCCGGTGATGTAAGGCTTAATAAGATGGCAAAAAAGGATTATTCCCTAGTGCGGGCGGCTGATGGGGGAGAAGACTTGTATGTGCTGGATGCCCCCATGCTGAATGAAACAGGAAACCCGCTTGTATACCCCTTTGGATTTGCCCCTACGCTGCACCGGTACCGTCTGGATACTCCGGCAAAGTTGAAGATGGGAAACAACATTTTTGTAGGTGCCATGGCGGACGTGTTCGGAAGTTGGGTGCCGGATGAGTGGATTATGGAGATATTTAATATCTGCCGGAAGTACCCCATACATAATTACCTGTTTCTCACAAAGAATCCAGAAAGATATGAGCGTATTGATTCAGCCGGAATCCTCCCGGCAGGTAAAAATATGTGGTATGGCTCCACGCTCACTAGGCCGGAAGATAAATGCTTTGTGTCAAATGCACACAATACATTCTGGAGCATTGAGCCGATTCATGCGGCATTCCGCCTGTGGGAGCGGAATGAATTTTCTCCTAACTGGATAATTATCGGTGCGGAAACCGGGCGCAGTAAAAATAGAATCATCCCCCAAAAGGAGTGGATAGAAGACATCGTGGCATGGTGTGATAAGTCGGGGATTCCGGTATTTATGAAAGAAAGTCTGCTCCCGATTGTCGGAGAAGAGGGTATGCGCAGGGAGTTTCCAGAGCAGCTTCAGCATTCAGCGATAAGCCCGAAGATGGAAGCGAAAATGTATGATGTCTGCGCTGAATGCAAAACCCGGTTGAAGAAGAGTGAAATGATCACATTGCTGGCGAGATCCCGGCGCGGAGAGCAACCGAAACAGTTTGGCTTTATGTGCAGGGAATGTTTCAAAAAATCATGCGAGAGATTGGAACTGAATATTCCTCAGCTGGCAAAATTGGCGGACAACGTTACGATAGACCTTGGTGATGTAAATGAGTAAATGGAGCGGAAACAGAGAGGAAAGGACGATTGTTATGGCAAAGAAAAGAAGCTGCAGGCGTACAACAGATGAAAATATTATCCATGAAAAGGCCGTGAAGATGCGGAAAATGACAGATGAGCAGCTGGTGCATTATGTGGAAGATCGAGTGGAGAAAGCCAGGAGCGAAGGTTTTAACCAGGGAAAGTCTCAAGTGCCTGAATACAAGTCTGTTAATATTGAAAAAATTGTTGATGAGATCGGAAACATCCGGGGAATCGGGGCGGCTAAGCTTGCGGATATTCAGACAATTCTCAAAAAGTATTTGGAGGTGCGGACCAATGCCTGATCCAAGACGGCAGATAATCGGAAGACGGAGCAAAGCATCCGGGGAAGCTTTTGAACGCTGGTTGTCAGATGCCTGCGAATTTTACCTGCGGAATGGATGGGCGCATATAGAAAAGACGCCAGAGCCGTTTCATATTACCGGCAAAGACAGGAATGGTGTGGTCCGTGGATATTATGAGAAAAAAGGCCAGCCGGATTACAAGGGGGTGTTATGTGATGGCACAGGCATCATGTTTGAGGCGAAGCACACAGATTCCGACAGGATAAACCAGAACGTGGTCACAGATACCCAATGGGAAAGCCTTGATATTTATGAGAAGTTTGGGGCGCATTGTTATGTGATGGTCTCGCTGGGACTGGTTAAATTTTACCGGGTTCCTTGGAACATTTGGAAGCAGATGAAAGCGTTGTTTGGCCATAAGTTTATGACGGAACAGGAATTGGAACCGTACCGCTTGCCAGAAAAGCAGTGTACGATACTCATTTTGGAAGGAGTTGGATTAAAGGATGAAAATACAGAAAACAGAACTGGCGCAAAAGCTGAATAAGATCAAAAGTGTAGTGCCGAAGAAAACTACACAGGCGGTCTTACAGGGAATTTTGGTGAAGGACGGTTATTTAATAGCTAACAACATGGAAATGACCGTCAAGGCGAAAATAGAGGGCACTGAGGGGGAATCCTTCATCATCCCGGAGAGGGCATTTGACCTGATAAATAATTTGCCGGATGGGGAAATGGAGATCAAAGTCACCTCAAAGGATACGATTACGATCAAAGCAGATAAGATTAAAAATAAATATCAGACATTTGATGCCGAGCTCTTTCCGGTAACTGCGGTACAGGAAGAAGGGAATGAACTGACGATTAAAGCAGATATGCTTCTCGAATCGGTAAAACGTGTTGCATATGCGGTTCCATCACAGGGGAAAAATGCCATAATGATGGCCATGTGCCTGCAGGCCACAGAGGGGCAGTTGAATTTTGTTGGATTGGATGGGTATGTATTGGCATGGGACAGGGTAGATTACGAGGGCGAATTTGAGCTGCTGATACCTAAAAATACAGTGGAAAAATTGAAGTCTCTCGGTCTTTCCGGGGAAGTGCAGATTAAGCATAACAAGTTGGGAGCAGTATTTGCCACAGAGGATTTTGAAGTTTATACCAGACTGATCGAGGGAGAATATTTTAAGTACAGGTCTATGTTTAAGGAGCTTCCGATACATACGGTTGTATCAAGGTCAGATCTGCTGGATGCTATGGTAAGGGCGAAAATGTGTACGGAAGAAAAATGCCCGGTCCGGTTCGAAATGTCGGGAAACACTCTCAGCTTGAGTATTAAGGATAAGGCGACAGATTATAACGAAACAGTGGAATTGAAGGAGGAAATGCCAAAAGATATGACAATAGGCTTTGATGCCCGCCTGGTATTGGAAACTTTGAAAGCATTTGACTGTGAGAATGTCGGGATTTCATTTGGAGGACCGAAAATGCCTATGATTGTCGAGGCCGAGGACAGCGATTTCAAGACAATTGTTCTCCCGGTGGCAATAAATTAGCACCAGATACTCCGATGCTCTCGGAAAGGAATGATATCACACAAATAAACTTGGGCGGCGGGCGTTGCCGCCCGGAAAGGAGTCTGCATGATAGATGATGAAAGCGATAGCGAAATATCCGGGAAGTAAGTGGTCGCTGGCAGATTGGATCATAAGATTTTTTCCAAAGCACCACAGCTATCTGGAGCCGTTTTTCGGTTCTGGGGCTGTCTTTTTCAATAAGCCGAGGTCAGATATAGAAACGATCAACGATCTGGACAGCGATATAGTGAATTTGTTTGACTGCATACGTAAGGATCCGGAGCGTCTGGCAAAAGCTGTATACCTCACTCCATATTCCAGGGAGGTATACGAAAGAGCATACCTGGAAAGACCGGAGGACCCGTTTGAAAGAGCGCTAAATCTCTACATAAAGTTGAACCAGGGGCATGGATTCCGTACAAACGGGGAAAAAGTGGGCTGGAAAAATGATGTGCAGGGCAGGGAAAAGGCATATGCGGCTATGGACTGGTGCAGGATTTCAGAGAAAATCATAGCCGCTGCGGAACGCCTACGGGGTGTACAGATAGAACACATGGACGCGCTGGAGCTTATAGCACGGTTCAATTTTGAAAATGTATTGATATACTGCGATCCACCCTATGTTCTGTCTACCAGGCATGGGAAACAGTATAAATGCGAAATGAGCGATGCGGATCATATCCGGTTGCTGGAGCTTTTGATACAGCACAAGGGAAGTGTGATTATCAGCGGTTATGATTCAGAACTGTATAATAGCGTGCTGGCCGGGTGGTATAAAGAAAGCCAGATTGCCAGCCAAAAGCTGGAGGTTATCTGGATGAATGTCAAACCGGTGAAACACTCTCAAATATCGTTATTTGAATATATGGAGGAATGAGTGATACTTTGCGCTAACCTGTTTGATCGGAGTGATGTGATATGAAACAGATTGATGGACAGATGGATATATTTGAATATCTTTCTGGAGAAATCCATATAGGCGGGTGTGGTCCTTGTATCTGCAGAAACTGTCTGTACTGGTGGAGCAGCAGATGTCCTTATAGTGGCTGCTATGATGATAAGAGGGCAATAGACGATCCGTATGATAGAGCGCATCCAAATGATCCGCCCAGAACTGCCTGGAGCAACTGGAACAAACCGGGAGAGCAGGCGCACTGGTGCCGGGGCGGCATCTGCTATTCCACACGTTATTGTGAGAAATTCATCAAATATGAAGGCTCTATGATAGAAGAATGCATTGAATGTAACATTCAGGTGTTTCAGGATGGGTACATAGATTGCTCTCTGAAAAAAATAACAGGATGTGAAGCATGTATCAGCAGGAGTGAGGGCAGGAACTTGGAAAGTACGTATGACTGCCCGTATATGACAGATACCGGATGCGAAAAGCTGATTGCAGCAAAAAACCGGATACTGGATGTGATTGCATCCGGCGAGGAAACAGAGATATGCAGAGAGCAGTGCTGCAAAGGTTGCGCGAAGGCGTGCGGATACCGATGTGGGCAGGCATAAAAAGCAGGATCAGGATTTGAAAAAAAGTTGTTCGTGTAAAAACTGGATTATGTTATTCGAATCCAGTTCCTGTTCATGAAAGAACTGGATCATGATTTTCAGAAGCTGCCTGACGTCTGATTCTGACATTTTTGATATTTCCTTATCCAGATCAGAGCCATCAGTAAAGGATAGAAGCTTTAAATATTTTTTGGAATTGAACATGTTAAATTCTCCTTTGTATCTGGTTTTGTAAATATTATACAGAGTAACATTTTAAATGGCAATGTTCTGGAGGTCAAAAAAAATTGACCTGTAGTACAAAAATCCGTTCAGAAAGGAGGACAGCAGGATGGCGGAAAGGACACCTGACAACTGCATACACATAAAACGGTGCGGGGAACCAGGAAAAGATGCAAACGGTATGTGTATGGGATTTGGAAAATCAGAAACAGATGATGAGCCGTGCGAAGTCTGCAAAAAGTGCAGGTATTGTACAGGTTACGAGGAGGATCATGAGTGAGAGTAAGAAAATCAGATGGCTGGACAGGTACTGTAACATCTGCGGTGAGCAGTTGAACAGCTGGGATGTCCGGCTGTCAAAGACGCTGGCATATAAAATCCCCGTTTGCGAGAAATGCATAGCGAAAGAATATGACATGGAAGTAGACAGCCTTCGCAGCCGGATGGAGAATTTCTTTGGCATGCGGCCGTGTCAGGGAATATGAGGCAGACAGATGGGTGAGTATAATCTTTTGACACAGAGACTGCTTGC
>VSND01000130.1 GCA_009774145.1 Lachnospiraceae bacterium | reverse complement strand
AAAAGAAAATGAAATGTGTGGGGAAACAAAAAGGGAGGAGCTGGGATGAATACTTATCAGGTGATAGACGAGAAAAACTGGGAGAGGGCCATGCACTGTATGGTTTTCAGGGGAAGCGTGGAGCCTGCCTTCTGTGTGACATTTGAGGCGGATATCACAAATTTCCGCCGGAAGGTGAAGGCGCAGAACCTCTCTTTTACGCTTAGCCGCCATATCTCTTTAGGCAAAGATTCTCGCTTCTTTAATGAAAGAAACGGCAGCTTTGATTTTTCCAAAGCCGCCGTTTAATGATAGGCGTGTAAAAATATCTCTGCTGTACGACGGCTTTTTTTCTTTTGCCGTCGTGCGGCAGATTACTTTTTAAGTTTTATTATTTTTTCGTTTTCTGATAATGTGAATGACAATGACCGCAACTACAATTAACGCAATCCCTCCAAATAAAGGAAGCCATGTGTCAGTAACACTTTGCCAAACAGCACTCCAATTTACATTTTCCGGCATAACTTAAACCTCCAATTCTTCAATATGTTTTTCCATAACCATATGTTTACATGACAGGTAAGTGGCAATGAAATATCCACCATACACAATCAAGAACATCAAAACAGTAACACCAATGTTTGTAGATATGTGCATATTTAGAAATTCTTCTACAATCGCTGTGATTTTTCCAATTCCAAAGGCTGAAAACATTCCTGCAAGTAAAAGCGGCGAGGCAAAGAATATTGCTATCTGCTTGAATAAAGCTCCGAAAAGTAACCGGCTATCCGTTCCCAGCTTTTGTAATAACCCGTATCGGTAAATATTATCTGCGGTTTCTGTCAACTGTTTTAAGGACAGCAGCGCGGCGCATATCAGCAGAAACACCAGCCCGATATAACAGCATAAGAATACCAGCAATGCGCAGGAGCCGTAATACATACTGCCGAGCATGATTTTTTCAGTATACCGATACCCCTCTGTTTTCCATTCCAGCCCAATCGGTATCATTTTCTGCAATATTTCATCTGTATTTATACCGGGTTTATACTGTACTAACAAAATATTCATGTCTTTTGCCAAAGACGCAATGACATGATCGGGAACAATAAAGGTTCCCCTGTCGTTATTGCCTACCGAAGTCATCAAAACGGTTTCACCCAACGGCTTCTTCCCACCCGGCTGTAAAATTGTCCCATTCAAGTCAATTTCCGTACAGGACTGCAAATACGAATCAATATATTGCAAAGTACCTTTGTAATTACAGTTCAAGAGAAATTCATTAGCAGCAAGACTTACGGGGGCTTTCCCCTGTACCGCTAATGCACGGTTAAAATCTGAAATGGAAACTGCCGAAACCCCCACTTCGGGAATGTCACTGTCAATGTGCCATAAGTTTAAGTCCTGCCCCTCAAATAAATCTCCATAGGTTATTTCTGCTTCGTAAAGGCTGATCTGCGCTATGCTGTCTGCATAGATATCCATATCCACGTCCCTTGATTTCAGATATGCCGCAATGTCTGTTTCTCCTGCTACATCAATATCCGCAACAACATTCAGATCATAAGGAAGCGCAGCCTTAGACGTTTCATTCATGGTTAAAGCAGAACTTATCCCCACGGATATACCACAAATAGATATGGTGAGCAAAGCGCATACTACGCTCATAGTCATAAAATCTGTCTGCACTTTACTTCCAATCTGTCGGCATAAAAAGGTATTCAGCCCTTTCAGATAAATTTTTCTGTTTGCCTGTATCGCTGTAAGCAATACTGCCGATACAGAAAAGAAGAAAAGTGCTGTCCCTGCTGCTAATAAAACTATTGCAATCTGAAACCATGAATTTTCGCGGCTGGGAAGTATACCATAGTGCTGAATAATCACGCCGGAAGAAACAATACAAAGGATAGAAAGCGCGGCTAAAGAAATCCCGGCGGCTTTGTTCCTTAGTGCCATGACTTCATTCTTCCTGCTGGCGGTCAACAGGTCAATCAGCTTGACCGAAGAAACCGTGCGCACATTAAAAATCATGACAATCAGAAAAATCAATACAAAACAGCCGATCGTCTTTTTCAGCGCACTTATGGAAAAAACAATCTGAAACTTACTCATATCTATTGCAAACAGGCGTAAAGAAAATATGGAAAGTCCCTGTGACAAAAGCAGCCCTGATAGAAGCCCAAATAAAAGGGACAGTATACCCACGCATAAGGTTTCCCCGGCAAAAATCCTTGATATTTTCCCTTTTTCCATTCCTGACAATGTATAAATCCCTAATTCCTTTTTCCTGCGTTTTAAGAGGAACTGATTTGCATACAGGATAAGAAATGCAAGGGTGGCAGCCACTACAACAGATAATGCAGAAAGCAATATCCCTAACTGGTCAGAAAGTAATTGCTTTGTTGCGTCAAGATCATTTAATGCTGGCTGGGTCTGAATGGAATTGAAAGCGTAAAACATACTTACCGAAACCGTAAGCGTCAAGAAATAAATCATATAGTCCTGTATGTTTTTACGCACATTGCGAATAATCAATTTACCCTCTGTCATTGGTTTCACCTCCCAATACAGAAACTACCTCCATGATTTCCTCAAAAAATTCTTTCCGTGATTTTGCCCCACGGTGAATTTCATTGAAAATTTTCCCGTCCTTAATAAAAAGAATACGGCGGCAATAACTGGCTGTGAAAGAATCATGCGTTACCATGAGGATTGTCGCAGAAAGGTTTTGGTTCAATTCTTCCAGCATATCCAAAAGCATATGGGAAGAACGGGAATCCAACGCGCCCGTAGGTTCATCAGCCAAAACAAGAGCCGGATTTGTTACCATTGCACGGGCGGCGGCTACACGCTGCTGCTGTCCGCCGGACATTTGATAAGGATATTTTTCCAGGACTTCCGTGATATTCAATGCCCTTGCAATTTCCTGTACCCTCTTATCAATCTCTTTTGCCTTTATGCCGGAAATGGACAGGGCAAGGGAGATATTCTCATACGCAGTCAATGTATCAAGCAGATTAAAGTCTTGAAAGATAAAGCCCAGCTTTTCGCGCCGAAAAGCCGACAACTGTTTTCCGCGTAAAGTAGTAATGTCTTTCCCCTCAACAAAAATTTTCCCGCTGGTTACTGTGTCGATTGTGGAAATGCAGTTTAACAATGTTGTCTTACCAGAGCCGGACGCACCCATGATACCGACAAATTCCCCTTTGTGGGCGGACAGGGAAATACGATTAACAGCTTTGGTAATGTTTCCTTTGTTTCCATAATATTTTTGAATGTCAGAAACCTCTAAAATCGGGGTATTCATAATTTTGCTCCTCCTTAATTTAGCCAGACTCAAGAAAATGCTTCGCCTTTTCTTTCGTTGAACTATCAAATTTGCAAATTTGATAGTTCATATTGTACATTCAGAAATTAAAATGCGCCATTAAATAAGATTACATTTATATTACCGAAATGTAAGGTTTCGGGGAGAAAAGAAGCAGACATTTTTCATGCCTGCTCATACAATCCCGCTTTGCAGGATATTCCTGTGTCAAACAATAGAATCCACGCTTCGCGAGTCTTCTATTGTCATGAATAAAGATTTTCTTTGGGGAACATGATCTTTACGGTTGTCCCATGTTCAAGGCTGCTTGCCACAGATATTTCCATATTCATTTTACGGCATAATTTCCAGCATAAATATAACCCAATACCTGTTGATTTTCCAAATTTACGCCCATTTTCCCCTGTAAACCCTTTATCAAAAATCCTCGGAATATCTGCTTCGGTTATACCAATTCCATTATCAGAGATAGTAAGGCTGCACCCGTTATCAAAAGAACTCCCCTCAAAAGTAAGAATCAGATTTTCTTTTGCATATTTAACAGAATTAACTATGATCTGCCCTATAATAAATACACACCATTTCCGATCGGCAAATACTGGAATATCCAAATTCTCAAATACAAGTCTGCCGTGGGCTTCAATGATCTGTTTGGAATAGCTTTTCAACGCTTCCTGTACCAATGTTTTCAAGGTTGTCTTTTCTATCTTAAAATCTTTTTCCAATGTTGTGCTTCTTGCATAGAAAAGGGCTTGTTCTACAAAATGGTCTATTTTATTCAATTCATCATCTATGCGGATTGTAGAAATATTTTTGTCATTCTCAATGATTAAATGGGCAGAGGTTATCGGCGTTTTTATTTCATGTACCCACATTTCGATATATTCCCGGTATTCTTGATTCGTAGCCCCCGCTTCCGCTAACTTATCATTCATGTACTTATTAGACAGGCGTAGAATTTGATATAACAGTTTCCCCTCAAGAAATCCCGGCTTTTCTGCAAGCTCCGCTAATAAAGTCTTGTCGTCAAGTCCGTCAAATAAAGCCATAAATCCGCAGTAATATTTCTTTTTTCTTGTGTAGTCCCAAACAAATGCTGCAAGAAAGGAAAACCCGAATATTATTTCGATATAAATAATAAATTCATAACGCAATCCCATTAACCAAAGAAGCCCCATAGAAAAAATAACAGCTGCCAAAAACATTACAACAGAAAAAAGGCGGTCAATGATATAATCGGTCAGTTTCATACTTTGTACCCCAATCCACGTTTTGTTTCCAAATAATCGGGCGCACCGATCTCCGATAACTTCTTACGCAATCGCACAATATTAACATTGAGTGTGTTTTCGTCTATAAATTCGTCGCTCTGCCATAATTCATCTATGATCGCGTCACGCGGTATCACATTGCCTTTGTTTACAACCAGCAAACGCAGTATGCCAAGTTCATTTTTTGTTAAATCTACCTCTTTATCCCCATAAGAGGCAGTAGCCTTTAGCAGATTGATTGTCAGCCCTTTATGAATAAGGACAGAATGAACCTGTGCTTCATAAGTCCTTTTTAATATTTTTTGAATACGCGCGATTAATACCTGTGCGTTATAAGGCTTTGATATAAAATCGTCTGCACCGATATTCAGGCTCATCAATTCGTCAAAGTCTGTATTTCTGCTTGTCAGAACGATAATCGGAATATCCGACTGTTTCCGAATCTCACGGCATATCGTATAACCGTCTTGATATGGCAAGTTTATATCCAGCAGTACAAGGTCTGCTTCCGCTTTCAAAATATGGTCTGTAATATGTGCGAAATCCGTGCTGCTTTCATAAGCATAGCCATATTTCTGTAACAGAACGGACAACTCTTTACAAATCTCTGTTTCATCTTCAACAACAAATATTTTCACTTTCTGTTTTCCTCCCGTTTCCTTTTATCTACTGGCTTTTCAGCGTCCTTTGGTATCAGCCACAAGCGGCTGAATTTTGCCACGCCCGGTATGCGGTTTTCCTCACATAGCTTTTGCACCCGTCTTTC
>VSND01000013.1 GCA_009774145.1 Lachnospiraceae bacterium | reverse complement strand
ATACCCATGATAGAAATATAGTCTATTGTCACACATTTTGCCGCCATAGTCGAGGTACGCACTATCTACCGTTTACATCGTTGGTATTATGCCGTACAAAGGGGGATAAAATGACGGCTTTCGATTTCTCAAAGCCGTCATCTTAGAGCGTTACAAATTGTGCTGTACGACGGTTTTTTTCTTTTGCCGTCGTGCGGCAATCATACCAGGATATTCAATACAGGGTCCATTTACAGTATGCTTACAATATGAGCGAATCGTCAGGAATGAAAACAGGGGTATTTCCATAACACAAGCCCCAATCATGGCACAGGGCGTCCAGACAGACAATCCGCCAACATTGCGGGCGACGACAGCGCAGAATATATAATGATACTCCCTTACCGCCACAGTCCGAGCGTTCAAAGCGTCGCAGGCAATGGGCAGGGCTGCATGAGAACCATGCATGGGTGAAACTCCCGTGAGGTTACGCTATTAACCGTCCGATCACAGCCCCTTTTTCACCATTAACCTTTTACCCATTTTTGAAAGAGGAACTTACAGAATGAGCAATGCTGATGTGCCTGTTTGGGAAAAGTACACGCTTACCATTGAGGAAGCGTCAAAATATTTCCGCATTGAGGAAAACAAGTTACGGAAACTTGCAGAGGAAAATCCCACGGCTGGCTGGGTGATTTTGAACGGGAACCGTATTCAGATCAAGAGGAAACAGTTTGAAAAAATCATTGACACACTGGACGCAATTTAGCGAAAAAGATAGTGAAAAGGAGCCTTGAATATGCTATAAGTGCAATTTGTCTATGCTTGGAAGTCAGTGCCTACGGACAAGACCCCAGCCGGGAAGCCTTTACACCGTTTTTCATATATTTCGTAATCTTTCATTTTTTTCCACTGTTATAATACCACAAAATCGTGAAAAATTCAAGAATTGCAATGAAATCCATCTGGAATTATAATAAAGTTCCGGCTTTGGAAAAAGCAGAGGCTGTAACCGGTAACGGTCATAAGGAGAGGGGGATTTTTGTTGGAGACAAAGAACTGGATGGAGCTTGTCATGGAAAAAGCGCAGTTGTCAGGCATCCTGAATACCAATCAGTATACGCAGAAATATGGGCTGGCGCTCAGCCGGAAGGATGCACAGGAGCTGATGGAACGGCGAAAGCAGACACTGCGTGAGACCAGGCGGGTGGAATTCGGGGAGGGAATTCTGCCGCGAATCATCTATGAATTCTGTGATTCTGATTATATCAGCCAGAGCGATTATGCAAAGACACTGGCACGTCTGCAGGAGATCTTCTTCCATTACAAAAATGAGATGATGGATGAAATATCCGATGACGAGCTGCTGCATTTTATGAAAGAACAGTTTGAAACGATCTGTGAGGGGGATCTGGATTATCTGGAAGGAACCTGCCTGTCCATTTTCTCTCAGGCGGTAAGAGCCGGATACCGTGGATATGAAAAGACGGACGGAAAAGGAATCTACGGACAGTTCGACGAAGTGCCCAGATGGGACAGGGAGCTGTATCAGGAGATGCTGAAAGAATTATTCTGGGGGTAGAAAATGGGAAGGCGGATTGAAGACAGGATGGAGGAACTGCTGCCGGTGGCAGCAGAACTGGCTGGAAAATACACAGGAGGGATGAGTACATCCGTTACTTATGAAAAGGCACAGGAACTGATGGAAGCGGTATTGTACTGCATTCGGGAATACGAACAGGAACAGGAGTTTCTGCATGCGCTCATGCCGGCGGGAGAGATTCCGGCAGAGGAGATGTATCAGAAAGGCTGTGAACTGGTGATCCGAAAGGTGAAGAAGATGCGCGTTTTCTATAACCATGTGATGAAAAGCTTTTGTTCTTATGGCTGCAAAAGCTGTGCAGATGTAATGGAGAAGGGGCTGCCGGAATTTTTCCGCCGTTACGATCCCGGATTCTCGCCGCAGAAGACGCTCCTGATGCTGGATTATCCCACCCTTCTGCCCATGAACGGGCTTACAGGGATTGATGCCGTTGAACAGTATCTGAGTTATATTTCCCTGGAACAGCGGTTTCTGGGAGCTTTTGAGGAAGCGTATGTGCGCCGCACTTTT
Organism: Lachnospiraceae bacterium; assembly: GCA_009774145.1. GTDB lineage: Bacteria > Bacillota > Clostridia > Lachnospirales > Lachnospiraceae > Hominiventricola. The sequence goes on along the minus strand of VSND01000013.1, from coordinate 74,300 downwards.
CGTGCATATGCCCCGGATTATGAGGAACAGTTTTTTAATATGTGCGGCGTTTTTCTGGAACACGTGCTTGTCTGCGTGCTCATGGAAAAGCCGCTTCAGGAGCCGGCCGGTTTGGAACATCTGGACCGGCTGGATCGGTGGCTGGGGAAACGGTCTGTAAAAGAGATTGAAGCAGAACTGGGACGGCTTTTGAGAAAGCTTACAGAAGAACGTTTTCATGGAAATGAGCTGCTGTATGAGTATCTCTGCGGTGCGCTTCCGGATCTGGCAGTCCGGATCCGAGAGGGGTGCTTTTTCACAGATTCCGTGCTATAATCCAGTTATGATTTATCCGGGTTGCAGGAACATCCAGACCTGCTTATCCTGAAAAGATCAGGGAACTGGAAGCTTTTGAAGAAAAACCATTTAGATGAGGGCCTGACCCGGAACAGATCAGATCAATACAGAAAATCTGCAGAATCTATTAAGTATTTGTTAGGAATTTGTCAGGCGTATATTAATATATCAAAACCTCCTGTCTGGTAAGATACTGCCAGAACAGGAGGTTTTTATCATGACAGGAAAAAAGAAAATTGCCATACTGTTTGGCGGATATTCAACAGAATATGAGGTATCTTTGCAGTCTGCTTATGGGGTCATTACTCATGTGAACAGGGAAAAATATGAACTCTGTCTGATTGGCCTTGCAAAGGAGAGCGGACAGTGGTTCTGGTATTCGGGCAATCCGGACAGGATCGCACAGAATACCTGGGAAGAGAGCGGAGAATGCATTCCGGTCTATCTTCCTACAGACCGGAATGTGCAGGGAATCCATTATCTGAAAAACGGTCAGATGCACGTACTTCATCTGGATGGAGCGTTCCCGGTTCTGCATGGAAAGAACGGGGAGGACGGAACGGTACAGGGGGCGCTGTCGCTGGCAGGGATACCGGTGATCGGCTGCGGAATATTGAGTTCGGCGCTCTGTATGGATAAGGAGCTGGCGCACCGGACCGTAAAACAGAAGGGGGTGCCGGTACCGGATTCCTGCGTGATTCGAAAACCTTATGATGCGCTCCAGGTATGGACCGAAGCGAAGAAGCTTGGATACCCGCTGTTTGTAAAGCCGGTGCGTTCCGGGTCTTCTTTTGGAATCACGATGGTACAGCAGGAGGAAGCACTGATTCCGGCGCTGGAACACGCCTTTCAGCATGATACCATGGTTGTCATGGAAGAACGGATGGACGGAAGAGAAGTCGGATGCGCCATAATCGGAACCGATGATCTGCTCACTGGAGAACCGGATGAGATCGAACTGTCGGAAGGCTTTTTTGATTATACAGAGAAATATACACTGAAAACTTCCAGAATCCATGTGCCTGCAAGAGTCTCTCCGGAGACTTCCGCAAGAATCCGAAGGACGGCAGAGATCATCTACCGGACGCTTGGCTGCAGTGGATTTGCAAGGGTGGACATGTTTCTGACACCGGAAGGAAAGCTCTATTTTAATGAGGTCAATACCATACCGGGATTTACGTCTCACAGCCGTTTTCCAAATATGCTGAAAGCAGCGGGATATTCCTTCGAAGATCTTGTAAACCGGATTCTGGAGGATGGGATATGAGCCTGCCCGGGACTGCCCGGGAAGGCAGGAAGAAAGATCAGCGGATTTTGCATCGTGCAGGGAGGAGACGGGGCCATGTATGAAAAAGGAAGAGCATGGATCGAGCTGTCCATGAAGAATCTGCGGCATAATGTGAAGCTGTTTCAGAAGCTTCTTCCGGAAGGATGTGCGCTGATGCCTGCGGTAAAAGCGAATGCTTATGGACACGGCGCCGGACTGATCGGCAAAGAACTTCAGAGGATGGGAATCCAGAACTACTGTGTGGCATCGGCTGCAGAAGGAGCCGAACTTCGAAGCGCAGGTATCCATGGACAGATCCTGGTCCTGGGCTATACCCATCCGGAGGATTTCGGGCTGCTGAGAGAATATGATCTGACACAGACCGTCGTAGACTGCATTTACGGGAAGGAACTGGAAGCATATGAAAAACAGCTGTCGGTACATGTGGGAATTGACACCGGAATGCACAGGCTGGGGGAATCGTATGAGAACGTTTCCGATATACGGAAGCTGTGGGAGTGTAAAAATCTTCGGATTACAGGGATCTATTCCCATCTGTGTACTTCAGACGGGACAACGCAGACCGACAAAAGGTATATGAGGCTGCAGGAAATGCGGTTTCAGAACGTCCTTCGGGTTCTGCGGCCGGAGAATGAAAAAGCATATGCGGTACATCTTCAGGGAAGTTACGGGATTCTGAATCAGGAAGACCTGGCAGGAAAATACGACCTTGCAAGAGCAGGGCTGGCTCTGTACGGGGTACTCAGCGCGCCGTCAGAAACGCTGGAGCAGACATACCATCTGAAACCGGTACTGTCTCTGAAGGCAAGGATCGCGTGTATAAAGGAACTGAAAGCGGGAGAGGGAGCCGGCTATGGACTTGCCTGGCATGCGGATTCTGAGCGGAAGCTGGCGGCGGTTTCCATCGGCTATGCCGATGGAATTCCGCGTATGCTATCCGGTAAAGGACATGCGCTGGTGCGCGGGAAGAAGGTTCCCATTGTCGGAAGGATCTGCATGGACCAGCTCCTTCTGGATGTAACAGAAGCGCCGGAGGTATGCCCGGGAGAAGAAGCCGTATTCATCGGAAGAAGCGGATCCGGCAGGATCCGGGCGGAAGAAATGGCCGCAGAGGCAGGAACGATCACCAATGAGATCCTGAGCCGGCTGGGAGCGCGGCTTGTGCGGGTGGCCGTATGATTTTCAGATCCTTTCCTCTTTGCCTGTAAACACGGCGACTAATACACACAGGAACAGCAGATACGGATAGAACAGGTAAGGCATGATCTGGATCGAAGAGACTCCGGCAATGCCCGCCGCGATCAGAAGCTGCGCCCCGTAAGGAATGATTCCCTGTGCGATGCAGGTGGCAATATCCATAAGAGAAGCCGTCCGTTTGGGTGTGATGCCGTATTCCTTCCGGATGTCCGTGGCAATCGGGGCTGTGACTACGATGGCGACGGTATTGTTGGCGGTGGAGATGTCCATCAGCATGGAGATCAGAATAATGCCAAGCTGTCCGCCTTTGCTTCCATGGAAATATTTCCGGATAAAGGCAATGATCGCCTCAAAGCCCCCGTTGTATTTGATCAGTGCGGACAGTGCCGTCGCCAGTATGGTAACGGTAATGGTCTCATACATACCGCTGACACCGGTTCCCATGGAGAGAAAGACGTTGTGGATGTCCATGGAGCCGGTGCCAAGACCGATTGCCGTGCAGAGGATCAGCCCGAAGCCGAGGACGATAAACACATTGATACCTGCCAGAGCAGCGACCAGGATCACAAAGTACGGCAGCGCACGGATGATGTTGAAGGAGTATTCTCCCACAGCAGCCGGTTTTCCGGTCCATGCGATGATAAGCAGGATCACACAGGCTGCCAGCGCGGCAGGCAGTGCAATCAGAAGATTCTCCCGGAACTTGTCCCGCATCTGGCATCCCTGGGTCTTTGTTGCGGCGATCGTCGTATCAGAGATAAAGGACAGATTGTCACCGAACATGGAACCGCCTGCCAGGGCGCCGAAACACAGAGGAAGGGACAGACCGGCTGACTGTGAGATACCAAGAGCCAGTGAGCCCATGACCGTGATCGTTCCGCAGGAAGTCCCCATTGCCATGGAGATGATACAGGCGATCAGAAAGATGCCAAGGACGGTCAGTCTGCCGGGAACGATGCTTAAGAGAAAGTTTGCCGTATCGGCTGCACAGCCGGAGGCAGAAGCCACGCCGCTGAAAGCGCCCGCCAGCAGAAAGATGAAGATCATGGTCAGAATGTTGTCATCTCCCATGCCGGAGGCACAGATCTTCATCTTCTCATCAAAAGAAACCGAACGGTTCTGAAATAATGCAACGGCGATTGCCGCCATGAATGCAACAACTACAGACATGACATAGAATCCCTGAACGCCTTCCTGCGGCCGGATGTATTCATAGTAAATACCGACGCCGATGTAGATGATCAGGAACACGAGAATTGGAAGCAGGGCGGACACCCTGTTCTTTTGTTTTGCAGTTTTCATAAGTAGAAATCCCCCTGTAAATCATATGTGTTGTTCTATGATACCATAAAACATGGTTTTTTCCTATACATTTTTAAAAACAGGGGTTATAATGGAACTGATCCCGCTGTTTTCTTCATCTGCGCCGGACGGAACACCGGTGCAGCTGTAAATGCAAAAACAGCCGGACATGTCTGTTTTGGTACTTACAGCCGCAGCAGTATCTGCCTGCTGCATCAGCCGGAATCACGGATGTAACAGGCAGACAAAAACGCCAGCCATTGAAGAGAAGAATGCAGGAGGAGAGAAAATGAATACCGTAGAACTGCTGGATGAACTCCAGAACCGGGCACACAGAGAGGAATGCATACGAAAAGCGCTTCTGGAGACACAGAAGGAAAAGAATCCGGTGGATGCTTTCTGCAGGAAATGCCAGGAACTTGGATATCCGATTTATGTTATGGATCTGATCCACGCAGGGGAAGAGTTTTATGGAAATATGCGCCGGAGTACCAATGGCGGCGGCGAGAATTCCCCGAAACTGGACGGAGAAGATGATTTTTACGAACTGTTTATGGCAAGCCTGAGGTGACCGGTGCGCAGAAGGCAGATCCTGCTGCCCTGACATAAAAATACAGTCCATACATATATTTATAATAAATATCCGGGCAGGTATGGAATGAAACTGAGAGAACAGATGGCGGAGAAACTGAAGCTTCCGAAGGATCTGGTCATGGGAGCGGCGGTCCTGACCGTTACCGGGAGAAGCGAAGCCTATATCGAGAACTATCGCGGAATCATTGAATATACGGAGAAACGGATACGTCTGCAGACAAAAACCTGCCAGATGACATTGTGCGGGGAACATCTGCATATCGATTACTATACCGAAGATGAGATGAAAATATCGGGCGAGATTGGAGAAATCCGTTATTGTTGACGAGGCTTTTGAAATTTCTGAAGGGCTATGTGGTGATTCGGCTGTCCGGATATTCGCCGGAACGCTTCCTGAATCTGTGCAGCCATCATCATATCATACTGTGGGGCCTTCGTTCTGTAGGGACAGACTATGAGATGTGTATCAGTATCAGCGGTTTTCGCAGACTCCGTCCGCTGGTCCACAAGACGAGAACAAGGGCCGTGATCCTGGAAAGACACGGCCTTCCTTTTGTTCTGTACCGTTACCGGAATCGAAAACTCTTTGCAGGCGGTGCGCTGATGGGCCTGGCGCTCTTGTATGTCCTGTCGCTTTTTATCTGGAATATTCATGTGGAAGGAAACTACAGCCTGAGCGACGAGGTGATTCTTGCTTATCTGGAAAATGCCGGCATCGTGCATGGAATGGCAAAAAGGGATATTCATGGCGAAGAGATCGAGGCAGGGCTTCGGGAATATTTTCCGGAAATCACCTGGACTTCGGCGGAGGTAAAAGGAACGCGGCTGATTATTCATGTGCAGGAAAACGACGATCTGGCATCGGAGACAATTCCCGAAGACGAACCGGCAGATCTGGTCTCGTCCGGGGAAGGGACCATTGTCTCCATGATTGTAAGGAGCGGAACGCCGGCTGTCTCGGAGGGAATGGAGGTTCAGAAGGGGGATCTGCTGGTGGGGAGCAGGGTGGATGTCCTGGATGATGCCGGAGAGACGGCAAATACCTATTATGTACATGCGGATGCCGATATCCGGATCCGCAGGACCGAGCACTATAAAGAGACCTTTGACATGCGTTATACAAAAAAAGTATACACCGGGGAGACCAGGTCTTCTTACTACCTGATGGTCGGACCGAAACGGATCCGGTTCCGGCTGTGGCATCCGGATGCCTATGAACAGTCGGATGCCATCGCCAGCGAGCTTCCGCTTAAGATCACGGAGAACTTTTATCTGCCGGTCGTGTTCGGGAAAAGTACAGAGCAGGAATACGTGGAAGAGGAAGCTGTCTATACAAAAGAGGAGGCTGTGGCACGCGCAAAAGAGGACTGGAGGCTGTTTTTTGAAAAATTAAGAATAAAGGGACTTCAAATTATTGAAAATAATGTTAAAATAGAGATCAGCGGAGGTGTGTGTACGGCGGAAGGAGATTATCTGGTAGAGGAATCAGCCGTACAGGAGCAGGCTCCGGCCATCGAAACACCAGAACAGGCAGAAGAGCCTGAAGAGGAAAGGGAATAGATACACATGACATTAGAAGAACATATTTTTGATATTCCGTCCGAACATGAGCAGAATGTATTTGGACAGTTTGATGCGTATCTGAAAAAGATTGAACGGGTGACCGGTGTATCCGCCATTACCCGGGACGGCGGACTGAAGCTGATCGGCAGTGAGCTCCAGGTGGAGCAGGCGAAACAGGTGCTTCTGGAGCTTCTGGAGCTCGCCGGCCGGGGCAGGCAGATCACGGAGCAGAATGTGGATTATGTGCTGTCGCTGGCCATGGAAAAGCAGAGCGGGGCGCTGCTTGAAATAGACAAAGAGCTGATCTGCCACACGATCAGCGGAAAGTCCATTAAGCCAAAGACGCTGGGACAGAAGCAGTATGTGGATGCCATCCGGGACAATATGATCGTATTCGGCATTGGACCTGCCGGGACCGGAAAGACCTATCTTGCCATGGCCATGGCCATCACTGCCTTTAAGTCCAATGAAGTGGAACGGATCATCCTGACCCGTCCGGCAATCGAGGCGGGAGAGAAGCTGGGCTTTCTGCCGGGAGACCTGCAGAGCAAGGTAGACCCGTATCTGCGGCCGCTTTATGATGCACTCTATCAGATCATGGGTGCGGAAAGTTTTCAGAAGAACATGGAAAAAGGGCTGATCGAAGTGGCGCCCCTTGCCTACATGCGCGGGCGGACACTGGACAATGCATTTATCATTCTGGATGAAGCGCAGAATACCACACAGGCGCAGATGAAGATGTTTCTGACCCGCATCGGTTTCGGTTCCAAAGTGGTGGTAACCGGCGATGAGACGCAGAAGGATCTGTCCCCGGATGTCCGCTCCGGTCTGGAAGTGGCGGAAAAGGTGCTGGGCAGAGTGGAAGGCATCTCGTTTTGCAGGCTGACCAGCAAGGACGTGGTCCGTCACCCGCTGGTTCAGAAGATTGTGACGGCCTATGAGGAATACGAGAGAAAAGCTGCAGGAAGAAAGGAAAAACATGACGCTAAACATAGAAAGGGAGTACGGCCTGGAACTCGGAATTGATTATGAAAAGACTGCGTTTCAGGTGGCAGAGCAGATATTGACAGAAGAGGAATGTCCTTATGAAGCAGAGGTGAGCCTTCTGCTCACGTCTGATGAGGAGATCCACAGGCTGAATCTGGAATACCGCGGCATCGACCGGCCTACGGATGTGCTTTCTTTTCCTCAGATCGAATATGAAACGCCCGGAGATCTGTCCAAAGCAGAGGAGCAGGAAGCCGGGTGCTTTAATCCGGATACCGGCGAGCTGTTTCTGGGAGATATCATCATCTCGCTGGACAGGGTAAAAGAACAGGCAGAAAGCTACGGACACGGAACAAGGCGGGAATTTGCCTTTCTTGTGGCGCACAGCATGCTCCATCTGCTGGGATATGACCACATGACAGAAAAGGATACTGAGGATATGGAAGCAAGACAGGCCCGGGCGCTGGAGCATCTGGGCATTGAAAGATAAAGAGGATGTAAACATCTATGGGTACAAAGAATCAGAAAAAAGGTTCTAATTATATCGTACAGGGCAGTATACTGGCAGTCGCCTCTATTCTGGTCCGGATCATCGGGCTGGCCTACCGGATCCCTGTTACGAGAATACTGGGTCCGGTGGGCAACAGCTATTATTCAGCAGCATATGAAGTATATTCCATGGTGCTTTTGATCTCTTCTTTCAGCCTCCCGCTGGCGGTGTCCAAGCTGGTATCGGCGCGGATGGCAAAAGGAAGGACGAAAAGCGCCTATAAAGTGTTTCAGTGTACGCTGATCTTTGCACTGATTTCCGGCGGGCTTGGTTCCCTGCTGATCTATTTTGGAGCCGGGTTTTTCAGTGATGTGCTGGTTAAGACACCCCAGAGCCGGCTGGCGCTGCAGGTACTGGCGCCCACGATTCTGGTCGTGGCTCTGATGGGATGCATGCGGGGATATTTTCAGGGCCTTGGCTCTATGGTCCCTACGGCGGTCTCCCAGATCGTGGAACAGGTCATCAATGCAGCGGTCAGCATCAGCGCGGCGTGGGGGCTGTTTCAGTACGGTGCAAAGCTGGATGCCCTGTTTTCCACAAAGACGGCGGCATACGCCTGGGGTGCGGCCGGAAGTACTTTCGGCACAGGCGCAGGTGCATTTGTCGGGCTTCTGTTTCTGCTCTTTGTCATATTTGCCTACAGCAAAGTGATGAAACGGCACAGAAGGCAGGACCGCGGCGGCAGAGTGGAGTCCACCGGGGAGATCTACTATCTTCTGATGCTTACCATCCTTCCTGTGATTTTGAGCACGGCGGTCTATAATCTCAGCGGAATTATCGACCAGGGAATCTTCAAGCATCTGATGGCATATAAGAAATACGACAGTATGAAGATTGACGAGCTGTGGGGAATCTTCAGCGGAGAATACAAGGTTTTGACCAATGTTCCCATAGCGGTGGCGTCAGCCATGGCATCTTCAACGATTCCGGTGCTGACACGGGCGAGAGTGAACAGGGACCGGAGGGAGATGCGCAGAAAGACCGAGAATTCCATCCGCTTTGTCATGATCATCTGCATCCCCTGCGCCGTAGGGCTTTCCGTGCTGGCAGAACCGATCCTGATCCTGCTGTTCGGGGCCAGAAGCCATCTTCAGATCTCGGCGGGGCTTCTTCAGATGGGGACTGCTTCCGTGGTTCTGTATGGAATGTCCACGCTGACCAACGGCATCCTGCAGGGAATGGACCGTATGCGGCTTCCGGTGATCCATGCCGCCATTTCCCTGGTGCTGCATGTCCTGCTGCTGGTCGTCCTGCTTATGGCGGCAGATCTGAATATTTATGCAGTGGTGTGGGCAAATATATTCTTTGCTTTTCTGATGTGTGTACTGAACTCCCGTTCGATTGCAAAATACATGCGGTACCGGCAGGAGGTGGTCCGGACATTTTTGATTCCTCTGGCAGCTTCCGGAATCATGGGAGCGGCGGCATACGGCGTTCATAAGGGGCTTATGGCAGCAGTGAAAAACAATACGGCTGCCACGCTGGCTGCATGCGTATGTGCGGTTCTGGTGTACGGCATCACGCTTCTGCTGCTGAAAGGACTGAAGGAGGAGGAGATTATGGGATTTCCGAAAGGCTATCTGCTGGTAAATATTGCAAAAAAACTCCGGCTGATATAAAAAACAGTGTATAATCCTCTTTTTTCCAGTTCATACTAACTGGAAAAAGGAGGTTTTGTTATGTCCAGGAGAACATGGGGGATTACGCTTACCGTACTGGCGCTGGCAATTGTGGCAGCAGCGGCGTTCTGGTATGTACGAAAGGATACGGTTACCCCGCCGGAAGAACAGAAGGGAACGGAGTTTGTGGAGATGCTTCCGGCTGAGACCAGACCGGATCAGGTGTCGCAGGAAAATACCCGTGAGATTCCCCCGCAGGATACAGAAGAGGAGGCGCCTGCTGCGGAAGAATATGAGTATCTGCTGCGGAACCATGATGGTTATGTGGCTGTTTATCAGCTTCCGGAAAATGAGATTTATGAGTATACCGATGTGATTATGGAGATCCTTCCTGCACGGCTGCAGGAGGAGATCCATGACGGAAAATATTTAAGAAATGAGGAAGAACTGTATAATTTTCTTGAAAATTATACAAGTTAGCATTGTGTTTGGAGCCAGGATGTTGTAAATTATACGTGAATGGAACATCTGCAGCCGCATGTGTTTCATAATGCAATAAAAGACTGGCGGAATAATCATGATACTTAGAAAAACACTGAAAGACAAAAAACGGGTGGTCATAAAAGTCGGGACCTCTTCTCTGACCCATTCGGAGACGGGGCAGCTGGATTTTATCAAGATGGAAAAGCTGGTCCGGGAACTGGCGGATCTGAACAACCGTGGAAAAGAAGTCATTCTGGTAAGCTCCGGCGCCATTGCGGTGGGACGGAAAGCCATCGGCATGAAGGAACGTCCTTCCAGTCTGGCAGTCAAGCAGGCGTGTGCTTCCATCGGGCAGGCCCGCCTGATGATGATCTATCAGAAACTTTTTATGGAATACAATCAGACGGCATCCCAGATTCTCATGACCAAAAATACACTGGTCAATGAGGTCAACCGTGGGAATGCCAGAAATACCTTTGAGACACTTCTGGAGATGGGCGCCATCCCCATCGTGAATGAGAACGATACTGTCTCCACCTATGAGATTCAGTTTGGAGATAATGACACACTGTCAGCAGTCGTCTCTGCACTGGTACAGGCGGATCTTCTGATTCTGCTGTCGGATATCGACGGACTTTTTACGGACGATCCGAACCGGAATCCAGAGGCCAGATTTATTGAGTACGTAGACCGTGTGGACGAACGTTTTGAGAAGATGGCAAAAGGCTCCTCCAGCGACGTGGGAACCGGAGGCATGTCCACCAAGCTGGGTGCGGCGAGGCTGGCGACTTCGGCAGGAGCCGACATGATCATAGCGAACGGAGCCGATATGGATATTATTCACCGGATTATGGACGGAGAACGGATCGGAACCATGTTCCGGGCCAACCGGACGGAGGATTTCTATCTGATTGATTATCTGGATGCTCCGTCAGAGAGACACGGATAGAGAAGCAAAGAAACGCTGATGCAGGTCTGTGCATCAGGAAAAATCAAAAACCAGAGACCGGCTATGGAAAGGAACCGTATGGATGAGACAAAGATTGCCAGAATCAATGAACTGGCGCACAAGGCAAAGGCGGAAGGACTGACGGAGGCGGAAAAAAAAGAGCAGCAGCTGTTAAGGCAGGAATTTCTCGCTGCCGTGAGAGGAAATCTGAAGAGCCAGCTTGACAATATTGACATTAGAGAACCGGATGGAACAATCACGAACCTGGGGGAAAAGTATGGAAAGAAACAGAAAAACTGAGATCAGAACAGAGGTGAAAAAGCGCAGGGCAAACGCGGCTCCGGAAGTTCTGCATGAAGCGAGCCTTCGGATTAAGGACCGCTTCACGGGGCTGGAGGCTTACCGGAAGGCAGACATTCTTCTGGCTTATGTGGACGCAAAGCGGGAAGTGGAGACCAGGCTTTTGATGCAGCAGGCATGGAAAGACGGGAAGCAGGTCGCTGCTCCGAGAGTGGACGGGGACGGCATCATGCATTATTATTACATAGAGAGCCTGGAGGAGCTGGAAACCGGAAGCTTTGGAATCATGGAACCCGGACAGAACTGTCCGCTCTGTGAGACCGAAGAGGGGCTTTTGCTGATGCCGGGTGTGGCATTTGACGAAAGCTGTCACAGAGTCGGCTACGGCGGCGGCTATTATGACCGCTATCTGGAAAAACATCCGGGACTTTTACATATTGCACTGGCATTTGAATTTCAGGTATTCCAGGAGGTTCCTTTTGAGGACCATGACATCCTGCCGGAGATCATCGTGACCGAAGAGCGGCTTCTGAAGCCTCAGGAGAAAAAAGGAAAGACACTGGAAGAAATCGGAAGATGTGCGCGAAAGGCAGAGCCGGCGCTGCGCATTATGAATACGGCTGAAAAAAATGAAGCGCTTTTGCATACGGCTCAGATGCTCAGGGACATGAGCGGATTTATTCTGGCGGAGAATGCAAAGGATGTGAAAAAAGCCGAAGAAAACGGGATGAACCCTGGGCTGATCGACCGGCTTTTGCTGAATGAGGAGCGGATTGCCGGTATGGCAGAAGGGCTCTGTCAGGTAGCGGCGCTTCCGGACCCGACAGGCGAAGTGCTGTCCATGAAGCAGCGGCCGAACGGACTGATGATCGGACAGAAAAAGGTGCCGCTGGGTGTGATCGGGATCATCTATGAATCCCGTCCCAATGTGACGGCAGATGCTTTTGCGCTCTGCTTTAAGGCAGGAAATGTGGTGATCCTGCGCGGCGGAAGCGATGCATATTATTCCAATCTGGCGATTGTCAGAGCAATTCGTACGGCGCTGGGACACAGGGGGATCCCGCAGGATGCCATCCAGCTGATTGAAGATACCAGACGCGAGACAGTACAGGAATTTATGAAGATGAACCGGTATGTGGATGTGCTGATCCCAAGGGGCGGAGCAGGGCTGATCCGTACCGTCGTGGAAAACAGCCGGATCCCCGTAATTGAGACCGGGACCGGGAACTGCCATATCTATGTGGACGAGAGCGCAGACTTTGAGATGGCGGCAAATATCATCTATAACGCCAAGACCCAGCGCATCGGCGTATGCAATGCCTGTGAATCCCTTGTGATCCATGAAAAGATTGTGGATGCATTTCTGCCGCTTTTAAAGGCGCGCCTGGACGAAAAGAACGTGGAGATGCGCGCAGACGAACGGGCGATGAAAGCAGCAGACGGGCTGGTACCCGCTTCAGAGGAAGACTGGGGAACCGAATATCTGGATTATATTCTGTCCATAAAGACCGTATCGAATCTGGATGAGGCGATTGCACATATCAACCGTTATAACACCGGACATTCGGAGGCGATCATCACCTCAAACTATGAAAATGCACAGAGATTTTTAAATGAGATCGATGCGGCTGCCGTGTATGTAAATGCGTCCACCCGCTTTACAGACGGGGCCGAATTCGGATTTGGTGCGGAGATCGGCATCAGCACGCAGAAACTCCATGCCAGAGGTCCCATGGGGCTGGATGCGCTGACCTCCGGCAAATATATCATTTATGGAAATGGACAGACAAGATGAGGGTGATCGCGGGAACGGCGCGGAGCATGCCGTTAAAGACCATACGGGGTATGGATACCAGACCCACCACAGACAAGATAAAGGAAACACTGTTTAACATTCTGCAGACAGATGTATGCGGCTGCCGCTTTCTGGATCTGTTCAGCGGCAGCGGAGCGATCGCCATCGAAGCACTCAGCAGGGGCGCGGCGCATGCGGTTCTGGTGGAGCAGAACGGGAAGGCGGCAGAATGTATCCGTGAGAATCTGATCTTTACCAGGACGGCAGACCGGGCAGAAGTGTACAGATGCGACGTTCTGACGGCACTGCGCCGGCTGGAAGGGCAGAAGCCCTTTGACATTATTTTCATGGATCCGCCTTATCATCAGGAACTGGAGCATCAGGTGCTCGCTTCTCTGGCAGACAGCAGTCTGGCGGATGAATATACAGTAATTGTAGTGGAAGCTTCTCTGGAGACGGATTTTTCCTGGCTGGAGGGGCTTGGCTACCATGCATACAAATACAGAAAATACAAAACGAACCAGCATGTATTTCTTCAGAAAACGTGACAGGGAGAGGATGAAAAATGATTCGAGCAATTTACCCGGGCAGCTTTGATCCGGTAACACTGGGGCATCTGGATATTATAGAAAGAGCGTCGAAAACGGTTGAAGAGCTGATCGTCGGGGTTCTGAATAACGGCGGGAAGGCACCCATGTTTTCCATTGACGAGCGTGTCCGCATGCTGAAGGAAGTGACAGAGGGAATACCGAATGTAAAGGTGATGTCCTTTTCCGGCCTTCTGGTGGATTTTGCAAAGCAGACGGGGGCAACGACCGTGGTAAGGGGACTGCGTGCGATCTCGGATTTTGAATACGAGCTTCAGATGGCACAGACAAACCGTAAGCTTTATCCGCTTCTGGATACCATGTTTCTGGCAACCAGCCTGGAATATTCTTATTTAAGTTCTACAACGGTGAAAGAAGTGGCATTTTTCGACGGCGACATCCGGGAATTTGTGCCGGAATCTGTAATAACAAAGGTGCAGGAAAAGGTACAGGCTGCAAAGCAGAGGAACAGGAGCTGATTTTATCTTGCGCATATCAGTCTGTTCCGCTATAATGTTACAAGGAGTGTGGGAAAAATGAGTAACAGCCGTATAGAGCAGATTATTGAAGAGATTGAAGATTACATTGATACATGCAAAGGCCCTCTTCTCGGTTCTGGAGATAAGATCATCGTGAACCGGGAACGGATGGAGGAACTGTTAAGAGAACTTCGGATGAAGACTCCGGAAGAGATCAAGCGCTATCAGAAGGTTCTGGCGAATAAGGACGCCATTCTGGCAGACGCCCAGAAGCGGGCGGAAGCGATCGTGGCACAGGCCAATCTCCAGAATCAGGAAATGGTGAACGAACACGAGATCATGCAGCAGGCCTATGAACAGGCAAACCAGGTGATCGAAACGGCAGGCATACAGGCACAGGAGATTCTCAACAATGCGACCAGAGATGCCAATGAGATCCGGCTGGGTGCGATTCAGTATACGGATGACATGCTTGCAGATGTCCAGGAGGTCATACAGAAGATGGTGGAAACGTCCAATACACATTATGAGGCCATGATGAATGATTTTCAGGGAATCTATGCCACAATTACCAGTAACCGGGAAGAGCTGATGCCGCAGCCTCCGTCACAGCCGGAGGAAACGAAAGAAGCAGCAGAAGCAGAACCAGAGCAATCGTGATCCGTCCTCTCAGCCAGGTCCGTACGGACAGCGGCGTTCCGGTCAGGACGCTCTGGGTCTGTGCACAGATACACAGGCCTCCGAAGGCGGCACATACACAGACCAGAGCGGTTCGCCAGACAGGAACGGCGACGGCTTCTGAAAGCTGGTCAATGCCGCAGCTGATCTCGAGAAATGAACTGATCAGGGCGGGCAGAAGACCGGAGAGCGGCAGAAGCTTTAAAAAATGTACGAAGATCGTGAAGAGCATGATATATCCGCCCAGGCGGGTGATCGTGGAAAATCCGTCCATGATGCAGGCGTCCAGCATCGGAAAATCCATCCGGTGCACAGAGGCCTGTTTTTGTGTGCGGCCTGTCTGGGGAAAATGATAAAACGGACGGGACGCCAGTCCATAGAGAACCGGCAGGGAATAAAACAAAAGGACCAGCTTCCATGGAACAGACGGATACCCCAGTTTTAACAGACAGACATAGTTAAAAAAGAATGCCGGACTTACATTGTTGCAGAAACCGAGCAGATAGGATCCTTCTTCGGCAGAAATGTGTTTCTCCCGCACCAGATCGGCAATCACTTTAGCCCCCATGGGAAAGCCGCATAAAAATCCCAGAAGGACCGCATAGCAGCCGTCCTCCGAGATTCGGAACAGTTTTTTCAAAAGAGGCGCATAGACCGGATTCAGATACCGGAACAGGCCGGTGCGGATAAGCAGGCCGGAAGCGATCATAAAAGGCAGAAGGGACGGCAGGACCGCCGTATACCACAGATGCAGTCCGTGGGAGCATCCGGAAGCGATCACATCCGGATGCATGAACAGCAGCAGGATCAGAGCAGGTATCAGGAGAACGAAAAGTATCTTTTTCAAGGTGTCACCATATAATGAACTAATTCCCTACATTTTATGGGGCAAGCGGTGAAATATGAGTCAAAATCGAAGGATTGCATGTTATCTGATCCTGATCCTGTTCCTGTGCTGCATCATACAGGGGGAACTGATCTGGCTGGAAGAGATTCCGGAATCTCAGATTCTTCCGGAACAGAATGCACAGAACGGATTCGAGATCTACAGAGATACGCTGGAGCTGGTGTGGGAGGAACTGGTATGGTTCCCGGTTCCCGAGTCTTCCGTCAATGAACAGGCAACCGTAGCATTTGAGAACAGCTGGATGGCAGAACGGAATTACGGCGGTAAAAGAAGCCACGAGGGAACGGATCTCATGGCTTCGATCGATCAGGCGGGATACTATCCGGTGGTCAGCATCACAGACGGTACCGTGGAACAGGTCGGATGGCTGGAAAAGGGAGGATACCGGATCGGAATCCGTTCCGGAAACGGGAATTATTACTATTATGCCCATCTGGCTTCCTATGGCAGGGAGTGGAAAACAGGCGATGCCGTGGCGGCAGGCGATATCCTCGGGTATATGGGAGACACCGGATACGGACCGGAAGGAACGACCGGACAGTTCCCGGTGCATCTGCATCTGGGGGTGTACGTGCCGCTGGGCGCGGATAAGGAGCTGGCGGTCAATCCCTACTGGATGCTGAAATATCTGGAAAATTCTAAATTGACGTATTCTTATTAGATGGGAAGTGTGGTATACTGATACCGATTACAGCAGGTTGCGGACGCGGACGTGGGGATATCCTGCGCAGGCATTTATGGTTTGTGCGGGCATACCGGCATCCTGGTACGGCAACAGAGAGGAACAGCAGATGGAACTACCCGCATCTTTTGTGGCGAATATGGAAAAAATCCTGGGAGCGGAGCTGCCGGAGTATCTGGCAAGTTTTGAGAAACCGAAATTCCGGGGGCTTCGGGTAAATACATCGAAGATTTCGATGGAAAAATTCGAACGGATTCATCCGTTTCATACCCTGAAAAGAGTCCCCTGGATTCCCAACGGATATTATTATACAGAAGAGGATGCTCCTGCCAGGCATCCCTATTATTATGCCGGACTTTATTATATTCAGGAACCGAGCGCCATGACGCCGGCGAGCGTGCTTCCGGTGGAAGAAGGCGACCGGGTGCTGGACCTGTGCGCGGCTCCGGGCGGGAAGGCGACGGAGCTGGCTGCCAGGCTTTCCCATACAGGGCTTCTGGTGGCAAATGACGCCAGCGCCTCGCGGACAAAGGCACTTCTTAAAAATCTGGAAGTGTTCGGAATCCCGAACCTTCTGATTACCAGCGAGATGGGGGACCGGCTGGACCGGTATTTTCATGAATTTTTTGACAAAATTCTCATTGACGCACCCTGTTCCGGAGAAGGAATGTTTCGGAAGCAGGCGCATATGATCCCGGCATGGGAGAAGCAGGGTCCGGAGGTATTTGCAAAAATGCAGAGGGAGATCCTGAACCAGGCGGCAGAGCTCTTAAAGCCCGGCGGGATGATGCTGTATTCTACCTGTACGTTTTCGGAACTGGAAAATGAAGGGAGCGTGGACGGTTTTCTGAAAGGGCATCCGGATTTTCATCTGGCAGACATTCCATGGTATGAGGGCTTCTGTCCGGGGAACCCGGCGCTGGTAAAAAGCGCCTTTTCACTGGAAAAATGCGTCCGTCTGTTTCCGCATAAGATCGACGGAGAAGGGCATTTTCTGGCGCTTTTCAAGAAGGACGGGGAGCGGGTGCAGACGGAGCCGGAGCTTAAAAAACGGACGCCGAAGCTTCCGCAGGAGCTTCTGGATTTTCTTTCGGATGTACGGATGCCCATGGACCGGTCAAGCATTCAGGTGAAGGATACAAAAGTGTTTCTGATGCCGGAGGGCATCGGAACCTGTCCGGGACTCCGGTTTCTTCGTTCGGGCCTGTATATGGGAGAACTTTTGAAAAAAAGGTTTGAGCCGAGTCAGGCGTTTGCCATGGTATTGAAGAAAGAAGAGTATGCATCGGTCATTGACCTTCCGGCCTCGGATGAGCGGATCTTTCGTTATCTGAAGGGAGAGACGATCGAGGTGGAGGCGTCGGAATGTACAGGAAAGGATGGCTGGCAGCTGATCTGCGTGGACGGATATCCGCTTGGCTGGGGAAAGCTGATCCGGGGCACGCTGCGCAACAAATATTTTTCCGGATGGAGGATGAACGCATGATGCGTCTGGACAGGTTCCTCTGTGAGACCGGCTTCGGGACCAGAAGCCAGGTAAAGGAGCTGCTGAAAAAGGGGCTGGTCACCGTTAATGGGGAACCGGTGAAAAAGCCGGAGCAGAAGGTGAAGGAGACGCAGGACGTTGTATTGTGCGGCGGGAAAAGAGCGGTGTATGCGGCTTTTGTGTATCTGATGCTTCATAAGCCGGCGGGGGTAGTCTCTGCCACGGAGGATGCCGCAGAACGGACGGTGCTGGATCTGCTGGATGAAACAGACCGCAGGAATGTATTTCCGGTTGGAAGGCTTGACAAGGATACCGAAGGGTTGCTGCTTCTGACGGATGACGGAGAGCTGGCGCACCGGCTGCTGTCGCCGAAAAAGCATGTGGACAAGGTTTACTATGCCAGAGTGGAAGGACAGGTGACGAGGGAGCATGCAGACCGGTTTCAGGAAGGACTGGATATCGGTGAGAAGGCTCTGACGCTTCCGTCAGAGCTTGAGATCCTGAAAAGCGGTGCATCCAGTGAAGTTCGGGTTACCATTCGGGAGGGAAAGTTTCATCAGATAAAACGGATGTTTGAAGCGGTCGGCTGCCGGGTGGTATATCTGAAACGGCTGTCCATGGGAACACTTGTTCTGGATGAGCGGCTGGAGGCCGGATCGTACCGGAGCCTGACAGAAGACGAAGTAAAGGAACTGCGGCAGTTCACCGGGCTGGTACCGGAAGCCTGACGGCGGAAGCACCGGGAGATAAAGCTGTATCCGGAACAGTCGGGCCGGAGGCTTTCATTCGGCTTCTGTATGGAGAAAGAAGAAAAAACAGACAGAGAGGAGGGATATCCCGGATGTCCTTCAGGCAGAATACAGTAAAAAGTGCATATGAGACAGAAACGGCGGACCGGTCCGCCGTTTCCAGGGGCTTCCTTCCGGTGTGCCGTGAGGATATGGAGGAACTGGGCATCGCTCAGCTGGATTTTGTCTATGTGATCGGAGATGCCTATGTGGATCATCCGTCATTCGGGCCTGCCATCATCAGCCGGGTCCTGCAGGCGCGCGGATATACGGTCGGCATCATTCCCCAGCCGGATTTCAGAGATGCAGACAGCATCACGGTGCTGGGCGAACCGAAGCTTGGATTTCTGGTATCGGCCGGAAATATGGATTCCATGGTGAATCATTATACGGCAGCCAGAAAGCGCCGGAGCACAGACAGCTATACGCCGGGCGGTGAGACGGGCAGAAGGCCCGACCGGGCGGTGATCGTCTACTGCAACCTGATCCGGCAGAGATATAAGAAGACTCCGGTCATTGCCGGCGGGATCGAGGCCTCTCTGCGCCGTCTGGCACATTATGATTACTGGTCCGATTCTCTGCGCCGGTCCGTTCTTCTGGAGAGCGGGGCGGATCTGATCTCCTACGGAATGGGAGAACGGTCTGTAACGGCCATTGCAGAGGCGCTGGAAGCGGGGATTCCCATTCAGGAACTTACGTATCTTCCGGGAACCGTGTGTAAGGTCCGGTCGCTCTCCAGGATCGGTGATTATGTCCTGCTGCCGGAATACGAAGAACTGTTAAAAGACAGAAAGAAGTACGCAGAGAGCTTTTATATCCAGTACTGCAATACGGATCCTTTTTCCGGAAAAAGGCTGGCGGAGCCTTATTCCAGAAACTGCTATGTGGTGCAGAATCCGGCAGAAAAGCCGCTGTCCCAGGAAGAGATGGATGAGATCTACGGGCTTCCCTACCGGAGAACCTGGCACCCCATGTATGACAGGGCCGGAGGAATTCCGGCATTTTCGGAAGTAAAATTCAGTCTGGTAAGCAACCGGGGATGCTTCGGTGGATGCTCTTTCTGTGCGCTGACGTTTCATCAGGGAAGAATCGTTCAGACGAGAAGCCATGCATCTTTGCTGGCGGAAGCAGAGCGGATGACAGAAGAACCGGATTTCAAAGGATATATCCATGATGTGGGCGGTCCGACCGCGGATTTTCGCGGCCCGTCCTGTGAAAAGCAGCGGACCAAAGGAGTGTGTCCTGAGAGACAGTGCCTGTTTCCAAAGCCCTGCAAAAATCTGAAGGCAGATCACAGGGACTATATCCGGCTGCTTCGGAAACTGCGCGCGCTGCCCAAAGTCAAAAAAGTATTTATCCGTTCCGGCATCCGTTTTGACTATGTGCTGGCAGATCCGGACAGCCATTTTCTGGAGGAACTTTGCCGTTACCATGTGAGCGGCCAGCTGAAAGTGGCTCCGGAACATGTCAGCGATACGGTGCTTTCGTACCTTGGGAAGCCGAAGCATGCCGTATACGAAGAATTTTCCGCCCAGTACCGCAAAATGAACGAGAGACTGGGCAGAAAGCAGTATCTGGTGCCCTACCTGATGTCTTCTCATCCGGGCAGTACGATGAAAGAGGCGGTAAAACTGGCGGAATACTGCAGGGATCTGGGCTATATGCCGGAGCAGGTACAGGATTTTTATCCGACTCCGTCGACGATTTCCACCTGCATGTATTACACCGGACTGGATCCCCGGACGATGAAGCCGGTCTATGTGCCCGTAAGCCTTCATGAAAAGGAGATGCAGCGGGCGCTGATTCAGTATCAGAATCCGAAGAACCGCGCGCTGGTGGAAGAAGCGCTGAAGCTGGCGGGACGGGAAGATCTGATCGGCTGCGGACCCGGATGTCTGCTGCGTCCTGCCGGAAAGAAGGAGCATCCGGAGAAAAACGGGAACCGGAAGGCTGACGTTTCGAAACCGCGGAAAAAGAAGACGATCCGGAACGTCCACCGGAAGAAACAGGAGCGATAAATGCATACAGGAACTGCAAAAGGAACTTACGGATATCTGAATCGGAATAAAGTACAGGCATGGAAGCGGGCGGCTCTGATGCTGTCCGTTCCGGCGGTCGTCTTTCTTGCTGCATGGATCCTTCACGGAACCCGCGAAAATGTCATGACCGTCGTGGCGATTGTGGGATGTCTGCCCGGCTGCAATCAGGTGGTACGCGCCATTATGGCAAGCCGGTATCATTCCATGGAAAAGGAATTATGGGAGCAGGTGGAAGCAGCAAGGGGAGAACTGCCGGTCCTCTATGAAACGGTGTTTACCTCTTATGAAACGAATTATTATGTGGACTGTATGGTAGTATGCGCAAGAGAAGTGATTGGATATTCCAGTGACGGCAGCCTGGATGCCCCAAAGGCTGCAGAACATATCCGAACCATGTTGAAAAACAGTTCCTATAAACAGAATGTGAAGATCTTAAAGGAACCGAAGGCGTTTCTGGAGCGGGTCAGAGGGCTGGCAGAATGCGAACCGGAGCCGGTACCGTTTCAGGGAGACGACCGTTATCCGGGATTTACAAGGGATGAGATCATCCTGCATCTTCTGATGGCGATCTCGCTGTAATCCGGTACCGGAAGAGCAGAAAAGGACCGAATACGGCGGCAGAGCCATGATGCAGACAGGAGGCATATATGAAACGGATCACAGTTGGAGAAGCAGAAGCCGGACAGCGCCTGGACAGGCTTCTGTCCAGGTATCTGAAAGAAGCGCCCAGAAGCTTTCTCTATAAAATGCTTCGGAAGAAAAATATTACGCTGAACGGGAAGCGCTCAGACGGCAGCGAAAAGGTACAGTCCGGCGATGAGATCTGTATTTTTCTGGCAGATGACACCTGTGAGAAATTTGCCGGGCATTCTGAAAAAAGGGCAGTCTCTTATCCGGTAACGGATCTGGATATTATCTATGAGGATGAACATGTCCTTCTGGTCAATAAACCGGCAGGGATGCTGACGCAGAAGGCAAGGCCGGAGGATGTATCCCTGAACGAGTATCTGCTCGGGTATCTGCAAAAAAGCGGACAGTGGACAGAAGAGAGCGGTCAGTCGGAAGAGGGAAGCGTCCGTGTCAATTATGCGTTCCGTCCGTCGGTCTGCAACCGTCTGGACCGGAATACCAGCGGGATCGTGGTCTGCGGAAAGTCTCTGAAGGGCCTTCAGAAGATGTCGGAGCTTCTGCGGAACCGGAGCATGCACAAAGATTATCAGTGCCTTGTATCAGGAAGGATCACGGACAGCCGGAAGATCAGAGGGTATCTGTGGAAGGATCCGGTGGCCAATAAGGTCTGTGTTCTGGCAAAAGAGCGTAAGAATGCGGCATATATCGAGACCGAATACCGCCCGGTCCGGGTCTTTGCGGACAGCACGCTTCTGGAGGTACGTCTGATCACCGGACGTTCCCATCAGATCCGGGCGCATCTTGCTTCAAAAGGGCATCCGATCATCGGGGATTATAAATACGGCAGCAGGAGTGTCAATGCATTTTACAGGAAAAGATACGGGCTTCAGAGCCAGCTTCTTCATGCCTGGCGTCTGGAACTGCCGGTACTGGAAGCGCCGTTTCAGGCGATCTCCGGGAAGGTATTTCAGGCAGAGCTTCCAAAACAGATGAAACGGATCATAAAAGAGAAAGAAGAAGGATAAAAGAAGGATGGCTACCTGGAACACACGAGGACTTCGGGGCTCCACTCTGGAGGATATGATTAACCGTACCAACGACAGATACCGGGAAAAGGGACTGGCGCTGATCCAGAAAGTACCCACGCCGATCACCCCCATTAAGATCGACAAGGAGCACCGGCATATCACGCTTGCCTACTTCGAGCAGAAAAGTACCGTGGACTATATTGGGGCAGTGCAGGGGATTCCGGTCTGTTTTGATGCAAAGGAATGCAACGTGCGGACATTTCCGCTCCATAACGTCCATGAACATCAGGTGGCTTTCATGAAGGATTTTGAACAGCAGGGCGGGAAGGCATTTCTGATCATTCATTATACATCGGAGCAGAAGTTCTATTATCTGCATATCCGCCAGCTTCTGAGGTTCTGGAAACGGGCACGGGAAGGAGGGCGGAAAAGCTTTCGGATGGAGGAGCTGGACCCGGCTTATTTTTTTGATACGGGCAGCGGATTTCTGGTGCCTTATCTGGAACCGCTGAGCCGGGATCTGGAATCGGAGGTTGACAATCGCAGGTGACGTGGTATAATACTCGTATTGCCTTTAATGAAGTAGTGATTTACCATGATAAAGTAAAACTGTAGTGTGGAACGTCAATTTACCAGTTATGGATGGACTGTATGCAATGTAATCTGGAGGTGCTTCCATGGCAGAAAGCCAGAATATTGAATGGAAAGAATCATGGCGGGACGAATATCTGAAATGGATATGCGGGTTTGCCAATGCACAGGGCGGAAAAATTTATATCGGCACAAATGATGATGGTACAGTTACTGGTCTTCAGGACAGCAAGAAACTTATGGAAGATATTCCAAATAAAGTACGGGATATTCTTGGGATTATTGTAGATGTTAATCTGTTATGCGAAGATGGGAAGAATTATATTGAGATTTGTGTCAGTCCTCATACCTATCCTGTGAACTATAAAGGGGAATACCATTATCGCAGTGGAAGTACAAAACAGTTGCTTAGGGGACAGGCATTAAATCAATTTCTTCTGAAAAAGACAGGAATTACCTGGGACAGCGTTCCGGTACAGGGTATAACCGTGCAGGAATTAAGAAATGACAGCTTTGATATTTTTCGTGAACAGGCGGTAAAAAGCAGAAGGATGGATGAACCGGATATTCAGGTTGGTAATGAACAATTGCTTGATAACTTAAATCTTCTCAATGAAGGCCTGCTTACAAGAGCTGCTGTTTTGATGTTTCATCATAATCCGGAAAAATGGATTCCGGGAGCCTATGTAAAGATTGCATACTTTCAGTCGGAATCTGATATTCTGTATCAGGATGAGGTTCATGGATCATTATTGTCACAGGCAGACAGGGTTGTGGATTTGATTTATACAAAATATTTGAAAGGAATCATTTCTTACCAGAATATTACCAGAGTAGAAACTTATCCTTATCCCAAAGAGGCAATCAGGGAGGCTATTCTGAATGCAATTGCCCATAAGAATTATGCAACACTTGTTCCGATTCAAATTCGGGTTTATGATGATAAATTAATGATTGCAAATGACTGCGTCTTTCCCGAAGACTGGACAGTTGATGATCTGATGGGACCCCATAAATCCAGACCATATAATCCATTGGTTGCCAACACTTTTTTCCGGTCGGGATTTATTGAAGCCTGGGGACGTGGAATTCAAAAAATTAAGGACAGCTGTATTTCAGCAGGAAATGATATTCCGGAATATCATGTTAAGAAAGAAGATATTATGGTCACATTTTGGGGAGTGCATGAAATAACCCCGCAAATAACCCCGCAAACCCCGCAATTAACCCCGCAATTAAATGAAATTGACAGCAGAATTATAAAGGTAATTCAGTTAAAGCCTTCTATTTCACAAAGGAAAATTGCGGAGAAAATTGATGTGAGTTATGACACAGTTCGATATCATATGGAGAATATGAGAAAACAGGGCATTATTATACGCAAAGGAAATGGCAGAAGCGGAAAATGGATTGTTTTGTAGTTTGCAGGTTAAATAAAATAAGAGGGAGTGTTATCGCATGTATCAACAGATTTTACATACGCCGGAAGGAGTGCGGGATATTTATAACAGCGAGTGCAGGAGGAAGAACCGGGTGCAGGAGTTACTGCATGGTGTGCTGCACAGTTATGGGTATGAGGATATCCAGACCCCGACCTTTGAATTTTTTGACGTATTCAGCAGGGAGGTCGGGACCGTACCGTCAAGGGAGCTGTATAAGTTTTTTGACCGGGAAGGGAATACGCTGGTATTAAGACCGGATATCACGCCGTCGATTGCAAGAGCGGTGGCAAAGTATTTTACGGAGGAGGACATGCCGGTCCGTCTGTGCTATATGGCAAATACATTTATCAATCATTCGGATTTTCAGGGACGGCTGAAGGAAAACACGCAGCTTGGGGCAGAGATGATCGGGGACGGCAGTGTGGAAGCGGATGCGGAGATGATCGCTCTGGTAGCGGAATCTCTGCTGAAAACCGGGCTGAAGGAATTTCAGGTAAGCATCGGGCATGTGGATTTTTTCAAAAGCCTTTTGAGGGAATCCGGACTCGGCGAGGAGATGGAACTGGAGCTTCGGGAACTGATATCCAATAAAAACATATACGGGGTGAGGGAACTTCTGGAGCCGCTGCCGATTGCCGCTGACCTGAAGGAAGCATTTGCAGCGATTCCGGATCTGTTCGGCTCTGTGGATGTTCTGGAACGGGCGGATGCCTGCGCCGTGACGGAGGACGCCAAACGGTCGCTGGAGCGTCTGCGGAAGATCCATGATCTGCTTTCCTGCTATGGTTATGAAAAATATGCGGCGTTCGATCTGGGCGTGGTCAGCAAGTACAAATATTATACGGGCATTATTTTTCAGGCGTATACCTACGGAACCGGAGAGGCCGTTGCCAAAGGCGGGCGCTACGATACGCTGATGGATCATTTCGGAAAACCGGCTCCGGCGACGGGCTTCGCGTTTGTGGTCGACCGGCTGATGAATGCGCTGTCCCGGCAGAGAGTATTCGTAGATGCGGATGTTCAGAAAGTGCTGATTGTATATCGTGCTTCAAAGGCAGCGTCTGCAATCCAGAAAGCCACAGAGCTTCGAGGCCGGGGCATGGCGGTGGAGCTGATGCCGGAGCGGATCGGAAGGGATTATGAGGCATATGCAGAGAAAAACGGAATCCAAAGGATCATCTATGCGAAGGAGGAGGGAGCCGTATGAGGTATCTGACGTTTGCGCTTGGCAAGGGACGTCTTGCGAAAAAGAGCATGGAGGCATTTGAACAGATCGGCATAACCTGCGAGGAGATGCAGGATCCTGCCACCAGAAAACTGATCTTTGTCAATGAGGAGCTGAAACTTAAATTCTTTCTGGCAAAGGCGCCGGATGTTCCGACCTATGTGGAATACGGCGCTGCAGATGTGGGGATCGTCGGAAAGGATACGATCCTGGAGGAAGGAAGGCGGATGTACGAGGTGCTGGACCTGGGATACGGGAAATGCCGGATGTGCGTCTGCGGACCGGAATCGGCAGGGGAGCTTTTAAAGCATCAGGAGCTGATCCGCGTGGCAACCAAATATCCGCACATTGCAAAGGACTATTTCTACAATCAGAAGCACCAGACAGTGGAAATCATCAAGCTGAACGGATCCATTGAGCTTGCGCCGATTGTGGGACTGTCAGAGGTCATCGTGGATATTGTGGAGACCGGATCGACGCTGAAGGAGAACGGGCTGAAGGTGCTGGAAGAGGTGTGTCCTCTGTCTGCCCGTATGGTCGTGAATCAGGTGAGTATGAAGATGGAGAATGAACGGATCGGAAAAATCATCAGTGAATTAAAAAAAGTGATCTGAAAAAGGTTGAAGCAATGCGATGCCTGGCAGGAAAGACAGAACAGGCAGCAGGGATTTTTAAGCAGGAGGAATGCAGATATGCGTATTGTCAGTCTGAATGAGGAGTCCAGGGAAGAGATTCTGGGACAGCTTTTGAAGCGGAGTCCGAACAGTTATGAACCGTATAACGACACGGTTCTGGAGATCGTGGAGCGTGTGCGTACGGAAGGGGACCAGGCGCTGTTTGAGTACACGAACCGGTTCGACTGTGAAGGGATCCATGCATCGAATATCCGGGTTACGGAGCAGGAAATGGCAGAAGCATATACAGAAGTGGAGGAAAGGCTTCTGAAAACAATCCGGAGCGCGCTTGCAAATATCCGGGCATACCATGAAAAGCAGAAGAGATACAGCTGGTTCGACACGACAACGGACGGGACAATGCTGGGACAGAAGGTGACTCCCCTGCAGGCGGCCGGGGTCTACGTGCCGGGCGGGAAGGCAGTCTATCCATCCTCTGTGCTGATGAACATTGTGCCAGCGCGGATCGCCGGTGTAAAAAAAATCATCATGGCAACGCCCTGTAACCGGCAGGGGAAGGTAAACCCGGCAGTTCTCGTAGCGGCGAAAGAGGCAGGCGCAGACGAGATCTATAAAATGGGCGGAGCGCAGGCAGTGGCAGCCATGGCATTTGGAACGGAGAGCGTGCCGAAGGTGGACAAGATCACCGGGCCGGGAAACATTTTCGTGGCGCTGGCAAAGAAGGCGGTGTCCGGAACGGTGGGCATTGATTCGATCGCAGGACCCAGCGAGATCCTGATCCTGGCGGACGAGAGCGCGAATCCCCGGTATGTGGCGGCGGATCTACTGTCCCAGGCGGAGCATGATGAGCTGGCAAGCGCGATTCTCGTGACTACAAGCCGGGAACTGGCAGAAAAAGTGTCAGAGGAAGTGGATGGATTTGTTAAAAATTTATCAAGAAAAGAGATCATACAGAAGTCGCTGGATCATTATGGGTACATTCTGGTGGCGGATACAAAGGAAGCCGCTCTGGAGACCGTGAATCTGATCGCCTCGGAACATCTGGAGATCATGACGAAGAATCCTTTTGAGGATATGACGAAGGTGCAGAATGCGGGCGCGATCTTCCTTGGGGAGCACAGCAGCGAACCGCTGGGGGATTATTTTGCAGGACCGAACCATATTCTGCCGACCAACGGAACCGCGCGGTTTTTCTCGCCGGTGTCCGTGGATGATTTTGTAAAAAAATCCAGTATCATCTACTATTCCAGAGAGGCGCTTGAGAAGGTGCATGAGGATATCGAGTATTTTGCGGAAAAAGAACAGCTGACGGCGCATGCCGGATCGATCAGAGTACGGTTCGAATAAATCCGCATGATCCAAAGCTGCAGGCAGGCGGATTCGGGAATATGGAAATGATGACAGGAGAAGAAAGATGAGCAGAATATCAGTAGCAGAACGTAACACGAAGGAGACAAAGATTCAGATTCAGCTTGAGCTGGACGGCAGCGGAGATACCGAACTGCATACAGGAATCGGATTTTTTGACCATATGCTGGACGGATTTGCACGTCATGGTTTTTTTGATCTGAAGATCCATGTGAATGGAGATCTGGAGGTGGACTGCCATCATACAGTGGAAGACACGGGAATCGTGCTGGGAAATGCGATCCGGGAAGCGGTCGGCGACAAGAAGGGGATCAGAAGATACGGAAGCTGTATTCTTCCCATGGATGAGGCGCTGGTGCTGTGCGCCGTTGATCTGTCCGGAAGGCCTTATTATGTGTCGGATGCACAGTTTACGGTTCCCAGAGTCGGCGACATGGATACGGAGATGGTGAAGGAATTTTTCTATGCCGTTTCTTACAGCGCGCAGATGAATCTGCATTTTAAAGTGTTGTCCGGCAGCAACAATCACCATATCTGTGAAGCGATGTTCAAGGCATTTGCCAAAGCGCTGGATGCGGCAGTGGCTTATGACGGGCGGATCACAGACGTATTATCAACGAAAGGCAGTTTATAAAAATGAAGAAAAAATATCTGATTCCGGTCATGCCCCTGAGAAACGGGACAGTGAACGGACAGGACAGCGTGAAACTGGCAAAATATTACAGCGACAACGGCGCGGACAGCATTCTGATCATCGATCTGTCCGATACGGACGAGGCGCATGAGAATAATCTTCATGTGATGAAGGGAATCTGCAGGACGGCAGAGATTCCGGTCTATGCGAGCGGACATATCCGGAGAGTGGAGGACGTGAAGAAAATCCTCTATGCGGGCTGCAGCCGGGCGGTGCTGAATTTCGGCAGGGAAAGCAATGTGGAGATGGCAGAAGAGGCGGCAAAGCGTTTCGGAAGGGAAAAGATCGGCTTCAGCATCTCGGATGAATCACAGATCACCCGTGCCATGGAAGAGTGGGGCAGCCTTCTGCTCTGGTCCGGTTCGGACAGCCAGTGTCCCTACCGGGGAGCGCTTCCGGTGATCAGTGTCAGTCCGGCGGCATCGGATGATGCAGTGATTGAAGTGCTTTCCAATAAATGGGTGACCGGAATTGCTGCCGCATATTTTTCCACGGAAAAGGCGGATTTTCAGAGGCTGAAGCAGAAAGCGGCTGCAAGGGGACTGCGCATGCATATGCTGGAAAGCAGCTTTGCATGGGAGGACCTGTCGCCGGGAGCGGATGGACTGCTGCCGGTCGTTGTGCAGGACTATAAGACCTTTGAGGTGCTGATGCTTGCCTATATGAATGAAGAAGCATTTAACCGGACGCTGGAGACCGGACGGATGACCTACTGGAGCCGCAGCCGGGAGGAACTGTGGACAAAAGGAATGACCAGCGGTCATTTTCAGTATGTAAAATCTCTGTCCATCGACTGCGACAATGACACGATTCTGGCAAAGGTCAGCCAGGTGGGAGCGGCATGCCATACGGGCAACCGGACCTGCTTCTACCGGGATATGGTGAAAAAGGATTATAACGAGACCAGTCCGCTGAAGGTCTTTGAGCATGTCTATGGCGTCATTCTGGACCGGAAGCTGCATCCGAAGGAAGGCTCCTACACCAACTATCTGTTTGACAAGGGCATCGACAAGATCCTGAAAAAAGTGGGAGAGGAAGCGACCGAGCTGGTGATCGCTGCCAAGAATCCGGATCCGGAGGAGATCAAATACGAACTTTCGGACCTTCTCTATCATGCCATGGTACTGATGGCGGAACGCGGCGTGACCTGGGAGGATGTGACGGAAGAGTTGGCGAACCGGTAAGAGACAGGAACCGTCAACCGACAGGAAAGAGACATATTCCTGAAAAAAGCTCATAGACTCTTAGCAAAGGGACAGGAAAAGGAGCGGACTGGATGGGCGCTTACCGGGAACAGCTGTTAAAAGAGCGTTATGGAAATCAGCCACCGGCGTATATGGGACCGTCGGAAGAAGTGCCTCCAATGGCATTTACCTTTTTTAAACTGAAATTTACCATCAGCCTGTTTCTGTTTGCCGGCTTTGCATGGATGAGCATGACCGGGAACAGTTTCGGCCAAATGACGGCACAGCAGATCGTGGAAGCAGTGACGGAGGAGGATATCTCTGTACAGCTTTCAGAACTTGGACTTTACGAATGGCCGGTTGAATGATAAAATATGGGAAATACACGAAAGAGGGCGGATGGACGATGGAACTTTTAGAGAAAAGGATACAGAAGGACGGTATTGTAAAAGCAGGGAATGTCCTGAAGGTGGACAGCTTTCTGAATCATCAGATGGATATGGAACTGTTTAATGAGATGGGAAAAGAATTCCGGAGAATTTTTGCAGACAGGCCCGTCAACAAGATACTGACGATTGAAGCGTCCGGAATCGGGATCGCCTGTATTGCGGCGCAGTATTTTCAGGTACCGGTGGTATTTGCAAAAAAAGCGCAGAGCATCAATCTGGATGGAGAGGTATACAGTACAAAGATTGAATCGTTTACCCATAAGAGAGTGTATGATGTGATTGTTTCAAAGAAATACCTGGGACCGGAGGACCATGTTCTGATTCTTGACGATTTTCTGGCAAACGGCTGTGCGGTCAACGGGCTGATTGATCTGATCGAAAGCGCCGGTGCAGTTGTGGAAGGCATCGGGATTGTCATAGAGAAGGGGCAGCAGGCGGGCGGCAGGCTGCTGCGGGAAAAAGGCTATCGGGTAGAGTCTCTGGCAGTGATTGAGCGCATGAATGAGGAAACCGGGGAGATCGTTTTCCATTAAACAGTTTTCTTCTTTCGGTGAAACAGGAGAAGAGCAGGAGAACTGCACAGAACCGGCCGAAAAACAGAAAAACAGGGAGTGCTTCCATAAGAGAAAGGACGCATTCCCTGCTTCTGACATACCAGGTTCTGATTTCAGACAGTGATATCAATGGAGCCCATATCGCCCGGCGCTGCGGACAGATCCGCACCGCCTGCAGCTGCCAGAGCGGACAGATCCGGAGATCCGGCAGCTGCATGCATGCCTGCCATCACGGAATTCATAAGTTCGACGGACTGGGATTTATTATCTTCGTTCAGTTCCTTCATGGCGTATTCCCGCTCATCCCGGCGGCGTCTGTTCCGTCTGGTGCGCAGTTCTTCGCGGATTTGCTTCGCCTTTTGTTCCTGCTGCTGTTTTTCCGCCCGTTTCTGGTCGTTTGTCATCTGCTCTTCCTTGTTCAGATGTTTCATCTTTTTCTGAATGCGCTTGATCAGCTTTTCCATGCGTTTGATCATCTGACGGGCTTTTTTGGCATCCGCTCCTTCACAGACATAAGCAGACATTTTCAGATTTGCCAGAGCTTTCATCGCCTTGGACATCACCTGCTGGACATCGAGCCTTGTCTCTGCTCTGGCCAGTTCCGCAGCCAGCTGTCCGACAGAATCCTTCGGAGCAGAGCCTTTCATACGATAATCGGAATCGTTGCCTTCGGATTTCAGACTGTCAAGGGCTTCTGCAGTACGGTCGAGGATATCGGTATCAGGAAGCATGGACTCTTCTGCAGCTTTTTCAGAATCTTCCTTCCGATTCAGGAAACTGCGGACAGTCTCTGTATTTGTCTGCCAGTTGTTTGATGTAACTTTCATGAATATCCCTCCTTTCCTTCCGGGAAATGTGTGAAAATTTTGTGAACTCCTTTTATAATATATCGACCGTTTTTCTGGAAATAAAATACTTTTTATCAATAAGAGCGGATGGAAATAAAAAATCCATGAAATCCAGAGCGCATCTGCTGTTCTCTGGAGGAAATTTCGAAACTGCATGGAAAGAGGTACGAAGAGACAGCATGAATCGTCAGTTTATTCAAAGTATATCCATTAACTGGGACCGGGTTGGACGGGACAGCTATTTAAGAGAGATCCCGGCCATCCGCGGGATGAGGCAGATGGTATTTACCAGTCCCATTACTTTTTTTGTGGGGGAAAATGGAAGCGGAAAGTCTACGCTTCTGGAAGCAATTGCCATAGCAGAGGGCTTCAATCCGGAAGGCGGAACGAAAAACTACCGATTTTCCACCTATGATTCGCATTCGGAACTGTATGATGCGATCCGGCTTATCCGAGGATTCCGCAAAGCCGGGTGGGGGTATTTCCTCCGGGCGGAAAGCTTCTATAATGTGGCAACCATGGAGATGGATTATGCGGACGCCCGCCATCCATCGGAGAGGTATCATGAGAAATCTCATGGAGAGAGCTTCCTTGCCATCGCCCAGAGACACCTGAAGCCGGATGGCCTGTACTTGCTGGACGAGCCGGAAGCGGCGCTGTCTCCCCAGCGACAGCTGACGCTTCTGATGGAGATCTGTGAATGCGCCAGACAGGAGTCACAGTTTATCATTGTCACGCATTCACCAATTCTTCTTGGAATTCCGGATGCGGATATCTGGACCTTTGACGACGGTCCGGTACACCGGTGCAGTTATGAGGAAACCGACAGCTATCAGGTAACGGAGATGTTTATCAACAGCCGGGATTATCTGCTGAAGAGACTTCTGGATCCTGGAGAATAAACATGGCGCCAGAGGAGGTTTGCTGATGATATTGAGCGCAAGCAGAAGAACAGATATTCCCAATTATTATTCCGAATGGTTTCTGAATCGGATTCAGGAAGGATTTTTGTATGTGCGAAATCCCATGAATCCGCATCAGGTCAGCAGGATCGACCTGTCGCCGGACGCCGTGGACTGCATCGTATTCTGGACGAAAAATCCTTCCGGCATGCTGACACATCTGGACCGTCTCAAAGATTATACTTATTATTTTCAGTTTACGCTTACCGGTTATGGAAAAGATCTGGAACCGAATCTTCCGGATAAAAGAAAAGAACTGATTCCCGCATTTCGCAGTCTGTCCGAAAAGATCGGAAAAGAGCGGGTGATATGGCGCTATGACCCGATTTTTCTGAACGAACGCTATACCATGGAATATCATTTAAAAGCCTTTGAGGCAATTGCAGAAAGCCTTACCGGTTATACAGAAAAGGTGGTGATAAGTTTTCTGGATCTGTACCGGAAGATACAGCACAATGCAAAAAAGCTTCATATGCGTGAAATGACGGATGCCGAAATGACGGAGCTTGCAGGAAGAATGGTCCGGATCGCATCAGGCTGCCGGCTGACTGTGGAAACCTGTGCGGAAAAGATCGATCTTCAGAGCCTGGGGATACATCATGGATGCTGTATTGACAAAAGACTGATCGAAAGAATCTCAGGCTGCAGACTGACCGGAGAAAAGGACCGGAATCAGAGGCCGGGATGCGGATGTCTGGAAAGTACAGACGTGGGAACCTATCACACCTGCCTGAACGGCTGTAAATACTGTTATGCAAATTTCAGCGATGAAAAAGTGAAGGAACAGGTAAAGCGATATCGGGCAGACGCAGAGCTGCTGTGCTCAGAGCTTTGTCCGGATGATAAAATTACAATAAGAAAAGGAAAACGGCTGAAGGATTTTCAGCTCCGTCTTTTTGAGCAGTGACAGAAAAGAAGTCAGGGCAACAGGTACACGGAAATGTATCTGCTGCCCTGTTTTCTTATGGAATACTGTATGGACAGGAAAGGCGTTCAGATCGTCCGCAGGAAATTCAGCGAAGCCGCCGGATTTTCCGTTCCTTTTTCCAGAAGAGATATAAGCCCCAGGATCGTGTCTTCGGTTTCTTTCGGTGCGGAAGGCACCAGCGTATTGTCCAGTTTGACAGCCAGGACGATGAGCACGATCTCTGCCAGAGCGGCAGGGCGTTCAAAACGGATCTCGCCGGCAGCAATACCCTGGCGGATAATCTCGGTCAGTACCGGCTTCAGTTCCGTGATCAGATAAGTCAGGTACTTCTGGTGGATAAATGCCTGCTCCGGCGCGCTGGCAGAGGCCGGAGTATTCCTGCGGGAACGGAACTGTGCGGAAGAGTTGCGGCACGCCTGGAAGATCATGGCCATGCGGGTGAACGGTGAGACATCGGTTCTGGAAGCCAGGTTCTTGGCAGTCTCCAGCGGCGCCGCATAGTCCCTCTCTACCAGCGCTTCGAAGATGGCTTCTTTGGAGGGAAAGTAATAATAGAGACTTCCTTTTCCCATGTCTGCAGCGCGGGCGATCTCGCTGACAGAGATATGCTGTATGTCTTTTGCCTCCAGCAGTGTCTGGAGCGCATCCAGGATTTTTGTATATTTTGTATCGTCTGGCATAAGGGACCACCTTTCTGTTTCATCTTATTATACACAAATCAGACCGGCTGTACAATCTTTTTTCAAAAAGCGGATCCGGGCGGAAACATCCGCTGCCTTTTTTGCATATTTCACGGATAACTTCTTTTTCTGTCCGGATTTTTGGATAAAATACAGTTGACCGATGGTCGAAAAGATGTTAAAGTACAGGAGAATCAAATCGACCATTGGTCGAAAAACAACAAAATCTGACGTTGTGGAGGGTAAGAAAATGACGTATGCGGAATTTTTTGCGGAGATAAAGGGAAGATTTATGGAAGCAGATGTAAGCGATATCAGGGAGCATCTGGCCTATCAGTTCAACATCACAGGAGAGGCGTCCGGTATCTTTTATGTGGAAGTAAAAGACGGAAAGCTGTCTGTGGAACCTTATGAATATTTTGACCGGGATGCCATGTTCATCTGCAGCGCAAAGACCCTTCGGGAACTGGCGGACGGTACACTGGATCCGGTGCTGGCGTTTACGGTTCAGAAGCTGAAGGTGGAAGGAAATATTGACAAGGCACTGCGCTTTAAAGAACTGGCGGAGCGCAGCAGAGGTTAAAACGGATCGAGAGCAGAAGCGGAATCTGAAGCAGGAGGCGAAATTTATGAAAAAAAAGTTAAAAGCAGCTGCGGTATTTCTTGGACTTCTGACCGTAGCGGAGGCAGGCGGTTCGGCCTATTTTTACCGCCGGACCATGAAACGCGGCAATGCGAAAACAGACCGGACCATCAAGATGGCCGGAACGGACTGGGAGCAGTATATGCCGCTGATCCAGACGAGAAGAGAATACATGTTAAAGCAGCCCCATGAGGATGTATACCGTCTGTCTGAGGACGGGCTGAAACTGCATGCCACCTGGTTTCCCACAGGGGATCAGAAGAAAACAGTCATCTGCTTTCATGGCTATACCAGTCAGGGAATGAGCGATTATATCGGTCTGTCCGATTATTATATGAAGCGGGGATTTTCCATGCTTCTGGTGGACGAGCGGTCGCACGGGGACAGTGAAGGAGAATATATCGGCTTTGGATGCCTGGACCGGGTGGATGCTCTTGGATGGATCGACTGGCTGATCGGCAGATGCGGGGAGGATATGGAGATTCTGCTGCACGGAACCTCCATGGGAGGCGCCACCGTACTGATGGCCAGCGGACTGGAGCTGCCGAAGCAGGTGAAAGGAATCGTGTCGGACTGCGGATTTACGTCCGCCAAAGAGGTATTTACCCATGTGCTCCATTCCATGTATCATCTGCCGGCATTTCCCATGATCCAGATTGCCAGCCTGGTAAACAGGAAAAAGGCAGGTTACGGGCTGGACGAGTGCAACGCTGCCAGAGAGGTCAGAAAGGCGGAGGTGCCGATTCTTCTGATCCATGGAGCTGCCGATACCTTCGTACCCTGCAGCATGTGTGAAAAAATCTATGAGAACATTGCATCAGAGAAGAAGATGCTCATTGTGGAAGGCGCGGCTCATGCAGAGAGCTATTATAAAGATATGGAAGCTTATGAACAGGCGCTGGACGAATTTATTGGAGGTTTGATCAAAAAATGATGAAGAAAAGAAAAGGATATCCGGTATATCCGCTGACTGCGGCACAGAAGTTCCATTTTTTTTACCAGAATTTCTGTCCGAAAAAAGAAGTGCTCAATGTAGGGACCAGCCTGACCATTGAGGCGGAGCTTGACTGGGAGGTACTGAAAGCCTCCATCTGCAAGGCGTATGAGCGGTGTGAATGCCTGCGGGTCCGTTTTGCGGCGGATAAGGAAGGGACCTGGTATCAGTATGTGGTGAATACAGAAGAAGGAAGACCAGATGTGGAATTTATGGATTTTTCCGCAGGAACCATGGAAGAAGCGGAGAAGACCATGACGGAATGGACGGCTGTGCCTTTTAAGCCCCAGGACTCTCCCATGAGCCGGATCGTCATGATTAAAATGCCGGACGGTTATCAGGGCGTGTATCTGCTGGTGGACCATCGAATTATGGATGCCCAGTCGCTGATCTGTTTCCTTCGGGACGTGATCGAGCTGTACTGCAACACCATGTATGAGGGCGTGGACTATCCGAAGGATATGGCGTCCTATATCGAGCAGCTGCAGCGGGATCTGGCCTATGAGGCGGGAAGCAAAGCGAAGGAACGGGATGAGGCGTATTTCCAGAATCTTATCGACAGCATGTCGGAACCGATTTATAATGGAATTGACGGTACCAGGGCGCTGGAGGAAGAACGGGAGCGAAGCGGCGATCCCAATGCCAGAGCGGCCATTAACGTATCGGATTCCGTGGATTCCGCGCTGGATATCTTCCATCTGGAAGAGGAGCCGACGAAGCGTCTGATGGATTTCTGCGAGAAATATCACGTATCGCTGGTATGCCTGCTGCTCATGGGACTTCGGACCTATTTCCAGAAGATGAACGGAAACGACGATGTGTCCATCAACACGGCTATTGCCAGAAGGGCGACTTTGAAAGAGAAGAAATCCGGCGGTACCAGGATCCATTCCTTCCCGTTTCGGACCATCATTTCGGAGGATAAGACATTCCTTCAGGGAATCCATGAGATCCGCGACCTGCAGAATGAATATTTCCGGCATGCGAACTATGATCCGGTGTCCTATTTCGCATACAGAGGACGGAAATATCCCCATCCGAACGGACAGACCTATGAGCCCATGGCGCTGACCTATCAGCCCATGACTCTGAAGGAGAAGGGGCTGGAGAAGCTGGGAGACATCAAATATAAGACGAAATGGTATCCCAACGGAGCAACCACTCAGGCCATGTATCTGACGGTCATGCACCGGCCGGATGACAACGGACTGGATTTCAATTTTGAACATCAGGTAAAGGCGGTATCCAGAGAGAAGCTGGAATACCTGTACTATTATCTGTGTAAGATTATGTTCAAGGGCGTGGAAAATCCGAATCTGCGTGTCGGAGACATTATCAAGCTGATCTGACAAAGGGCTTCGGCGCGGGTTCCGTGCCCCCTTTGTGGGCCTGTCCAGAAGCCGGTATCTGTGTCAGGCTGTGCACGGACAGGACCGCAGATCCGTTTGTCGGTGACAGCATTAAGATTCTGTAAATAAAATGATATGTAAGGAGTATGGCAATGTTTGAGAAATTGGTGGAAATCATTTGCAACTATGTGGAGGTAGAGCCGGGAAATGTACATTCAGAGTCGCGGTTTATGGAGGATCTGGGATTTACCTCTTTTGATTTTATGAGCATGCTCGGGGAACTGGAGGATGTTTTTGACGTGGAGATCGACCAGCAGGAGGCGTCGGAGATCCGTACGGTGCAGGAAGCGGCGGACTATCTGACAAAGCTGTCGGAAAAGTAGTGTGCCCGTGCGGCAGGCGTTTGGAATGACGGGCGATATTTAAAATGGCTGTGAAAATATGATGGAGGTGGAGAGATGACAATAAGTACGATTCGGGAGATACTGGTACAGGCGGAGCAGAAATATGGAGCAGAGGATGCTGTTCGCTATAAGACAGGAAAAGATACTATAGAGGTAAAATCCTATACCGATCTGAAACAGGACAGCGAACATTTTTCCGGAGCGCTGGAGGAGCTGGGCGTACGGGGCGGCCATGTGGCAGTGACCGGTATGACTTCTTATCCCTGGCTGGTGACGTATTTTGGCACTGTGAACAGCGGGAATGTGTGTGTGCCGCTGGATGTGTCCCTTCCGCTGGATGAGATGTGTGAACTGGTTGACCGGGCGGATGCAGCGGTGCTGGTGGTGGATGAAATCCGAAAGGATGTGATGCTGGCGGCAAAAGCGAAATGCCCGAAGTTAAAATATGTAATCTCCATGCAGAAGGAAGCAGAAGATGGGGAAGCTCTGTCCTTCCGGCAGCTTCTGAAGGCGCAGAAAGGCACCGGTTCCTTTGAGCCGAAGCCGGAGGATCTGGCGACGATCATGTTCACTTCAGGAACGACCGGGAAAAGCAAAGGCGTCATGCTGACCCATCGGAATCTGGCAGAAAATGCCACCTGTCTGGATATGAAGTTTCCGGAGCGGACCGTAATTCTTTCAGTGCTTCCGGTCCATCATGCTTACTGTCTCAGCATGGATATTTTAAAAGGCCTCTCTCTGGGCAGCATCATCTGCATCAACGATTCTCTGATCCGCATGGCAAAGAATATCAAACTTTTCCGGCCGAATGTGATTCTGATGGTACCGCTGATGATCGAGACCATGGCGAAGAAGCTTCAGGATGCGGCGGCGCTGCCTCCGGAGATCGTGAAAAGAGAGGTGTTTGGCGAGCAGTTCCATACCATCTGCAGTGGGGGCGCATATATGCCGCCCGCCATGCTGGATCTGTTCGGAACTTACGGTATCACGATTCTGCAGGGCTATGGCATGACCGAATGCGCGCCGGTGATCAGTACCACCGTGAGCTGGAATGTCCGGAAAGGTTCTGTAGGACAGCTTCTGCCCAACTGTGAAGCGAAGGTGGTGGACGAAGAGCTCTGGGTGCGCGGCAGCAGCGTGATGCAGGGGTATTATCAGATGCCGAAGGAGACAGAAGAAACGCTGGTGGACGGATGGCTTCGGACCGGTGATCTTGGATATGTAGATGAAGAAGGATTCGTCTATCTGACCGGAAGGAAGAAAAATCTGATCATTACGAAAAACGGCGAAAATGTCTCCCCGGAGGAACTGGAGAACCGGCTGTCCGAAGCGCCGGTGATTCAGGAGATTCTGGTTCGTGAAAGCGAAGGCGTCATTGAGGCGGAAATCTTCCCGGATGCCGAGTATGTGGAGAAGAAAGGCGTGAAAGATGTACGCGCTGCGCTGCAGGAACTCATCGACGACTGGAATAAACATGCTCCGGCCTATAAGAAGATCTATCGGCTGAAAGTGCGGGAGACGGAGTTCCCCAAGACGCCTTCAAAGAAAATCAAACGATATTGATTATGACAGAAAAAACAGCTTCACCTTATCTGGTGCAGCTGTTTTTTCTTATTCGCTGTCTATTTTCATCCAGTTCTTCCTGCTGTCTGTGATACCGAGAATCAGAACTGCCGATATCACAGACAGCTGTATTCTGTACAGAGAAGACAGTTCAATGACATTATTATACTGCACCAGCAGAAACGGAAGACTGCCGGATAACAGACGGAGAAATATGCCCCGCATGCAGAGGTAGAGCGCAGGCGGCACAAGCAGGATCATGCTATTGGTCAGGACGGCCTGAAAATTATTTCCGGCTTTTGATGATACCCAGATACAGATGGCAGTCTGCATCAGGAATGCACCCAGCATGATTACAGAATATCTTACCGCAAGCTGGCCTATGGTGGTGTATTTCAGGATTCCCGCATAGCTGCCGATGACAAGAGATGCGGGCATACTGCCTCCGGTCAGTCCGAATACTGCTTTGAACAACAGGAAGGAGATGCTATGGAACATCAGGCCTGCTGCCAGGCAGATGGTGAAGGCAGCGCCGATTTTTGCCCACAGATCTACCGTGACCCCTTTGTCTGACGTGCAGATCAGCACGCGCATTCCGGTCTGGCGTTCTTCGCTGAACAGGACGGAGAACAGGATCATAAACCATACGTTCAGCAGCAGCGCGCCGATCTGCAGATGGTCCAGAAATTTCTGCCAGCCCCCTGTATAGGCAAATGGAAGTCCGGAATCCAGATAGATACTCAGTTCGGACTCTGCCATGGGGATCAGGTGTTCCGGTATTTTGTATTCTCCTTCGTTCCATCCATACAGATAACCATCAGACAGGCGGTCTGTGACAAATTCCGTCAGAAAGTTGGAATCCCGCCAGCCTCCCACGTCCCGCACCACTTTGCATGGAAATCCATATTGTGCAATAATCGAGGCGGCTTTCTCATCTGTGAAGATTCCTTCGTATTCTGCAGTGATTTCCCGGTCTTTCTGGATTGCCTGATAACCGAAATAGTCCGTGCCGTTGATCATGGTATGTTCATCAGATACCATCATGAAAAAGTAAAATGCCATCCACAGGATTATGAGAAGCCCTGTAATGAGCACAGATTTTCTGTGCAGTATTTTGTACAGTTCCATTTTGTATAAATTCATGCTTTATTTCCTTTCTGTTCTGCAGTATTTGCTGTATCCGTGTTTTGTTCCGCAGACAGATAATACAGATATGCATCTTCCAGGGTCGGCGGTACATGCACGGCATTCGCTGCCGGGATGGTATCGGATACGATTCTGAGCAGTACGCCTGGCTCTGCATTCTTCAGATTACTGATCAGGCAGTTTTTCTCCAGTATTTCCGAAGTCTTTTGTGAGACCTGACACTCCCACACGGACTGCTTCACAGGCAGCAGGATCTCTTCAACGGTTCCGCATGCTGCCATTTTCCCCTTCTGCATCATGACAATATGATCCGCAATGTATTCGATATCGGATACGATATGGGTAGACAACAGAACGATTCTGTCTTTTCCAAGAGAACTGATGATATTGCGGAACCGTATCCGCTCCTTCGGGTCCAGGCCGGAAGTAGGCTCATCCAGGATCAGGATTTTCGGTTCATTGAGCAGTGCCTGTGCAATGCCGATCCTTTTTAACATACCGCCCGAAAAGGTTTTTAATTTTTGATCCTTCACATGACTCAGATTAACAAGCTCCAGAAGCTCGGAGACTCTCTGTCTGGCATAAGCATCCGGCAGTGCCTTCAGAGCCGCCAGATACATGAGAAAACGCTGTGCACTGTAATCCGGATAATATCCGAAATCCTGCGGAAGATAACCGAGCAGACGGCGGTAGGAGCTTCCCATTTTTTCAATCTCCATGCCGTCACACAAAATCCGGCCGCTGCTTTTCTGAAGAAGGCCGCAGATCATCCGCATCAGCGTTGTCTTTCCGGCGCCGTTTTCACCCAGCAGGCCGTATACGCCATGGCTTAAGGAAAGGCTCAGGCTGTCTACCGCTTTTTTCTCTTTGAAATTTTTACTGAGTCCTTCCAGCACTAATTTGTACATAACAGATCCCCTCTCTCGATTTGTCTTAATATTGCGGCGGTTTCTATTCCATAACTGATCATACAGAGAAATAAAAGTATCATCCAGACCGTCAGCGCAGCCGGTTCGTAGATCTCAGGGAAAGAAGCGGCGCCTGTCCATCCGGCAGTCATAAAAAGGCATCCGGCAATCAGGCTGTAATGATTTCTTCTTCCGGTTCCGGTAAGCAGAATTGCAAACTGGACGCATCCTGTCATCAGAAACGGTACCAGAAAATAGATTCCGGCTTCCAGGACGCTTCTCTGTATGTCTGCGCACAGAAAAAAGGACAAAACAGTCATAAAGGACAGATTGACCATGCCGTATAAGATCATCCGAAGAACACAGAGCTGTCGATAATTGAAAAAACAGCTTCCTGTCAGTTCTGCGATGTTGTATGTCTCTTCCCTGCGGCAGCCTGCGATCATAAGCATGCTGAACACAGGAGCTGAAGCAGTCATGGGGATATAAAGGAATTCTTTATTCTCCGTACGGCCCAGAGACCAGAAAAGCAGAAGCAGCAGCAGAAAACAAAGGCTCTGCAGAAGCAGGATCGCAGGGTCCAGAAACCGCAGCTGTTTTTTCAGGATTTCATCCGGGGATGCAAGCGGTATTATTTTCTTTTGATCAACGGCCTGGTTCAGCAGAAAAAGGGACTGTTCTTTTCTCTGCTGATCAATCTTCATGCGCAGGCTGTCCTCATAAAACAATTCATATAGTTCTTTTTTTGTCATACATTTCACTCCTTTTCTGCAGATTTGCAATTCCAAGACGCAGCCTGGACTTTACGGTGGACAGGTTTACGCCGAGAATTCTTGCGATATCCCTGTATTTCAGGTCGCTGTAATAACGCATGACGATTACTTCCCGTTGTTCTTCCGGTATCTGCGACAGAAGCTGTGCAAGCATCATCTGATCCTCAAGATGTTCATAGTCGTCCCGGTTCCGGTTGTCCCGGATTTCTGTGTTCTGCAGGGAGTCATCTTCCGGCAGGGGTTCTGTCGGAAGATTTCCGTGCCAGTAGTCCACACACAGATTTCTGGCAATGGCAATCAGATATTTTTTCAGGTTTTTATACTGGTAAGTGTCCACGCAGCGTATGAAACGATAAAACGTTTCCTGCGTCAGATCGCAGGCATATGCGGGATCCTTGATCTGATAGATACAGAAACGCAGGATTTCATCATAGTATTTCTCGATTACATCACGAAGCAGTTCCTTGTTTCCCTGCTGGATCCGCCGGATGATCTCTTTGTCTTGCAAGATGTGACCGTCCTTTCTGTGATTTTTGAGTACTCTGTATACTATAACAGTTTTTGGACGCAAAAAGTTTAATACAGAAGCGGAATAAAGAAAATTTTCTCATAAGTTTAAATTCTTCGGATTTTCTTGCCGTCAGCTTCAGACGATCAGCCAGGACAGACAGAAAGCGATTCTTGACTATAATCAGGGAATCTATGAGGCGGAGCAGCGGGGCATACAACGAGGTATACAGCAGGGTATTGCAGAAGAGCAGAAAATACAGAACGGGAACGGAGGAGAGCGGAGGATGCAGAGGCAAGGATTCGGGAACTGGAGAAGATGCTGAAAAACATCTGATATTTGCAAAGCATGCACGGTCAGGGTGTCAGTCGGACTGGACGATCGGAAAAGATATCTGCATTTCGAAGCCTTCTCCCCATTGGGAGCGGGCTTCGAGCGTCAGATTCAGTTCCTTTGCCATCTCATTTGCAAGATACAGCCCCATGCCGGTGGCTGTTTTCCGTCCGTTACCGGAATCTCCGGTAAAACCCTTTTCAAAAATCCAGGGCAGATCACAGCTTCGCATGCCAATCCCGTTGTCCTGAATACGCAGTACATAACGCCCGTCCTTTTGAGCGGATGAAAAAGAAAGCTCCGGTTCCCGAACACAGTATTTGATGGAATTGCTGATGATCTGGCCCAGAAGAAAGTGAAGACCTCTCCGGTCCGAATAGACCAGGTATTCCGACAGTTCGAACCGGATCCGGAACTGTTTTTCATGAAGCAGCGGATGGTAGTCCTCCAGTACCTCTTCCAGACAGGCAAGGACAGGAAGATGCTCAAACAGATAATCTTTCCGAAAACCTTTTAATCGGGCATAAAACAGCATCTGATCCACGGATTCCTGCAGACGGTTGCGGATATGGTCCAGCTTATAACCGAGTTCGTCGGACAGTTCGTCCCGGCGGTTGTCCAGAAGCAGTGTCAGTAAGGAAATCGGAGTTTTAATTTCATGTGCCCAGGATTCCACATATTCTTCCTGGTCTCCGATCTGCGTCTGCAGCCGGGCCTGATCGTTCTGCCGGTCGCGCAGAATCCTGCCCAGCAGACGGATGGATGCCTGCGAGGACCGGCTGACGGCCTTCCGCAGAATTTCTTCATGGTATGCATCCGGATCATGGAGAAAATCAGAAAAAGCCTGTTTCTTTTTCTGTTCCTGACGAATCAGGACGAAACACACCACGGAGAAGAACAAAAGTGCAGCCAGCAGCATGACAACGGACATGGAGCGGAATGCCTGTATATCTGCAATCCACAGAATCAGTGCTGCAAATGCATAAACTCCAAGCAGCAGGAGCAGCCAGGGAAGATACTGCAGGAGTGATTTTATGAACTGTTTCCTGTTCATAAGGTTCCTCCTTCCGGCAGAAGCCGATAGCCGATTCCG
Source organism: Lachnospiraceae bacterium (assembly GCA_009774145.1). Classification (GTDB taxonomy): domain Bacteria; phylum Bacillota; class Clostridia; order Lachnospirales; family Lachnospiraceae; genus Hominiventricola. Next base: position 30,759 of record VSND01000013.1, on the reverse strand, counting down.
CGGACCGGGACGATCTGACCGGACATTCCAAGATTCGCCATGGTCTTTTTTAACCGGGTCAGATTGACCTGAAGTGCATTTTCATCAATGAATTCCGCAGTTTCCCAGAGTGCAAGACACAGTTTTTCTTTTGAGACGACCTCATTGCCGTGGTTCAGGAATACTTCCAGCAGCTTTCCCTGATTTTTTGCAAGGACAACAGAGCGGTTATGGATGTACAGAGTGTAAGTCTGCCGGTCCAGCAGAAATCCGGGGCCTTCCAGCAGATTGGAACGACCCTCATATCGTTTCATCACATTGGATACCCGTGCCAGAAGCCGTTCTTTCCGGCACGGTTTTGTCAGATATTCATCGGCTCCCAGTTCCAGCGCATGCAGTTCATCCCGCATCTGGTCCCGGGACGTGAGAACCAGAACAGGGATGGCGCTTTTCTGCTTGAGTTCCCGGCAGATCTGAAAGCCGCTCATCCCTGGCAGATTCAGATCCAGAAGGGCCAGGTCGGGGGAGAGCGCAAGAATCTGATCCGCCACATGGTCAAATTCTGTAATTTCCAGAATTTCATAGCCGGCCTTTTGCAGAATATCGGATAATTCTTCCCTCATAAAAAGTTCATCCTCCGCGATTACAATCTGTTTCATGAGTTTCTCCTCTCTGCATAAAAGTATTCCTATTCCTCCCGTACTGGTACCATCAGTGTTAGCAGATAGCGGTCGCTGGAACGTTTTACTGCTGTAATGTAAATATATTCTATCATACACAGTCCCAAAATCATAGCGGCAGAAATGACCATCATTTCGGAAAGACTGCTTCTGGCAGATGACGGCAGGATGCCGGCCAGCAGGGACCGGACTCCGAACAGGCTGCTGCATACGGCGACGGCAGCAGGAATGCCGAAATACCAGTCAATCTGTTTTCTGGCAGAGCTGCACAGAGTATCATAGGAAGCGCCTAATCGAATGAGTGTTCGATAACGGAAACCGGACTTCTGCTGACTCATGAGAAACTGCACGCCGATGACCGTATTGGCGATGATCAGAAAAATGACCGCCAGATAAAGGGTGATGTAGCTGGCTGCTACCATATAGAAAAGCTGCCGTCCCATATTTTGCAGATAGCTCTCATAAGACAGGCCGGTCTGGTCCAGACGCTGATTCAGATCCAGTATGACGGACATCAGACTTGCCTGTTTTTTCACATCCTCTGCCAGAATGCCATTGAGGTACACATCATATTTCCCCTGTGTATAAGATTCAAATACCTCATCCGGAACGATCAGCGCAAAAGACAGCGTGATGGCGCGGTCTGTGACCAGGCCGGTCGTCTGTACGGTTCCGGTCAGATGGATCTTCTCCTGATCCAGTATAACTTCCGGTTCTGATTCCAGGATGCGGTTGAGTATATTTATCCGCTCAAAGGTTGTGAACGAACGGTCCATGTAGACGGCGGCTTCTCCTGTATGCAGTGTAAGCTCCGGCAGATCGGCAGCCGACAGAAGCCGGTTATAGCCGTCAAGGGAGATCAGGTGCGGATAGGTCGCATATCCCAGATTGTTGAGGAGCACTTCCGTATCCGTGGAAGAGGGAAGTCCGCGCAGGGCGGACATGACCGGTTCCATCTGGAAGGCATGTTCGTAATCGTCTGTTGTACGGATGTTTCCTGTCTTTACTTCAAACAGATCGGAGAAACCGGTATCCAGATGATATTCTGCAAGTGTCTTTCCGGCAGATTCTGCGTCTTGTGCACCGGTAAATGTATAATCCAGAACATGTGGTTCGTTTTCTCCATAGTACCGGAAGATGGACATACCGGCTCCGAAGCAGCACATGGCAGCCAGAATCAGCAGGGAACAGGTGGCAAGTGTGTTGGAACGATGGATGACCGTTTCCTGCATCTGGCGCAGGTGAAATACGCGGAGCTTCCGGTTCTTTTTCCCGGTCTTCAGGACAAGCTCCATGGGAAATCGAAGTCCCCAGAAGAAGAGAAAGGTTCCAAGAAGCCCGAATGTAACGGCCGTCCCCATCTGCCGGATCCCGGACCAGGCTTTTCCCTGAACAGCCAGTGTGTAGGCAGCAGCGAGACAGAGAATACCGGACAGGATGGCTGCGGCGTAGAGGGAGGAAGGCATCTGTTTCCTCGTGCCGTCCGGTTTTTCTGCCAGCAGAGAGCCGATCTCCTGACGGCTGATTCTGCTGCTTAAGATCAGAAACGCGGCCAGCTTAATCAGAAGAAATCCGGCTGCAGTCCACAGAATCGCTTTCCAGGAAAAGGAGACCCGATGTCCCACAATTCCGATTCCTACCAGTCTTGCCGTGATGAGACTGACAAGCTCGGATAAAAGGACGGCAGCAGGCAGCCCGACAGCCAGAGAAAGGATGCTGCCGCCAAGATCCTCCAGAAGCAGCATCATAAACAGTCTGGAGCGGCGCATGCCAAGCGTCAGGCAGACGCCGAATTCATGCCTGCGCCGTTCCAGCTGATACCGGCTGGCATAATAGATCAGAAAGAACAAAAGGAACAGCGTTACACCATAAAGAACGGGAATCAGGGTCAGCAGTTTGTCGACGGCATTGCATTCCATCCGGGTCAAAAAAATCATGACGTCCTGATGAGACAGGGACAGGATCATATAAAAGGCCAGAATGGAGACCAGAAGCGAACTGAAAAACAGGCCGTTTTCCTTCCGGTTCCTTTTACTTCCGCGGGAAATCAGTTTAAAGAACATTTGCACTGCCACCTCCTAACTGTGCCATGACTTTCAGAATCCGGGTGTAAAATTCCTGCCGGGATTCCTCCGGGATATTGCGGCGAAGTTCATAAAAGATCACGCCGTCCTGAATGAACAGGATGCGCCTGCAGTAGCTGGCGGCATTGGAATCATGGGTCACCATCAGAACCGTTGCATTTTCATTCTGGTTCAGTCCGAAAAGTTTTTCCATCAGCGCTTTTGCATTTTTGGAATCCAGAGCGCCGGTGGGTTCGTCGGCAAGAACGATGCCCGGATTCAGGATCAGCGCCCGGGCGGCTGCGACCCGCTGTTTCTGCCCGCCGGACATCTGGGCGGGAAATTTCTGCAGGACATCCTGGATCTCCAGATAAGAGGTCAGCTGTTCCAGACGTTTTCGGCCTTCCTTTTCTGCCACTTTGTGCAGCGACAGCGGCAGCAGGATGTTTTCCCGTCCGGTCAGATTGTCCAGCAGTTCAAAGTTCTGGAACAGATAGCCGATTTCTTTTCCGCGGTAATCAGCCAGCGCTGCACCTTTGAGCGTCTGGATCGGTCTGCCGTTCATAAGGATGCTTCCGCCGGTGGGCTGAATTACCGTGGCGATACAGTTTAACAAAGTGGACTTACCCGACCCGCTGCTTCCCATGATGCCCAGAAATTCCCCGGGCATGACCTGAAACGTGATACCGTCCAGCGCTTTTGTCTGGCTTTTTGATTTACCATAATATTTTTTCAGAGATTCGATCTTAAGAACAGGTTCCATTTTCTTATTACCTCCTTTGTTTCTGGCATTATCATAACACAGGGAGGGAAAGGAAAACACTTACAGTTGGTGAAAGGAAATATTCCTTTAAAAAATCAAAAAACCCTTGACCTTATACCAGGTATATCCTTTATAGTAGGTTTGTCACAGAACGGGAGGTGCATGGAATGAACATTCAGGAACTGGAAAAGAGAACCGGGATCACAAAGCAGAACATCCGTTTCTATGAGAGAAAGGGACTGCTGTGCCCGAAGCGGAATACCGCGAATAATTACCGGGAATATACAGAAGAAGATGAGAGGACGCTGAAGACGATCCGGCTCCTTCGGAAGCTGGATGTCTCCATCGAGGAGATCAGGGAGACGCTGGAGGGCCGCCTTGGGCTGGAAAAGCTGATGCAGGGGCATCTTGCAGAGCTTCAGAACCGTCAGAAGGAACTGAATGCGGGAATCAGCATCTGCAAAAAGCTGACCCATACAGAATTAGCGGCACTGGATACAGAAGCTGTTCTTGAGGAAATGGAAAAGCTGGAGGCGCAGGGAGAGAGATTTATGACGATTCTTGATGACTATAAAATCTTTGCGGAAGCAGAACGAAAAAGGACTTTTTCATTTGTTCCGGACAATATGGCGCTGACCCCTGCAGAATTTTCAGAAGCGCTGTTTCAGTATGCGAAGGAGAACGGGCTTTCTCTTGTGATTACAAAGGAAAGCATGTATCCGGTCTTTGAGATCGACGGGGTGGAGTATACGGCCGAGCGCCGGTTCGGCCGCTTTGGAGCAATGATCCGCTGCACAATGACCCATCCGGAAGAACTGGAAACTGAGCTGAAAGATATACCCGGAAAACGAAGAAAATGGTTCCGGGCTGTCAGTACCTGCCTGATTCCGGCGGGGCTTTTTCTGTATTTTATTGCAGTCAGCGGAGACGTTATACTGGGACTGCTCATGGGAGTCTGCATCGTTCCGCTTCTGGCGTGGAATTTTCTCCGGTAAAGAGACTGCCTGCAGGCAGAAAAACACTGTAAAAACGCTCTGAAAGACAGCACCCCGGCTGTTTTTCAGGGCATTTTTGGCAAATGAAATCTTTTCACATCACCGACAAAAAAAATTTACAAAAAAATATATATTTTGACTGGAAAATATGGTGAATATGTATTATACTGAAAGCGGTGTTAAAATACAAAACGGTCTTATTTGCTGACGGTTCTTTTTCATCAAAGTGCAGAGGCTGAAAAAGGACAAAAACGGATAAGGATCGGTTTTGCAAATAAAATAAGATAAGGAAGGTGAGCAATTGGAAAACTATACTAAGTATAAGTTGAAAAGCAGCGATGAACTGGCGTCGGTACTGGCTGATAAAGACAACCTGTTTATCATTGCCTGCAACAAGTGCTTCAAGGAATTCGAAACCATTGACGAACCAGAATGCGGCGAGCTTGAGAAGCTTGTCACCGAACAGGGAAAGACAGTCACAGGCACTGCAAGCGTGGATTTCCTGTGCAACAGCACCCAGACAGGGAGAAAATTACAGGATATGATCCCGGAAGGAACAGAGCATATCCTTGTGGCTTCCTGCGGCCTGGGCATCCAGACCGTTGCGGATCTGACAGGAAAATCAGTCTTTGCAGCCAGTGATTCCCTGAATTATACAGGACATCACGGCATGGCTCTGACGAAGAAGAGCTGTGATGCATGCGCACAGTGTTATCTGAATGTGACCGGCGGCATCTGCCCGATCATTGACTGCTCCAAGAGCCTGGTCAACGGTCAGTGCGGCGGTGCGAAGAACGGAAAATGCGAAGTGGATCCCAACAAGGACTGTGCATGGGAGAAGATCTACAGAAGACTGGAAAAACAGGGTCGTCTTTCTGAATTCCTGGATCAGCCGGTTCAGCTCAGAGATTACTCCAAAGTTGATTTCAAGTTTGTGAATGATTATGTGAAATCCATCCGTGAGAACAGACTGGAAGGCTATTACGGCGGTGTTCATCCGTCAGAGCGGAAAGAATTTACGGAGCATATTGCGCTTCAGAGATTCCCGGATCCGGAGACGGTGGTCATTCCTCTGTCCATGCATGCAGGCGCTCCTTCCAATCCGGTAGTTCAGGTTGGCGATACGGTAAAAGTCGGTCAGGTGATCGGCGAGCAGGCAGGATTTATCAGTGCTCCAGTCCATTCCAGCGTCAGCGGAACGGTCACTGCCATTGAAAATCACGGGCATGCCACAAGAGGCGAATGTCTGTCTGTTGTCATTAAGTCCGACGGAAAAAATACTCTGCACGAATCTGTAAAACCTCATAAAGACCTTGACAGCCTTACTCCGGACGAGATCATCGAGATTGTCCGCGACAGCGGCATTGTCGGTATGGGCGGCGCAGGATTCCCGACCTCTGTCAAATTAAAGCCCAACAAGCCGATTGATGCAGTGCTGCTCAACGGCTGCGAGTGCGAGCCGCTTCTGACTGCCGACCACAGAGTGCTTCTGGAGTTTGCAGATGACGTGATCTTCGGCCTGAAGGCCATTGTGAAGACGGTAGACGCGAAAAAGGGTATCATTGTGATCGAGGACAACAAGCCGGATGCCATTGAACTGCTGCAGGCAAAGACGGCCGGGCTTGACAACATTGAAGTCGTCGTGGCAAAGACCAAATACCCGCAGGGCGCTGAGAAGATGCTGATCAAGCGCGTGATGGGAAGACAGGTGCCAAGAGGCGGACTGCCTGCAGATGTGGGAGCCGTCGTAAGCAATATCAGCACCACGAAGGCAATCTCCGACGCAATCCAGAAGGGTATGCCGCTGGTAGAGCGTGTGGTAACCGTAACCGGTGAGAAGTTAAAGAAACCGGGCAACTATATCGTAAAGATCGGTACCAATACAAAAGATCTGATCGACTACTGCGGCGGCATCACAGGCGATGACGTCACCATCAAGGCAGGCGGACCGATGATGGGATTTGTCCTTTCGGATACGAACGTGCCGATCATGAAGGGCTCCAATGGTATCATCGTTGTGGATACGGACCATACAGTGGAACAGCCGTGTATCAAGTGCGGACGCTGTGCGGATGTCTGTCCGATGGAACTGTCTCCTCTGTATTTCGCAAAATTTGCGGATGAAGAGAACTGGCAGGGCGACAAGGACATGAATATCATGGACTGTATCGAATGCAGATGCTGTGAGTACATCTGTTCCTCCAAGATTCCGTTAGTCACCAAGATCAAAGCCGGCAAAAATGCAGTAAGGGGGATGAAGTGATATGCTAATTACCCAGTTAAAATCGAAGGAAACCATCACATCGCTGGTAGATGGAAAGAAAATCTTTATCATCAACTGCCAGGGATGCAAGGAAGTTCATTTCCCGGAAAAAGAAGCTGCAGAATTCCAGAAAGAGCTGGCTGCAGGCGGGAACGTGACCGGAACCATTACAACTGATTACATATGCAATCCGGATAATATGAAGCTTCGCCTTGAGAAGCATATGGATGCCATCAAAGCTGCCGATCTGGTGCTTGTATTTTCCTGCGGCGTCGGCGTACAGACCATTGCGGAATATCTGGAAGACAAGATGGTATGCGCGGCATGCGATTCCTGCCGTCTGCCCGGATTCCAGGGTGTGACGCCTCTGGAGTACGACTGCGGCCAGTGCGGCGAGTGCTACCTGAACCTGACCGGAGGGATCTGCCCCATTACCGCCTGTTCCAAGAGCCTGTTAAACGGCCAGTGCGGCGGCGCAAAGAACGGCAGATGCGAAGTGGATCCCGATATGGAGTGCGGCTGGGAGCGCATCTACAGACGGCTTGAGAAGATCGGACGTCTGGACGCGTTAAAATGCCCGGTCCAGATACGCAATTACGCAACGGATGATGAAGTTTAAAGGAAAAACTGTCTAAAAATATAAGGATTGGAGCGATATATAATGAAAATTACTGAGTTATTTGAACGTGGCGAATTTGTAGTGTCTGCAGAAGTAGGCCCGCCCAAGGGAATCCATATTGAACATGTGCTGGAAGAGGCAAAGACATATCTGAGCGGCATTACCGCAGTGAACGTAACAGATAATCAGTCTTCTGTCATGCGTCTTGGTTCTCTGGCTACCTGTAAGGCGCTGAAGGATGAAGGGCTTCTGCCGATCTATCAGCTGACCTGCCGCGACAGAAACCGGATCGCGCTGCAGTCAGATCTTCTGAGCGCAGCAATGCTTGGGATTGAGAATCTCCTGATTCTGACCGGAGACCATATCAAGCTGGGCGACCACAAAGGAGCAAAACCGGTCTTCGACCTGGATTCTGTATCCCTGATTCATACGGTATGCAAACTGGAAGAGGGTGAAGATCTTGGCGGAAACAAGCTGGTGGGCGAGCCGCCGAAGTTTGCAAAGGGTGCAGTGGTATCCCCCTGCAGTGATTCCGTAGATGCGCAGCTTGCAAAGATGGAGAGAAAGGTCCGCGCAGGTGCGGAATATTTCCAGACACAGGCAGTCTTCGAGCCGGAGAAGTTCATCAAGTTCATGGAGAAGGCAAAACAGTTCGGAAAACCGGTTCAGCTTGGCGTGATCATTCCGAAGTCTGCAGGTATGGCAAAGTTCATGAACAACAACGTGGCCGGTATCCATGTTCCGCAGGAGATGATTGATGAGCTTGCGGCTGACAAGGAGAAGACCAAAGCAGGCATCACCGGCGTGGAGATCGCGGCACGCGTGATCAAAGAATGTAAGCCGTACTGCCAGGGTGTCCATATCATGGCGCTTGGATGGGAGTCCAAGGTGCCGGCTCTTCTGAAGGAAGCCGGAATTTAATCGTTCTGTATGCTCAGGCGGCCGAAAGCAGTTTTGCTTTCGGCTGCTTTTGTATCTGCAAAACGAACAGCAGTCTGCTTCCGGCAGACACTTTTGAAGTTGCAAAGTGTTTTTTACGTCTTTTTTGCCTTCCAAAAAATTTTTCCAGATATTTGTAGAAAATAAACAGAAATCCACTTGCTAAATATCCCCCCATGGGGTATAATGCTAATAAACAATGACAAAAAAATAACAGATCGATAATTTTGATGTGTTTTTTTCTTGAAAAGGAGGGGAATAGATGCATTTAACCAATGAAGAGCATACGCACTGTGGATGCGGCTGCGGCGGGCATGAGCACACCCACGAGCATACACATGGTGATACGGTTCATACGCATGCGCACAGTCATGAAGAAGGCCATGAGCACGAACATGATCATGACCACTGCGGCGGATGCGGCGGTCATACCCATGACCACTGCGGACATGATCACGGAGATCATCCGAAGGATGAGGATACGGCGGTGCTGGCATATATGCTGGACCACAATAAGCACCATGCACAGGAGCTTGCTGTCATTGCGAAGCACTTAAGAGAGCAGGGCAAGGAGGAAGCTGCCGCTCAGATTGAGAAGGGTGTGGAGGATTTTGAGAAAGGCAATATGAGACTGTCCATCGCACTTTCACTGGTATAGCAGATCCTTATCGTTTTTGACGGTGGTCTGCAGAACTTGAAGCAGGAGGTATGGACCAATGTGTCTTGCAACAGTATATGGTAAAAAGAAGGAGAGCGAAAGCATCCTGATCAAAAATGCAAGCCGCCTTGACGTGGAGGGGAATGTAATCCGTATCCGCGACATCATGGGCGGCGAAATCACGGTGGAGGGAACCATATCCATGGTAGACCTTGCGAATTCAGTTGTAAAGATCAACTGTATGGAGGAACAGGTTTCAATTGCAAATTTAATATAGAATGGAGGTAGATAACAGTAAGGCTGTCAGATGTAATGAAACAGAATGTGCCTGTTTACTTTGAAGTTTTTCCACCAGAGACGGATACGGGCACAGAGATTCTTCAGACAGCCACCATCAACACGACGATTTTTGCGGCGGCTGCGTAATGCCGCGTAAACTCTGCGAGATAATTTTCCGGAACTGTATCTTCCATAAATCCCGTCCGGCAGGGAGCCATTCGATGCGGATGAAGCGGAAGAAGACTGGTCGGAGACTGCTGACAGGCCCGGAATACACACGCTTGTATGGTTGAAAAGATTTTAGAATGTAGGAGATGACGATATGCCGCAAACAATAGCAGTAGCAGGCAAGGGCGGTGTGGGCAAGACCACATTGACCGGCATGCTGATTCAGTATTTAGCAGAACAGAAAAAAGGACCGATCCTGGCGGTGGATGCAGATGCGAATTCCAATCTGAACGAAGTGCTTGGAGTGGAAGTGGATATGACGCTCGGTGATATCCGTGAAGAGATCGCAAAAGCCGAGATGGCGGATGTGAGTCCCATTCCTCCGGGGATGTCCAAGCAGGACTATGCGGAGTTCAAATTTGATTCTTCTCTGGTGGAGGAAGATGACTACGACCTGCTGGTCATGGGACATACACAGGGAAAAGGCTGTTACTGTTTTGTCAACGGACTGTTGTCAACCCAGGTTGCCAGACGCGCACAGCACTATAATTATGTGGTTGTTGACAATGAGGCGGGTATGGAGCATATCAGCCGCGGAATCCTTCCGAATGTAGATGTTGTGATTCTGGTGAGCGACTGTTCCCGCAGAGGAGTTCAGGCCGTGGGCAGGATCGCCCGGCTGATTCCGGAATGCGGACTGAAGCCGAAGAAAGTCGGCTTGATTGTGAACCGGGCACCCGGGGGTGTCCTGAATGAAGGTATTCAGGAAGAGGTTCAGAAACAGGAACTGACGCTTCTTGGGGTAGTGCCCCAGGACGATGGTGTATATGAGTTTGACAGTGCCGGTACTCCGACAACCCGGCTTCCGTCAGACAATCCTGTAAGACAGGCATTATACAAGATTATTGACAGTCTGGAACTCTAATCCAGAACTGCAAAAAAGGAGATTTATATGGGAGACTTTAAATTAACAACAGTTGAAGAGTTCGAAGCCGCTACTAACAGACTGCTGGAAACCGGCGCCAAGGTTGGTGCTGACGCCTGGCAGTTCCGTGTAAAGAACCAGACGCCACATTGTAAATTCGGTGAGCAGGGTATCTGCTGCCGTATCTGTGCTATGGGACCATGCCGTATCACTCCGAAGGCTCCGAGAGGAATCTGCGGATGCGACGCTCATGGTATCGTAGGACGTAACTATCTGAAATTTACTGCAGGCGGCGCTGCAACTCACTCCGATCACGGCCGTGAGATCTGCCATACGCTGTATGCATCTGCTCCCGACGGAGCTTATAAAGTAAAAGATCCTGAGAAGCTCATCCGCATCGCAAAAGAGTGGGGCGTTGAGACCGAAGGAAAAGATATCTATGATCTGGCTCATGAAGTGGCAGAGCTGGCGCTTCTTGAGTATGGTAAACCGTTCGGCTTCCAGCGCTGGGTACAGCGTGCACCGAAGCATACCCAGGAGATCTGGGAGAGAGAAGGAATTACACCGCGGGCTATTGACCGTGAGGTATCCTGTTCTCTGCATATGAGTCATATGGGATGTTCTTCCAAACCGGAAGCTCTGGTTCGTCAGTCCTTCCGTGCAGGTCTTGGCGATGGCTGGGGCGGTTCCATGTGCGGTACGGAGTTCTCCGATGTCCTGTTCGGCACTCCGAAGCCCATTGATACCGAAGCAAACCTTGGCGTTATGAATGCTGACAACGTTAATATCGTAGTTCACGGACATGATCCGTCGCTTTCCGAGATGATCTGCGAATATGCAGATGATCCGGAGCTGATTGCCTATGCAAAATCCGTTGGTGCAAAGGGCATCACCGTATCCGGTGTCTGCTGTACTTCCAACGAGGTTGCCATGCGCCGCGGTATTCCAATGGCGGGTAATTTCCTGCAGCAGGAAAACGTGGTTCTGACCGGCGCCTGCGAGGCGATCGTTGTAGACGTACAGTGTATCTTCCCGGCACTTGGACCTCTGAGCAAATGTTTCCATACCAAATTCATCACGACTTCCGCAATCGCTCAGATGCCGGATTCCGAGTATATCCACTTTACGGTAGGAACCGCTGCAGAGAAGGCAAAACAGATCGTGAAACTGGCCTGCGACAACTTCAAGAACCGTAAACCGGAACTGGTACATATCCCGGATATGAAGCAGAAAGCAACCGTTGGTTATTCTGTAGAAGCTATCGTAAAGGTGCTTGACGGCGTTACGAACTCTCAGGTGGATGAGCTTGGAACGACCAAACCTCTGCTGGAGTGTATCACCTCCGGTGTTATCCGCGGTGCAGTGGCCATGGTTGGATGTAACAATCCGAAGATCCGTCCGGATACCGCTCATATTGAACTGATGAAGAAGCTTCTTGCCAACGATATCGTTGTCATCGCATCCGGCTGTGCGGCACAGGCAGCGGCAAAAGCCGGTCTGATGGACAAGAGAGCGAAAGATCTGTGCGGTGCAGGCTTGAAGCGCGTGTGCGAACTGGCAGACATTCCGCCGGTATTACATATGGGTTCCTGTGTGGATATCAGCCGTATGATGATCCTTGTTTCAGAACTTGCCAAGGATTCCGGCCTGAACATTTCTCAGCTTCCGGCTGTTGGATGCGCTCCTGAGTGGATGTCCGAGAAGGCAGTTTCCATCGGTAACTACGTAGTTTCCACCGGTATCGACACCTTCCTTGGTGTAGACCCGTATGTAAGCGGTTCTACGCAGATGCAGGAACTTCTGACCAGCGGCGTTCGCGACTGGGTAGAGGCTGCTTATACGGTAGAACCGGATATCGAGAAGCTGGTTGATCTGATGATCGAGAGAATCGAAGAGAAGAGAACAGCACTTGGTATCTGATCATTTCGATATTTCATATGAAAGAAGAGTAAATTTTTGACCGGAGGGTAAGACATTGAAGATAGCAATTACCGGAAAGGGCGGAGTCGGAAAGACCACCTTTGCAGCAACGCTTGCACGATTATATGCAGAGGAAGGACGGACGGTTCTCGCCGCAGATGTGGACCCGGATGCCAATCTGGGGCTGGCGCTTGGATTTCCGGAGGATGTGCTGGATTCCATCCTTCCCATCAGTAAGATGCGGAAGCTGGTGGAAGAGCGTACCGGAGCCGGAGAGGACAATCAGTTTTACAAACTGAATCCGAAAGTGGACGACATTCCGGATACGTACAGTAAAACCTGCAACGGCGTCAAGCTTCTCCTTCTGGGTACCGTGGAGACGGGCGGGGGCGGATGCGTCTGTCCGGAGCATGTGATGCTCAGACGGATCATCAACCATCTGATCCTCAGAAGCAATGATGTGGTCATTATGGATATGGAGGCCGGCCTGGAGCATCTGGGGCGGGGAACCTGTGAATCCATGGAACAGTTCATTGTTGTGATCGAACCCGGAGCAAGGAGCGTACAGACCTACAAGAATGTTCGGCGTCTTGCCGATGATCTTGGAATCCGGCAGGTACGGGTAGTTGCCAACAAGGTTCGCGGTACGGAAGATGAAGAATTTATCCGTTCCAGGATCCCGGCGGAAGATTTACTTGGATTTATCCACTATAACACGGAAGTGATCGATGCGGACCGCCAGGGGAAATCTCCCTATGATTTCAGCGAATCCGCAACCGGGGAAATCCGTAAGATTAAGGAAATCCTCGATCAATCTAACTGATTTTTAAATTTGGAGGTATAATACCGTGACATTATTTGATAGAGTATTCGGCGGAAACGACGCAGTCTATGGTCTGACTGAGGCTGCAATCGACAAAGCCATCGCAGAGCATGGTGCTGACAAGGCAGTAGCTTTCCCGCATACGGCTTACAGTCTGCCCTGCTACTACGCAGTAACCGGAACAAAAGTTGCCAATCTGGGCGAGTTAAAGACTGCTCTTGGCGTTGTCAAAACGCTCATGACCAGAGAAAAGAGACTGAACGATGCATTTATGAGCGGCGTGGCTACAGCGCTCTGTGCAGAGTTTATCGAAGTACTGAAATACATCGACGGTGCAACTCCGTATGAGGAGCCGCTTTACGGACATCTGGCAGATGCAACCATCCGTGAGCTGGGCGTGCCGCTGGTTACCGGCGATATCCCGGGCGTGGCTGTTATCCTCGGAAGCGCTCCGACCAAAGAAGACGCAGTGGCTCTGGTGAAGAGCTATCAGGCACAGGGTATCCTGGTGACTCTGGTAGGCGGCGTTATTGACCAGTGTGTGGAAGCAGGCCTGAACATGGGCTATGCAGTACGTATCGTACCGCTTGGCAAGGATGTAACATCCGTCATCCATGTAGTATCGGTTGCACTTCGTGCAGCTCTGATCTTCGGTAACGTAACACCTGGTGATGCTGCAAACCTGATGAAGTACACCTTCGAGCGTGTGCCGGCATTCGTTAATGCATTCAAACCGCTGGATGATGTAATCGTAGCATGCGGCGCAGGCGCGATCGCACTTGGTTTCCCGGTTGTTACCAACGAGACCGAGAATATCTTCCGCGTACCGAAGAGCCTGATCGTTCAGGAAGACGTGGACAAATTCAACGCTACTTCTCTCGAAGCGCGTGATATCAAGATCAAGATCACCAAGATCGACATCCCGGTATCCTTCGCGTCCGCATTCGAGGGCGAGATCATCCGCAAGGGCGACATGCAGGTGGAATTCGACGGTTCCAGAAAAGACTGCTTCGAGCTGGTACAGACCAAAGAGCTGACCGCAGTGGAAGATCACAAGTTTACTCTGGTTGGTAAAGATTTCGACGAGTTCGAGGTTGGAAGCAAGAACTCCATCGCATACATCGTGGATGTGGCAGGCAAGAACATGCAGGCCGACTTTGAGCCGGTATTCGAGCGTAAGTTCCACAGCTATGTGAACTGCATCGAGGGCGTGATGCATACCGGTCAGCGTGATATGATCCGTGTCCGTATCAGCAAGGCTACCTTTGAGGCAGGCTTCCGTGCGAAGGATCTGGCTGAGGTTCTGTATGCAAATATCAAAAATGAATTTGACGCTGTTGTAGATAAATGTGCCGTGACCATCATCACGGATGATGCTGAGTGTACGAAGCTTCGCCATGAGCTGGCAATTCCGGCTTATGACCGCCGCGACGAGCGTCTGACGACTCTGACTGACGAGGCGGTTCCGGTATACTACAGCTGTATCATGTGCCAGGCATTCTCCCCGAGCCACGTATGCGTGGTTACTCCTGAGAGACTTGGACTGTGCGGCGCCGTATCATGGCTGGATGCGAAAGCAACCAACGAGCTGGATCCGCAGGGACCGTGCCAGGTGATTACGAAAGAAAGAGTGATCGACGAGAACCTTGGACGTTACGAGGATGTGGATGAAGCAGTTGCGAAATTCTCCCAGGGCGCTCTGGAGCATGTTACCCTGTACTCCATCATGGAGGATCCGATGACTTCCTGCGGATGCTTCGAGTGTATCTGCGGTATTGAGCCCTGCTCCAACGGTGTGGCAATCACCAACCGTGAGTATGCAGGCATGACTCCTCTCGGAATGACTTTCGGCGAACTGGCTTCCATGACCGGCGGCGGTGTACAGACTCCTGGCTTCATGGGACACGGCAAGCACTTCATTGCTTCCAAGAAGTTCATGAAGGCTGAGGGCGGTTTTGAGCGTATTGTATGGATGCCGAAGGATCTGAAAGAGACTGTGGCAGACAGACTGAACAAGGCAGCAAAAGAAGTTTATGATATTGACAACTTCACGGATATGATCGGTGATGAGACCATCGCAACGGATCCGGAGACACTGCTTGAGTTCTTAACAGAGAAAGGACATCCGGCACTTGGACTGGATCCGCTCATGTAAGATTTTTGCAGGCTGCATGAAGGATTCCTGTGGCAGCTTCGGTTGATCCATCAGGGCACCCTGTTTTTTACAGGGTTGCCCTTTTGGAATGCATAAAAGCTTTTCTTATGGAAGTTTTTATGGTATAATATTACTGTTCGGGGGCGCTTTTGGCCCAAAAAGTGCCAGGCGGGCAGATTTTACATATTTAAGGAGGATATACCAATGCCATTCAATGGAAAATCAGGAAAATTCAATGCTTCCATAGGCACAGTCGAAGTTGGCTGTGGCGAGAAAGCGATCAAAATCGGCGGCGAGAATGTATTACCGTTCTATACGTTTGATGCTCCGATTGAGAATTCACCGAAAGTTGGCGTTATGATCTCTGACCTTGGTCTGGAGAATGAGCCGGCAGGCGTGAAAGCATACTATGAAGGATGCACAACCATGGCAGATATTGCGAAGAAAGCAGCAGAGATGCCGGGTGCAGATTTCGTATGTCTGAAGCTTGAGGGAGCAGATCCCAACGGCGAGGACAAGTCCGTAGAAGACTGCATGGCAGTTGTGAAAGAAGTCGTTGACGCCATCGACGCACCTCTTGTCATTGCCGGATGCAAGAACGTAGCAAAGGATGCAGAGCTTCTGACCAAAGCTTCCGAGGTTGCACAGGGCAGGAACGTGATCATCCTTGCGGCTAAAGAAGAAGACTACAAAGGTATTGGTGCGGCTGCAGGTCTTGCTTACAACCAGAAGGTGGGAGCAGAGTCCGCAGTAGATATCAACCTTGCAAAACAGCTCAATGTATTGATTTCCCAGCTGGGTGTGGCTCCGGCCAACATCGTTATGAACGTTGGTACCGCAGCAGTAGGCTATGGTTTTGAGTACGTGGTTTCCACCATGGACCGTATCAAAGCGGCAGCATTATCCCAGGACGACAAACAGTTGCAGATGCCGATCATCACACCGGTCGCTGACGAGGCATGGAATGTAAAAGAGGCTATGGCTTCTGAAGAGGATATGCCGGAGTGGGGTGCGCAGGAAGCCCGCGGCGTGGGCATGGAAGTGTCTACAGCAGCTTCTGTACTGGCATCCGGTTCCAACGCAGTCATTCTGAAACATCCGACTTCCGTTGCAACCATTTCTAAAATGATCAAAGAACTGATGTAATCGCGGGGAGGAGGAAAATACAATGGCATTAAAAGGTTTAGATATTTTTAAATTAACACCAAAAACAAACTGTAAAGAGTGCGGAAGCCCGACCTGTATGGCTTTCTCCATGAAAGTTGCACAGGGGGCGGTAGACATCTCCAAGTGTCCGCACATGTCCGATGAGGCTATGGCGGCTTTATCTGAGGCTACCGCTCCGCCCATGAAGACGATCAAGGTCGGTACCGGCGACGCAGAGTATACACTGGGCGGCGAGACCGTACTGGCAAGACATGAGAAGACTTTCGTAAGCAAGCCGAGATTCGCAGTGCGCGTAACTCCGGATATGGATGTGGATGCTGTGCTTGCCGAGGCAAACAAGGTTGACTATGACCGTATCGGCGAGAGAATGCATGCAGAGATGGTGTACGTGGAGTGCAACGGCGATGCAGATGCGTTCGTAGAAGCTGTTAAGAAAGTAACCGGCAAGGGTAAGACGCTTGTTCTGTCCTGCAAGAATCCGGAAGCAGTTAAGAAAGCTTTGGATGTCTGCAAGGATGAGAAGCCGATCCTCAATGGTGCGGATGCTTCCAACTATGCGGAGATGGTAGAGATCGCAAAGGCAGCCGGTGTTGTCCTCGGCGTATCCGGTGCAGATATCAACGAACTGTATGATACCACTGCTGCCATCGAGAAGCTTGGCTACAAAGAGCTGGTTCTCGATACCACCGGCGCTACGATCAAAGAAACCTTCGCAACGACGGTTCAGGTAAGACGCGCATGTCTGGCAAAAGAGCCTGACAGAACCTTTGGATATCCGTCCATCGTAAACCTGTCCAAAGTTGCTCCGGATGATGAAGCAATGCAGATTGCGCTTGCTTCCGTCTTTGTTCTGAAATACGGTTCCATCATCGTTATGGATACCATGAACTACGCAAGAGGACTTGCTCTCTACGGACTGAGACAGAACGTTTATACCGACCCGCAGAAGCCGATGAAGGTAGAGCCGGGCATCTACCCGCTGAACGGCGGCAACGAGAACTCGGTTGTTCTTACCACGGTTGACTTCGCTCTGACCTACTTCGTTGTATCTGGCGAGCTGGAGCGCTCCGGTGTTCCGTGCAATCTGGTCATCAGCGACGCAGGCGGACTTTCCGTTCTGACTGCATGGGCTGCAGGCAAACTGTCCTCCACTTCCGTAGCGAAGTTCATCAAGGAAGAAGTAGAGCCGAAGATCAAGAGCAGAAAACTGATCATCCCGGGCAAGGTTGCTGTCCTGAAGGGCGACATCGAAGCCAAGCTGGAAGGATGGCAGGTAATCGTTGCTCCGAATGAGGCAGTTCAGCTTGTGAAATTCCTGAAAGATCTGCAGGCAGGCGGCGAGATTTAAGAAACTTGATGACCGGGCTTCATATCCTGTGTGGCCCGGTCATACAAAAAGCATAAAGGAGAATAGTAGCATGGGAAAATTTGTAGTAATTGGGGAAAGATTGTCTGCAACAGCTCCGTCTGTTAACAAGGCTTTTACCGAGAGAGATCCGCAGCCGATCATTCAGCGTGCAAAACAGCAGCTGGACGCAGGCGCTTATTATCTGGATGTCAATATCGGACCGGCTGAGAATGACGGACCGGAACTGATGAAATGGGCAGTTCAGCTTCTTCAGAGCGAGTTCGACAATGTTCCGCTGGCTCTTGATACAGCAAACAAAGCTGCCATCGAAGCAGGAATCTCTGTTTACAATCGTTCCAAAGGAAAACCGATTGTAAACTCTGCAGACGCAGCTGGAAGAATCGAGTACATTGATCTTGCAGCAGCAAATGATGCCATCGTTATCGCACTCTGCAACGGCGAAGGCATTGCAAAAGACAATGACGAGCGTATGATGTACTGCCAGACCATGCTGGAGAGAGGTCTGGAGCATGGCATGGACGCTTCTGATCTGTGGTTTGATCCGCTGTTCCTTGTAATCAAGGGTATGCAGGATAAGCAGATGCAGATTCTGGAGTGTATCCGGATGCTGTCCGATATGGAACTGAACTCCACCGGCGGACTTTCCAACAACTCCAATGGTATGCCGAAGCACATCCGTCCGATCATGGATTCCGCCATGGTTGCAATGGCTATGACCTGCGGTCTGACTTCTGCAATCGTAAACCCGAACGATCTGCGTCTCATGGAGACCATCAAGTCCTGCGATATCATTAAGGACAATACACTGTATGCAGATTCTTATCTGGAGATCTGATACATATCATACAGTTGAGTGAGACAATACTGCCGGCATTTTACGATGCTGGCAGTATTTGTAATACCTGCTTCACAAAACCGGTTTTCAGATTTTGTGAAGATTTATCTGTCAAAAACATGATTCGGTTTCTGGCAAAAAATTCCGGCCGGAGACATTGTTTCATGTTTTCCTGGATATGATTATCATAATGTATATAAGGAGCGTGTATTGAAATGAAGAAAAGCTGGTCTTTTACGGATATGTACGGAAAAGAACACAGTATTGAATATAAGAACGGCTTTGGATTGAAACTGATCGTTGACGGCACAAAATACAAATTAAAATCACAGAACTGGTGGGTCAACGTGATCGACTATTCCATTGAGATTGCAGGAACTGATATTCGTCTGGTTGCAATCGGAAATAAAGTGGATGTGGCGATCAACGGGGTCTATATTGGAAGCGGGGAGCGTTATGTTCCTGTTCAGGCCAATACTCCTGCATGGGTGTGGGTCCTTGTAGGACTCAGTGCAGTTGTGGGATTTTTGCTGAACAGTGCTCTGGGAGTTGTAATTGCAGTAGCATTTTCTACATTTTATATCAACTTTGCAATTGCCGGAAAAAAAGGGAAAGTGATTGCATTTTTTCTTATATGGGTTGTAATTCAGGCAATCCTTGGTTATATGGCCGTGATGCTGTCTGCGGCAATCTATTAACAGGTTAGAGGAGATATTTTATGGATTACAATAACAACGGTCCCGAATGGCGGAGGGAGGATCCCATGCAGACGGGCAACCAGTCTCCTTATCCGCAGCCGTCCCCATATCCGCCGGGAAATTCTCAGGTGGTACTGCGTGAAGTGAGACAACAAAAGGAAAACGGAATGTCTGTTGCAGCGCTGGTACTTGGCATTGTCACTCTGATCTTTTTCTGGGTGCCGATTATATCCCTGATTACCGGAATCGTCGGAGTGGTGATGGCGATCATCGGTCTGGTAAAAGAGGATCATAAAGCAATGCCGATTATCGGCATGATTCTTTCGCTTATTGGTCTGGCGCTGTCATCCCTGATGATTTTAGGATATATTGTGGAGTATCTGACTTATATGTATTAAAAATGAGCAGACGCAATGTCAAAAGAGTTCCGTCTGCCGGAAAAGTAACCAGGTCTGTTGATGTTTATGAAGATATCTGCAGTTAACCGAATGTATAAAAAATATGGAGAGCAAAATTATGCCAAATGTAACATTCAGATTTGAAGACGGAACTGCGACAGTTGTTGCGGTGACAGTCGGAGAGAACCTGTTGGAGGTGGCGCGCAAGGCGAATGTAGCTATTGACGCACCTTGTTCAGGCAACGGTTCCTGCGGAAAATGCAGAGTAAAATATGTAAGTGGAGAACTGGACAGCGAAAAAACACGGCATATCTCAGATCAGGACTATGCGGAAGGATGGAGACTTTCCTGCGTCAGTACCATTACCGGAGATGTGGAAGTCATGGTGCCGGATATTGCGTCTGCTTATAAGAGCCGTATGAAAGTAGCAGACTTAAGTTCCAGGGAAGAGATTGCCATTTTTGATAGAGCAAAGAAGGACGTGGAAGAATCCGGAATCACCTTTGAAAATAATTTCTCTGTGGTGGAGCTTCAGATGGAAGCGCCGACGCTGGATGATACCATGCCGGATAATGAGCGGCTGATCCGGGCCATTCAGGCAACGGCCGGAGCAGAAAAAGTAAAATTGACTTATCAGGTATTAAAAAAGCTCCCAGACGTACTTCGGGACAATCAGTTCCATATCAATGCAGTGTGCAGGAAGAACGGGCACGGCGTCCTGGTATACGACGTACTGCCGCCGGAGGACAAAAGAATCTGTGCAGCTGCCATTGATATTGGTACAACCACGGTGTCTGCAGTGATTCTGGATCTGGAAAGCGGAGAACTGCTGGCGAAAGCATCGGCGGGCAACGGACAGATCCGTTATGGTGCAGATGTGATTAACCGTATCATTGAATCTGCGAAAGACGGGGGAAGGGAGAAGCTCCAGAGAGCGATCATTGAAGAGACCATCAATCCCATGCTCCATAATATGTGCCATGCTGCAAAGATCCATGGAAACAGGATCTGTCATATGTGTGTGGCATCCAATACGACCATGAATCATCTGTTTGCGGGTGTAAATGCGGATCCGCTCCGTATGGAACCCTATATTCCTGCATTTTTCGAGACCGATAACCTGCATGCCTACGATCTGGGACTGCATGTCCATCCGGATGCAGGAATCGTAATTGCGCCGAATATCGGAAGCTATGTAGGCGGCGATATTACGGCCGGCACACTGGTCAGCATGATCTGGAACAAACCGGAATTCAATCTTTTTATTGACCTTGGTACAAATGGAGAGATCGTGTTCGGCAATTCGGATTTCATGATGAGCTGTGCCTGCTCGGCAGGACCTGCCTTCGAGGGTGGCGATATCAGCTGCGGCATGCGTGCTACGGATGGAGCGATTGAGGCATGCACGATCGATGCCAGGACCATGGAGCCTACCTTTAAGATTGTAGGCGATGAGGGCCAGAAACCGGTAGGCCTGTGCGGTTCCGGCATCATTGACGTGATCGCTGAGCTGTTCCGCTGCCGGATCATAAGTCCAAAAGGAAAATTCGTCCGGGAAGGCGAGAGAGTGCGCCACGACGAATACGGCATCGGAAGCTATGTGCTGGCATTTAAGGAAGATGCGGCCGGACATAAGGACGTGGTGATCAATGAAGTCGACATTGACAATTTTATCCGTGCAAAGGGTGCGATTTTCTCAGCCATCTGCACGATGATCCGTTCCCTGGACTTTGATGTGTCCATGATCGAAAATGTCTATGTGGCAGGCGGTATCGGAAGCGGCATCAATATGAAGAATGCAGTAACGATCGGCATGTTCCCGGATATTGAGATTGAGAAATTCCATTATATCGGCAACTCGTCCCTGACCGGTGCATATAACATGGTGCTTTCCAGACAGGCAGAGGAGAAAGTGTATGAGCTTTCCCACAATATGACCTATATGGAACTGAGTACGGATCCCGGTTATATGGATGAATTTGTGGCAGCATGTTTCCTGCCTCATACAGATACCTCCCTGTTCCCGAGTGTTGTTCAGGTAGATATCTAACCCAGAATAAGGAGGGGATTCCGTTGGAAATAGAGAATCATAAGGAAGAAGTGCCGTTTGAGCACTATCTGGAGAAATACCGTTTTCTGGATCCGGAAGAAGCTGCAGAAAGATTGAACATATTGTATGATGCAGAGACGCAGAAGTTTCGGTTCCGTTTTATGGGGCATTCATATGAAGCGGGTTACCCGGTATTCGACGTCCGCCTGCTGGACGCGGAGGATGACGGGAAGGATCTTCTGATGCACCACCTGCCTGCCCGGACCTTCCTTCTGCGGTATCTTCTGGAAGGGCAGTATATCAAAGGCAGCGGAAAATTTATGACATTCCGCGAGGTTCCCACTTATGGAGAACTCTATATCCAGCCTTTTACCGGAAGATGCCTGAAACGCCTGACTTATGGCTTTGGATATAAGCTGAAAGCCTTTGCAGAGGCCATGGAGCGCATTCCGGGAGCACAAAAACTTTCCGTGGGAGATGTGTCCTATGAATTTGAACTGATCAACGGATATCGGATGCAGTTTCTTTTCTGGGAAGGGGACGATGAATTTCCGCCTTCTGCACAGATTCTGTACAGCGATAATTTTCAGTTCGGATTTCATGCAGAGGACATGGTAGTGGCAGGGGATCTGTCCATTACGACGGTAAAGAATCTGTGCGCCTGACAGAGCGGTGATTTGTCAATTTTGCCGGTGCAGGACATTTATATTTTGAACATATGCACAAAGTTGCACATAGTACAAAGTGTAGGATGCTAAGGATTTAGCAATCCTGTATAATATTGGTATGTTCAAAGGACTGATAATCCTTTGTTAAAAATTAAACAATCACGCAATATGCGTGCCCTGACAGGAGCCGGCAGGCCCGAAGGGAAGAAAGGAGTAATTCTTATGGGATTCAAAACCGACATCGAGATCGCACAGGAATGTGAGATGAGACCGATCACTGAGATCGCAGCAAAAGCAGGGATCGATGACAAGTATCTGGAGCAGTACGGCAAGTACAAAGCAAAGATCGACTACAATCTGCTGAAAGAGTCTGACGCTCCCAACGGCAAGCTGATTCTCGTTACCGCAATCAACCCGACTCCGGCAGGAGAGGGCAAGACCACTACGACCGTAGGTCTGGCAGATGGTATGCAGAAGCTCGGCAAGAAGGTTATGGTTGCTCTTCGCGAACCGTCCCTTGGACCGGTCTTTGGTGTGAAAGGCGGCGCTGCAGGCGGCGGATACGCACAGGTGGTTCCGATGGAAGACATCAACCTTCATTTCACAGGTGATTTCCATGCAATCGGCGCGGCGAACAACCTGCTGGCAGCGATGATTGACAACCATATCTTCCAGGGCAACGCTCTGAATATTGATCCGAGAAAGATCACCTGGAGAAGATGCGTGGATATGAATGACCGTCAGCTTCGTAATGTGGTAGACGGACTTGGCGGAAAGACCAATGGCATGCCGAGAGAAGACGGCTATGATATCACGGTTGCATCCGAGATCATGGCAGTTCTGTGTCTGGCAAGCGATATTCTTGATCTGAAGAAGAGACTGGCAAGAATCATCATTGGTTATACATACGGAAAAGTGGCAGAGCAGAAGCCGGTAACGGCAGGTGACCTGCACGCAGAAGGCGCTATGGCAGCGCTTCTGAAGGATGCTCTGAAACCGAACCTGGTTCAGACTCTGGAAGGTGTTCCTGCAATCGTTCACGGCGGACCGTTTGCAAATATCGCTCATGGCTGCAACTCCGTAACAGCAACCAAGATGGCCCTGAAATTATCCGATTACACCATCACAGAGGCAGGCTTCGGTGCTGACCTTGGTGCTGAGAAGTTCCTGGATATCAAGTGCCGTATGGCAGGTCTGAAGCCGAATGCAGTTGTAATCGTTGCTACGGTACGTGCACTGAAGTACAACGGCGGTGTTGCAAAGGCAGATCTCAACAACGAGAATCTGGATGCTCTTGAGAAGGGCCTTCCGAACCTGCTGAAGCATGTAAGCAATATCACTAATGTATACAAGCTTCCGTGTGTGGTTGCCATCAATGCATTCCCGACCGATACCAAAGCAGAGCTTGACCTGGTAGAGGCAAAATGTAAAGAGCTCGGTGTGAACGTTGCACTGTCCGAGGTATGGGCAAAAGGCGGCGAAGGCGGCGTGAAACTGGCAGAAGAGGTTCTCCGTCTGGTTGAGCAGCCGAATGATTTCACCTTCTCCTATGAGCTGGAAGGCACCTCCATTGAAGATAAGCTGAACGCAATCGTACAGAAGATCTACGGCGGAAGCAAAGTTGTTCTCACTGCAAATGCGCAGAAGCAGGCAAAAGAGCTTGAAGCGCTTGGATTTGCAAACTGCCCGATCTGTGTGGCTAAGACTCAGTACAGCCTGACCGATGATCAGACGAAACTCGGCGCTCCGAAGGATTTCGAAGTAACGGTACGCAACCTGAAGATCTCTGCAGGTGCAGGCTTCATCGTAGCTCTGACCGGCGAGATCATGACCATGCCTGGTCTTCCGAAGGTTCCGGCTGCTGAGAGAATCGACGTGGATGAGACCGGTAAGATCACTGGACTGTTCTAATTGAATTTCGAGAAAAGAGTCAGACAGCAAGCAGGGAATGTATGTTCCCTGCTCACTGTCATGTATATGGAGGGAATATATGGGATTCACAAAAGGAACCTGTGAAGAATTTGTAGAAGTGCTTGCATCAAAAGCTCCGGTACCGGGCGGCGGCGGCGCGTCCGCACTGGTAGGAGCCATCGGCATGGCACTTGGCAACATGGTTGGAAGCCTGACGGTGGGCAAGAAGAAATATGCGGATGTAGAAGCGGACATCCTTGCATTAAAAGAGAAGGCAACAGCGCTTCAGGCAGATTTTCTCCGTCTGGTAGAAGCAGATGCAGAGGCATTTGAGCCGCTGGCAAAAGCATATGGCATGCCAAGAGAGACGGAAGAGGAGAAAGCGGAGAAAGCACGCGTCATGGCAATTGTCCTGAAGGATGCATGTGCGGTTCCCATGGAGATCATGGAGAAATGCTGTGAGGCCATCGACGTCATCGAAGAATTTGCAGCAAAAGGTTCTGCCCTTGCCATCTCGGATGCAGGTGTAGGCGTTGTGTTCTGTAAGGCAGCTCTTCTGGGAGCCTCCCTGAACGTATTCATCAACACCAAATCCATGGCGGATAAAGAGTATGCAGCATCCCTGAACGAAAAAGCAGACAAGATGATTGCAGATTACAGCAAAAAAGCGGATGAGATCTTCGCGGCTGTAAACGCAAGATTAAGATAATATATGCTCCTGCCGGTCTGCGCCTTTCCACGGGACCTGCAGGAAGATCAGCTGGCAGGCCGAGAAACGGCATGCGCAGGAAATGTAATAGAACGAACAGAAATAGGAGAGCAAACATGGCAAAACAGTTATTAGGAAAAGAAGTAACTGCTGCACTGAATGAGAGAATTAAAGCAGATGTGGCGACCCTGAATGCAAAAGGTGTAAAACCGACTCTTGGCATCATTCGTGTGGGTGAGAGACCAGATGACCTTTCTTATGAGAGAGGTGCAACCAAGCGTTGTGAGACTCTCGGTGTAGAATATAAGAAATATCTGCTTCCGGCTGACGTAAGTCAGGAGGAGCTTCTGAAGGTGATTGATGAAGTGAATAAAGACGACAATATCCATGGCGTCCTGATGTTCCGTCCGCTTCCGAAGCATATTGACCAGACACTGGTTGAAAATGCTCTGGCTGCAGAGAAGGACGTAGACTGCCAGACAGACGCTTCCCTTGGAGGCGTGTTCACGGGCAAGAAGGTTGGTTTCCCACCCTGTACGCCGCAGGCTTGTATGGAGATTCTGGATCATTACGGAATTGACTGCACCGGTAAGAAAGCGGTTGTCATCGGCCGTTCGCTCGTTGTTGGAAAACCGGCAGCTCAGATGCTGATCAAGAAGAATGCAACGGTTACTACCTGCCATACCAGAACCATTGATATGCCGTCTGTAGCAAGAGAAGCAGAGATTCTGATCGTAGCAGCGGGACGTGCAGGTGTAGTCGGGGCAGAATACGTGGCTCCGGGCCAGATCGTCATCGATGTAGGCATCAATGTGAATGCAGAAGGCAAGCTCTGCGGCGACGTGGATTACGCAGCAGTTGAGCCGATTGTCGATGCGATTACTCCGGTTCCGGGCGGCGTCGGAAGCGTGACTACTTCTGTCCTTGTGGGACATGTCGTAGAAGCAGCTATGAGAAAGTTTGCATAATCGTTTTAAAAACGGCACTCTCCTGTATCGAATCTGCAGGAGAGTGTTTTTTGTATATCTTCCGGTTCAGATGGAAAGAATTCCCGCTGCCAGCAACAGTACCACCGGAACCGCATATTTTCTTGGATGATGCCACAGATCACTTTCCATCTTCCAGTTTCGGATCGGATAAAACCATTCCAGCCATACAGTTCCGGCAGCACTGAAAACAGAAAAGAGTACAGCAGTTCCCGGTGCCCACAGCGGAACCGGGCCATTCAGGAGCCGCCAGCTGCAGAGAAAAACGGTATCTGCAGTCAGATTGCACAAAGAGACAAAGATAGCGTATGGCAGACAGAACCGTCTTCCCTGTTCAGGCAGAATACGTACTGCCTGTTCCAGTTCCGGGTCGCAGGAGAGAAGGATTCCCATCGGCGTATTCAGAGACAGAATCGCAAATCCAACAGGAAAGAAATGCAGGCCTTCCATCTGGCGGAAAAACAGCGGCAGTATACCGGCAATCCCCCACATCAGAAATGTATTGAACAGATAATGGGGATGGGATACCAGATAACGGAGCAGATACGGTATGACAGGGCAGTGCTGCTGCGTTTTCCAGGTCCGGCTGTTCTTCCGGTATTGTGGAAAAAATGCATCCGCATCTGTATGGACCAGGCACAGGAGAATCACCGGAAGATTTACAGCGATCACCGGAAGGAAGAGCGCAGAATGATGCAGGAACAAAGGACAGGTAAAGCTTATGCCTGCCCAAAGCAGAACAGCCAGTGAACGTGTCTTTCTGGAATAAACAAGGGCTGTGACAATAATGGCATTGACAGCACAGAAGATGCTTCTCAGTATTTCCATTCCGTCAGAAGACGAGACTGCCCATATGACAGACAGAAGAGGTCCTGTCTGCATGGTAAAGGTATAGAGTCCCAGTGAGGAGACCCAGGTGAAAACAAAATCCCGGTTTTCCAAAGGCAGCATACGCATATTTTTCAGATAAGCCGCATGATCCCGGGAAGACAGCGCCCGCCACATGACACCGGCTGTATGGACGCTGGCAATCAGATACAGAATAAAAGGTGCAATCTGTATTTCCATATCAGAAGCCCGCAGGCTGAAATATAAAATCAGACAGATCATCAGACTTTTCCCGGCTCTTTCAAAATGAATCCCAAGAAACTTTCTTAAAAAAGCTTTATACATCAGACACTGCATACAATACCTCCCGAATTTTTCCGGCGTCTGTTTCTCCAGGCACCAGACTTTTCTGCATCTGCCCGTTTTCCAGAACAAGAATCCGGTCGGAAGTCAAAGTGATGCTTTCCAGAATATGTGAAGAAAACAGAACGGTTCCGCAGGTTTTATATTCCGCGATCAGCCGGTACAGATATTCTGTACTTTCAAAATCCAGTCCGTTGACCGGCTCATCCAGCAGGAGCAGTTCCGGTCCAAGCGCAAACGCTGTAATCAGAAATACTTTCTTCCGATTTCCGGTTGACAGGTCTTTCATCAGGATATCTGTGAAAGCTTCAAAATGGAACCCCTGGATCAATGCAGAGACATCTGGTATCTTCTTTTGGTAAGCTTTGAAAACATAGTTCAGATATTCCCGGAATGTAAAGTACTGAAAAGAATGATCTTCCGAAAATACAGTATAGCGGTTCTGCTTGAATCTACGGTCGCGGAATTTGATGCCTCTGCCATGCAGCTGGACGGTGTCTGCCTGAAAAGAGGAATGAAGACCTGACAGAATGTTTAAAAAGGTCGTCTTTCCGGCTCCGTTCAATCCGATCAGTCCGACAATTTCGTGTTTCTGCAGGTCCAGGGACAGACCGGACAGCACAGGGCGTTCAGGCGTGTACCATGCCTGCAGATTCCGGATACTTAAAAGCGTCCCGTTCATCTCCTGTCTTTCCTCCATATATCACAGGCTGAGCAGAAAAAGAGACCTCCAACAAGCAAAAACAGCGGATTAACCGTAGCAATTCCGATTCCAATCCAGAGAAGAGCAGCAGCTCCACGAATGATCATATGACGCATAAAAAATACCTCCCATTTCTCTTTGTGGAATTTCTTTCTTCCACAGATGTTTTTCATGTCTGTATCATAGCGCAAAAAAGAGGTCTATGCGTAAATGTCCGTAAACGGCAGGTTTTTGACCGCGAAAGCTTATATTTCTGTAGATACTCCATGCCAGGAGAGCGTTGCGACTGCCCGGAAAACAGTCCCTTCGCAGGAAGTCCTGACCATGCCATCGTATTTTTCAGCCGCTGTCTGAGCACTTTTCAGTCCCCATCCATGAAGCCCCGGTTCCCGCTTTGTTGTTTGGAATACTCCATCTTCCTGTATGGGAATCGTAGAGAAGCTGTTTTCCACCTTAATGACCAGCATCTGATGGATTCGACGAATGGTAAGGCGGATAAACCGCTGGTCGGTTTCTGATACCTGACCTGCGGCTTCCAGCGCATTGTCCAGAAGATTTCCAAGAATTGCACACAGATCCACACTTCGGATACTGGTGTTTCGCGGATATTCTGCATGGATCTGTACCTGGATTCCCCTGTCAGATGCTTTTTTTGCTTTTTCATTGATCAGATAGTCGGCTGTTTCATCCCCGGTCCAGACGGTTTCCGAGAGATCGCGAACGGGAGCCTTCAGATGGTCCAGATACTGTATGGCTTCCGGATATCGCTCATGCAGGAGGAGCTGTCTTAGGACCCCGGCATGGTTGTGAAAATCATGGAACAGCTTCGCATTTACTTCATAGGTGCGGTTTAATGCGGTGTAATTTTGTTCCAGAAGCTCTGCCTGTTCGGATTTCAGCTTTGCAAGTTCCCGTTCCATTTCATATTGCCGGTTCATGTAGAACACCAGAACAGACATCATGAGTACGACGGCAAGAATTGTCCACATGAAAAGGGTATCTGCGGGAATCGGAACAACTGTCTGCACGGAAAGGGTAACAACTGCAAGAAGCCCTGCTGTGGAGATTCTGGAAACCATCCGGAATGCATTCGGTCTGGCAGGTTCTTCCTGTGTGCGGCTGTAGATCATAAGGAACAGGATGACAAGATGAAGCGCCCACAGGGCAATCTGTCCAGATCCTCCTGCAGAATCCGGCAGGGACGGCAGACAAAACAGAATACCGATGCCTGCCAGAAAAAGGAACTGCCAGAAAAATACGCCGATGGTATAGTAGATACTGATAAACAGACTCATCCTCACATCTGTATGGCGCAGCCGCCGGATCCAGAAAGTGAGCCAGAGAATTTCAGCTGCCATCTGATAGAATTCCGGAAACTTCAGAAAGAAGACAGCAGGAGAGAGCAGAAGCGCTCCGGAAAAAGCCGCAGCCGCACATGCCCGGTCCGGCTCTCTGACTGACAAAAGCCGGCAGATCAGAAACATCCCTGCAAGTTGATGGATTCCGCAGGTGAGAATGTTTGAGCATAAGAAAACAGACACCATCATATATGATCTCCCCAGTATTGATTGATCTGCTCTTTTACGGTCTGCAGATGAGACCGGCTGACCGGAAGAGAAACGCCGCTTTTTAAAACTGCCATGCCGTCATGAATCTGCATGATCTGGATCATGTTGACAATGCAGCCCCGGTCAATGTAGATAAATTCTTCTGAATCCAGCTCTGTGTATACCTGCTGAAGGCTTTTGCGGACTCTGGAGGTACCCTTGTCTGTAATAATAGCCGTATTTTTGCCGTCCCGTTCCAGGTAACAGATGGTTTTATAGGGAATTTTTTCCATTCTGCTGCTGGTACGGATGGTGTAGCTTCTTCCGTCCTCCAGAACAAGGAGCCGGATGGCATCCTGTATGGCAGCTGAAAGCCGTCCGCCGGCATCGTCTTTTGGAACATAGCGGAAAATTGAGAGTTCAAACGCATCAATGGCATATTCTATATGGGATGTGATGAAAATGATCCGTACCTCCGGAAGATACGGCCGGATTTTTTCTGCAATTTCCATTCCGGTAACGCCGGGCATCTCGATATCCAGCAGCAGAAGATCAAAAAACCAGTGGTCTTCCATAATGTCACAGAGCAGATTATGACTGTCTGTATAAGATGAGATATCTCCCGGGATCCGGCATTGCTCCAGACAGGTTTTCATCATACGGATATGAGACTGTACAGCCTCATGGTCATCGTCACAGACGGCAATTCTTAACATGATGTCACCTTGCTTTCCAGTATTCTTGGATTTACTATAGCATAAAACACACAAAATGAAAATGGCGGGAGAGTTTTGCCGATGTATTTCAGTTTTTTTTAAGAAATTTTATGATTTGCTTCAGACATAAAAAATTGCAAGTATGGTATGCTATATATATTGAAAAAGATGTATAAAGGTACATAAGAAGGGATGAAAAACGAATGGATCGTCGGCAGAATATGACAGAACGGGAACGAAGGAGAAGACGGGAGCAGATACGCAGGAAAAAAAGGCGAAGGCTCCGCAGAAAAATCAGGCGAATCTGTCGACTGACCGCGGTGCTGGCGTTGCTGCTGGTGGCAGTCTTTGCACTGAAAAAGACGAATGTGATCCCCGGCCATCATAATTACGAGATGGAAAAGCCTGTTCAGAGAACAGAAGAAGAGGTGCAGAAAAAACTGGAGGAGATGGCTAAAAAGCACAAGGAGTATAAGGATATTCTGGAGCATTATGAAGATTATCCGGAAACATATCTGGCGGCGCTTGCCAACAATCCGGAGATGCTGGATTATGTGAAAGGATATCTGGACAGTCATGGTG
>VSND01000129.1 GCA_009774145.1 Lachnospiraceae bacterium | reverse complement strand
ATAGATGAGGGAAGCGGCTTCACGCCGGAAGCCCTACATCATGCACAGGAACAATTCTTCATGGGGAATAAGAGCCGGACCTCAAATATGCACTTCGGTATGGGACTATATATTACGAGTAGCATTATTAAACAGCATAACGGACAGCTCATATTAAAAAATTCTAATAAGACAAAGGGCGCACAGGTTATTATAAAAATTCCATATTGAAATTAGTGAGCGATACTACGGTATCGCTTATTGTTTTTCAAATCTTTATGAAATCCACAAAATTACAATATAGCATATAAGCAGAATGATATAAGAAGTATATTGTCTTGGCAACTTTTTTATCTTTATTTTTTTGATTGCTATAGTTAGATGAAAAATGCGGAGTCATGATTAACAAGGCAAGGAGATGTGGAGTAATGAAGATAAAACAAAAAATGCATAAGGATACTCATAAATATTAAAGGCACACTGCACGCATCAAGGTGTACTGTAAATTAGGTTAAAACTGAATTGCAGCACACTTTTTTTGATGTCGGATTTTGACTGGTTTTGAAATTGGTTGCTTTAAGTTTGTAGAGAGAAAATGACTTCCATAGTGTTATATTGGTGGATACTTCATTGCTTCATGTTGGGTTGTTTTTTTAGCATGGCTAATTGTGTATCCCACACTTGTTTCATCAGCTTTTTCACTTCCTCAACGTCGGTTTTATACACATTGCCCGTTGCGTTCATTCGCTTTGCAATCTGGTTCAGGTTGCTGCTGGTTTTTCCGGGAGTGGTGTTGTAATCCCGTAAACCAGAGTAGTCAATGTCATAGACATACCCATACAAAATCAGGCGGCGCAGGAAGGTGGATTTGCTTTTCATGCCAGAGATTTTTACTTTCTGTTCCAGTATGTATTGCTCCTTGTCACTTAGATATATTTTCAGCTCATTTTTGCGCTCACAGTTTGCGATTTTTTGAGCGCAAAGGGGGTTAGGAGGACATGTGCCATTACCAGAAACCGAAAATACTCCAGGAATACAATGTAACTGCCATAGATGCTTCTGATGTTTATACAAAAGGTGCTGTAAAACAGGCATGGCATCTCCATTATGCACTGGATTTGTTTTCATTAAATTGCCAGCAGCATAAGGTAACAGATGAAAAAACAGGGGAAACACTAAAAAACTTTGAAATAAGGAAAAAAGAAAGTAAAAAACAGATAAAAATTTCAGATGACACAAAATTTTCACACCATTACATGTTTGTTGCCACTTCACTGCCGGAAACATTTACAGCAGAAGATATCCTTGCCATTTACCATCTGCGCTGGCAGGTGGAAATGGTTTTTAAAAGGTATAAATCCATACTTGGTTCAGGAAGTGTGCCAGTGAAAACAAAAGAAGCAACAGAAGCATGGATAAACGGGAAAATGATGCTTGTACTGTTAATTGGAAAATTTATTGGCAGTGTGGATTTTTCCCCCTCTGGGAAAAGCAGAAAAAAACAGGAGCATATGGAGAGAAACCAGACTGGCATTTCTGTTAATTTTTATTCTTATCATGCCAAAAATTAACCTTCCTTTTGGGGATGCATTTCTGGAGTATTCTGTGGATTTTTTTGTTGAAAAACGGACAGGCTACAGATGCCAGCATTTTTGCTAAGTTAGTGCATATGGTGTTGTCAACCTCTTGGAAAGTTATAGCAATGACAACTTGGGTGCAAAATCACAGGCATGAAACATCTCACGGCAAAATAGTTGGAACAATTTCAAGGAAAGGAATACATAATCCAGACGCAAGCAATTTCACAAGTCCTGATTGCTAAACAGCAAGATTTATGGTAAGATGGGAGGCAAGCAATACAAAACAGACAGGAGTAAGCACCATGAGAATCAGTTTCAAACCGCTTTGGCATACATTGTTGGACAAGGGTTGGACAAAGAACGATCTGCGGCTTGCAGCCGGATTGACCACCAACATGATTGCGAACATGGGCAAGGACAAAGGCATCCAGATGGAGACGCTTGCCCGCATCTGCGAGGCTCTGGATTGTGAAATTACGGATGTGATAGGGTTAGTCAGGGACGACCCAACAGACAATGGAGGTAAAGCAAATGCAGGAGTTAAAGGCAAAGATTTATGACAAGACCAACGGTATCAGCTATACGCTGGTGGGCGACTACTATATTCCCAATGTGAAACTGCCGGAGGATGATGACCGCCCCATCGGGAAGTGGGGGCGGATGCACAGGGCGTATCTGGAGGAACACAACACGCTCCTGCTCAATCACCTGGTCTTGTCGGGCAGGCTCCACGGCTATCTGGCAGACCTCAACGAGCAGGCGCAGAACCGCTACCAGTGCATCGTCCGGCAGATGATGGAGTCCGAGGGCATGACCGAGGACTTGAAACGACGTTCCCAGTGGGATTGGATATGGGCGATGAATGGCATTGTCAGCCGCGCCGAGGAAATCATCAAGAACGAAATGATTAACGCATAACAGGTTTACAGTTCCAGCGAATGCGCCGCCGGAAGAATATGAACACTCAAAGTCGGCTTGCTATCTGTGCAGGCCGACTTTTGAGCGTTTGTGCATATACCGAGATATTTTTACGCTATTTCCGAGTGTGGAAACGGAAAAAGTTTTAATGTTGTTTGTCCGCTATGTACGCTGGGCCTGTTATGGGTTACTTACATTAGAAAAAAGTTTTTGCAGAAATTGTTTGAGGGCGCTATCGCTTATCTCTACCGTATAGCGACCCGATTGGGTATGCTGATTTGATATTGAACGGAGACCTTGAGCAATATCTGAAAAATATTACGAAGCAGGGCTAATCTCCCAATGTGGGGTCGCTCTTGCATTGTGGCCTCATTTTTTGAAAAGGGTCTTGATAATTCTGTCTACATGGTGTAGTCTATATGCATGGCTACACCATGTAGACAGGAGGCTGTACTTATGGCAGAAATTCAGTTAGGGGCTGTGGAGGCTCGTTTTGCAGACATCATCTGGGAGAGGGAACCAGTGACATCCACCGAACTTATAAAACTGGCTGCGGCAAAACTCACCTGGAAACGGACAACAACACATACGGTACTGCGCCGGCTCTGCGACAAGGGCCTGTTTCAAACCAATAACGGCGTGGTGACTTCTCTTTTGTCCCGGCAGGAGTTCTATGCCCGCCATAGCAAAAAGTATGTGGATGAGACCTTTGCGGGGTCTCTCCCCGCTTTCCTTGCCGCATTTACCAGCGAAAAGAAGCTGACAGCCGAGGAAATTGCCGAGATTCGTGAACTGATCGACAAGGCAGGTGAATGATATGAGCGATATATTCCTGAAAATTCTGAACATGAGCATTGCCGCAAGCTGGCTGATTTTAGCGGTGATGCTGTTCCGGTTTATACTGAAAAAGGTGCCGAAGTGGATTACCGTCCTTTTGTGGGGGATTGTCGCTTTTCGGCTGGTGGTTCCCTTTTCCTTCGAGAGCGCGTTGAGCCTGATCCCCAGCGCCGAGACCTTCAATGCTCATAACATCCAGTATGAAACACCCGCCATCAGCAGCGGCATCCCCGCCATCAACAATGCAGTCAATCCCGTCCTAGGTGAGACCTTTGCGCCGAATCCGGCTGGCAGTGTCAATCCGCTCTATGTCTGGACATTTATTGTGTCGGTCATCTGGTTTATTGGTATCGCCGCCATGCTGCTGTATGCGGTCATCAGTTATGTGCGGGTACGCTGGAGCGTTGCGGAAAGAATACCCTATGAGGGAAACATCTTCCTGTGCGACCATGTAAAGTCTCCGTTTATCCTGGGACTGGTTCGCCCCAAAATCTGTCTGCCTTCCAACATGGACGCGACGGCCATGGAGCCGGTGATTGCTCACGAAAAGGCGCACTTGGCAAGACACGATCACTGGTGGAAACCGCTGGGCTTTCTGATTTTGATGGTTCACTGGTTCAATCCCCTGTGCTGGATCGCCTATGTGCTGCTGTGCCGGGACATTGAGCTGGTCTGTGATGAAAAGGTCATCCGGCAGATGGATTTAGAGGGAAAAAAGCAATACTCCACCGCCCTGCTGGAGTGCAATACTCAACGGCGGCTGGTCACAATTTGCCCGCTGGCCTTTGGAGAAGTTGGTGTAAAAGAAAGGGTGAAAAATGTGTTGAATTACAAAAAACCGGCGTTTTGGGTCATTGTTGTGGCTGTCATTGCCTGTGCTGTGGTAACGGTGTGCTTTGCAACGAATCCCTCAGAAAAAAATACCATCAAACAGATTGAAGCAGACCGAGTAATTATTTCTCATGAGATCGAAGATGGTGTGTATGATGCACAGACAACGATTACTGATGAAGAAATCGTTGCCGAAATCGTGCTGATGCACAATACTATCCAGATACAGGAAATGAGCCGCCCTATGGCGCAAGACCGCTTTGTGCTGACTTTTTACTCAGGCGAGGATACAGTCACAACATGGTGGATCGCACTTTGGGATGACGGAACAATTATAACCGCCGCAGACACATTCGGATTGGGGAATCATGTTGTCACGAATGATTTTGATTACGATAGGTTAGCGGAAATGTTAGATTCATCGATAGATGTAGCTAACACAGTTGGTGGACGAAAGCTGACTTTTGATGATGTGGTCACGCTGTCGCAAAAGGGAGACGCATTGACCTGGTCGGATTTTGAACCGTATCAGGGGCGGGAAGTCGGCTCAGGTCTGTATATCATGCGTTATGAGATTGATAAACTCTTTGATGTCCTGGTGGGCGGTGTTCCAGAAGCGACACCCATGTATATCTATCTGAGGGTCCACAATGAGGCGGAGGATCACATTGATATCCGAACAGGTGATGTTTCTGCTTTCATTGAGGCGCACAGGAATGATGCACTAAAGGTTGACGAACTATCTGCCGCGCTAAACAAACTGGAATATCAGCCATTCACTTGTGACGGCTTGCCCGAGTACAAACTATACGACACTGACGGCACAGTATATTCGATCAACTTTTCTGAAAAATGGGTGTGGCGGGGAAACAGCGAGCAGGCTGAATTATCGGATGAATTGATCCGTCTATTAAGAGAAAGCGGGGTGCTTGTAGCCGGGGAAGATACGCCGACTCCTGCCGGACCGGACGCAGCTGCTACAACGCTCTCCGAAGAACAGGCCGTGATCCATCAGGCGATTCTGGAGCGTAACCGTTCCGCAGACCCAACCGGCTTTGTATCCTGCGCAAGTTTTGCGGAGATTGCCTGTATCGTTGCGGATGGAAGTGACTTTTCAGAATATATTCACTACGGCTGGGCGCTCTATGAGGAATACAGGGTCACGGACAACGGACTGAAGACCGTCCGCGGCAGTCATGTTCCTGTTGCCATTACATTTCGGGAAGACCCGTCTGGTACTCTTACACTGGAGGAATATTGGCAGCCCAGAGACGGCAGCTACTACGCGCCGGACATCCGGGAAAAGTTCCCTGCGCACATTGCCGAGGACGCCCTCGACAACCAGAAGTTCATCCTTCAGCAGACGCAGGAGTGCTACGCCCCATATGCACCAACTTTAGGAAAATTGACAAAGTTGCTGTCTGGGGATTTTACGTTTTTCAATGAAAGCATTTTT
>VSND01000128.1 GCA_009774145.1 Lachnospiraceae bacterium | reverse complement strand
TCCGCCTCCTGCTCCAGATAAAGGGAAGATTCCTCGGTGCAGTATCCGTTTACCTTTTCCAGATACCATTCATATTCCTTTTTATACTGCTCCATCGCTGTGTCTGCGGGGTTGTCGGACAGGGCAAGCCAGACCGTGCCAAGGAGCAGGACAAGGACAATATAGAACAGCCCCCTTTGCCAGAGCAGAATCTTTTTTACTTCATACATAAATCCGGACATTTTATCCTCCTATTAAAGTTCCGTAATATCCCTCCCTGTACACCTTTTCCTAAATCAATTTCCAGCCACAAAGTACGTGTGTCTGAAAATCGATTTGTGCACAGTGAGGGATATTACTGATTCCGGCAATAACAGTTCCTTTTCGAAAGCATCATCATTGCCGTTATGGAAACCGCCCCTGCGGTTATGGCAAAAATAACTGCTGCCTGGAAACTCGGTACCGGATATCCTGCAAAACCAATAAACTCGGTCTTGCCAAACAGTATGCGGTTCGCAAGCAG
Source organism: Lachnospiraceae bacterium (assembly GCA_009774145.1). GTDB lineage: Bacteria > Bacillota > Clostridia > Lachnospirales > Lachnospiraceae > Hominiventricola. The sequence goes on along the minus strand of VSND01000128.1, from coordinate 5,283 downwards.
CGAATACGGGTTTATGATTTTGAGCCAGACATTACTGAAACAGCTCTGCGACGCACCTGTAAGAATGAAACACAGGGCTGCTCCGAAATCAGCGACAAACGGAACAAGGGCACTGTGCCCAAACAAGGAAAGCAACAGAAACACCATACTCATCGTCCATACGCCCACTGCCCTTATCACTGCGGACAGAATCGCATATTGCCATAAATTACAGTTTACCGCAGCCGTGCTGAAATTCCTGACAGCATACAGCGGAAGATTTCCCCCTTCCGCCGTTCCGAAGAAATACACAAAGCCAATATAATCCACAGCAGAAAACCATATGGCCACACCGATTACATACAAAGAAGCCGCAGCAATTTTAGCAAATGTGGTCTTTTTACCGCCGCCCGGATTTGTCAGCAGCAACATATCCATCTGTGTTTCCTTTTCGCAGACAAAGGTACCGACAACCCCGTACAGACAAAGAAATAAAACCAATATGCCCGAAAAGTCATAGTTCAGATAATAGTTATACATTTCCTCATAGGCAAAGGCTTTTATGCTCCGCCCGGAATAAAGGTGATAGATCACACTGTTTTTACGCGCTTCTAAAGTCTGCCCCCGTTCTTTGTAAACAGCGGCATTTTCCTTTGCCCTCTCTGCCACTTGAAGCGCATAAGTCCGATAATGATAGAAATATTCCATAGGCTCCACATAGTATTTATCCAGGATATTCCGGTCACTGTATATATTCCCCGTCATCATATCCGGATTGTCTTTGGCTGTGCTGGCTGTCATATCAGCCGTAGCGTCTGCTAACGGCTGATATAGGGAAAGAAGATGATTGATTTTTTCAGCAGTAATCTCCCCTCTGTAATCCTCATAAAGCTGCCAATACACACTGTTCCAACTGCGGCTGTCATTTCCGTCCGCCAGGTAGGAATACGAGTGGAATTCGCTGTTTATCTTGAACAGGTTCACTACACTGAACAACAGGAGTACAACAAGGATTGACCGCTTGCAGAATAATTTGTAAAATTCATATTTGATTAAGCGTGTCATGTTATCTCTCCCTTCACTCATTGCCCACGGAGGGTCTTGCGACTCTCGCGGCATTCGCCATACAATAGAAAGCATACTTTCTATTGTCATGAATGGACATGCAAGCATGTCCGCTTGGCTCATTGCCCACGGAAATAATACAAAAATACATCTTCCAGGTTAGGGGAAACCTTTACCGCGTCTGAAGCAGGCAGCAGATCGCTTACGATTCTTACTAAAAAGCGTTCCCCCTGCTGTTTCATATTGCTGACATAATATTGGTTTCCAAGTCTGGCAGCGTCTTCCCCGTTTACTGTCACCTCCCACACTTTCCCATAGATATTCTGTTCTAATGTGTCGGTCGTTCCCTGGGTTATTAAGGAGCCTTCCTTTAAGATCATAATCTCCTTTGCGATACACTCCACATCGGAAACGATATGGGTGGCCAGCAAAACGGTCCGCCCCTGCGCGAATTTTGAGATCAGGTTGCGGAAGCGGATACGTTCACTGGGATCAAGCCCTGCTGTCGGCTCATCCAAAATAAGAATTTCAGGATCGCCCAGCATCGCCTGGACAATGCCGACCCTCTGCCGCATACCGCCGGAAAGGGCGCCAATCTTTTTCTCTTTCGCATCTGAAAGATTGACGATGTCCAGAAGCTCCAGAGCCCGTTTTTTCCCCTGTCCGTCAGGGATCCCTTTCAGCGCACACATATACAGCAGAAAATCCATCACCGTAAAATCCCGGTAGAAGACAGGATATTGCGGCATATATCCGATTTTTGACAGGAAGTCCTTACCCAGTGTTCCCGCATCCTGTCCGTCAATCAAAACCGTTCCGCCATCGCTTCCCAAAATACCCACAAAGATATTGATCAGTGTCGTCTTTCCCGCACCGTTAGCGCCCAAAAGCCCATAGACACCCTCCGTAAGTTCCGTGGTAAAATCCTTCAGGGCATACTTGCCCTTATACTGCTTTGAAACATTTTGCAATGATATTTTCATCAAGAATTACTCCGCAAAGCCAAAGGTTGTGATCAGGGTGCTCACCTCGTCAATCCCCCGTCCAAGCACAACGATACAGGTGCCGGATTCATCCAAAATCAAAATCTGCGGAACACGCAGGAAATAGGTACTGTTGCTGTCCTGAACGGTTTCCGTATGGATATTTTTTCCCGATGCCGTATCATAAATGTTGATCGTAACACTGCTTTCCTCCAAAACAGCAGTAGCCACATATTTTCCCTGCCCGGAGCAGTAAACACCGTCTTTTCCCTCACTGCGGCTTGAGAACGACATTGTGTTTTCTGTATTGGATATGGTATCCAGCATCAGCAGGGTTCCATTATTTTCGTCAAAGCTCCGGGGCATAATAAGCAGGTTTCCGCCCTTTTGCACTTCTTCCGTATCTACCTTGTAATCCCCCTTTTTGGTAATCGTAAGATTTGCGCTGTCTGTGGATACAGTACCATAAACACTGACCCCATCCCCGCCAATGGAGGGATCTGTAGCCATGCCTACATAGACTAACGTGTTGTTCCCTGTAAAGGTAAGGCTGTCCATGGTTACAATCTGCATATTATCTGCCGTGCCTTCTTCGGAATAGTTCAGAATGGTACGAACCTTCCGGGAAGAAACATCATAAAGGTAAAGCCCCGAAAGCCCGCCGAAAGCAACCTGTTTTCCGTCCTGTGAAACAGCGATTCCTGTAATCTGCGGAATAAAATCATCACTTAATAATCCACTGAAGGAAATGGTATCCTGAACAGCAAAGTCCTGATTCAGCAGGTATCCATTGATACCGTCGCTTTCTGATGCAGCAAATGAACCGTTGCTCCCTCCGCCGCTACCAGTTCCCTGGCCCACGACAAAGTAGCCGTCTGCATAGGTCTGTACGCATAAGTCTCCCATGGAAATATCCGCACTCGCGATGGTTTCGCCTTTCCCCGTATCGTAAAGAGAAAGCTGATCCGCCGCAACGATAATCCGGCTTCCACCGGCATAATAGCAGCCTCTGACCTTTCCTGAAAAAGCGGAATCCTTCACCGTGCTGATCATCATCATATTTTTATCCGTGCCGTTATCCTGCAGATCCATCACGTTCATTTCGCTGCTTTCATTTCCGGTATTTTCCGATGAATCATCTTCTACGGATTGCGGCTCCATGTTTATGGCTCCATTTTCAGAGCTGTTCCCATTCTCCTGTCCGTTCCCGCAGGCCGACAGAGGAAGAGCCAAAGCAAGCATAAGTATCATACACATCCATTTTGTTTTCATTTTTAGTCCTCCTTGAATAATAAAATTGAACCGGTTTTACTTGTAACTGAATTTCCGTCCGCTGCGACGGCTGCCGCATAAAAAGTATGGAAGCCATCCAGCTTAGCGGTATCTATGGTTGCTTCCATGATCCACACATTTCCTTTGCTTAATGTGACATCACAGGAAACCGCTCCCTCAAAAGATATGGGCTTATGGTTTAAGAAAAATGATATGCCATATCTTGCGCCTGGCGTTCCGCAAAGGGTGTAGCGCACGGTAAGCGTATCTTTCCCAGTAAGGTTGATATTGTCATACACCACCTCGCCGTCATAGGCAAGCGTCCAATAGACACTGTTATCCAGGGTATCCATCGTAACGCCATTCCATCCTGCTCTCACAAGCTCATTCTCAATAAAAGAGGAAGTGACTTTTTCCTCTGAAATGCTGACATCACGAAAAGCAGTGATACGTTCTCCATGGATGCTGTCATTTTCCGGAGCATCCTCATTAAAATGCAGTTTCAGCACTCTTTCAAAACTCTGATGATACCAGCCATAGCTTGAGGTTTCTTTCATATCAGGCTGGAAATCGGGCCTGGTGACGCTCACGACCGTCATATTCAGGGTATCACCCTTTTTCCCTGTGTCCGGTGTGAACACAAAGGAAAATTTCTCCTCGTGCTTTTCTGATGTCCGGAAGCAGTGGAGATACTCATATTCCGCCCCCGTGTCGTTCACCTTGTAGGCTTGCGGCTTTCCGTCCAAAAAAAGCAGGAAGCCAATGCTGTCCAATTTTCCTTCTGACACAAACTGATAGTCCAGGACAAATTCTCCGCCATGATACTCATAAGGCAAAACACTCTGGTCATCCGCTCTGGCGGGATTTGCTTCCCCGTGGCTTAGAAACCCTAAATCTCCGTCCTCCTGCGCCCCGGCGAAGGGGTCTTCTTCTACAGTCTGCGGCGGGGCATTCTCGTCCGCAATGTTATAATTTCCGCAGGCCGCCACAGCAAAGGGCAAGACAAAAATCACAGCTAATGATAAGAAGCGCTTTCGCATCGTCCATCCTCCTGTCATATTTGATGTATTTCAATTATAAAAGCCAAATGTCAAAATGCGGTCAAGAAATAGAAAAAAGGTTGCGGAGAAGCAGCTTCGTTCTTTACATAAAGAGAGCCAACAAACTGTAATTTCTCACAAGTCTGTTGGCTCTTGGCGTAGTTATTCTGCCAGGCAAACCGGAATTCGTATTGTCACAAACGACAAAGCATAATGTACTCTTCCCGTTTTCGTCCACTTTAATTCCTCAAAAATAAACCTTGATTTGCCTCTTTGTCAATCACTTTTTTGCTCCAGACCTTTTCATAAATAAAAATATCACCCCGTTTTGTGGACTGCAAGTCTAATTGTTACACAAGCTCCACCAAGAGCAATATTTGAAAGTTCTAAACTTCCGCCGTGTTTCTGGCTAAGGACACGGCTTGTAGCCAGTCCCAGGCCCATATGCTCTCCCGTTTTATCCTCAGAATAAAAAAAGGTGTTCTTTTTACGGAGCATTTCCCTTGAAAAGCCTTTGCCATCGTCTGCTATGGTTATCATAAGTATACCATCGGTAAGGGAGTACCCAAAATCCACCCTGCTTTTGGCATATCGAATGGCATTCGAAAAGATATTCTCGACAATACGGTAAAAGATCTGCTCGTCTAATTTCACCTGGCATTCGGATATGGCGGAATGGTATACAATCTCCAGTCTATGTTGTTTGGCAAAAAACGAAAGACTTTCCGTAGCTCTTCCTAAAAAGTCCGGTAATTGAACTACGGAATACTTTATTTCCGTTTCTTCAATGGCATTCAGGTCACGGATATAATCGGTATAATGTTCAAGCCGTTTTGCCGTTACCGCAAGGTTAGACAATGTATGCCCCAATTCTTCGTCATTCAGATTTCCATCTGCCAGGCATTGCTGCATATATTCCACATATCCCTCAACAATCGCAATGG
>VSND01000127.1 GCA_009774145.1 Lachnospiraceae bacterium | reverse complement strand
CACTGCGACTTTCAGTCGCTAAACGGCGGTCTTTAGACCGCGATTAACCCACCGGCTTTAGCCGGTGGTCGTTAAGTATGACGGTAAAGACACAGCTCCGGTATCGGATGGAAGACGGTTTTGGTTTTCTTGACGTGCGTATGGAGCTTATTTTATATGCGGAGTGCAGCAGGCATACGATTATGATCCATATGAGGAATCAGTCCTCCTTTCAGCAGTATGGTTCGTTAAAAACTCTTGAAGAAAAATGGAAAGGGTACGGTTTTATTCGGATACATAAAAATTATCTGGTCAATGCAAAATATGTCGCTGAGGTAGGTGTCCGGACAATCAGGCTTTCTGATGGCACTGAACTGGATATGGGGAAAAATCGGAGAAAAATGATAACAGAATTGGTAAAACAGCAGAAAGAGAGGATATGTTAAAATTACGGGCTATATTATAAACGCATTGTCAGCGATGATTGCAATGGAATATATAAACCATGGGTTTGACAAAAAATATAAAAGCGTTCAGAGAGTTGTTCTTTTATTGTCTGGCTTTGCGCTGTATTTTCTGGCGATAACGGTTCTAAACCGAATCAGCAGTTTCGAAGGTATAGCAGGTCTGTCCTATGGGGCTGTTCTGTTCGGTTATGCAGTGGTTGCTTTAGATGGAAAAAAGTCAGAATTTCTTATGTTCAGTCTTCTATGGGTTATTATTGCACTGGTCAGCGCATATATCATGTTTGGAATTTTGGGGATTATGACAGGAGAAGGGATCGGGATCCTGTTGACACAGAGCGGGGATCTGCGAACGTATGCGGAGCTGGCGGCCGGTGCATTGAAATTTTCTATGGGGCGAATGGTATTGGCTGTATACAGGAGACATGGAAAAAAAGGAGCGGCACAGCTGGAGGACGGACTCATGGCTGGAACATTCTTTTTCCTGTTTGTTCTGGTGCTTGGGATGTTCCGTCTGGAGGCGGGATTCCTTTCACAGTCAGAGCGCTACTGTTTATCGCTCCAGCTTCTGGGTGTGGTATTTGGCATAGTTGTGGTTTTAAGTGTTTTTTATCAGATACAGGATAAATACAGGAAGGAAAAACTGGAATGGGAATATTTTGAGGAAGAACAGAAACTTCAGGCAGAACAAATTCATGACCTGTATCAGTTTGGCAAGGAAGTAAACCATATGAGACATGACATGAAAATCAAACTGGATACAATTTATAGACTGATGGAGAAGGAATGGTATGAGGAGGCGAAAAAGTGTGTCAGAAAACTGGGAGGGGAGTGGAACGGCAGCGCCGAGCTTCCAAGGGATACCGGGAATGAGGGGCTGAACGCGGCTCTCATGAAGGCAGCTCAAAGGTGCAGGGAAAGGCAGATAAAATTTCACTATGTGGTTTTGGGCAGGCCGGTGGAAATAGACAGCATGGATATGGGAAATCTGGTTGACAATCTCCTGAAAAACGGGATTGAAGCCTGTGAAGGGGTGGCAGGGAATGGCCAGGTGGAAATTGTTATCAGAAAAGAAAACGGAGTTGTGGAAATAGAAGTGGAAAATACCATAAAAGAATCGGTATTTAAGACGAACCCAAAAATGAAAAGCCAAAAAAAGGAAAAGGGGAAGCATGGTTTTGGTATGAAAAGCATCCGAAAGATTATTGAGCAGTATCATGGAGAATATATCTGTCAGGAGGAAAAGGAGGATCATATGCTTTGGTTTTCGCAAAGTATCTGCCTGCAGATACAAAAAGAACTGGAGCAACCTTCTGTCTGCAGGGATGAAATGATGTAGAAACATCTGTTTAAGCCGGATTTTAACTTATTGTGCTGTAATGATTGAAATTCTGCAGGCTTCTACGTATAATTGCGCTTAACAAAGGATGGGAGTGACTATGAAAGAGAAAGTGCTATTAAAGAAGGAGTGTGGAGAAATTCTGTTTTTGCAGAATGAAACAACAGTTATGGTAATAAAAACAGAAATAAGCCATGATAAAAGTGCTGTTTTTCTGAACGAATGCATCAGCATCCTGCAGAAGCTGTTGCAGGAGCCTGCGGAACATCCAGAACAGGATAAGGGGATTCTTATGTTACAGCCGGGAGTATGGCTGGATGAGAGACGTCGGAGTGTATGGGAGGATGACCATGAGATCTCAGTTACCCGAAGGGAATATGAAGTCCTGTATATGTTATTTCGGAATAAAGGCTGTGTATTGACTTATGAACAGATTTATACAAGAGTCTGGAAGGAGGAATACTACGAAGGAAGAAACAGCGTAATCTGCCTGATGAGCAGATTGAGAAAAAAATTGAAAATGGTAAGCTGTATCAGTTCCATACGGGAAATTGGATATATGTATCAGGTATAGTAGAGCACCTTGGCCTTTTATTAAGAGGTCAGGGTGCTTTTTTAGTCGAAAAACTAATGTGCCTATGCTCCGGGAAGTAGTGTCGAATAGGAGCAGATGAAACTTGAAAATGAAGAACAGGAACGATCTTTAATAGAAGATGCAGATAGAATACCATCAGGCAGGAGATGCCGTTTACGTGGCTTTTTTCTGCATATCAGGGCGGCGGTCATGTTTTGGGCCGCCGCATAAAAAAAGTACGAAAACATTTATCTTACTTCTGTGTAAACAGAGAGGAGAAGAAAGATGGCAGGAAGAAAAATCCGGCGGGGAGATATTTTCTATGCAGACTTAAGGCCGGTTGTTGGAAGTGAGCAGGGTGGCATTCGTCCGGTGGTGATCCTTCAGAATAATACGGGAAACCAGTTCAGTCCCACCACCATAGCGGCAGCGATCACCAGCCGCGAAGAGAAGCGTCAGCTGCCAACTCATATCTGGATAGGCGGGCAGTTTCATGGACTGCACAAGGATTCCATGATATTACTGGAGCAGGTCCGGACTCTGGATTTGAAAAGGCTACGTGATTACATAGGCTGTCTGGATAAAAAAACCCTGCTGGCAGTGGACAGAGGACTTACGGTCAGTCTGGGGATCAGGCGGAACCGGCAGGAAGAAGCAGAGGAAGATAACCGGAGGAAAAGACGGAAAATATAAGAGAACAGATTTCAAAAAGGAGAATGAGATGGAACACAGAAAGAAAAAAGCATGGATTTATACTCATATTGACGCGCCGGAGGACAGTCATGGCGCTTTAAAAAAACAGTTTGGGCAGTTAAATACTTATGGGGAGCAGTTAGGACTGGAGATCGCCGGCTGTTCCAGTGACATGGGAGGTGAAAAAGAATCTGAAAGGCCGGGACTGCGACTTTTTCTGGAAGAGAAGGACAGTCGGGGGATTGAAGTGCTTCTGATTCTGGATTCCTCCAGACTTTATCGTGACCGGAAGCAGTGCCGGGAATTCCTGCTTCAGGTGGCAAAAAGCGGGATCCAGGTATATTCCCCGTTGGAGGGAATGCTCTCTGCCAGTCGTTGTCAGGAATGACTGGCTGGAGGAAGATGAGGTGTATGGATGGATTACCATGTGAAGACAAAAGTATTGCTGGGTACCAATTTTAATACGGCTGAATTTAACGCTCTTATGTTCGAGAGTACAAAACCGTTTATCATGGAAGATATCAAGTCAGTAATCGAAGAGGACCCAACTTTGCCGCAGTATATTGACGGAGATTTGACGTTTCGTTTCCTGGGAAATTATGATGTGCTTCTGAAATACCATTTCAATTGTAATGATGAGAATCGGGAGGAAGCGGAGAGCTTTTCCAGGTCCTGTGTGGAGGATATCCGGCACGGACTGGAAGAAAGAGGATATAAAATAAAGAAAGGAAATCAATCTGCGAGGACATAATATGGATGAAATTAAGGGGACCTTTACGAAAGTGATTGCTATTATAGAAAGTGCAAAAAAGAATGCATATCGGAAGGTACTTTTCCAGGGATAAAAGGGTTTAATCGTCGTGGTCTTTATCGTATGAAACAATTTTATGAAGCTTATGCGAATTATGAAAAAGTGTCACCACTGGTGACACAAATCAATTGGACAAACAATCTGCTCATTTTGTCAGGTACAAAAAGTATTGAAGAAAAAGAGTTCTATTTGCGATTATGCATACAAGAGAATTATAGTAAGCGTGAGTTGGAAAGACAATTAGACAGCGCTTATTATGAACGTTATATGTTATCGAAGGGGAAAGCACTGCCTGAAGGGATAAAGAAAATAAACAATAATCCTTTTTTTGATTCTTATGTTGTTGAATTTCTGGATCTGCCAAGCCCATATAAAGAAAATGATCTCAGGAAAGCACTGATTTTAAAAATGCGGGATTTTATCTTGGAATTGGGAAGGGATTTCACATTTATTGATGAAGAATGTAAAGTACAGGTTGGTGGAGAAGATTATGCGATAGATTTATTGTTTTTTCATCGAGGGTTACAATGTTTAGTGGCGTTTGAACTAAAGATTGGAAAATTTAAGCCGGAATATGTTTCAAAAATGGATTTTTATCTGGAGGCGTTGGACAGACAGGTGAAAAAAGAGCATGAAAACCCAAGTGTAGGATTGATCCTGTGTGCAACAAAGAATGACGAAGTAGTTGAATATGCAATGAGCAGGAGTATGTCGCCAATGCTTGTGTCCGAATATAAATTGCAGTTGCCAGATAAAAAAATACTGCGGGAAAAGTTGCAAGAATTAATAAATATATCGGAATAATTTTAAATGATTATATATAATGCTCAGCCAATCTTTTAAGTGACTTTTATGGGACTTAATAAGTGGTAAGATGACTTCATTATAAAGAAATGAGGCTTCTTACCATGAGCGGATATGTTGACCCTAAAGCTAACACATATAGCCGGATTGAGTTCCAGTCAAAGTACGGCACTGATGAATCATGTGAGCAGGCATTATACCAGTTGAAATGGCCCGACGGTTTCAAGTGCCCCAAATGCGGATCCCGCCATTGCAGTGGTCACAAATCTGACCCCTCTGCGTCTTGGAGAATTTATGAAAAATGTGCTGTATCCCTTGTGCAATATCTAACAGCCGCCCAGGCGGCAATTCAGAAATAATGCCATAGGATTTTTGGTACTTACAGGCAAAAGTATTGAAGAATGGCTTAAAATCAAGGTTTTTTAGGCTTGGTGGGGTTCATCACGGTGGATGGTGGGCCCCTATTTTTGGGTTTTTGGATGCCGCTGATAGTGGGGCGATCGGGGAAAAAATCGTACTATCAGGCAAAAGTATACTTTCACGCAAAAGTCGGGGGTTTCCGTGATAGTATGGGGTTTTGCGTGGTAGTATATAGAAAAATTGAAAAATGATAGCGAGGGAAAAGGGGGGATGTTCAATGACCCTTTTTTCATTTTCAGGCAATTCATGAATTTCTTCATTTCTAAAATGCAGCCTTCTAATAAAATCCCCCAATGCACATAAAACCGTTTCTTTTTATCCAGATAATTCCCACAAGAAATGAAACCAATAAATCTGAAAAATGAAGATATTTTACAAGACGCAGGAAAAAATAAGAGGTAAAATGGCTTTTGACAAGGAGGTAATCCACATGAAGAAAGAAATAAGGACAGTGGTATACGATGATGAATTGAGGATGGAGGCATACCGCTTTGAGGGAATCGTGCAGCCCTTTCCAAGCCATTTCCATGAGCATTATGTCATAGGTTTTGTGGAGAAAGGGGAGCGGGTGCTTTCCTGCCGTGACAGGGAATATGCCATAGAGGAAGGGAGCATTGTGCTTTTCAATCCGGGCGACAGCCATGCCTGTGTGCAGAGTGATGAAGGGACGTTTGATTACCGGGGATTTAACATTTCAAAGGAGGTCATGCTCGATCTGGC
>VSND01000126.1 GCA_009774145.1 Lachnospiraceae bacterium | reverse complement strand
GGAAGATTCCTGCAGGAGGACGTCTATCAGGGAGACGGGCTGAATCTGTATGCTTACTGTCGGAATAATCCGGTGGTTTATTGGGATCCGAGCGGGTATGCTGATGTACCTGCATCTGCGACTAAATGCCCACCAGCATCTAAAATAGGTGCAGATCATGGGGAAATGCAAGGGCAGAATAAAGAAGCTGGTGCTGATAGAGCTGACTTCTATGTGGATGAAAATGGTACAGTCACTCCAGGTTCATTATGTTTAGCGCTTGGACTGAAAGGAGAAGATCCTAATTTGCGAACAGCACAACAGTTGCAAAATGATGTAGATATGATTCATGCAGCATTGACAAGAGCGGATGGAAGCCCTGATATCAAGGCGCAAAACAATAGAACAACTACTGTAATACAGGGGTATGATGAAGAGGGAAATGTTATTCATACTGTTACTGGTGCAGGTAAAACAAGGGGACTTTCAGGTGGTCAAAAAGCTGTGGTACAAGAAATATATGGAGAAACAGCAAGGATGCCAACCAATAGTAAGATTCCAGCAAGTAATAACAAAAATAATTGGCATGCTGAGCAAAAATCCGAAAGGGCATCTCAAAATCAAACCGGAAGGGTATCCGCATCAAGTAGTGGTGCAGGGCATGGAGGAGCGGCCTGTGGTCCTTGTAATGAAGCATTAAATGCTGCGGGAGTGTATAATATTACAGGGGTTAAAGAAGATGCTGGAGGAACTGGACGAAATTTTTAGTAAAAATTGGAGGTAGAGATAATGTTAAAATTGGATTTGGATAGCAAATACTGGAGTTTATACAGTGAAGAAATTGTAGAATTATTAGATGATTTTTCGAAAAATATAAATGCGAGTACAATTGAGTTTTCTAAAATAAGGGACATTATATGGGATCAGGGGACATGTAATTCTTCTTTTTATGCGGTTATACCTCATATGATTTTCTATGCCTCAAAAGCAGATTATGAAATTGCAAAGGAATTGTGGAGCAATATTGGAATATGGGTTTCTACACAGGAGAAATTTCGTTGTGAAGTCCCTGAAGAGGTTCTTACAGTTTTTGATAATTCATTAAAATTTGCGGAAAAAAAATGTGCAGAACTTTTAGCAAAACAGATTCAAATCGTATATGATGATGCCCGTTATTTATTTCCGACATTATTTTCTTTTGCCGGACATGTTTTTGGACACATGACGCTTAGTGATTATATGGCTCCAATAGAAGGAGCTGATGTGGCAACATGCAGCCAGGGACATGATGAGGAATTTTCAATATTTGATACGGGAATAGTTCCGGATGGTGAGAAGAAGGAACATCATATTATCAAGAGTGTAGATACTGAAGATTTTGAGTATCCATTTGAAAAGAGTTCTGAGAATCATTGGAGTTGTTTTTTGGATGTAATTGACGAAAAGCTTTCCGGTGAGTCAATTACAGATCCTATTCGTTCACATTTAAAACTTGCCAGACTGATTATTGCAAATGGAGTAACATCCAATTTGCCTGTGCGGTTTGCTTTTTCACTTTGTGGATGTCTTTTGTACTGTAAGAGTTCTGAAGAGGCAGCGAACAGGATGTTTCATGGATGGGATATTGTGAAGTGTAAAGTGTGTGGGGAAGAGTACAGATTTTGTGATCGTTGGAGTGGATATGATTATATATAGTAGTTTGCAATATATGGGTGTGATCAAGGAATGTAATGTTTTTTGGTCAAGAGTAGATAGCACAGCATAAATTAAGGTCGTCACCACCTTCCGGTACGACAGCCTTGGCAGGCTGACCCATGCAGTCTGCAACGGCCATTCCTATGAATACATCTACAACGATCAGGGCCGGTTAAAATAAAAGCGTTCCGGCGGAAGGCGGCTGATCTCCTACACGTACGACCGGGCCGGGAAGATCACGGAGATGACGGATCCCGCAGGCGTGACGACGCATTACGAGTACGATATCCTCGGGCGCACCAGCCGGATCAGCAGTCCGGGAGGAATGGAAGTCCGGTACCGCTACGACATCCGCGGCAGGCTGATCCATGTCCATGATCCGGAGGGAAACCGTCTGCGGAGCTACGAATACAACGGCCGTGACCAGGTCATCCGGGAGATCGACGGCGAAGGAAAAGAGACGCTCATCCATTACAATGGACTGGGCCTGAAGACCAGAGAGCAGATCAGCGTCCGGAAGGAAGGAGAATGTACCTGCTACCGGGTGGTCGCTTACCGCTATGACCGGCAGGGCAATAAAGTGGAAGAAGCATACGGACAGCAGGAAGTGGAGAGAGACGCAGACCCGGTGAGCTGGCATAAAATCCGCTTTTCCTATGATGCCAATAACCGTCTGATTCTTGTAGAAGATGACTTCGGTGCCCGGATGCGTTATGCCTACGACTGTCTGGGCAGCCTGACGCTGGAAGAACGGACCATAGAAGAGGGCATTGTCCAGAAGGTCCGTTATGGCTATAATAAAAACGGCTGGAGAATCAGCCGGACCGAGACGATACAGGGAAACGGCGAAAAGAAACTGGCCGTCACCCGCTACGGCTATGATGAAAACGGGAATCAGAACTGGATCCGGACGCCGAAGGGATATGAGATCCGCCGGATCTTCGACGCAGACGACCGCCTGACGGAAGAGCGGATACTGGACAGGAAGAACGGCATCGACCGGAGGACCTGTTACACCTACGATGCAGCCGGGAATACCCTGAGCGTATCGGTATACGGGGCAGGCCCGGAAGAAGCAACGCAGAAAGAAAACCTGAAAGCCACGTATCAGTATGACCTGAAGGACCGGATCACGCACCGGACGAACCCGGGAGGAGCCGTCACCCGTTATCTCTACGACCAGAACGACCGGCTGCTCAAAGAGATCTCGCCTTACAGCTATAACAGAGAAAGCGGCAGCGGAGCAGGAACCTCCTACCGCTATGACAGCCGGGGAAACCTCATCCGCGTCACCAACGGCCTGGATCAGGTGGTGGAAGAGAGAAGTTATAACCTTCAGGACATGCCGTCCCTGCGAAGAGACGGCCTCGGGAATGAGACCGCATACCGGTACACCCTGGACGGTCAGATCAGAGAAGCAAAAAGGGGGAAGAAGGAAAGCAGCCCGTATAAAGTTCTCCAGAGCTACGAATACAATGCCAGAGGCCAGATCACCGGAATCACGGACGGAAACGGCGAGCGTATCGACTACCGTCTGGACAGCTGGGGCAGGATCACCGGCATCTGCTTCTCCGACGGCGTAACAGAAGGCTACGAGTATACGCCGTCCGGACAGGTAAGCCGGACCATCAACGGGAATGGCGGTTCCATTCAGTATCGCTACAACAGCCTCGGAAAAGTCCGGGAACGGATCGACCAGACAGGAGATACAGAAACCTTCCGGTATGACGAAGAAGGCAACCTGTCCCTGCACATCGACCGGGACGGGAGGCAGGTATCCCGGACGTATAACGTATTCGGAAACCTGGTCTGCGAAAAAGCAACCGATGAGAACGGGGAGAATCCGGTCATCACCATCTGCAGGTACGACAGCCTTGGAAGGCTGACCCATGCGGTCTGCAACGGCCATTCCTACGAATATATCTACAACGATCAGGGCCGGTTAAAAGAAAAACGCTCCGGCGGAAGGCGGCTGATCTCCTACACGTATGACGGGGGTGGAAAGATTGCGCAGATCACAGACCCCGCAGGCGTGACGACGCACTATGAGTATGATATCCTCGGGCGTACCAGCCGGATCTTCAGTCCGGAAGGGATGGAAGTCCGGTACCTCTATGACTGTCTGGAACGTCTGGAACAGATCCGCTGCGGGAACGGAATCAGGACCTCGTACCAGTATGACGCAGACGGCAACGTATCGCATCTGGAAACCCGCATGGGAAGCGACATCCTGCTGTCCTTCCGTTACCAGTATGACGGCAATGAGAACCGCCTGACCAAAACAGGCGTGCAGGGACCGGCAACCGACGGAAGCAGTGCGCTGGAGATCACCTGTCAGTATGACGTGCGCGGACAGCTTCTGGAGGAAAACCGGAAGGATGCAGTATTCCGCTATAACTACGATGCAGCCGGAAACCGGATCCGGAAAGAGGAAACAGGTGAAAACCGGAATATTGAAACTGTTTACTCCTACAATGAGAAGAACCAGCTCATCAACACGGAAGAGATCCGGACAGACGGAATCCGCAGAAGAAATACCTTTACCTACAGCAGACAGGGAAGTATACTGAGGGAGGAAACCGAATCCGGGATCAGCCGGTATTTCTACAACAGTAAAAACCAGCAGATCCGGGTGGAGTGCGCAGACGGTCAGATACAGGAAAACCGCTACGATGCGGAAGGCCTGCGCCATGAGATGAGAGAAAATGAGAAGCTGATCCGGTTCGTCTATCAGAACGGAGAACTTCTGTATGAAGAAGGAGGGGATAAGGAAACAGCCGGCTACTGCCTGGGAGCAGGGACCGAAGCAGTCCGGAGAGGACAGCGAACGTATTACTACCATCCGGATGAGCAGCTCAGCATGGCGCTGATCACGGATGAGACGGGAACGATAAAAAATCAGTACCGCTATGATGCGTTCGGAGTCGGACTGGAGGCCTCGGAAGAGCTTCCCAACCGCATCCGCTATACCGGTCAGCAGTATGACGAGGTAACGGAACAGTATTATCTGCGTGCAAGATACTATAACCCAATACTGGGAAGATTTTTACAGGAGGATGTCTATCAGGGAGACGGGCTGAATCTGTATGCTTACTGTCGGAATAATCCGGTGGTTTATTGGGATCCGAGCGGGTATAAAGAAGTAAGTAATGCATCATCTGAAGTAATGGATATAATGCAGAGGACTACTCGAAATACAACTTATGGAAAAGTTGGGGAAGTACCAAGAAAAGATAATTTTGCTTCCTGGTTTAATAAATTGTCTGTTGATGAGTTATCTATATTGATGGCTGATAAAAAATATGGGGCCGGAACAGGAAGGACAAGAGCTGAAACAGCAAACTATGGCATTACAAATCAATTAAGACATGGAGGGTCAGACCATGAGTGGCTGCCTGTGTCCAGATGTGTAATTGCCAAAAAATGGGGAGTTAGTGCTGAACAAATTCGGGCTTGGGTTACATCTACAGATAATACCATTTTTATTTATACTGACTGGAGAGTAAAAAGTTTTAATAAAAAAGAATAACCCTTTTATGGCATTTTATGGTATCTTTAAGTTACCAATACTTAAGAAAGATACAAACCGCCTGAAAGAGTTATTCCTGTGTATGAGTTTACCATATTTTCCGGTGGTTGACCATATGCCATGTTCGATTTTATTGATAAAATTTTATCCTCTTTTGAATCCTGCTTCTCCAGAAAAGCGGCTTTCCGCTGGTTCGTGGTTCTTACCCTGGGGTTGATGCTTCGTTCCGATAAACTTGGAGTGACTTCTGTAATCCGTGACCTCGCCCTGAAACCGGACTGTTATCTGTCCATGCTCCATTTCTTCCGTGCCTCCTCCTGGTCCCTGGACCGGATACGGCAGTGCTGGTTTCAGACGGTTCTCCGGCTCTTTCCTCTGTATCAGGAAGGAGGGTTTCATGTTCTTATTGGAGACGGTGTGAAGCAGTCCAAAGAAGGACGCCGCATTCCCGGAGTGAAAAAGCTCTGTCAGGAATCTGAAAACTCTGCAACCCCACAGTTTATTCATGGGCACATGTTCGGCGGGCTGGGAATTCTGGCGGGAAACATCCACAGCATGGCATGTCTTCCCTTAAGCATCCGGCTTCATGACGGTCTGCAGGATACCTTCGGATGGGAAGCTTCCACGGTATCCGACGCGTCCCATGTGGTACAGATGGTCGAGGATGCGTACCTGGCCGCAAAGACGTTTGGGAATTCCATTCTCCTGCTCG
>VSND01000125.1 GCA_009774145.1 Lachnospiraceae bacterium | reverse complement strand
AAAATATACCACAGGCATATCATCTGATTCATATTCCATAAACAGCTGTATATACTCAATATTGCTTTCCATTGACAAGCACCTCTCTATCAAATCCTGATTATATTTTACTATAATTTGCCTGCTGCTGCAATGCATATTGAATTTGAGTTTCCCCATTTTCAGAATACAAATGCCCCGGTATCCTCTATTTTAAAGTGCTCAAACAGATTCATCTGTTGTGATTTGACTTTTTTCGTAAGAAAGCCCTGTATGCCTGTCCGGCTCATGCCCAGGACGCGATTTATTGCATAGCCTAATGCATAAAAAATAAACTTGGGAACCTCATAAATACGTTTGGAACATTCCTTTAATTCTTTCAGGAATATACTTTCCCTGTGGCTGGACGATATAAGGCTAATATACCCTGCCGCAAGGGTGGCGAAGAAATTCAGGCTGCGGATAGACTGCAGGGACATTACACGTAAATCCTCAAGTTCAAACTGCTGTTTTTTGAACTTGAAATATTCCTCAATCCGCCACCGGAGCAGATACACTCTGGTGATGATGTGGCACAGCTTTTTCTTTTCCTGCATTTTCAAATTGGAGAGCAGGAGCATGGGTTCCCCGCCAAAGCCATACACTACCGTCAGCACCAGCTCTTTGGATGGGAATTCACAGAGCCGTACGGGTATGCAGCTCATTTTACACTGGACGTTTTTGCCACGTTTATCTTTAAAGTCCATGCGGCAGGCTCCTTTATATTTTGATGCCACATCCATGATGTTACATGTCTTCCCGTTATAGATGACATTCCGGTTCTTTTTTGCACGGATGACAAAACGCTCCCCGCGTTTCAGGAAACAGCGGTAATAGTCATTGGCATCAAATCCGCGGTCGAGGGTACGGACACGTTTCGGGCCGAAGTTTTCAGAAAGGGACGAAAGGCAGCACAGATTTTCATGGGTTTCACTTACAAACCCTTCTTCTGCCGCCGAAAATACTTTCTCGTAGACTGGAAGGGGCATCTTCCCGGATTCAGACAGCACGGCAGCTTCAATTGTCAGATATCCCCGTGTGATCTCACCGGTGCTCCCGTCACGTATTTCGGAGAGCGCCTCAAGCTTTCTGCTTGCCGGCTTTGCGATATCTGAGTTGTCAATGACAATCACCGCGTAATCTTCTTTGGCATGCCGTTTTACAAGGGAAAGATAGTCCTGCATCACAGCCCGCTTTTCGTCAAAGGCATTTAAGTTCCTGGACAGTCGGTCAATCGTCTTTTTCAGTGTGATGTTTTCTTTCAGGGAGCGGGCGATTTCGCTCAGATGCAGTTTGTTACCTGCAAGTATGCCATAAACCATCTGATGGACAAACTTCTGCTGTGGGCGTTTTAACTTCTGTGAAATTTTTACGGAAAAGTTTGTAAAATCCCTTTTAATTTCATATCCCAATCGGTTATAATTAATCATGCAAAAACACTCCTTTGTTTGATTATTTTGTGGTGATTTAATTATAACACTTAGGATGTGTTTTTGCATTTCTTATTTTTGAGATGAAATCAGTTGCCAGAAAAATGGGGAAACTCAAAGTCAGGACCCCCATTTCAAATGGGGGTTTGATTTTTACCCCTCCGGGGTATTTCCCGGGTTCCGCCTGAGGCGGGGTCTCGCAGTACCATTCTTACTGGTTGCCTTCCAAAAGAAGGCCCTGCTACTTTCTTCCGTCTTCTAATTTATCGTTTTCTTCCTGTTCCTGAATATATTTTAATATTGTCTCTTCATTCACATTTCCCACTGTTGCCACATAATATCCCCGTGCCCAAAAATGCCTGTCTCCCCACTTTGTCCGATATTCCGGATGTCTGTCAAAGAGCATCAGGGCACTCTTTCCTTTGAGATATGACATAAATTCCGACACACTCATTTTGGGCGGAACTTCCACATACATATGAATATGATCCCTGCATATCCGTCCATCAATCAGTTCCACCTGTTTCATTTCGCATAATTTTTTAATAATCTCCACCAGATCTCTTTTTGTTTCTCCATACATTACCTTTCTTCTGCATTCTGGTATAAATACAATATGATAAGTGCAATTCCACCGTGTATGTGCTATACTTCTGTTATCCATTTCGGATACCTCCTGTGTTTTGATATATGGCCTGCGAAACCAGTATCAGTATAACACAGGAGGTTTTCAGTACTTCAGGCAAAGCCACTGCTCATTCCGTTCTCCCCATCTCAGATGGGGGTTTAAAATGCTTTCTCAATTAACATGAGCATTGACAAAATAAAGAAGTTGTGATAAAGTACCATCAATAACATAAGAAAAGCGACGACGGAAAAAGTAGTTTAGTTGGAAAC
This sequence comes from Lachnospiraceae bacterium, assembly GCA_009774145.1. Taxonomy (GTDB): domain Bacteria; phylum Bacillota; class Clostridia; order Lachnospirales; family Lachnospiraceae; genus Hominiventricola. The sequence continues at coordinate 3,603 of VSND01000125.1, read as the reverse complement.
ATCCAGAGAGAATAGTACTTGGTGGAAGCTATTTATGTGGAAATTAGACGAAAACCATTCCAGAGCTGTAATGCTGAAATGAGTAAGTGTTACCGTATGCCTGCGTTAAAGGATAGGATTTGATAGAATCTGAAGTGAAAAGTTAAGGTGGAACCGTGCTAAGTGCACCCTTAAGACTATGTGATTATGGTCTTATGGGTGCTTTTCTTATGTTGTTGCCAAATAGTTAAAGCTGAAAAGAGAAAGGAGCAACAAATTATGAAGGTTCTACGAAAAAATGGAGAAATTGTAGAAGTAAGCTTTGAAGAACAGGAGGGCAAAAAGGCATTTTGGCATACGAGTGCACATGTGCTTGCACAGGCTGTAAAACGTATATATCCGGAAACAAAGTGTGCCATTGGTCCGGCAATCGAAAATGGATTTTATTATGATTTTCAGTTTGAATTTTCATTTTCAGAAGATCATTTAAAGACAATCGAAGCAGAAATGCGAAAGATCGTAAGGGAGTCTCTTTCCTTGCAAGTCTATGAGAAGTCAAAAGAAGAAGCTCTTAGCTTTATGGAGAATGCAGATGAAAAGTATAAAATTGAACTGATTCAGGAACTGAATGATACAGAGCAAATCAGCTTCTATAAGCAGGGAGAATATGAGGAGTTTTGTGCAGGACCACATATTTCTAATGTGTGTCAGATTAAAGCACTCAAACTATTGTCAGTGGCTGGAGCCTATTGGAGAGGCAGCGAAAAAAATCAAATGCTTACGAGAATCTATGGTATATCTTTTCCAAAAGCGGCACAATTAGATGAATATCTGCATATGGTTGAAGAAGCAAAAGCAAGAGACCACAGAAAATTGGGAAAGGAACTCGGAATATTTACAATTTTTGATGAGGGACCAGGATTACCAGTATTCCTGCCAAAAGGAATGATATTGAAGAACCTGCTGATTGATTATTGGAGAAAAATCCATCGCAGAGAAGGATATGTCGAAATTTCTACGCCTATTATGTTGGAAAGAAGTCTTTGGGAGATATCTGGTCATTGGGATTATTATAGAGATACCATGTACTCTCTTAAGGTTGAAGATGATGATTATGCAATCAAACCAATGAGTTGTCCAGGTGGAATGCTGGTGTATAAACTGGAACCAAGGTCATATAAGGAGCTTCCTATGCGAATGGGAGAATTAGGGCTTGTGCATCGTAATGAAAAGTCCGGAACTTTACATGGTCTCATGAGAGTACGTTCATTTACACAGGATGACGCCCACATTCTTATGAGAGAAGATCAGGTAATGGATGAGATACAAGGTGTTATGCGTCTTATTGATGAAGTTTACCAGAAGTTTGGTTTTTCATATGAAATTGAATTGTCAACGAGACCAGAGCATTCAATAGGAAGCGATGAAGATTGGCAACTTGCTACGGAAGCTTTAGAAAAAGCAGTGCAGGGAATGGGTAAATCTTATGTAGTAAATAAAGGAGATGGTGCATTCTATGGACCGAAACTTGATTTTCATCTAAAAGATTCCATAGGCAGAACGTGGCAATGCGGAACAATACAGCTTGATTTCCAGCTTCCGCAAAGATTTGATATTGACTATATTGGGGCAGATGGAGCGAAACATCGCCCGATTATGCTGCACAGAGTTGTATTTGGATCGATAGAACGTTTTATCGGCATTTTATTAGAACATTATGCGGGAAAATTTCCTGCATGGATTGCACCTGTACAGGTTAAGGTTCTTCCGGTTTCCGATAAATATAATGATTATGCTAAAAAAGTTGAGGGATTTTTGGAAGGAAATGGTATTCGGGTAGAAGTGGATGTTAGAAGTGAGAAACTTGGATATAAAATTCGTGAAGCACGCATGGATAAGGTGCCATATATGATTATCGTAGGCGAAAACGAGAAAAATAATATGTCTGTATCCGTAAGACAAAGAGACACAGAACTTGATAAACAGGACATGGGAGAAATGAGTCTTGAGCATGTGGTCGATTTGGTAATGAGAGGTGAGATAGAATGAAAAAAATGCTGTATCTGGCCAGTGAAAACATCACAAAAAAGTGGACGCAGAGATACCGGGGCCGGGACCAGGTACTGAACCAGCTGATCGTCCTGTATGGGGAAAGGCTGACCCGGTATTTATAAAAAGAAAAAGCCAGGGCGTCTCCAAGTGAAAGGGAGGCCGCCCCAGCCTTATTCCATCGGCATTCAAAGTATTGCCAGAAAATTCCAGTCTTATTCTTGAGGCCGGGTGTGGGCAGAGCCCACAGGAAAGCATTCTTTGAGATGTCTTTATTTTAGTGCAAAAAAATCAGGTGATAATGAATAAAGAATCCTGCGGTGGTTATACTATAAACAGAAAGAACATTCGACACTAGGAAATTCATGAAATCGGCAGCAAAATCCTACATATCGAACTCTTATCAAGGAATCTTAAAATCCTATAGACACAGAATTTTTTACACCCTCAATTTCCCAAATGGAAACCTTGTATAAAATCTGTTAGATTTATTAAGAAAGCAGGATATTTTATTTTTTGTAAAATATCCTGCTTCTTTGTTTTGGTAAAGTATTATTAGGTTAAAAATTATGCTAACTGCAGACTTGCTAAATCCGCTACCTCTTCTAAAGAGAGGCCAGATCCAATAGCAATTTCTTCAAATGATAGTTTTCCTATTGTTAATAAGCGTTTCGCTGTTTCAACTTTTGTATCATGTTCCTTGCTCTTGATATAAGAGCGCATAACTTCTTTCTGATCATATAATTCCATCATCATATTGACAACCTCCTTTTCTTTGCTTTCAAGATATTCCTTCAGCACATTCCTGTCTTTGCAGATGCGGATCGCTTCCTGTATAGCTTTTCTGGTTCTTCCATGAATCGACACCTGTTTCTGGCATATCCTGGTAAATGTAACATACTGGTGGATAATATCGCCTTCTCTGCCATTATAGATGATCTTGGCTTTAACATCTATGCAAATATCCTCCCCTCCAAAAAACTCTTCTGAGAAAGATATTTCTTCTGGCCGTTCTTTTCTGTTGCCCAGATATATAACATACAATTCCGGTTTGGGCATTTTCAATTTTGTACTATTATAAATATCCTGCTCTGTTACTCTAAAATATTCCCGATAAGTCTGTACAAGATACATAAGGATACGGAACAGAATATTTACTGTCCATGTGGCCTGAGCCTCTATCAATATCAAAAGCCGGTTGCCTACTGAAAACCCCAAGTCATTATAGTCCTTGACGTAAAGACCAGCGACAGCCCCGTGGGATTTCCGGGGGAACACCACCGCTATTTCCTCTCTGATGAGGGCTATAAGAACGCAAAAGCCAGCGAGGGGCGGGGGAAATCAAGATAAAGAGCCATGCCGCCGCAGCCGCCGGGAAGCTGTACCCGGACAGGAAGCCGGAAAGGGAGCGTTGAGAACATGGGCGCAAAGATACCAGGAATGGACGTCTTAACAGAAATTGCCCTCTTTTTGCCATGTTTCATGAAGGATTTCTTTCTATGAATTCCAGGTTATCAAGTTATCTGCAAACTGGAATTCCGGTAGCCGTCAGGCTTTTGCTGTAAATTCCGGTAT
>VSND01000124.1 GCA_009774145.1 Lachnospiraceae bacterium | reverse complement strand
AATGCTTTTATGATAAAAAGTGGATTCGACTTGCCACATATATGTAAGGCATATCGGTAAAAATCTAAATGATTGTGTTTAATCGCAAAAGATTGAATGAGAGCCAGAATGACCTGAACAGTATCTCCGCGGCCGCCTCAGACCTGTTTTAGCGTTTTGTTAGAACAAATGTTACCACAAAGCGTTTTTACCGCAAAATCTGAATCCTGTGCATCTTTTTCCGAACACAAAAAAGAACCGGAAAGCCTTTAAAATCAAGCTTTCCGGCGCCCCTGCCAAGGAATCGATGCGACAGGATTTGAACCTGCGACCTCTGCGTCCCGAAAAAAAATCACAGCTTTTCAGAAACAAATATATTTTTATGAAAAATGCCAAAAAATCCTTTATTTTCAAGGTTTTTTCGGACCCGCAAGAGCTAAGGCCCTGTGCATCGAACATCTATTTTTAAATATATTTTGTAGAGCATTTTGTAGAGCAAACTATTTTCAGGCGTGGATGAAGTTCATATTATTTCATACTAAGAAGGAGATATATTGATTATGCAGGAATTAAAAAAATATCGAGAAACCGAGGTTCTTACAGCTAAAGAAGTACAGACCATATTAAAAGTTGGCAATAAAACCGTTTATCGGCTTTTTGCCAAAGACTGTCCGTTCCGTGTGGTTAAAATCCCCGGCGGATACCGAATCCATACAAAATCTTTTTTTGAATGGCTGGATGGAAAATGATAAATCGTTCTTCAAGAGGGCGGCATAAATGCCCCCTCTTGAATTGTCAATTACATAAGCTGAGTCTGAAGTGCTCTGACAAACTGTTCTGACAATGAAGGAAGTGATTTTACTACCAACTCAATAGACGCACCATTTTTCAAAAGATTCATAGCCACTTTTATCTCCGATTCGCCAACGGCTTTTTTCACTTCTTCTTCTGCATATCTTTTTGCATACTCTTCTACTAATTCGCACATCTCTGCAGCTCCTTCCTGTGATTCTTTAAAATATTTTACTCTCTCTGAAAGTTTCCGAAATTTCTGATGTTCGCCAATACTTTTTTCAAAAAACTGCATCAGCTCCGAAATATCCGTTCCGTCATCTATGGCAGTATTAACATATATTTCGTGTGTTCCATTTTCTACAATCGTATTAGTTTCTGCAATCACCCGGTTAATATGATAGATTGTTCGATTTTTTCCAAAAATATCAAATCTGGAAATAAAGACCAAATACACATCCGGTAATTCTTCATATTTTATACCACTTTCCACGAAGGATGTATCTATATTAGAACGATTAAAACGGACACGCTTCTGATAATCATCATCATTCTTTTTCTGAACCTCAATGTTATAATACGCTCCTGTACTGTCCTGACATAATACATCAAGTATCACGGAATGCATTCCTGTATTACGCAGAAAACGTTGGGGCTGAGATTCCACTACCATCAGATCCGGTTTTTCCACTATAATTCGAAGCATTTCCTCGCATACCTCTTTATCCTCCACTATTTTGTGAAAAAACACATCGTCTATTACATTCAGTTTCGAAACAAATTCCTGTTGCTCCTCATATGTCTGCATGTAAACGTCCTCACTCCTGTTCTCTATTAACCTGTTTTTATTTTACACGAAAATACTGAAATTGTATACTTGAAATGCATTACATTCCATCAGTATTTTAATCTCCATATCCATGGCAGTTCATCTTTTGTTATTGCCTCCCGCCAGCTCCTCATTGAACTCTTCTGCATTCCCACTGAATTCAAATGAATCAATGAGCAAATCCAGTACCACAGTCTTTTCTCTCGCATCCTCTGTAAAACAGGCATGTCCAAACAACTTTTCGACTTCATGTACTGTCTGCATGTCAGCTGTCAGATTCTGATACAGTCTTTCAAACAGAACATCATTTTCCAGCCTGCATATGATATTTCTATCCGTTCCATTCCCACTTCATTTTCATTAGCCCCTGATTTATATGCCACCATCACAACCCTCCAGCCGCCAGTAGCAGCTGACGTCTTCCCCGTCAGGAATCCTGCCTCCTTCCCAATACTCCGACGGCGCAATCTCACGGTCATCATAATCGTCCACATCCAGAAGGACTTCATCACGTTCCACTGCTTCTTCTGCTTTCCGTACAGCATCCTCAGCATTCTCCGCTTCCACAATAACCGTTCTCTTAAGGATTTCCCTCACGCTGATTCCATATCTGGGCATAATCTCTTCCTCCTGCCTGTTTTTTCTGAATCATACCCTGCGCTGTCCCGGCAGGATACATGGTCTCCATATATTTCTTCCTTATTTTCTCCATTCCCGACCGGATATGCCTGCTCACACGGGGCTGCGACAGACCGGTCCGCTCCCCGGCTTCCTTCTGCGTCATTCCGTTGCATACCACCAGCCAGACCAGTTTCTGCTCTTTTCCCGTCAGCTCCGGTGCCAAAAGCAGCGACGGGAGAAAATCCTTTTCCTCCACCTGATCGAAGCCGGTTTCCCTGCAGGCAATCCGGTCTGCCCATACACAGCTGTTTCCGCCTTCTTCTGATCTGACAATCCTCTCCTCCATGGAGACGCATCTCCGGTCTTTTTTCACCCTACGAAATTCCATCCGGACGGTATTCCGCATCACTGCACAGGCAAATGCCGGAAACGGCACCTTTCTGGAGCTGTCATATCCGGAAGCCGCCTTTACCAGCCCGTATAATGCGGCTGACTGCAGTTCTTCCTGCTCAATTCCACGCCCACGGTATTTCCATGCGATCTTATATGCCAGCCGCATGTTCTGAAGGGCCAGTTTCTGTATCTCTGCTTTTGTATTCATTTTCTCTCTCCTTCTCGTATCTTAAAACAGTACATTCTTCCTCTGCCGACAGGTTCTGTCTGCTCCGGTACACCTTCGGACTGCTGAAAAAGAGACCGACGGTCTGCCGGTCTCCCTTCCGCTTCTGTCTGATGTATATTTTCTGTCTGCCGTCACGAAAACAGGCGCATTACACATGACTGCAGAGCTCCACCTCTCCGGTATCCATATGGCAGAAATACACATGGTCGGACAGAAACTCTTCCGGCGATACTGCCGTCTGATTGACCTCCGCCACCATCTGCTGCAGGTCTTCCGCTCCCATGTCTTTTCCGCAGGGATATGCCAGCAGCTCATGCGTGCTGCAGGGAAGTATATAGCAGTCCGTTCCGATCTGCCGCATGAAATCCTTCATGCATTCCGGTCTGGTCATGATCCCGGCGCCCAGTTCCTTCCTGCCGTTCGCAATCACATACATCCCGGGATCCGGAATGCCCGGTTCTTTGGATGAAAGGAATTCCTGCAGGACTTCCTGTACGGGCTGTATCCGGTATCCGTCCGCATCCATATTGGCATCCGCCCATCCGGACAGTTCCTTCTCCGGAACTCCCCATTCTTCCAGAAGCTGCACCGATACCTCCGCCGTTCCGCATCCTTTTCCCGGAATCCGGACCCTCAGGTAATACACTTCGGCAAGATCCAGATATCTCCGGTGCACAAGGGACGGCAGACGGTGCCGGTTTCTTTCGTAATTCACAACTTTTCTGTATATCAGGTGTCTGGCTTTTTTCCAGTCACGGATATCCCCGATATCGAACACTGTCCGCAGTTCCTTTTCTGCCGCACTGCAGATATAATCAGCCGCTTCTTCCGCCGTGCATTTTTCCCCACAGGCAGCTTCCACATCTTCCCTGTAGATAATGATACCCGTAAAACTGTCTTTTACACGGAACTCAAATCCTTCCTTTTCGTATCCGTTGTTTTTCTTCATTTTTACCGCCCCGACGGAGATACCGGGGATCCTTTCCTTCACCAGCCGGATGATTTTCTGCTCTTCCTTCTCTTCAAAGCCCGAACTTCCCATATTCCTTTTTTCTTCCGCCATCTTCTGTCCTCCTTACTGTGCTTCCGTTTCCTGATAATCACCTTCAATAAATTCCTGCCGGTTCTGTATTTCGCTCATGTCCATGCCGATTTCATTCTGAATCGCATGGTCCACACTCATGGCGCGTACAAAATCCGTTTTCACCGGCGCATATTTCAGCACCCGTTTTATGACCGTCTTCTTTGCCATCTCTTCGTAGCTGCTTTTCCACGGGCTGTAAGAGCTGTCAATCCCCTGCGAATAACGGGCTGCATAAGCGTCCACATCTCCTCTGCTCATGACTTCAAATCCGAACCCTCCGTTCTGCAGCCGGAACATGGCGTAGACCGCAACCAGCTCCCCGCGATCCTGAAAGGCGGGGACATGCTGAAGCTTCGGATCCAGCCCCAGTTCATATTTAAAATCATCATTCTTATATACGCAGTGCGCCTGAACGGTCTGTACCATCTCATTGCGGTAGACAAGATCGATCATTCCCTTATAGCCGATCTGAAACTGGCATTCCAGCACCCCTTTGTTCTTATAGGGAATCAGATATGCCTGCCCCAGAGAGGTATTTGGTTCCAGCCCAAGCTGCGCCGCATTCATCAGCGCCGCCAGAAAACTCATCTGCGTACATTCCTGCAGTTTCGGATTGTTGTTCAGTGCGGAAAGCGCCATCCGGGTAAACCGCTCCGGCGTCACCACGGAAGGCAGCGCCTTTCGGATCTCCGGCTCCATGGCACGGATCAGGTCCGCAATGCTCATGTTCTTTGTCAGAGTTACTTCCTTTTTATCTGCGGTTCTGGTTTTTCCTGCAGTCCCGCTTCTCCCCGCCTGTCTGGCAAGCTCCTGTTTTACGTTCATTTCTCTTTCCTCCTTTCCAGTTGCAGAAAGACAGGAAAATGTGTCCGCTCTGCTTTTGCCGCACTCATTTTCCTGTCTTTCCTTTTTTCTTCCTGTATGTTTATCTCATTTCCGTACCCGCAGGCCCCGGCATCATCCGAATACTCCCAGCTCCTTCAGCAGCGAAACGCAGTCCCTGAATCCCTGCTCATAAAAGATTCTGCTGCAACAGGCATTCTGCTCATTGTAAGCCGTAAGCAGCCGGTCAACCGCCCGTTCCTGTCTCCTGGTCAGCTTCATCCGGTTCAGACAGCGGAGCCTTCCGGATATTTCCCGGTCCGACTGCCTGTATTCCTCATCTGCAAAGAGAACGGCATCCAGGCGCCGGTCCGAATTCTTTATAATGATATCCAGCATATGATCAGACATCCTGTTTCCTCCGGCATTTTTATCCTCCTTTCGTCTCTGCAGATTACGCTGCATGAATGTTCAGACGGGAACTTTTCTGCACTTTACTGTAGTTCTCATAAATCTCCGGCTGTTCCTTCTTTAACCGTTCCGTGTCGATCCGACGGGTCTCATACTCCGTCCACGCAACACGGTACTGGTCCGAGATCCCGATCTGTGCTTTTGCATTCCCGAGATACATCTTCAGTTCCTGCTCGATGATCTTCTGCTCCGCCTGCATCTTTTTGATCAGACCGGCAAGCTCGTTTCGTCTGGTGATCTGCTCGTCCATGCCGGTCATGCGGGTCACTGCCCCTTCTCTCCGGTGGAAATACTTCTGAATCAGTTCATCCGCATTTTTCGAACCGTCCGGAGATGGAAGTACCTTCGCCTGCACATGATTTTCCCAGAAATTTTTCTCAATGGATACCAGATCATTCAGCATCTCTTCATCCCGTTCCAGACAGGTATACCGGAATCCTTTCCCGAAGATCAGCACCGCCAGATACCAGCGGTCCGCTTCCAGTACCTTCATGTAATGCTGGCACTGCAAATAATACCATTCCGGCACGTTTCCGTCCTTCCATCGGTCTGCCGTATAAGGGCTGGCCGTCTTGCATTCCAGTCCCGCACGTTCCCCGACCACCAGGCGGTCCACGTTTGCCATCATGAACAGGTGTTCATCGCTCACATACATGGCATTGCTCTTCCGGACTTTTTTCCCGGTCGCTTCCGCAAAACGCCCGGCCACGTAATCTTCCAGATCCCTGCCAAGGCGCATGGCTTCATTATCTGTAATCTCGATCTC
>VSND01000123.1 GCA_009774145.1 Lachnospiraceae bacterium | reverse complement strand
CTTCTGGTCTGTGATATACAGATACAGCCAACTTAGGACAATATTTCTTTATCAACTCACGGCATCCATATAAAGTGCGGCTTTCTGATCCTTCAATATCCATTTTTATAAATGTAGGAATATCAGAGTTTTGTAATTCATGTAAAATAGTCGAACTTTCAATAACTATCTCTCCATTTTTATTTACATTTGATGCAATACCATTTTCTGTAAAAGAAATACTCCCTCTTATGTTCCAAGACGCTTTATTTACAAAAACACATTTCTCTTTAGAAATAATATTTTTCAAATTATTCTTGCATGTCAGTAAATTCTGTTGATTTGGTTCCCAAATATACACTTTCTTAAAGTTGTTTTTTGACCATTTTAAAAACTGTATTGTCGATAATCCGTCAAATGCTCCATCATCAACAAACACTTCGTCCTCTGAATGTGTCAGTTCCGGCAGATCAAAATACTGCTCATATAATAATTCATTCCATAATTCTGATATGTTAAATATATACTCTTTTTTCACACCCAGACCAATTAAATCTCTATATATATCATCTGCAAAAAAACGATTAGGTATTACGATTACCATATCGTCTCTGTTTTTTATATCTTTACAGGAAATAACAGGTATCCCGTCTATTTTCGTTCCAGTCAAATTTTCATTTCGGTCTATAAACCCTTTCCAGTCATAGGACCATATCTTTTTTATCGCTCTGCCCCTAATACCTGCACCATATATATATTTAGGTATAGAGGTATCTACATTATTTAATTTCTCAATAATTTCTTTTGCTTCTGGTATATATTGAACCATTCTAAATATATTTTGCAAATCACCTGTAAGGGAGTACAGAAGTCTATCACAAAATATTCGTTTTGATAAATCATCTCCTAAGAAACCATATATTTTTTTAATTTCATCATATAAAATATTCGTATCCATAATTTCCTTCCTACCTGTTCAAGAAATAATAAGTTTGTACGCTCTGACAAAACGACATGTTGAATCTACATCATCTTTTCCGTCACATCTGCCACATACTCCGCCGCTCTCCCGTCCTTCATCATCTCTGTCTCATAGAACAACTTCTCCAGTCTATTCAGCTATGTTTCCTCATCAAACCTCTTAATCTGCTGTTCCAGCTCTCCATCATTCTCTGCCAACGGAAATGGCAGCTCCCGCAAATCCTTGGCGTCCAAAACCAAAAATTACAATCTTTTCCAGTTCGCTCCAATACTTGTCCTCCAAATGGTTCAGCTTTGTCAATGATTCATCCTCCCACTCTAATCTTTCACTAACAGAAATCCTGATATAAGTTTCCAACTCTCATCTTCATACTCATATCAGGATGCTCCCCAGTCTCTATACAATTGTATAACATTCTATATAAACGGCACTTAATTCCCGCACTCACAGGTCTTTGATTCCGGTGCCATTTATCATACTTTTCCGGCAATTTTTAAATACCGGATATATAAATTACTTTTTCCAGAAAGTCTTCTGGAGAAACAGCCGGGACTTCAGAACCGGAAAAATCAATGATATTCCTTGTAACAATATATCTGGCTTCCACGCCTTTCGCACATCTGTCCTGAAGACAATCCTCAAAGTCTCTGAACCTTTTCATATTAATTGCCGTGACTACTTCCTCATGACTTACTCCGGTCACTCTCAAAAAACTGCAGATATCCAACATCCATTCCCTGCGCTTATCTTCCGGAACTTTACGCAGTATATACCAAAGATTTGATATTGAATGAAAAGCAATATATCCTGTCAATCGACCATCCGCACACCTTTTTATAATTTCCGAAGATGCTTTATAGAACGGTTCACGTGTAATAAGAAAATCGATAATTACATTTGTATCAACCAATATCACCATATTTCTCTGCCCTTGCCTCTTCCAGTTCTTTGTCCGGATCGAAATTCTTTGACAAATACTGTGCAATCTCCGCCCTTGCAGTATCCAGTCTCCTAAATGCTTTCACCGCTTCCTCATTCACAGATTGAGACTCTATAGTATATGATTTTGATGGCATAAGTCTGCTGATAATTTCAATTAAGAAACTTACATTGTCATCAGATAAACTGCGTATCATCTGAACTGCCTGTTCCTGCAAAATAGACATAAAACACCACCTTTCATTCCCGTTTTCACTCTACCACGATTATTATATGGCAGCAACCCTTATCCTGTCAATCCACTATAAAACAGTCCAACCCTGCATCTTAACACTTTCGATATAAGTATGAAGTTTTCAAAGTGCAATAAATTTACGTTTGAGCGCTTCTACAGCACAACATTCTAAATCCGCATCATCTTTTCCATCAAATCCGCCACATGCTCCGCCGCTCTTCCGTCCTCCACCATTTCCGTCTCACAGAACAATCTCTCCAGCCTGTCCAGATATGTTTCCTCATCAAACTGCTTAATCCGCTGTTCCAGCTCTCTATCATTCTCTGCCAACGGAAACGGCAGCTCCCGCAGATCCCACAAAAGCTTTCCTCTTTCTCCTTCATAATCTGCATAATCATCTGCATAGAGGAACACCGGAATCCTCATCACCGCCGCATCGAATGCAGCACTGGAATAATCGGTCAAAAACGCATCACATCCTGCAAGAATCTCATACAGATCATCCACCCGGCTCACGTCTGTCACAGACTCATCCTCCGTCCCTTTGTCCAGATTTCTTACAATCAGCTGCGGATGCAGACGCAGGAAAACATGCCATCTGCCTCCAAACCGCTGTTCCAGTGCATGAACCAGACGCCTGTAATCCGGAAAACGCTGTTCCGCTGTGATCGTCCGGTCCGTTCCCTGACTCCCTCCCCGAAAGGTCGGCGCATACATCAGGATCTTCACATCCCCGGACAGCCCATACTGGTCCCTGATCTGCGCTTTTCTCTCTGTTCTGTCACGAACCAGGATATCACACCTTGGTGAGCCGGTCCGAAGCACCGGTCCCTCATAGATCATTCCTGTCGGCAGTGTATCATCATACCATTTCGAATTTGACAACACATAATCGATCATATCCGAATCATGCCTGCTCACCAGATAAGCGATTCTGGAAAAAGACGCCCCCCTGTCCAGACAGGTTGGCTTAAATCCCAGCTTCGCATGCCAGGTCTGTATATAGATCTGGCCTCTGCGCTTTCTTACTTCCAGCTGTTTACGGCTGTTATCGATCCAGATACGGGCAGTCGACAGATGATACGCACGGTTCCACAGAGTATTCTGCACGACATGTATCTCTTTCGGAAATATCTTCGACACATCATCTGCCAGCCATACCAGTTGAGTATCTGTTTTTCTTCGGAGCAGTTCCTCTGCAATATATTTAGGATTGCAGGTATAACCGGTCGTACCCTCAATGCAGCAGAATACGATCTTCTTTTTCTGAACAGGAAATATCCGGAACAGATAAAAAGGAATACTCTGAAACCGCGCTTTCCATATTCTTTTTCGAATATATCTCTGTTCCTCATTCATTCTGTACGTTTCCCCTGTTCCTTACGAGCCGGTTCTCTGCTGAAAAGATTCCAGTGTATAACGGAAAGCATCCCGAAGTCCTACCTGCGGTCTCCAGCCAAGCTCTGTAATACGATCCACATTCATAATGCCCAGCTTAAACGGCAGATAGTTCAGCTTTTGTCCGTTCTGCTCTGCATACTGTACTTTTACCTTTCCCTTCACATCCAGTCCGGCAATCAGTTCCGCCAGTTCCCGGATACTGATCAGATTCTCCAGATTCGCAATATTATAGTAATGGTCTTTCCCTTTTGTAAATGCCAGAAGCATCGCCCCGATTGCATCCGCAACATACGTATACGTACGTACTGCATTCCCCTCTGACTGAAGGATAATATCTTTCCCTTCTATCACATTGCAGATAAATTCCGAAAAAGCTCTTCCGTCTTCCAGGGAAATTCCAGGTCCGAAAGTATGGCACAGACGAACTCCCATATACGGCACCTGATACTGTGCTTCATAGCTGGCAAGCATCGTCTCACACAGCCGTTTTGCTTCCGGATAACACGCCCTGGCATGATCGCAGTAGATCGGACTCATGTCCTCTTCCCGGATTCCCTCTTCCTTTGTCCATTCTCCATAGATCTCTACCGTTGAGACATACAATACTTTTTCACTTTTCTTTTCCCGTGCCAGTTCCAGCACATTGCGTGTCCCCTGCACATGTCCCCACAGAGTATTTACAGGCCATCTGGTAAAGTCCCTGGGACTGGCCAGACCTGCCGTATGAAAGATATAATGGACATCCCCATCCCATCGAATCGGTTCTTCTATATCCTGTACAAGCGGATGTATATTCGGCAGCTGCAGGGAAGCACCAAATACTTCCGCCAGCTTTTTTTCATTTCTTGCCAGAGCAAGAATCGTTATATTCAGATTCCAGTCAATGTCTGCTTTATTGATGGCCTCTACAAGATACATACCCAGCCGCCCGGTTGCCCCGGTGATCAGTACTGTCTTACCGCGAAACTGCTCCCAATCGATCGGATTGTTTAATATAATGTCAATGTCTCTCTGCTCAACCATATCTTTCTCCTATAATCCAAAGATATATTTATTCTCTTCCAGTTCCAGAAGTGCTTTCAAAAAATAGAAATCTTCCGGTGTGGTTATTTTAATATTCGTTCCCTGTTCCTTTACCAGATGCACCCTGCCGCCCGCCTGCGCATACACCATGGCAGCATCCAGAAGAGGAAATCCTGCTTTTTTCTCCTCACCTGCTTTTTTATATGCATCCATGATCTCTCCCAGACGAAACGACTGCGGCGCTGTCATCGAATATGTTGCCGCTCTTTTCTGAAAATCAGCAATCTCAGCTTCTTCCGATTCTGTAATTACAACGGATTCTGTGACCGGATGTACGGTGACTGCACATCCATACTGACGGGCAACCCGGATATTTTCGCGAATAACCGACTGATCTATCAGCGGACGCACCCCATCATGGATTACCGCAATATCGTCCCCATTATCGCTGTTCTCCGCCAGAACTTCCAGACCTCTTTGTACGCTGCTCTGTCTATCACTCCCGCCAACAATTATCTGAGATACTTTCCTGATCTGATACACCTGAAGAAGCTTCTGCATATATTCCGTATAACTTCCATGACAGACGACGATCACCTGATCAATTTCTTCGCTCTCTTCAAATTTTTCCAAAGTATAGATAATAATGGGCTTACCCATCAATTTCAAAAACTGCTTCGGCAGACCGCCGTTTCGCATCCGCTGTCCTACCCCTGCCGCCAGCACGATCGCACTGTTCACATCTGTCTCCTTATTCTATGTCCATCTAACGGTTATATGAGCCCACATACACTTCCGGTTCATTCAGAAACACGTCCGTAATCCCCTGCCGTTCCAGCTCTTCCAGATCCAGCTTTGTTCCTGTCGGCTTTTCCGGATACAGGTGTCCCAAAAACCATCCGCGCACGGTGTATCCTTCCAGACGCTCCTTCGGCAAGTCCATTCCCCGCCAGAACGGATGAAGCGCATCCGCCCCGCAGCCCTTCAATTTGAACAGACAGTCGGAGACTTTCTCATCCAGAATCCCAATCTCCGCTTCCGGCTCCAGTCTGCGAATCTTCTCCAGAGACAGCGCATAAAAGGAAGAATATATAATATTCGCTGCCATCTTTGATGTACACTTCTTATGTACCAGATTCACCAGCTTTTCTTCCATTCCTGGATATGAAATGACACTGGTTTTCAGCTCAATATTCAGTTTCATACCTGCCTTCAGCCTTTTTTCCATCAGGTCAAACACTTCACTCATGGTCAGAATGGACTGACTTGGTCCCTCATCTGCATAGATATGAAGCCGTTTCAACTCCGACAACGTATAATCTTTCACATAGCCAATTCCTTCCGTTGTCCGGTCCACGCGCTCATCATGGATAACAACCAGTTCTCCGTCTCTGGACATCTGAACATCCAGTTCAATCCCTTCCAGATTCTTAATTTCCATGGCTTTTTCAAAAGCAATCTGTGTATTTTCCGGATATCTCTGACTGCATCCCCGGTGTGCCCATATCTTCATATACTCTGTTCTCCATCTTTGTTCCAGAATGTATCATAAAAATCCAGTATAAAAT